>JAZOAO010000046.1:0-52064 GCA_045595505.1 Acutalibacteraceae bacterium | reverse complement strand
ATTTCAACATCATATTTTTTAAGAAGCGCCTTAAAATCCTCTAAAGCCTTTTCATCGTTGAGAAGAATATCGGGGTCAGCATGTGCTTTACCGGGGAAACCACCGCAACCGATTTCAACCATTTCAAGACCGAGAGATTTAAAATATTTCAACGCTTCTTCAAGGGAAACTGTACCTAATAAATTTGTAAGAACGCCAAGTTTCATAAGTCAAAAGCCTTTCTATTATTTAAAGTTTTTCTCTAACCACTGATAACTACGAGCAATATCTTCCAAGCCCGTTGGAACCGGATCATCATTCTCGAGAACAACCCAATCCAAACCGGTAGCTTTTACGCCCTCAACAACCTTAGCCAAATCATTTTCACCTTCGCCAAGTGCCTTAGGCTTACGGTCAACACCGTCTTTAATATGAATAAGAACTATTTTATCTTTGTTTTCGGGAAGATATTTGCTGTTGTCGATACCTGCGCAGAAGCTCCAATATGTATCAACCTCAAGCTTACATCCGTTTTCGGAAATGATATCCATAGCGTTTTTGCCGTCTTTAAGGTCTGTGAATTCTTCTGTATGGTTATGATAATATGTATCCATACCCATTTCACGAGCCTTTACCCCGGCGGCACTGAGAACATCACCTGTGTTTTTTGCTTCCTCATAGGTTGAATGAGGTGCTCCGCCCACACCAACATATTTAGCACCAAGTTTTTTATTGTACCCAAGTGTTTTATCAAGATTTTCGGGAAGAAAATCATCTAATTCTAAATGAGTTCCCACTACCTCAAGACCTAATTCTTCACATCTTGCACGAAGCTCTTCAGCAGAAAGTCCGAAATAGCCTGCAAATTCAATACCGTCAAAGCCGATTTCTTTAACCTTGCCGAGAACCTCCAACATATCATTTCCGTCTTTAATATGGTCACGAACGGAATAAAGCTGTACTGCGAATTTCATTTTTATATCTCCTTATCAGTCATTGAAATATACAGGCTTGCCTGTTTTTGCAGATTCATAAATTGCTTCAAGAATACGAGTTACACAAAGTGCCTGACGGGGTAAAACAACGGGGTCTGTGTCAGTTCTTATTGCGTTAATCCAAGAAGATGCTTCCATTTCTGCGGGAGAACCGTCCTTCTGACCCTCAAAGAATGCGGCACCGCCTGCATTGAGATTGGGCTCTTCAATGCACTGACGCTGATGCTTTATGTAGTTAATTCTTGCTGTATCGGTAATGGTGTCTGCACCACCCTTGTCACCACAAATCATATATGATGCCTCATAATAATCTGCAATATTAAGCGCCCAGCTTGATTCAAGGTTGATAACTGCACCGTTTTTCATTTTGATAAATCCAAATGCAGAGTCCTCAACTGTAAACTCATCAGGATTCCATTTGCCCCATGCGTTGCCCTGCTCCTCTTGGTCTGCAAGCTTACGGAAGGTCTGGCCAACAACCATTTCGGGCTCATAGTTATCCATAACCCAGAGTGTCATATCAAGAGCGTGAGTACCAATATCAATAAGAGGACCTCCACCCTGCTCATATTCGTTAAGAAAAACGCCCCATGTGGGAACTGCACGGCGACGAAGTGCAAGAGCTTTACTGTAATAAATCTCACCAAAATCCCCGTTTTCAGCACATTTTTTAATATAAAGGTTTTCAGGTGTCTGACGGTTCTGATAACCTATAGTAAGCTTTTTACCTGTTCTTTCTGCAGCCTCGCACATAGCCTTTGCTTCTTCATAGGTTTTTGCCATAGGCTTTTCGCTCATAACGTGCTTGCCTGCTTCAAGAGAATCAATGGTAATAAAGCTGTGAGAACGGTTAGGGGTGCAAACGTGGATTACATCAATACTTTCATCCTTGAGAAGCTCCTTGTAATCCTCATAAACCTTTGCATCGGGAGTGCCGAATTTTTTTGCAGATTTTTCTGCTCTTTCTTTGATAATATCGCAGAAAGCAACAATCTCGACACCATCAACCTTTTGAAGAGCGGGCATATGCTTGCTGTTTGCAATACCGCCGCATCCGATAAATCCGACTTTTATAATTTTATCCATTTTTATGCCATCCTTTCAGACAGAAAACTTCACTTTCTATTATATTTCTTTTACCATATATTTCAAGGATTTTAAAACAATTATACTACCAAAAAAACCCTCTGATATTTGGGAATTTTTCACATACAAAACCTGTTGCAAAGAGAGTTTCAATATTATATAATTTCCCTATATTTACCGTTAGGAGATGCATTATGGGAAAGAAAAAAATTTATACAATTGCAACGGCTCACCTTGATACTGTCTGGAGTTGGGATCTGGAAGAAAGCATTGACCAATACATAGACGACACATTTAATCAGAATTTCTATTTACTTAAAAAATACCCTACATATAAATTCAATTTCGAGGGTGCATACAGATATGAGCTTATGGAGGAGTATTACCCCGAGCAGTTCAAAAAAATGACGGAATATATTAAAAGTGGTCGTTGGAATGTGTGCGGCTCTGCTTATGAAAACGGAGATGTTAACGTGCCCTCCCCCGAAGCACTTTTCAGAAATATTCTTATAGGTAATTCCTATTTCCGCAATAAATTCGGAAAAACCTCTTGTGACATATACCTTCCCGACTGCTTCGGCTTCGGTTGGGCACTTCCAAGTATAATGCACCACGCAAACCTTAAAGGCTTCACCACCCAGAAATTAAGCTGGGGCGGTGCATACGGTGTACCCTTTGACACAGGCAGATGGCGCGGTGTTGACGGTAACGAGGTTTATACAACCTTAAAATTAGGTTCTTACAGCAAATCCCTTGATAAGCTGCGTAACTGGGATTTTATGGAAGAGAAGTTTAAAGAAAACGAGCAATACGATTTTCCTTGGACAACTGTTTTCCACGGTACAGGCGACAGAGGCGGTGCACCTAAAGAAAAATCCGTTGCATTCGTTGAGCAGGAAATCAACAAAAACAACGAAAGTGATATTGAAATTATCGCCGCAACCGCAGACCAGTATTACAGAGATATTGATGAACAGCTCACTGCCGAACAAAAAGAAAAGCTGCCTGTTTGGGAAACTGAGCTTGTTATGAGCGAGCACGCTATCGGCGGTTACACCTCAAGAGTTATGAGCAAACGCTGGAACAGAAGAGCGGAAGAGCTTGCAGATATGGCAGAGCGCAGTTCTGTTTTAGGTGATTGGCTGGGTACATATGACTACAACAGAGAAAGCCTTACTCGCTCCTGGAAAAGAGTTCTTTCCCACCATTTCCACGATGATATGCCCGGCACCTCCTGCCAGAGAGTTTATAAACGCTCCTGGAACGACCTTTATGTTTCAATGAACCAATTCCAAAGCGAAATTGAGGGCGCGGTTTCTTCTGTTGGTAAATTAATGAACACAAAAAACTGCAAGGGTACACCTATTACCGTTTATAACCCTATTGAAGCAAACAGACACGGAGCAGTTACAGTCCGCCTTGATAATATAAAAACAGACTATGTAAAGGTTTTTGACGGTGAAACAGAAATAAAAACCCAGAGCAAAAAACTTTCTGACGGAAAAACTGAAATAACTTTTATTGCAGATGTAAAAAGTCTCGGATTTAAGGTTTATGATATTCGCGAAAGCAATTCCCCCTGCTCTGTCGAGGGAGATATTTCCATAGGCAACAACTCTCTGCAAAACGGCAAATATATTGTTAAGCTCAACAGCAACGGTGATATTTGCTCAATTGTTGATAAAACACTTGATAATAAAGAAATACTTAAAGCTCCGGTTGAAACGGGTCTTTTCAACTACACAGGCTCTTGGGATTGGCCCGCTTGGGAAATGAATTTTGACGAGGCAAACAAAAAGCCCGACAGAAAGCCTGCTCTTGTAAAAATTGAAGAGCTTGAAAATGGCGTTGCAAGAGTTGCCTATAAGGTTACTCAGAAAGACGACAGAAGCATATTTACAAATATAATTGCCCTTACCGACGGCGGCGAAGCAGTTGAGGTTTATTCCGAAATTGAATGGCAGTCACTTCAGACAATGGCAAAAAATGTTTTCTCCTTTACTGCAGATAATGAAACAGCACTTTATGACCTTGGTCTCGGTGCAATTGAGCGTGGAAATATGACAAAGCAGCTCTATGAGGTTCCTGCACAGAAATGGGCAGATATTACAGATAAGAGCGGTGAATTCGGAGTTTCCGTTATCAGCGAATGTAAATACGGTTGGGATAAGTTTGATAACAACACCCTCCGCCTTACAGTTGTTCACACTCCCAAAGGCAACTACCGTATCGACTCAATGCAGTCTATGATGGATTTGGGTCTTAACAGATACTCCTTCGGAATTTTCAGTCACCAAGGCAATGTGGGTGCAGATACTCAGCTTCAGGCAAGATTATTTACACAGCCTATGTGCGCAGTGGTTTGCGATAAACACGACGGAGCTCTCGGAACAGAATATTCTTTTGGTAACGTTTCAACAAACGATGTTATCATCCGCGCTATGAAAAAGGCAGAGGAAAGCGATGAAATCATTGTTCGTCTCGGTGAGGGTACAAAGAAAATTGTTGAAAACTTCACCCTTACATTAGGCGACGGAATTGAAAGCGCAAGAGAGGTATATGCAAGCGAAGAACACCTGGGTGAAGCAAAGATTTTTGACGGAAAGCTCGTCACAGGTTTCAAGCCCTATGAAATCAAATCCTTCGCACTTAAGCTTAAAGACAGTCCATATAATGCAGAAAAAGCCACTTGCGAGCCTGCACAACTTGAATTTAATAAAGAATTGATTACAAAGCAAGGTAATCTTGGTGATTTTGCATACACAATCCCCTATGAAATTACCCCCGACAAATTCACTTTTGGCGGTATTGACTTTGTAATTTCAAAAGAGGGCAAAAATGCCACAATTGCAAAAGGTCAGAAAATCACAGTTGACAAAGATACAACGAAATTAGTTCTTCTCTGCAACTCCATTGACGGCGACAAAAAGGCAAAATTCAAGGTTGGAAATAATGTTGTTATAAAAACTGTTTATGATGCATTCGAAAGACCTGCACGTTGGGATATGTATGATTTTAAAGAAACTGCAAGAATAAAAAAATGCAAGGTTGCTTACGAATTTACCCATTGTCACAAGAATTTCCGCGATGCAACTGCAAAATCAATGTATTTTTTCGCAGTTGAAATTGATTTGAACGGTGCAACAGAGGTTACTCTTCCCAAAGATAAAGATATTGTAATTCTTGCCTCTACCCAGGTTAAAGGAACTCTCGGCGGTCTTGCAACCCCTCTTTGCGAGGAAGTCCCCGAAAGAAAATTTAAATTCAAAATGACCCATAAAGAGAAAAAGCAATATAAAAAAGAGAGAAAGAAAAAGAACTTACACGATAAGAAGTTCTATAACAGAAAGAATTGGGGGAAAAATTACTAAAACATTTTCAAAAATATTTTAGTTACAACAAACCCTATAATTCCACAACCGGGGAAAGTTAAAAGCCAAGTTAATGCAATGTCTTTTATAACTGACGGGTTCAGGGAGTTTATGTTCCTCGCCGCACCTGCCCCCATCATTGCTGTGGTTTTTGCGTGGGTGGTGGAAACGGGGAACCCCAAAACCGTACTAACGAAAAGAGAAAGTGAAGCAGAAAGGTCTGCGGAAAAGCCCTGATATTTTTCTAACTTCACCATATCCATTCCAACGGATTTTATAATCTTTTTACCGCCGCACATTGTACCCAAAGCCATAACAACTGAGCAAAGAAGAATTACTTTCCAATCTGGTTGAAAATTTTTGTTTTGTGCGTTACCCGAAAAGGTCATACACAGCATTAATACGGCAATAAATTTTTGTCCGTCCTGTGCCCCGTGCATAAAGCTCATTCCTGCAGCAGCAAAAATCTGACCGTATTTAAAAAATTTTTCTGCATTCTTTCTCTTTACGTTTCTGAAAAATATAATTATCAGCTTGCATATAATAAAACCAACAGCAAAACCAAATAAACAAGAGGTGAAAAGTCCTTTTACCGCTTTAATCCATTCTCCGCCGTTAATACCTGAAAGCCCTCCGTTAATGGCAATTGCACTGCCTGAAAGCCCTGCAATAAGAGCGTGGCTTTCGCTGGTAGGAATACCAAAATACCAGGCAAGCACTGACCAGAAAACGATACTGAAAAGTGCGGCAGAAAGAGCGACCGAGGCGGAATATGCATCATTTCCGAAATCCACTATATTTGCAACAGTAACAGTAACTGAATTGTTCACGGCACTCATAACCGCGACCCCGAGAAAATTGAATATTGCGGACATTAAGAGTGCCGGTTTTAATTTCATACACCTTGTGACAGTTACCGTGGAAATAGCATTTGGTGCATCAGTCAAACCGTTTACAAAAACTACAGCCAGGGTCAGACTTATTGAGGTTAGGTTTAATGGTGAAAACTTTAATATTTCTGTCATTGTTATATCTCCCGGAATTTGCAAAATTGCCTTTTATACGGTATATTCATAAAATTTAAAATATATTAACCTAAAAAATTCAATTGACATATAAAAACCTCTGTGGTAAACTAAATACGAAAAATTTATATGGAGGACTTTCTCATGGAACATATCAAAACTATTGAAACACGCAATTTGTGCGAAAGTGCTAAAAACGGTGGTTGTGGTGAATGCCAGACTTCTTGCCAGTCTGCTTGCAAAACAAGCTGCGGTATTGCTAATCAGGAATGCGAAAGCGTTAAAGAAAGCAAGTAATTAATTTCAGAAAAACGAAATGCCGCCGGAAACGGCGGCATTTTTCGTGACGGATTTACGAGTATTTTAACAAAATATGAGTGGAAAATACTATCCCAAAATTTGATTCGGATACACTTACTCTGGAGGAGAAAAAATATGATTCATCAGTACAAGCAGGGTGGCTACAATATTGTGCTGGACGTCTGTTCAGGTGCTGTTCACGTTGTGGATGAGGTAGCTTATGACATTATTGCTATGTTTGAGGATAAAAGCAAAGATGAGATATTAAATGTTTTAGCAGAAAAATATGCTGACCGAGAAGATATTACGGAGTCAGATATTGCTGAGTGTTATGCTCAGGTACAAAGTTTAAAAGACTCCGGCAAGCTTTTTGCTCCCGATACATTCGAATCTATGGCGGGCACTCTCAAGCAGAAAACCGCAGGCGTTGTAAAAGCGTTGTGCCTTCATATTGCCCACACCTGTAATCTTAACTGTGCATACTGCTTTGCAAGTCAGGGAAAATACAACGGCGAAAGAGATGTTATGAGCTTTGAGGTTGGCAAACGTGCCCTTGATTTTCTTATTGAAAATTCAGGTACTCGTCACAACCTTGAGGTTGACTTCTTCGGCGGTGAGCCACTTATGAATTTTCAGGTTGTAAAAGACCTTGTGGCATATGCCAGAAGCGTTGAAAAAGAGCACAATAAAAATTTCCGCTTTACTCTTACCACAAACGGTGTTTTAGTTGATGATGATGTTATTGAATTTGCCAATAAAGAGTGCAGTAACGTAGTTCTCAGCCTTGACGGAAGAAAAGAAATCCACGACCGCTACCGCGTAGATTATGCAGGTAACGGAAGCTGGGACAAAATTGTTCCCAAATTTCAAAAATTTGTTGAAGCAAGGAACGGCAAAAACTACTATATGCGCGGTACATTTACCCACGCAAACCCCGATTTTCTTAAAGATATTCAGCAAATGCTTGATTTAGGCTTCAGCGAATTGAGTATGGAGCCGGTTGTGTGCGCTCCCGGTGACCCTGCGGAGCTTACAGAAGAAGATTTAGAAATCGTAATGAAGCAATACGAAGACCTTGCAGATTTAATGCTCGAAAGAGATAAGCAGGGAAAACCGTTTACTTTTTACCACTATATGATTGATTTGACAGGCGGTCCCTGTATATACAAACGCATTTCCGGTTGCGGAAGCGGAACCGAATATATGGCGGTTACTCCCTGGGGAGATTTATACCCCTGCCATCAGTTTGTAGGCGATGAAAAATTCAAGTTAGGTAATGTATGGGACGGTGTTACAAACAAGGAAATCCAAAGCGAATTCGCAGCCTGCAATGTTTATGCTCACCCCGAATGTAAGGATTGCTGGGCAAGGCTTTATTGTTCGGGAGGTTGTGCCGCAAACGCCTATCACGCTACCGGCTCTGTTACAGGTGTTTATGAAAGCGGTTGTAAGCTTTTCCGTAAGCGTATGGAATGTGCAATTATGGTTGCAATTGCAAGAGCTCTCGGTGAATGATTATGAACACTCCAATTTCTGATTTTGTAAAAAAATATAACGGAAGCTCGCCCTTGAGAATGCATATGCCGGGTCATAAAGGTGCAGATTTTTTAGGCTTTGAGCACCTTGATATAACGGAATTTGACGGTGCGGACGATTTATATCACCCTGCAGGAATAATTGCCCAAAGCGAAAAAAATGCTTCGCATTTATTTGGTTGCCCAACATATTATTGCACAGAAGGCTCATCCCAATGCATCCGCGCTATGATGTATCTTCTCAACATTTATGCTAAAAAGCAGGGTAGAAAGCCCCTTATTGCCGCAGGAAGAAATGTGCATAAAACATTTGTAAGCGCAGCAGCATTGTTGGATTTTGATATAATGTGGCTGTACCCTAAGGAAGAGAAATCCTATCTTTCCTGCAACATAACACCTTGCGAGCTTGATGAAATTCTCCGAACAAGCAAGGTAAAGCCGATTGCGGTATATATCACAAGCCCTGATTATTTAGGTAAAATTGCAGATATTAAAGGTCTTGCAGAGGTATGCCGGAAGCATAACGTGCTCTTAGCTGTGGATAATGCTCACGGGGCATACTTAAAATTTCTTGAAGAATCCCGTCACCCTATTGATTTGGGTGCAGATTTGTGTTGTGACTCTGCTCACAAAACATTGCCTGTTATTACAGGTGGTGCGTACTTACATTTTTCGAAAAACATTACCGACTTTTCTTGCAAAGATATAAAAAACGCATTGGCACTCTTCGGTTCAACAAGTCCATCATATTTGATTTTACAGTCGTTGGATGCTTGTAACTTATACCTTGAAAGCTACAAAAATAAATTACAGAACTTTTTGCCGTTGATTACAGAAATGAAAACAAGACTTGGAAAAAAAGGATTTGAGTTTTACGGTGATGAACCGATGAAGCTAACTTTTTCTGCAAAAAAATACGGCTACACAGGAACGGAGCTTGCAGAAATTCTCAAACGAAACAATATTTTTTGCGAGTTCTGTGACCCCGATTACCTTGTACTTATGCCAACCCCCGAAACAGAAAAATCGGGTCTTGAAAAATTAGAAACCATCTTATCGTCAATCCCGAAAAAAGAACCTAAAACCACTGTACAACCTCAATTGATTAAAGCGGAAAAGGTTATGACCGTTCGAGAAGCTGCCCTATCCCCCTCGGAAATTTTATCCATTGAGAACTGTGAAGGCAAAATCCTATCTTCAGTTACGGTAGGCTGTCCCCCTGCAGTACCCATTCTGGTTTGCGGTGAAATAATAACCGAAGAGGTTATTGACTGTTTTAAATATTACGGCATAACCCATTGTTGTGTTGTGTGTGGCAAAGCCACATCAATATAAAGCCTTCCGGATTTTCGATATATCTTACGATTCGATATACCTGCGGTTCGATATGTGCCGTTGGCACGAGATATGATATGCAGTTACATTTCCTAAAAAACCAAATAAATTTCAAAAAAGTCTAAAAAAACACTTGCAAAATATGAAATGATATGATATTATATCTTTCGCTATCTGGGTGTGGCGCAGTTGGTAGCGCGCTTGACTGGGGGTCAAGAGGCCGGAAGTTCAAGTCTTCTCACTCAGACCAATAAAGCAGGTAACTCGTTTGAGTTGTTTGCTTTATTTTTTTATTTTTACAGCAAGAGAAGACTTGAACTTCTCTCGCCAAAGGCGAACACAATCGGGTTAGCGAGCTTGCGAGCGTGAAGGGCAAAGCCCTTCAAGTCTTCTCACTCAGACCAATAAAGCAGATAACTCGTTTGAGTTACCTGCTTTATTTTTTCTCTACATATGCTTAAATTAACGATATTTAGAGGATAGAACGGGCAGCTATCACGCCTATGCAAATAGGTCTTCAAAGAGATGCAGGGGTGCCAACCTGCCTAAGTATCGTTTCAGGGAGACTCTTTCACTTCGGTGGAAGAGTTTTTTTATTAAGAAATTCTAATAAACAAGAGGCGGTTTCGGTTCCGCCTCTTTCTTTATGTAATTATAATCCTAAAAGTTCTTTTTTCTTTGCATCAAAGTCTTATTAAATAAAAAATTAAATCAAAGCGATTTTTGATTGTCACCATTTTTTATCATTGTATGATGTGTTTTCCACACCTTGACTATTTAATTTTTCAACCATTTTATCAAGTGTAGGTTTCCACATACTCCTAAACCATTAAGTTTTAGCAATAGTTTATTTAGAAGAAAAAGTTCCTGTAGTTATACCTCCTTTCGAAAGGAGGGGGACCGTCTTGAATATACAAACCATTAAAAGATGTATTATGCGAGCCTGATATCAATTTAACCAATAAAGTTTAGCGGAACGGTGGAGAATTCTCTACGCGAACCCTCGAGCGTAGTTGAAGCGCGAGCTTCAATTGTAATGCACCTACCCAAAGAATTTATAAATTCAAAACAGTAACTTCATTACAGTTTCACCTTGCGGTGAAATGACGCTCTAAAGTTCGCGTCAAGAACTCTCCACCGCCCGACTAACTTTATTCTTCACATCTATAAAATCCACGCTTGAAGCTATATTCAAAATAACAACAAACAAAAAGGCGGTCCCCCTCTCTTCGAAGAGAGGTAAGGACCACCAAAAACTTTTTTGCTCTGAATTTATTTCTTAATCTTTATTTATCTTATAAATTCACATCGACTAAGATTTAATATTGTTTACTATGATTTATTATTAAATTAAATTGTTTTATATTATCGGAATTTCAAACTCCACAAACTCGCAATCGCCTTTTATGTATTCGCCTTTCATAAAATTACGGGCGACGAAAACTATTTTATCGTCGTAAACCTCTGCATAATAACCCATACCGCAGGGCTTGATGCCGAAGTTATTTTCTTTTCTGTAGCCGGGAACGCTCAATGAGCAAACATTATTTTTTTTGTTGAGCCATTCAAAGGTTTTCTCATAAATTCCGCCGTGAAGATGGCCGTTTATGAAAATAACGTTTTTATATTTCTCCATAACTGCTCTGACTTCGTCTGACTGCTCACCCATATCCCCTGTTTTCCATACCTCAGGAAGACCGTGGGTTTCAAGAAATGCCTGATGGCACATAACGAAAACGGGTTTGCCGTCCTTTGTGCCTCTTTTAAGCTCTTTATCAAGGAAATCAATCTGTTCCTGAGTAATATGTGCCTTTTCGAGAACACGTTTTTCAGTACCGATAACAATAAATGTATAGCCATTTATATCATAAGAATAATAGCTTTTGCCATTGGTATTGATTTTAAGATATTCGTTAACCTTGTCCATTATGATTTTCTGGTTTTTACCGTATGTAAAACGAACATCGTGATTACCCATTGTCAAGAACATATAAGGAATAACAGTCTGCTTATCTGTAACACTGAAAAATCTGTTGTATTCCTTTTTTCTTCCGTATTCAGCAATATCGCCTGCCATAAGAAAAGCATCAAACTTTTCCTTTGAATTGCCAACATCCTCAAAAACATTGGCAAGATTTTTTTCGGCAATTTCGTTATCAACAAGATGAGTGTCGGCAATTGTTGCGAAAGAAAGTCTGATATTTTCGCTATCCTTAAATTCAATAGGTTCATCCTTTGAAACCTCATAAAGAATGTCATAATTCGGATTAACAGCTTTTAACTGTGCTTCCCATTTAGTTATAAAAGTTTTTAATGACATAGGCTATACCTTCTTTATTCAATAATTCCTAAAAATCTGCCTAACCAATATATGAAAATGAATGACATTCCGTTTTCATAGGTTATTCCGTTTCCGCCGTCAATCTTAAAGGGGTCAATACCCAAAGTAGAAAATGGTCTTTCATCCCAAGCAAATGGTACTTTTATATGAGATTCCTCGTACCATTTAAGAGGCTCATTATCCATTTCAATGTTTCGGCGATTGCTGTTAAACATTTTTCGGTTTTTCATATCGCAAGGGTAATCCTTGAGAGCCTTAACACAAGTATCAACATCACAGGGTGCACCTGTAAAGCCCTTGTAAATAAAGGCATAATAGGGGTTGCCCTCTATTTTTTCATATTCATAATGAGATGCAAGTCCCATAAGAAGATACTGACGAATTGCAGGGTCTTTTTCAACAAGCAGATACGAAAGAGTGTTAAGCATTCCCAGATTATCATCAATATGACATGAATGACCGTCCGCTCTTTTATGGTAAGCTGCATTTATAAGGAAATGATGGTCTTTAATAAGACTTTGGTATTTTTCATTATACTTTTCATCACCTGACATATGGTAGGAAATTCTAAGGAAATTGAGCATTTCAAGTGAATTGACACCCTTTTCCCACATCCACGCATTATCAAGGTTAAGAGCGTTTTCATTCCAACAAGCCCATGATGTAGGCTTGCCGTCCTTATCAATAAGATAGCCGTCATTATCTAAAATATGGTCTGTAATATTGCAGACTGCTTCGCAGATTTCCGCCTTCTCTTCCTCATTCGCACACAAATCGTAATAAAGATAAAATCCTGCGTAATGACCTGTCATTTCATCGCTGGAGGTTTCACCCAACCATTCATAGCTACCGTCGGAAGAACGGTGCCACTCGCGACCGGGCTTATCGGATTCAATATCTGTTCCCCAATTTTCTTCGCCGGGGAAGCGTACCGCACGGGCTGTAAAGCCTTTGATTTCAGGCGCTCTTGTAAGGAAAAGCATTGCATCCTTTGTTCGCCTTGCGGCTTTAAGCACCTCTTCATCCTTAGTAACTGCATACCACATTGCAAGGCCTGCAAGATAGGATTGAGTCCAAAGTCCGTCATTATCGGTAGTATGCGAGCAATCCTTACCGTCAAGAGATTTTACCCAGGTAACATAACCCGGTTTTCTGGGGAAATTTTTCTCTGTGAGTTCAAAAAGGAATTTTGATTTATCTTCCATTGTCATAAGCTTTTCGCTTATTTTTACAACGCCACCCTCAGAGGCGGTATAAATCACACCATCACACCAAGCAAGTGCTGTAACATTAGTATCAAAAGCATAACGTGTTGCAGGCAAATACTTTGCCATTCCGTTTTTAATATGTACTGCGCCTGCATCCGTGCCCACAAGGAAGCTTCCGTCATCACAAACGCATATAGAATAAACACTCTCGCAAGGTAATGCGGAAATTTCTGCATTACCATACCAACCGCTTTTATAGTCGTATATGAAAAGGCCTTCGTCTGCACCAACGAGAAGATAACCTATTTTATCAAAAGCGATAACATTGATATGTATTTCGGGCATTGTGGAATATGCAGGGAAAATGCAACGCCAGGTTCTGCGCTTACCTTCCATTCTCTGCAAGCAGACTTCACTTGCAACACAAACCCTTTCGCCTTGCACTGCAAGAGAAATCTCCTCCTGGTCCATTTCCTGAAGAGTGAAGAAGCCTTCACCCTGCTCAACGTGAAGAGAATGCTCTGTGAGAACATAGATTTCATTCTCACCGCATAAATCAACAATAGGAAACTCAAATTCGGCAATTTCTTTTGCACCGGTATCTGTTATTTCATAAAGAATTCTTTCAAGGGAAGCAAAAATCCTGCCTTTTTTATCACAATATACTTTAGAAAAAACGCCATCGGAAAAGAGTTTATTCCATTCACCCTCTTTAAAACGACACAAACCATTTTCCGAGCAAGCATAAACATCACCGTCCGGTGTTACAGCAATCGAGGAAATTTTTCCGGAAAGCTCAATATGCTCTGTTATTCTTTGATTAAATTCACCTATTCGGAACTTTTCCACACGAAGCACATCCTTTAATATTTTAATTTTTCGTTAGCCGCTTTCATAACCTCGGGAGTTACCTTAACAACCTCGCGGTCATAGGTAAGAAGACCGTTGCATTCATCCTCAACATCACTTACCTCAGTATAAATAATTGCTGAAAGACCTTTATTCACCATACAGTTGTAAATTCGGTTTTCATAGAGATTTTTAATAGCATTATCAAAACTCTCCTGCTTATAATATTTGCGATAACCGAAGAATTTATCTTTATTAAAGCTGTGGTCTTTAAACTGCATTGAATAACCGCCGAATTCAGTAAGAGCAATGGGACGTTCGTCGTTTTTATTATATTTCGGGAAAAGGAAGGGTGTGAAATAGATATGGAAGCTGTTCACGTCACCTGAACCCTGGTCAACCCAACCGCTTGCGTGGTCAACAAGGCGAGTGGGGTCCTTTTCTTTGTAAAATTCACAAGCCTTTACACTGTCAAACTGACCCCAACCCTCGTTCATAGGAGTCCAGAGAGCAAGAGAGGTAACGTTATAAAGAAGCTCAATCATTTTTTCGGAATCCTCGTAGAATTCCTTTCTTCCCTCTTCATCCTGACGGGCAAAATATCTGTAGTGCTTGGGTCCGTCACTTACCTTACCTACGTGCTTATTATTGAAAATCATTGAAAAAGCAGGAGCAGTACCAATAGCCATAAAATTATATGAACCGCCACCGTTTATCATATCCTGCCAGACAATCATTCCGAGTCTGTCGCAATGGTAATACCAACGCAAAGGTTCAATTTTAATATGCTTTCTCAAGGTATTGAACCCTAAATCCTTCATTGTCTGAATATCATAAATGAGTGCTTCATCAGAAGGTGCGGTATACATACCGTCGCTCCAATAACCCTGGTCAAGAAGTCCGTTAAAGAAATAGGGTTTATTGTTGAGCATAAGGCGAGGTGTGCCCTCATCATCCTTGCCGACGCTATATTTTCTCATACCGAAATAGCTGTCAACTCTGTCGTTACCTGCAGCAATTTTAAGGTCATAAAGGTAGGGATTTTCAGGGCTCCAGAGCTCATAATCGGAAAGCTTAATCGCACCTTTTCCGTCTGTGAGCTTAACTGCACCCTTAACCTCCCCCTTATCCATAACAACTGCTGCCATTTCGTCATCGGGCTTTCCGTTATATTTTATTTCTATTTTTATTTCATCATTGTCAATATCGGGAGTGAGCTTAATGTTCTCTATATAACCCTCGCAAACCTCTTCAAGCCATACTGTTTGCCAGATACCTGAC
The DNA here is from genome assembly GCA_045595505.1 of Acutalibacteraceae bacterium. Lineage (GTDB taxonomy): Bacteria > Bacillota > Clostridia > Oscillospirales > Acutalibacteraceae > DTU089. Next base: position 36,759 of record JAZOAO010000046.1, on the reverse strand, counting down.
TGAGGTGTGTACCAGATACCGCCACGCTTAAAGGTCTGCTTACCTCTTGCCTGATGGCCTTCGGTAGTGGGGTCTGTTACCGTAATTCTCAAGTCATTCTCACCATCGAGAATAAGAGTTGTAACATCAAAGGTAAAGGGAAGATAACCGCCCTTATGCTCACCAACAACGCTGTTATTAAGAGTCACGGTGCATTTATAATCAACCGCTCCGAAATGAAGAAGCACTCTATGGTTCGTTCTTTTAAACTCGAAAGTTTTCTGATAGTAAAGAACATCGGTGGGCTGAACTATTTTCTCAACACCACTCAGAATACATTCAGGGCTGAACGGCACAGTAATTTTACCCTGATAGCCGTTGAATTTTTTAAACTCGTCAAGGATTGCATAATTCCATTCGCCGTTAAGGTTAATAAAGCTGTCGCGTTTGAGTTGCGGTCTGGGATAGTCGTTCAAGGGTAAATCCTTATCAATTGTTTTTCCCCATCTTGTAAGTAATCTTTCCATAACAAACTCCGTATTATAAAAATTTTCTTGCATAAGTTATCTCATTTTATCATAATATCGTTTATTTTTCAATATTTTAAAGCGTCCTTTTTTACCAAACTCTTACAAATAATCGTTGACGAAAGACTTTTTAAGTGCTATAATCAAATCAAATAAAATGAAAAGGTAGGATCTTTATGCAATACATAGCAGGCTTATTCCAGGAAATTGCTGCACTTCTTTTATCAATTTTAATGATGTTCGGCGGAGTTACCACTCCTGCTACAAACGATCTCCTCAAAAACATCAATCCTGATACAATTATCGATTTTGTTTTAACAGGTGACACACAGGTTTGTGACTATATGCCCGAACGCGAAGCAAATCTTATTTCTTTTGCAGAAGATATGATGAACTCTGATATGGAGCTTGATGCTTTCCTTATCGTTGGCGACATTGCTGAAAACGGTATGCAGGAAGAATTCGACAGAGTTGCAAGTCATATTGCAGACTTTAATACACAGAACTTCATTATGTGCACCGGTAACCACGACATCCGTCTTCGTGAATATGAGCAGTCCAAAGAGCGCTTCCTCTGCTTTATGAACAACCTCAATTCCGAAGAAAATGCTCAGAGCGACGTTTACTTCAAATATGATGTTAACGGCTATACATTCCTCATAATGGGCTCTGAAGAAAGCAGATTTGAAGATGCTTATATCAGCAACGCTCAGCTTCAATGGCTTAATATCGAGCTTAAAAATGCTACAAAGGAAGGCAAGCCCGTCTTCGTAATTTGCCACTATCCTCTCGCTGAAGGTCACGGTCTTCCCAATACATGGGGTTCTGCAAACAGTGGCGCAGGTGATGAAACTCTTCCCACTTATGAAAGAAAAGATGATTACGATATGACAGGTTCCATCGGCGACCAGACAAACAAGGTTTACGATATTCTCACAAAATACGAAAATGTGTTCTTCATAACCGGTCACCTTCATACAGGATTTGGTAAATATACTTACGAAACAATCAGCGAAGAAAACAATGTTCAGGGTGTTAACGTTCCCTCCGTTGGTATTGACAATAAAGACGGCGTTTACAACAACCCCGGCACAGGTCTTCTCGTTGAGGTTACAGATTCTCAGGTTATCTTCTATGCAAGAGACTTTGCAAACGGCAGATTCCTTACAACAGATGATTGGTCAAAAGCTGTTATGGCATTTGATATTATCTAAGTTTTAACTTTTCTTAACTGACAACAAAAGTTTAGCCAACACAGAATTTTTCTGTGTTGGTTATTTTTTATCCCTATCTGTAACCACTACCGCAGCTTTTACATATTATAGAAAAAAGTAAAGTTTTATTATTGCTCTTAGCAATAGTGTTATTGAAACTTTCAGTTTCAGTGCTATTTTATTCACCACAAAACTTACAAAGCAAAAACACTATGCGAAGCATAATATAACTGCTTCAGCAATATCACTCGCCGTCAGGCGAATAAAACTGAAATCGTGTTTCAACACGATTTCTACGGGAGGTATTTTTATGTTATCTGATATTGTAGCATTGGCTCTGGCTATTTTAGGAATACTCTTTATTCTTTTTTCCTTAATATTCAAGCTTATGGTCTGGAAAGAAAAGGGAATAACAATTACGATTCCTTTGAATTCCGATAACAGAGAGATTTATAACCGTATAATAAACATAAGAGAAATTTGCTCATTTTTAGGAACACAAAAACAATGCACCATAGTTGTAATAAACTACGGTGCATCAGAGTCGTTTGTAGATGAATTAAAGGAATGTTTTTCCGATTATTATTCTCTTAAAATAATTGACAAAGATAAACCAATTACAGAGTTGCATACATAACCGCTTTAATAGTGTGCATCCTGTTTTCTGCTTCCTGAAAAACAACAGACTGTTCACTTTCGAAAACTTCATCTGTAACTTCCATAGCGGAACGATTGAATTTTTCACACATTCTTTTACCGATTTCGGTTTTCTCATCGTGATATGCAGGAAGACAATGCATAAATATTGCGTTGTCACCTGCATGTTTCATAAGCTCTGCATTCACCTGATAGGGTGAAAGCTCGTTGATTCTTTCTGCCCAAACGAGCTCGGGCTCACCCATCGAAACCCATACATCTGTATAAATAACATCTGCATTTTTTGTAGCTTTCATCGGGTCTTCTTCAAATTTAAGAGTCGCTCCGCTTTGCTTTGCGAGTTTTTTGCATTCGTCAACAAGAGCACTGTCGGGGAAATATTTTTCGGGAGCGCAAGCGGTAAAATTAAGCCCCATAATAGCGCAACCCACCATAAGAGAGTTGCCCATATTATATCTTGCATCGCCCATATAAACGAAATTTATGCCTTTAAGTCTTCCGAATTTTTCTTTAATTGTAAGAAAATCCGCAAGAATCTGCGTGGGGTGAAATTCATTTGTAAGACCGTTCCAAACGGGAACAGATGAATACTTTGCAAGCTCTTCAACAATTTCTTGTCCATAGCCACGGTATTCAATTCCATCATAAATAGAACTGAGAACTCTTGCTGTGTCTGCAATACTCTCTTTTCTGCCTATCTGAGAAGCATTTGGGTCAAGGTAGGTAACACCCATACCCAAATCCCTTGCAGCAACCTCAAAGCTACAACGGGTTCTTGTGCTTGTTTTTTCAAAAATAAGGGCAATGTTTTTGCCTTTAAGAGTGTCATGGGGAATTCCGTTTTTCTTTTTCTTTTTAAGGTCTGCCGCAAGATTTATGAGGTATTCCATTTCCTCACTTGTGAAATCAAGAAGCTTTAAAAAATCTCTGCCTTTTAAATTCATTTTTATACCTCACAAGCTTTTTTTATAATATTTATTGCCTTTTTCAAATCTTCAAAAGAGATATTCAAAGGCGGTAAAAGTCTTAACTTGTTCTTTGCTTTAATGGGCAAAACACCGTTTTGCTGACAATAGGCAAGAACCTCGTTTACATCCTTCTCGGTTTCAATACCAAGCATAAGGCCTAAACCACTTATACTTTTTACACCCTTGCCGGATGAAAGCTCTTCAATAATATATTGACTTTTCTTATCAACTTCCGAAAGGAAGCTTTTATCAAGCCTTTCTATTATGCTTATAGCACCTGCGCAGGAAACGGGGTTTCCGCCGAAGGTTGAGCCGTGACTACCGGGAGTGTAAACATTTTCTGTTTTCTCAAAAAGCATTGTAGCACCCAAGGGAAGACCTCCGCCTATACCCTTTGCAGTTGAAACAATATCGGGTTTAATGCCGTATTTCATATAGCTGTAAAGTGCGCCCGTTCTGCCGTTACCTGTCTGAACCTCGTCAACAACAAGAAGAACATCGTTTTCTTCCGCTAATTTTGCAAGACTTGAAACAAAATCCTTTGAAAGAGCAACAACGCCACCCTCGCCCTGAACGGTTTCAAACATAATTGCAGCAATTTTTTCTTCTTTTATATATTTTTCAATTGTTTCAAGGTCACCTACATCAGCATAAAGGAAGCCATCAGTAAGAGGGAGAAAATCCTTGTGAAAGCTATCCTGTCCCGTTGCGGCAAGGGTTGTTATTGTTCTACCGTGGAAACTGTTGTTAAGAGTAATTATATTGTAATATTCTGCGCCCTTTCTCTCTGCGGCATATTTTCTTGCCGCCTTTATGGCACATTCATTAGCCTCTGCGCCCGAATTTGAAAAGAAAACCTTTTTAGCACCTGTTTTAGTGCATAGAAGCTCTGCAAGCTTTGCGCATGGCGCGGTATAGTATAAGTTTGATGTGTGCTGAAGAACTGTAAGCTGTTCAGTTACAGCCTTAACCCATTCTTCATCACCAACACCGAATGCACTTACACCGATGCCTGTGCCCATATCAATATATTCTTTTCCTTCACTGTCATAGAGCTTACTTCCCTTACCCGAAACCAATTCAATAGGGAAACGAGCGTAGGTATTCGCTACATATTTATTATCAAGTTCTTTAATGCTCATTTATTCCACACCTTTAACCAAAGTACCTGCGCCCTCATCGGTAAGGAGTTCAAGAAGAAGCGCGTGAGGCACTCTGCCGTCAAGAATTGTAACTCTTCTAACACCCTTTTCAATTGCTTCAATGCAACATTCCACCTTGGGAATCATACCACCTGATATAACTCCGTCTGCAAACAACTGACGAGCTTCCTCGGTAGTAACTCTTTTGATAATTGAATCAGGGTCGTTAACATCTCTCAAAATACCCGGAATATCGGTCATTGTAATAAGTCTTTCCGCATTCATAGCCCCTGCGATATATGAGGCAGCAGTATCGGCATTGATATTATAAACATTTCCGTCTTTGTCGCAACCCACAGTTGAAACAACGGGAATATATTCTTTCTCGATAAGGTCAAGAATGGGCTGAACATTTACATTTGTAATTTCACCGACGAAGCCGAGCCTTTCATCCTTTACCTTTGCTTCAATAAGGTGGCCGTCAATACCTGAAATACCAACGGCATTACCGCCGAATTCACCTAAAAGGTTTACAAGCTGTTTATTGATTTTACCTGCAAGAACCATCTGAACAATTTCTGCAGTTTCCTTGTCCGTAACACGAAGACCGTCAACAAATTCACTTTTCTTGCCCACTTTTTTGAGCATATCGGAAATTTCGGGTCCACCGCCGTGAACGAGAACGGGTTTAACACCAATAAGCCAGAGAAGAACAAGGTCTTCCATAACCTGAAGCTTAAGCTCTTCGCTTACCATTGCATTTCCGCCGTATTTTACAACAATTATTTTGTTGTGATATTTTTGAATATAAGGAAGCGCCTGTGTAATAACCTGAGCGCGTTGCAAGTTAGAAATATTCATATCTTCCATTTTATCACGTCCTGTAATCGCCGTTGATTTTTACATATTCATAAGTAAGGTCGCAACCCCAAGCGGTTGAAACACCGTCACCTGAATTAAGACCAACATTTATAATGATTTCTTTTTCTAAAAGAATTTCCTTTGCTTTCTCCTCGGAGAATTCAATGCCTGAACCCTCCTTACAAACGGGAATGATGCCTTTAGAGGATTCAAATGAAACATCAACCTTTGTTACATCCACATCTGCACCACTGTAACCGATTGCACAAAGAACTCTGCCCCAGTTTGCATCTGCGCCGAACATTGCCGCCTTTGTAAGAGATGAGCAAATAACGCTCTTCGCAACTGTTTTTGCAGTTTTTTCATCGCTTGCGCCTGTTACTCTGCATTCAAGAAGCTTTGTTGCACCCTCACCGTCACCTGCAATCATTCTGCAAAGGTGAACAGTTACTGTGTTAAGAGCTTTCATAAATGTATCAAATGATTCGCCCTCTTCGGTAATTTCTTTATTGCCTGCCATACCGTTTGCAAGAACGCAAACCATATCATTTGTTGAAGTGTCACCGTCAACGCTTACCATATTAAATGTATTCTGAATATCAGAAGAAAGTGCTTTTTGAAGCATTTCGGGAGCAATATTGACATCACTTGTAATAAACACAAGCATTGTTGCCATATTGGGATGAATCATACCGCTACCCTTTGCAATACCGCCGATTTTGCACTCAACTCCGTCAATTTCAAAGGAAACCGCAACCTCTTTTTTAACTGTATCGGTTGTCATAATACCCTCCGCGGCTTCGGCACTGTTATCACCGAGAGCAGCTTTGAGAGCAGGAAGCCCCTCTTTTATGGGAGTTATATCAAGAGGAAGACCTATAACACCCGTTGAAGCAACAACAATATCATCTTCAGCAATACCAAGATTTTCTGCAGTAAGCCTTGCCATTTCCTGTGCCACTTCAATACCGTTTGCGTTGCAGGTATTTGCATTACCGCTGTTGCAGATAACTGCCTGAGCCGTGCCGTTTAAAAGGTGCATTTTTGTAACTGCCAAAGGTGCGCCTTTAACAAGGTTGGTTGTATATACTGCAGCGGCACTTGCTTTCTTTTCGCTGTAAATAAGTGCAAGGTCGCGTTTTGTTTTATTTTTTCTTATACCGCAATGAATACCACCTGCGGTAAATCCCTTTGCGGCACAGATACCGCCGTTAATGAGTTTCATAATTATATCTCCAAACCGTTTGTATCGTCATTTCCGAGAACAATGTTAAGGCATTCTACCGCCGCACCTGATGCGCCTTTTCCAAGGTTATCATATCTTGCAGTAAGAATTATTCTGTCCTCATTTCCGAAAACAGAAATAATCATACTGTCTTTGCCTGAAAGAAGTCCTGCAGAAATGAAACCCTCTTCATTCAAATTGTCTTCAAACTTAACAAGAGGACCATTGTATTTGTTTTTATAAATCTCTTTGACTTTCTCTATATCAAATCCGTTTTTTAAATCACTTTTAAATACAGGAACAGTCACTTCCATACCCGAATAGAAATTTGAAACGATGGGGCAAAATACAGGAGCAGTTTTAAGTCCCGAAATTTTTATCATTTCCTTTAAATGCTTGTGATTTTGAGTAAGACCGTACTGACGGGGAGCACCTAAAAGCTCGTCAGGCTCTTCCTCGTATTCTGCAATCATTTTTTTACCGCCGCCGCTATAGCCCGTAAGGGAGAAGCAGGAAAGGTTTTCTGTTCCGTCCAATGCACCTGCTTCAACAAGAGGATAAATAAGAGAGATAAATCCGCTTGCGTGGCATCCGGGAACGGCAATTCTCTTTGAGCTTTTAACTTTTTCTCTGTGAGAATCTGAAAGCTCAGGGAAACCATATGCCCAAGTTTCAAGAGTTCTGTGAGCAGTTGAGGTATCAATTACCACCGTATTTTCGTTCTCTATAAGTGAAACGGATTCTCGCGCTGCATCATCGGGAAGACAGAGAAAAGCAATATCAGCACTGTTAAGAGCTTCTTTTCTGCATTCTCTGTCTTTTCTTTTTTCATCAGAAAGGCTTATAAGCTCAATGCCTTCGAGCTGTTCAAGCCTTTCATATATTCTCAAACCGGTTGTGCCGGCTTTGCCGTCAATAAATACTTTCTTTGCCATTGATAAACTCCGTTACCTGCTCAATTTGTTTTTCTACTGATTTATAGCCCGTTGAACCGGCGGAAATTCTTTTTGAAATACAGGTTTCAAGAGAAATTTCATTGAATAAATCTTCACCGAAAAGGTCACTATGGGCTTTGTATTCTTCTAAAGTGAGAGTTTCAAGAACTTTGTTCTTTTCTATACATTCTGCAACTGTTTGTCCTACGATTTTATATGCAGTTCTGAAAGGCATACCCTTTTTTACAAGGTAGTCTGCAAGGTCAGTTGCATTTATAAAGCCCTTTTGAGCCGCAGAATACATATTATCTTTAAGCACTGTCATAGTTGCAATCATAGGAGCAAAAATGCTCAAGCATTTTTCCACTGTTTCAATACTGTCAAAAATTGCTTCCTTATCCTCCTGCATATCTTTGTTGTATGCAAGGGGAAGCCCCTTGAGAGAAGTGAGGAGAGCGAAAAGGTCGCCGTAAACTCTGCCTGTTTTACCTCTTACCAGCTCTGCCATATCAGGATTTTTCTTCTGAGGCATAATGCTTGAACCGGTAGTATAAGCATCATCAAGTTCAACGAATTTGAATTCCCAGGAGGACCAGAGAATAACCTCTTCGGAAAATCTTGAAAGATGCATCATAATAACAGAAAATGCGCTCATAAGCTCAACGCAGAAATCTCTGTCGGAAACACCGTCAATACTGTTCTGCATAATTCCGTAGAAGCCTAATTTTTTCGCTTCAAATTCTCTGTCAGTATTATAAGTTGTGCCGGAAAGTGCGCAAGAGCCGAGAGGAGAATAATTCATTCTCTTAACTGCATCCTGAAGTCTTCCGCAGTCACGCATAAACATCTGTGCATAAGCGAGTAAATGGTGAGCAAATGTGATAGGCTGTGCTCTTTGAAGATGGGTATAGCCGGGAAGAATTGCATCCTGATTTTCTTGAGCTTTATCACGTATTACTTCAATAAGAGCATAAAGCAAATCATTCACTTTCTCTGCTTCGTCACGAAGGTAAAGTCTTATATCAACTGCAACCTGATCGTTACGGCTTCTTGCGGTGTGAAGGCGTTTACCTACATCACCTTTTCTCTGTGTCAGCTCACTTTCAATAAACATATGTATATCTTCCGCATCACTGTCAAAGGTGAGCTTTCCGTTTTCGATATCTTCAAGAATCCCCGACAGACCATCGACAATTTCTTCGCAGTCATTTTCGGTAATAATGCCCTGCTTTGCAAGCATCCCCGCGTGTGCTATTGAACCGCCGATATCCTGGCGGAACATTTTGCAATCAAAATGAAGAGATGAATTAAAATCATCTGCTTCCTTATCAAGAGCCTTTGTAAATCTGCCTGCCCACATTTTATCCATAGTAATTTATACCCTTTCAAAAACCACTTTGCACATTCGGAATAAAGCACCGAATGTGCAAAGTAAATATATATTGATTGAACTATTTTTATTATAATTGCATCGCAGACCCCGACACCGGCATCTGGCGACTGTCAGCTTTTATAATCGCGTCGCAGACCCTTAGCTCTGGCATCTGGCATCTGGCGACTGGTAGCTTTTACAATCGCGTCGCAGACCCTTAGCTCTGGCATCTGGCATCTGGCGACTGGTAGCTAAACAATTATTCACCGAGATTTGCAAGTCCTGCCTTATCTCTCATATTTGCCATAACCTTGATGGGAAGACCGTAAAGGTTAATGAAGCCTGCGCTATCCTTCTGGTCATAAACCTCATCCTCATCAAAGGTTGCCATATCAGCATCATAAAGTGAATAAGGAGAGCAAACGCCTGCATTAATCATATTTCCTTTGTAAAGCTTGAGCTTAACATCACCTGTAACTGTTTCCTGAGTTGAATCAACGAAAGCAAGAATTGCTTTTGTGAGAGGTGTGTACCACTGTGCATTATAAGTAAGCTCTGCAAGCTTCTGAGCAACAAGTGCTTTATAGTGTGCAGTTTCTTTATCAAGGCAAATTGTCTCAAGAACGCTGTGTGCCTTGTAGAGAATTGCTCCGCCGGGAGTTTCATATACACCACGGCATTTCATACCCACAAGTCTGTTTTCAACGATATCAAGAAGACCGATACCGTTTGCACCACCGAGCTCATTAAGCTTTGTAACAAGCTCAACTGCGCCCATTTCTACGCCGTCAACTGCTGTGGGAACACCTTTTTCAAAGTGGATTGTAACATAGGTGGGTTTATCGGGAGCCATTTCGGGAGAAACGCCCATTTCCAAGAAACCTTCTTTGTTGTAAAGGGGCTCGTTCATAGGGTCCTCAAGGTCAAGACCTTCGTGAGAAAGGTGCCAGATATTTTTATCTTTTGAGTAATTTGTTTCTCTGTTGATTTTAAGAGGAACATTGTGTGCTTCAGCATAAGCAATTTCTTCTTCTCTGGATTTGATGTCCCACTCTCTCCAGGGAGCGATAATGGGCATATTGGGAGCAAATGCTTTAATAGCAAGCTCAAATCTTACCTGGTCGTTACCTTTGCCTGTGCAACCGTGGCAGATAGCATCTGCACCTTCTGCAATAGCTATTTCAGCAATTCTTTTTGCAATGGGAGGACGGGCATATGCTGTACCGAGAAGATATTCTTCATAAATTGCACCCGCTTTGAGACCGGGGAAAACATAGTCTTCAAGAAATTCTTTTGTAAGATCTTCAATATAGATTTTTGAAGCGCCGGTTGCAATTGCTTTTTCTTCAAGGCCTTCAAGCTCACTTGCCTGACCAACGTTACCGGAAACCGCAATAACCTCACAGTTATTATAATTTTCTTTAAGCCAGGGGATGATAATTGATGTATCAAGACCGCCTGAGTAAGCGAGAACTACCTTCTTAATGTTTTTCTTATCCATTTTTATTTCCTCCAAATTGCAAGTTTTGCAAAAATATTCATTCGATATGCATAGTTATACACCTTTGAATAAAAAAAGTCAACCTTTTTGAATGAATATTTTATTTTTTGTGCATTTTCGCCTTTTTGCAGTAAAACCCCTTGATTTAAGTGTGTTTTTTGTGTATTTTTCAGCCTTTTTCACGGCAACACATATTTTTATATATAATGTAAGAGTGTTTTCGTATACATTTTTTGTATATTATTCATTTTTTATACATAAAAGGTCCTTCGTTTTCAAAAAACGAAAGACCTTTTTATTACAGGACATAAATTATTATATCTCTTCTACCCCAGTTTCTGCACTGTGCCTCGGAATTCATATACAAGTCAACTGTCCAGTCAACATCGTAAATATAACTGCCTGTGTCAGCAGCGATGCAGTAGCCGTAAACATACTGACCGTCTGCAGAAACGATATACATTTCTGTGCCGTAGGGAATTTCCTTGGGGTCAACCGCAATGTAACCTGTCTGGGCTCTTTTGCCTGTTGAGGTAATACCACCGGGGATGCAATATGCAGTTGCCTGAGCATTGATAACTGATTTATAGTTTGTAGGTAAACCGTTTGCTCCTATTTTAAGATACGAAGGTTCAGCCATCTCACTGATAGGTGTTCCAACGGGAAGACCTGTTGTAACAACATTTACCTTTGTACCCACCTGAACAAGCTCTCTTTGGGGATTTTCGAGAACCTTTTCAGATTTTTTTGCAGTTTTCTCAAGCTCGCCGTTAACATAGCGATCTTCATAAACAACCGCCTTTGTGCCCTCTTTACCGCTTTCAAGAGTTCTTGTGCGATTTCTGTAAAGAGAGTCAGAATAAGTGTACTCAGTATCGTAAGCAACAGGCTCTTCTTCAGTCCTCTCTTTAAGCTCAACTCTGTAAACAGAAATTTCCATATTGTTTTCAAGCTCTTTATCAAGAGCAGGTTTTGTGAAATCTTCACCCTTTAATTCAACACCGAGAACGTTCAATGCATCCTCAACCGTTTTGCCGGAAACCTTTTTGCTTACTGTTTTTCCGTCAACTGTCAGTGTGATTTTATAAATATCATAGATTTCAATTATCATACCGTCTTCAAGAAGTGTATCTGCAGAATAGTTCAGCTCAGCACCCTTTTTAAGAGTAATATCTGCTTTTTCAAGGGCATCCTTAACTGTACCCAAAGCATAAACGGTATTTTCTGTGCCGTCAAAGCTTTTAATTGTAACCTTAACGCCTCTTCTTATAATAATGGCACTGCCGTCCTTACCGTCGAAGTTAGAGAGGCTAACCTCGTCACCCTTTTCTTCGTCAATTTCAATGCCTGCGTTTGCAAGAATTTCATTAGCATCAGTCTGGGCTGTGGTAACAGCAATTACCGAGTTCCCGTCGTAAATTGTAACATCGTACATTACGGGCGGTACGGCGAACGCTGTGACTGAAATGAAGAAAACAACCGCTAAAATCAAAAGAGAAGCTCTTTTGAGCGGCGAATGCACGGACGTTTCGCCTATTTTTCTGACTGTCATGGTATAAATATCTCCTTAGACAAGCAGCTTTTCTGTTTTATAATGATTTTGTGGCATTTCTGCCTTGAAAAGCTACCGTTGTAGACATTTTTATCAGCAATAAAAAGTTGAACTGTCACATTTTCAACCTCAGATTACCAATAAAAAGGTCGTAGTTATCCGATGGCATTTGGTATTATAACCAACTTTCTTTAAAAGTCAAATAATTTAAAAAGTGCTTTTTGTTAACTTTTCACAAAGGTTTTGAACACAAAAACACCTTACCCACTATATTTAGTGGCGAAACCTGTAACAAACACAAGTTTTTTCAGTTTTATTTTGGCAAAACCACAAAAATTACAAACTGTAACTTTTGTGGGTGTTTTTGCCCCATTTTTTGCCAATTTCTTCTCAAATTGTAATTATTTGTTGACAGAGAACCCATTTTTGCCCATAATATATATAATGTTACCTCTACAAGTAGTAATTTTTACGGGGCAACCCACCACCGCTGACGCGGTCCCCCTCCCTATTAGCCTAAAGGCTAACAGGGATGATAGGATTTGCTCTATATTTATTACTTGCGAAGCTAATTCCACATTCCGCATTTCGAATTCCGCATTTAAAAGGTGTTCCTATGACTATATCTATTCCTGACAACGTAAAAATAATACTCGAAAGACTAAAAAACGCAGGGTTTGAAGGCTACTGCGTTGGTGGAGCTGTACGTGACAGTATTATGGGTGTGTCCCCCGGTGATTGGGACATTACAACCTCTGCCCTCCCCGAAGAAACAAAAGAGCTTTTCAAGGATTTCAGAACTGTTGATACAGGTCTTAAGCACGGAACTCTGACAATTATAATAGACAGAACACCTTACGAAGTTACAACCTACAGAATAGATGGCGAATATGGTGATAACCGCCATCCCGAAAATGTTACCTTCACAAGCAAAATAGGTGACGACCTTGCAAGACGGGATTTAACTATCAACGCTCTCGCCTATAATGAAGTTACGGGGCTTGTTGATTTATATGGCGGACAGGATGATATATATAATGGTATAATAAGAACCGTAGGCGATGCTGACACACGTTTTAAAGAAGATGGGCTTCGCATTATGAGAGCTTTGCGCTTTTCTGCTACTCTTGGTTTTGAAATTGAAGGAGAAACAAAATCTGCAATCCATAAAAACAAAGACCTTTTAAAAAACATTTCCGCAGAACGAATTACAATTGAACTGACAAAGCTTCTCTGCGGTAAAAATGCTTTTAATATTCTTATGGAATACCCCGACGTACTTTCCGTATTCATTCCTGAAATCGCACCTGCGGTAAATTTCACCCAATACGGCAAAAAGCACGCCTATGACGTATGGGAGCATATCTGCCATACCGTTGACACAGTTCCGCAAGACCGAATATTAAGATTAACTATGCTTTTGCACGATTTGGGTAAAGTACCGACTCACAAAATAAATGAAAAGGGTGACAGCACCTTTAAAAATCACGCCAAAGTAGGCGGTGAAATGGCAAAAGAAATTCTCACCCGCCTGAAATTTGATAAAAAGACTATAAACAGAGTTTCTTTCCTGGTGAGTTGTCACGATTTTGAGCCACCGGAAACAAAAATTGAACTGAAAAATAACCTTAAAACCAAAACTCCCGAAGATATCAGAACTCTTCTTATTATCAAGAAAAGTGACCGAGGTGCTTTAAGCGAAAGCTACCGCGATATCAGTGAAGGAACTGCTCAAACTCTTAAATGGTTGGAAGAAATTGAAGAAAACAACGAATGTTGCACAATTTCTCAGCTTGCAATAAACGGCAAAGACTTGGAGAAAAAAGGTTTTAAGGGTGAAGAAATAGGAAATACCTTAAACGACCTTTTAGATGCAGTTATTGAAAACAGAGTAAAAAACACTAAAGCAGATTTATTGACATATATGTAACATATATATTATAATAGTATATATATGGACTTAAAAAGAAAGGGTGGTAAAATGCGTACTGCACATTCTCTCAACTTTGGTTGGAAATATTCTCCTGAATTTTCAGAGGATATGGTAAAAGCTTCTTTTGACGACAGTAAATTTCAAACTGTTGACATTCCTCATACTAACAAGGAATTGCCTTTAAACTATTTTGATGAAAAATGCTATCAGTTCATCAGCTGTTATCGTAAATTCTTTGATATAGGTAAAAAATCAAAGGACAAACGTTATATCCTTCATTTTGAAGGTGCTTCTCTTTATTCAAGGGTTTATCTCAATGATGAATTTATTGGCGAATATAAGGGCGCATATAATGCTTTCTCCTTTGACATTACAGATAAAGTAAAAGCAAAAGACAACTTGCTTGTTGTTGAGCTTGACTCCACCGAAAGAAAAGAAATTCCGCCTTTCGGTAATGTTGTTGATTACCTTGTATATGGCGGTATTTATCGTGAAGTATGGCTTGAAGAGGTCAGCGAAACATATATTGACAATGCCTTTGTAAGAACACTCAATGTTCTTCAGCCTAAAAAGGTTCTTGATATTGATGTAACTCTTAGTGAAAGCGCTAAGGGTGAGCTTACCTTTACTCTTTTTGACGGTAATGAGGTTATCGGCGAAAAGAAAACCGATTTCAACGGAAGAGTTATTAACGCTAAATGGGCAGTTTCTGACGTTGAACTCTGGAACACAGAAAATCCGAAGCTTTATACTCTTAAAGTAAGGCTTGACAATAAAGACGAAATCTCTGTACGCTTTGGTTTCAGAGAATGCAGATTTTTAACTGACGGCTTCTACCTTAACGGCAAAAAAATTAAAATCCGCGGACTTAACCGTCACCAGAGTTACCCCTATGTCGGCTATGCTATGCCCAAGAATGTGCAGAGAGCAGATGCAGACTTACTTAAATACGAGCTTGGTGTTAACCTTGTAAGAACCTCTCACTACCCCGACAGCGTTCATTTCCTTGACCGTTGCGATGAAATCGGTCTTCTTGTTTTCACCGAAATGCCCTCATGGCAGTATCTTGGCGAGGGTGAATGGCGAGATATTTGCAAGGACAATGTTCGCAGAATGGTTCTTCGTGACAGAAATCACCCCTGTGTTATTCTTTGGGGGGTTCGTGTTAACGAGGGCCTTGACTGTGACGAGTTCTACACCGAAACCAACGCTATTGCAAGAGAGCTTGATAATACCCGTCAGACAGGTGGCGTAAGAAATATGCCCTTCAGCCATCTTCTTGAAGATGTGTATACAATGAATGACTTTATTCATTCGGGTAGCTTTATTAACCTTCTTCCACCCGCTTTTGTTACAAAGAGCCTTACTGCTCCATACCTTGTTACAGAGCATAACGGCCATATGTTCCCAACAAAGAGCTTTGATAAAGAAGGAGTGAGAGCAGAGCACGCTCTTCGCCACACAAGAGTTCTTAATTCTGCTTACGGCAACCCCAGAACCAGTGGTGCTATCGGTTGGTGTATGGCAGACTATAACACACATAAGGACTTCGGCAGCGGTGACAGAATTTGCTATCACGGTGTAACAGATATGTTCCGCGTTCCCAAAATGGGTGCGGCAGTTTACCGTTCACAGCAGGAAGACAAGCCCTTCCTTGAGGTTACATCAGCTATGGATATCGGTGAGCATCCCGGCGGAACAATCGGTGATGTCTGGATATTCACAAACTGCGATTATGTTAAACTTTATAAAAACGGTAAATACACAAGCACAGTTTACCCCGACTCTTCAAAATTCAAAAATCTTCCCCATCCCCCAATGATTGCCTCCGACTTTATCGGTGACTCATTGGTGACAGATGATGGACTTGACCCCAAAGCTGCGGCTCTTCTTACAGATACCCTTGTTGCCGCTCAGACAAAGCAATGGAAGCTTCCCCCCTCAAAATTTGTTAAAGCAGGTGCCGCAATGGTTGTCGGTAAAATCCCCTTTAACAGAATGTTTGATATTGTGACAAAATATGTAGGCGGTTGGGGTAATGAGCAGATTACCTACGCTTTCGAGGGTTATAAAAACGGTGAATGTGTTGCAACGGTTGTGAGAACTGCTGTAACAGAGCTTCACCTTGATGTTAAAGCTGATGCCACAGTTCTCAAAGAAGAGGACACCTACGATGCTACAAGAATCCAGATTGTTGCTAAAGACCAGAACGGCAACAGAGTTCCCTTTGCAGACAGCTCTGTTAAGGTAACGGTTAAAGGTGCGGCAGAAATTATCGGACCTTCTGAATTCCCCCTTATCGGTGGTGACAGAGCATTCTGGATTCGCACCAACGGCAAAAAAGGCGATATAACAGTAACCATTGATGCTAAAGGCATTGAAAAGGTTAAACTTGACTTAAAGAGCGAATGATAATATACTGATAAATCTAAAAACCACTTCTCCCATTTGAGAAGAGGAATAAAAGGAGATAAAAAGAAAATGAGCAAACAGCCCTATTACATTACCACTGCAATTGCATACACTTCAAGAAAACCCCATATCGGAAACTCTTATGAAATCGTTCTTTCCGATGCTTTGGCAAGATTCAAACGAATGCAGGGCTATGACGTTTTCTTCCAGACAGGTACTGACGAGCACGGTCAAAAAATTGAGGAATATGCTGCTGCGGCAGGTGTTTCCCCGAAAGAATATGTTGATAAGGTTGCAGGTGAAATCAAGGATATCTGCGATTGTCTCAACACAACCTATGATAAATTTATAAGAACAACAGATAAAGAACACGAAGAATCCGTACAGAAAATCTTCAAAAAGCTCATTGATAAAGGCGATGTTTATAAAAGCGAGTATGAGGGTTGGTACTGTGTTCCCTGCGAAAGCTTTTTCACTGATTCTCAGCTTGTTGACGGTAAATGTCCCGACTGTGGAAGAGAAGTCCGCAAAGAAAAGGAAGAAGCATATTTCTTCAAAATGAGCAAATATCAGAAACAGCTTGAAGAATACATTGAAGCAAATCCCAATTTCATTTACCCCGAAAGCCGAAAAAAAGAAATGATAAACAACTTTATCAAGCCGGGTCTTCAGGATTTGTGCATCTCCCGTTCCACCTTCAAATGGGGAATCCCTTTCCCCGGTGACGAAAAACACGTTATCTACGTTTGGGTAGATGCTCTTCTTAACTATATTACAGGTCTCGGTTACGACCCTGAAAACACCTCCGAAATGTATAAGAAATACTGGCCCGCCAATGTTCACATTATCGGTAAAGATATTTTACGTTTCCACACTATATATTGGCCCATTATGCTTATGGCTCTCGGTGAGCCCTTACCCAAACAGGTATTCGGTCATCCCTGGCTTCTTTCAGGTAATGACAAAATGAGCAAATCCCGTGGTAATGTTATTTATGCAGACGACCTTTGCGACCGCTTTGGTGTTGATGCCGTGCGTTACTATCTTCTTTCCGAAATGCCTCACGCTCAGGACGGAACAATTACCTATGAAACAATTATCGAGCGTTTCAATTCCGACCTTGCAAATACTCTCGGAAACCTTGTCAACCGCACAGTTGCTATGAGCAACAAGTATTTTGACGGTGTTATTCAGTCACCCGATGCGGTAGAAGATATTGACAACGAGCTTAAAGAAATGGCTCTCTCCACTTTGGGTGAGGTTACAAAGTTACTTGACACATATAAAGTAAGTGATGCACTTTCCAAGATTTTCGACCTTGCAAAGCGTTGCAACAAGTACATTGACGAAACAATGCCTTGGGCACTTGCAAAGGACGAAGGAAAGAAAGCAAGACTTGGCACAGTTCTTTATAACCTTATTGAAGGCATCCGCTTTATTGCAGTTCTTCTCCAGCCTTTTATGCCCGAAACAAGCGTTAAAATTCTTGAACAAATCGGCACAGATGTTAACACTCTTGACTCTCTTGCAGAATTCGGTGCAGTTAAAACAGGCGACAAGGTAGGTGTTGCAACTCCCCTTTTCTCCCGTCTTGATGTAGAAAAAACTCTCGCAGAAATCGAAGCTTCTCTTCCCAAGGTTGAAGAGGAAGCTGAAGAGGAAGAAAAAGAAATCGTTGGCCTTGCTGAAATTCAGTATGATGATTTTGCTAAAGTTGAGCTTCGCGTTTGCGAGGTTGTTGATTGCAAGCCCATCAAGAAAGCTAAAAAGCTTCTTGAACTCACTCTTAATGATGGCACAAAAGAACCCAGAACTGTTGCATCAGGTATTGCAAAATGGTACAAGCCCGAAGACCTTATCGGCAAAAAGGTTATTGTTGTTGCAAACCTTGCACCCAGAACTCTTTGCGGTGTTGAAAGCCACGGAATGATTCTTGCAGGCGAAATCACCGAAGATGATGTTAAGGTTGCATTCGTTGACGGTCTCCCTGCAGGAGCACAGTTAAGCTAAATATATATAAATTATGTATAACAACATTTTTGATTCACATGCACATTACACAGATAAAGCGTTCAATGATGACCGCGAAAATATGCTCGGCTCCCTTAAAGAGTCGGGCATTTGCGGTGTTATAAACTGCGGTTCGGACATTGAAAGCTCAAAAGCATCTTTGGAGCTTTCCGATAAATATGATTACATTTACTTTGCCTGCGGTATTCATCCCGAAGAGGTTGAAAATCTCCCTGAAAACTATATTGAAACACTAAAAGAACTTGCAAAGCACCCAAAATGCGTAGCTATCGGTGAAATCGGGCTTGATTACTATTGGAGACAAGACACAAAAGAAAAGCAAAAAGAGGTTTTTGAAAAACAAATTCTTCTTGCAAAAGAGCTTGATTTGCCTATAATAGTCCACGACAGAGAAGCCCACGGAGACACTTTAGAAATTCTCAAAAAGCACAAACCGAAAGGCGTTATGCATTGCTTCTCAGGTAGCGTTGAAACAGCAAAAGATATTTTAAATTTAGGTATGTATA
This sequence comes from Acutalibacteraceae bacterium, assembly GCA_045595505.1. Lineage (GTDB taxonomy): Bacteria > Bacillota > Clostridia > Oscillospirales > Acutalibacteraceae > DTU089. The sequence continues at coordinate 17,944 of JAZOAO010000046.1, read as the reverse complement.
TAGGTTTAGGCGGTGCATTAACCTTTAAAAATGCAAGAAAAGCCGTTGAAGTGGCAGAAATGCTCCCCCTTGACAGACTTCTTCTTGAAACCGACTGTCCATATATGGCACCCGTCCCAATGAGGGGAAAAAGAAACGATTCAAGCCTTATTCCTTATGTAGTCGAAAAAATGGCAGAAATAAAAAATACCGAAGCTCAGTCGGTGCTTGATATAGCAACTAAAAACACAAAAGAATTATTCAATATATAAAAACAGTACAGTAAACCGATTTTGATTTACTGTACTTGTTATTTTTACTTATTTATATAAACAATTTTTTTGTTTGCTCCGTCAAGAGTGGTTATGCTGAAATTTGTGCTCAGGTAATCTGCTACCCCTTGCATCAAATCGGTTGACTCATCTTTAGTTGTTTTTCCTTTAATAATCACAGCAAAAATATCTTCGTTTGTACTTTTATAAGCCTCAGCAACCTTTCTTACTGCACCATCTTCATCACAGCTTTTCAAAGTGCAACCCACAAAAATTGTATCATCCTTGCAATCAGGTATAATTTTTGAAAAGATGGGTTTTTCAGTCTGAACTTTATCAGAATATGCAAATCTGCTATATAAATCCTTTGTCCAATCCTCAGCCAAAACCTCATTAGATGCTGTTGCATCTACATTGTACCACACACCATCCAATAAAACAGCGTTCCATGTATGACCATCTTCATCCTCGGGCGGATTATCGGTCTTTTCAAAATTCTTGATACCATTCAAGCTGCAAAGAAGCGAAAATGCATTAGCAAAGCCATCACAATTGGTTTTCTTTTTGCAAATAGCATCATAAAGATAGTGGGTTTTCATAATCACTTTTACTTTGTCTTTGCTATCATCATTTACATACTCAACATTTTCCCCTAAGTATGTGTAAATTGCCTTTGCTTTATCAAATTCGGTCATATCATCCGTAAAATCAAACTTGATTTTTTTTGCCTCTTTTATAGCTTTCTGCCTTTTATCAGCTTTTTCTTTCGTGAAAATATCTATATTTATATAAGAACCCTTCAGCTCTCTTTCAACATATCTGAATAAAAACTGATTATCCATTGTATAGCTACACTCGTCTTCTCCGCTAACAAGGTTTTGTTCCATAACGGGAGAATCCAGTGCAAACATTTCAAGAATTTCAGTTAACGAATAATTGCATTCATCAATTAAATCCTCAGGGAAAAATAAGTGTGTTATATTATTCTCATAGGCATACTTATATGTATCATAAACAAATTTCTCTTGAGAGTCCAGCTCATTATAATAAATTCCGCTACTATAATAATTTTGTGTACTCTCATAGCCTGATATTTCTTCTATAGTTTTAAAATAAACTTCGTCATTATAGGTAGCTTTATTTGAAACACCTACATATTCAATTGCGTTCCACTCTTCCACCTGTTTGTCTATATACGCTTCGCAGCCACAATAAACACAGAAAAGTATAATAATAGCAATAACACCCTCTATAAGTTCCCTTTTCAAACGTTTTTTCATTTTCTCAGACATTGCCATACCCACACAACCTCTAACTCATTAGACTTTATTACAGTTTACCAAAACTAATTGCTATTGTCAAACATAAATAACCCCAACAAGAAAATTATTCTTGTTGGGGTTGTAAGTTTTATTCCACTATTTCAGAATTTGCAGGTGTTTCAGGCTCTACCGGAGTTTCGGGCTCTACGGGAGTTTCGGACTCTGTAGGCTCTTCGGGAAGCGCCCACAAGAAATCTGCACCGACCTCGTTAATTGCCTCGCCTCTTAAGGGAGCAGAAACTTCAATTGTATAAGTATACTGAACGCCTTGTTCAATTGTATCGTCAGTATATTTCAACTCATCACCTACAGAAACCAGACCTATGAACTCCCAATCTGTTTCTGCAGTTTTTCTTAAAACCTTGTAGAATTGAGCATTATTAACCTCATCCCAAGTGATTATTGCAACGGTTTTATCGCCTACAACACCTTCTTCAGCAATAATTCCCGCTACAGGTTCAACGGGAACACGAACCGTTGCCGTTATGCCCTCTTCATTATAAAGACTGTCTCTGTCAGAAGCCACCGCTTTAACTGTATAGTAATAAGTTATTTCTTCATCAACATTACCATCTGTGAAAATGCAGGTTTCTCCCTCAATCTCTGATGCATTAACGGTGCCGATTTTTTTCCATTCGGCATTTGCAGAAGATTTTCTGTAAATCTCATAGCTTTCTGCAAATTCAACGGGAGTGAAATCAACAGTAATATAGGAACCGTCTTCGCTGTAAACAGGTGTTGCGATAAATTCTACTGCAACAATAGGAGCGTGGGGGTATTTAGCGGTTGCGGTTTTTTCTGTAGACACCTTACCTTCTTTAACTACCTTGATTGTGTACGTGTATTCTGTTCCGATAGCAATATCAGAATCTTTATACTGTGAACCCTCCAACACACCTAAAGAAACCTTATCTTCTCCGATGCTCTTGAAAAGTTCAACTTTTTCTATGGAGCTGTCAACAGTCCAGTTAACAGTAATGTTGGGATTTTCTGTTTCTGTTGCGGGAATGAACTCTGCTGTAAAGTCATTTATTTCAACAAAGTTTTTAACTCCTACTGTATCATAAGTGCTCTTATAGCCATCGGCTTCTGCAACAACTGTATAGTAGAAGGGTGTAGTTTTTGCTTCTTCGGAAGTGTCAATATAGGAATTAAGAGAATATGAACCTATAACGCTCCAGCTTCCGCCTTGGGCTTTTCTGTATACATAATAGGTATCCGCACCTTTAACTGCATTCCAGGAAATTGCAACACCGTTTTCTGTGAGAACGGCATCTTCCATAACAGGTCTGTTTAATGCCACAATTTCTACTGCGCTGTAACGGCTTATTGCTGAACCATTTATTGCTCTGACGGTATATTCATAAAGCACGCCGTTTGTGGCAGTTGTGTCATTGAATGAGGTTGCAGATGTGTTTTTTGCGAGATAAATCCAGTCTGAAGCACCTGCAGCCCTTCTGTAAACATTGTAGCCTGTGGCACCCTTAATTGCATTCCAGGTTACCTTAACATTTAAAGCACCGGCACTTGTTATGCTGTTTGCAAGCTTAACAGTGGGTTGGGAAAGGTAAATATTGCTGATACCCGTCCTGTTATAATAGCTTGTGTTTTTTCCGTCAATTGCCTGTACTGAATACTGATATTTATAGCCGGAATTTTTAGTAACCTTATCAAGATATGAAACCTTTGAACCACCTTTTACAGTTGCGATATATGTCCATTCTTCTGCAGTGTTGATTTTTCTGTAAATCTTGTAGCTGTCTGCATTGCTAACCTTTGACCATGTAACCTTTGCTCTGTTACTTGTATCGAATGTAACTGTACCGAGCTTGGGCATTGCAACATAAGCTTCTTTTATACCGGTTGAGCTGTATGCACCTGAATTAGTTTTACACAAGGCTTTAACTGTATAAGTATATGTTTTTCCTGTTTTGGCTGTTGTATCTGTAAAATACTTATTTGTTGTGGAACCAATCTTTTTCCATCCGGATGAGGTCTTTCTGTATACATAATATTTGGTTACCTCATCATTGGAATTGCCCCAAGTAATTTTCACACCATTTGTGTATGAATATGCTTTTTTCAATGATGGTGCTTTAATATAGCTGAAATCAAGACCGGTTTTATTATAAGTGCTCTTGTATGAGCCTTTAACAGCTCTTACGGAATAGGTATAATGCCAATCAGTTTTAGTAGCACTTTTATCAGTATACGTAACTGTTTTGTTACCCTTTACTGTTGCAATTTTTTTCCATTCAGAATTACTCAAAGAGCCACCCTTGCGATAAATATCGTAGCTGGTTGCACCTGTAACTTTTTTCCATGTAAGCTTTGCGTAACCCTTTGAGCCTGTGCCCTCAACATCCACAAGCTTTGGAGTTGAAAGGTATGTTATGGAAAGGCCGTTTTTATTGTAAAGGCTCTGGTAGTCACCATCATAGCATTTTACTGTGTATTTGTAGGTTTTGCCGCTTTTAACCGTTGTGTCGGTGTATGTGTATGAGCCTTTGCCGAGAGTTTTAATTGCTGTCCACTTGTTTTCACCATCTGCTTTTCTGTAAACTCGGTATTTTGTTGCAGTCGGCAAGGTCTGCCAGGTAATTTGCACACCCTTTGAGATGCTTTTAACAGAACTGATAGTTACAGTCTTTTTACTCAAACGGTCTATTTTTATTTTAAAGGTTTCAACAGAATCTGTATCAATAACATTTCCGTCGTCTCTTGAAATATAGGTATAGCATTTACCGTAATATGTTCCGCTGGGGGTGTTTTTAAAACTCCAGGAAATTGCAAGGGGGCTGTTACCTTTTTTTGAATCAAATTCCCCTGACATACTTCTTATAAGCTCTGTGCAAGCTTTGTCGGAATAAATCTCCACAGCATAGTTAGCATTATTTTTACCCTCGCTTATTCGCATAAAGTAAAGCGTAGCCTTATCGCCGTAAAAGGTAAAGCTTGTTTTGCGGGCTTCAAGCTTTGAATCCGTCGGAACAATCTGACCGTACTCATTATCGTAAGCTGCGGTTTTATCTGCAGCAAAGGATACCACCGTCAAAGTGCCGACTATAAGCAAAGTAACAATAAGAGTCATCAATACTCTTATCTTTGTATTTGTGTTTTTCATAGAATGCCCTCCAATGGTTCTATAATTCTATACTTGTATTCATTATAATATATAAACACATTCATTTCAATAACATTTTGTGAAATAAATGTTACCAAATTATCGACAAAAATCATATTTTTTTCTTTATTAAAACAATATTCACATTAGTAACAGGGAGTTAATATGTTTTATAAACACTAACCAAAAAACTCGTTCTATTTTTGGTTGTGCTTTTCTTTGTATTTTCATTGCTTTTTTCTTGTAAAGATGTTATTATATAGTATACAATTAGGTTAGCTATGAGGTGCAAGATGGCGACAGACAAAACTACGAACAATAATGTTCAGTTGTGCAAAGCCGCATTTGACAAAATACCTAAAGAAAAACGCGACAGAATTTTAAATGTGGCAATTGAAGAATTTGCAAACAACGGATTTGAAAATACTTCAATTCAACAAATCGCTAAAAAATCAGGTATCAGTGTCGGCTCTGTCTATAAATATTTTGAGAATAAGGAAACACTGTTTTCAATGGTGGTCCAGGAGGGTCTCTCCTCCATTGAAAATCTTCTTTTAAGCCTTGCAGATTCTTCTGAGGACATTATTGTAAAGGCGGAAAAAATCATCCGCTCTCTGCTTGAATATTCAAGGCAAAAGCCGGAGCTCATCAAGCTCTATTGCCAGCTTACAACAAGCGACAATTCCGAATTCCTTAATTCTCTGTCCCAACGAATTGAGGCAGTTTCCGCCTCTGTTTACACTGTCACCATCAGCAAAGCGCAGGAAACAGGCGATGTTCGTAACGATATAAACCCTTCATTCTTTGCGTTTTTACTGGATAACATTTTTATGATGTTGCAATTTGCAACAGCTTGCGACTACTATAAAGAGAGATTCTTTATTTACACAGGAAAGCAAGCCTGTGATTGCGACGATTTAATCGTCGAACAAACCCTCAAGTTTTTGAAAGCGGCATTTGAGTGAGTGTGTTCCAACCACATATGGTTTAATACACCCACTCTAACTTTAAATAAAAAAGGTGATTTTATGAAAAGAACAATCAGTATTTTACTGTCAGTCTGTATTCTGATATCTGCACTTTGTGTAACCTCCTTTGCTTCTTACACTGCACAGGAAATTGCATTAAACTTTGACTATAATGCCGACGGAAGCGTTAACCTTTCAGACGCAAGAACGGTTTTGCGCGTTTCTGCAGGTCTCGAGGCACCTAAAGACGGTTTAATATATGACATAACCGGCAATGGCGACGGCATAACAATGGAAGATGTAAAAAAAATAATCGGCATTGTTACAGGTATTGATACCGAAGTTAATGAATGCGCCGAATTCAACCTTGAGCTTTTCAAGGCTGAACTTAATAATGTGAAAAAAGAGCGTCCCGGTTTCACAAAAACTGCAACAGCTCAATGCCATTCCATGCTTGTTACAACACACAATGCTCCAACAAGCGAACTTAATGTTACAAATATGGAATTTGATGATTATACAAATAAATCCTGTGATTATATGGAAAATCTGTTGGACGGCCCAGCAGGTCTTGCCCTCAAGCTTCAGGACCCTCAGGCATACCAAGAGATGAAAACATACATTTCAGATTTAAGAACTCAGGCCAAAGATATATACAAATTAAACACCACAACAACCAAAATAAATAAATACAGCTCTCATACATACCAATTCCCTATTAACAATAATTTAAACTCTTGCTTGTTGAAAATAGACGATATTAAGAGTATCAGATGCTATGAGGAAGACGGCTATATTGTAAGAGAAGTTACAATGAATGACGATACTTATATCGACAACGAATTCCCAACAGGAAGTGAAGGCTTGAAGGAAAGACGAGAAAACATTTCTTATGCAAAGGTCTTCAACATTCCTGATTTTGATGAAACAGAAGGTACAAAGCAGACATCTGTTTTAAACAGCGTAACCTTTAAAAATGGTGTTATTATTTCAAAGGTTGATAAGCTTTCCGGTATTCCCGTAAGCGTTGAATATTCCTACACCTATGTTGCAGATATTTCAACAATTCCCGAGGTTGACGAAAACGGCGATGAGGGGCTTCAGATGGATTCTGTTACAACTGCAACAAACACCGAAAGCTTTGTTATCAATCCCGTAACAAAAAACTAAGGAGCATTTAATATTTATGGAAAACATTAAAGTAACTATGGAAAACGGTGAAAGCTTTGTTATTGAGCTTTGCCCCGAACAAGCACCAATCACCTGCGAGAACTTTTTGAAGCTCGTTAAAAGCGGTTTTTACAACGGACTTACATTCCATCGAGTAATTGACGGCTTTATGGCTCAGGGCGGTGACCCTGAAGGAACAGGTTGTGGCGGAAGTGACGAAAATATTAAAGGCGAATTCAAAATGAACGGCGTTAATAACACACTTTCTCACACTCGCGGTGTTATTTCAATGGCACGTTCTCAGAACCCAAATTCTGCAAGCAGCCAATTCTTCATTTGCTACGGCGATTGCACTTTTCTCGATGGTCAATATGCTGCATTCGGTAAGGTAATCGAAGGAATGGAAACTGTTGATAATTTCCTTAAAATTGACCGCAGAATGAGCTTCGGCGGAGAGCGCTCAACACCCGTTACACCCATCGTTATGAAAACTGTTGAAGTTTTAAAATAAAATATCACTAAATTTAAAAAGGAGAAAATGGAATGAATTCAAAAATCAACGGATTGCTTCATAAGCTTTACGGCACAACGCCCAATGACGGCAATCTCCAACCAAAAGAAGCTCTCGCCTACGGTATTGCAGGCTTCGGTCAGAACTTCATCTGTACCATTATCGGCTCTTATTTAACAATTTTCCTGACTGATGCACTTCTTTTCGGTGCAGAGGGTGTTACAATAGGCGCTGTTACAGGTTCAATGGCTGTTGCCTACCTTATGCTCGGCACTCGTATTTTCGATGCTTTCAACGACCCGATTATGGGAAGTATTGTTGACAGAACCCGTACAAAATGGGGTAAATGTCGACCATATCTTAAATGGATGGCTTTCCCCATTGCAATTATGACAATCGCCTGCTTCCTCCCCGTTTTTCAAGCAAAGGCACATTGGTCATTTATTGTTGTTGCCATTGTTTATGTTATTTGGTCGGTTGTTTATACTGTTGCTGATGTTCCTTATTGGGGACTTTCCACCTGTATGACAAATGACACTGTTGTTCGCGGAAACATGCTTACAATTACTCGTCTTCTTTGCACATTAGGCGCAGGTATTGTTACTGTTTTCGTACCTATTATCACAGGTGCAGTCACAAGCAAGTATAAATATACCGATGCTGACATCAGCAAAATTATGGTTGATAAGGCAGACCAAATCAAAGCTCTTGTAGAAAACCAGGGGCTTTCAGTTGAGGAAGCCGCACAGACCTTCGTCGGTACTGTTATTCAGGGTCAGGAAATTGCAAACGCAGATACTCTTAAATGGACATACTTCATCTGTGCAGTTGTTCTTGTTGTTCTTGCAATTCCTATGTTCTTCTACGGCTTCAAGCACACAAAAGAACGCTTCACAGCAGATGATAATCCCCCAAGCCTTGGTCACAACCTTAAGCTTCTCTTCAAAAATAAAGAGCTTCTTCTTATCGTTCTTTCAGGTATTCTCGGCGGTGCAAGAATGGTTTATACATACACCGGCGGTCTTTACTTTGCAAAATACGTTCTTCAGAACGAAGGGCTTTACAGTCTTATTACTCTTCTTGTTGTTCCGGGCGGTCTTGTAGCTTCAATTCTCGTTCCCTGGATGTCAAAGAAATTCACAAAGAAATGGGCATACATTGCAGTTCACATCTTCGGTGGTGTTGTAATGGGCATTATGTACTTCGTTGGTTACGATGCTCCCTGGAAGCTTGTAGTATGTGCTATCGCACTTGTTCTCCTCGGTATTCCTCAAGGTGTTAACAACATCATTACTTATGCTATGATTGGTGACACTGTTGACTACCTTGAATGGAAAACAGGCGAGCGCGGTGAAGGTATTTGCTTTGCCATGCAGACTCTTATCAACAAAATCGGTATGGCAGTTGGTGCATTTATCGGTGTTATCTCCTTCTCTGCTGCAGGCATCAATTCCGAAACAGGCTACATTTCCGCAGAAGGTGCAGATACCCTTTGGAACATGCTTGTTCTTTCAGGTGTTATCAGTATGTTTGCTTGCGCAGTTCCTATGTTTTTCTATAAAATTACAGAAAAACGTCAGGCAGAAATGGTTGCAGAAATTGCTGCAAGGAAAAAATAATTTCGCTTTGCGAAAATGCAGAATGCAGAGTTCAGAATGTAGAATTTCGGGACCTGCGGTCGGCAAGATATAATTAAAATTCTCCCCCTGTTATTTGCGTGTAGCAAGTAGCAGGGGGTATAGTATTATTTAATTTAAAGTATTTACAATTTCTTTGAATTCTTTTGTGTCACGAATGTTATCAAATTCATCGTGTAAGAGCCATTTATCACGAAGAATTTCAGTAACAGGACGAGTATCTGATGTTTCAAAGTCAGTCTTTTTTATTGTGATTTCACCAACTAAGACTGCATTGTATTTTTCTTCTTCTGGACGATTATCAAAAGCTTTAGCATTATCAACTGCTATTTTTAAATACTTGAAAGTGTTATCATAATCTCCCATAAGGGCATATCTTTTAGCGAAATCGAAATTAAGCCAAACATCACCCCAGTCGGTTTGCGGACGGTTACCGTCAAGTATTAATTCTTCGAGTTCAAAAATTTTCTTTATTGCTATAAATTCAGTTTCTACATCAACGACATCGGCATCAGCTAAAAGCCAGATAAATGATTTTAAAAATTCATAACTTTGTTTTATTGCCTTTCTTAAAAATGGGAGTTTTTCTTCTTTTTCCAAAGCCCACCATATTTGTCTTTCTTTGCAATATTCCATTGTTGGGAATTTTTCATAAATTTGTTTACCGAGCTCTTTCCTGTTATGCAGAATGTGATGGAAAGCAAGTCGGGATGCGGCTTCAAGCTTGATATTTATATCTGGACAGTATTTCATAATTCTTTCGCCAAGAGCAATGATTTCAGAATCATATTTTTCCATATTCTCTTCCCATTCAGGTATATTTCCGTCGTCGTCACCTGAACTAAAAAGAGCATACATAAGCTTATTTAAAAGCTCATAATTATTCGGGAATTCTGCAACACCTTTACGGGCAATACCTATACATTCATTAATATTACCTTTGCTCATTGCAATTTGAAATTCATCGAGATATTTATTAACTTTTTCTTTTTCTATATTTTCATCAATTCCCATAAGCTTGTCGGTAGAAATACCAAAGAATGCAGCAATATTTGGGATGAGTTCAATGTCAGGGTAACAAGAATTATTTTCCCAGCGAGAAACCGACTGACAAGAAACACCTAAAACCTCTCCAAATTCTTCCTGTGTGATTTCTCTTTCTTTTCTTAATTTTTTTATTGTATCACCAATATTTAATCTCATAATAAAACCTCATTTTTAAATATTGAAAGTAGCGCCTCTTTCTATTTACATTGTGCCATAAAAATTTTCGGATTACAACATCACGAAGAGAGAGTTTTTTTCACGCTGTTGTTGAAAAACTGATTCTGAGTTACTGAACTTGTAACCAAAACTTAGTAAACTACATAATATACTCTATAACCCGACGAATTACAAAACTCGTCGATAGGAGTGATGTTATGACAAAGACTATTACACCTGTTTCATTTTTCTTTGGTGCTAATAATAAAAGTAAATACGTTTCACTTTTTTCTGAGATGTATGACCCAAAAGATGACGGGAAGCATTACATTTTAAAGGGTGGACCTGGTACAGGTAAATCTACTCTTATGAAAAAAATTGCTTCAGAATTTGAAAAGAAGGGTTATTTTGTGGAGCGTGGGTATTGCAGTGCAGACCCGAATTCTTTAGATGTAGTCTTAGCACCAGAAATTAATTTTTCTATAGTTGACGGTACGTCACCACATACTTTTGATGCAACATATCCCGGTGTTACTGAATTTATTGTAAATTTAGGTGAAGCGTGGGATAAAAACTACTTAAAAGAATATAAAACTGCAATTATAAATCTTAGTGATGAGAATAAAAGGCTTCACAGAAAAGCGGCAGATTTTATGCAGGTGGTTTCACGCCTGTCTTTAGAAAATATGCGATATTGCGATGGAATTACAGAAAGAGAAAAACTAGAAAACTATGCTGAAAGATTATGTAAAAGAGAAATTCCAGTAAGAAAAAATGCGGAAAAGGGCAAGAAACAAAAAAGATTCTTAAGTGCAATTTCACCCGATGGTGTAGTGCTTCAATATGACACTATAGTAGCTCTCTCAGAAAGAATAGTAACTATAAAAGATGATTTTTCAATTTGTGCACCATTTATTATGGATTACGTGTCAGAATATGCAAGGAATAACGGCTACACTGTTTATGAATGCTACTGCCCATTATTCCCGACTGCAAAAATTGAACACGTGATTATACCTGAATTGAAGCTGTGTTTCTTTACAGAAACTTCGGCACATAAAGCATTGGTAAACGAAGAAAAGGTTACACACGCTACAAGATTTCTAAATAAGGAATCGCTTTCTGAAATGAAAGAAACTTTAAATTTCAACAAAAAGGCACAGGAAGAAATGCTCAGTGAGGCAGTCAGAAAAATATCTGTCGCAAAAGGAATTCACGACAGACTTGAAGACTATTATATAAGAGCAACCGATTTTTCTGTGATTGAAGAAATGACAGAAAAATTAATGAAAGAGATATTTTAAAAACGAAAACCAACTGACGATATTAAATCGAACAGCTGGTTTTCGTTTTGGACTATTTAGATGAAAGGAAAATCATGAAATACTTCTGAGGGTTTCTTTGCCTTGCAAATATCTTATTGCAAAATTATATTTTGTTGCTGAACGTGGATTAATTGCTTTTATCATATAATAATTTGTATCAGTTACTATAGCAAGATCTGATTTTGAAACTGCATCTGCACGTTTAATTGAAGAAACCGGAATTGTAATATAAAAACCATCTGAAATCAATGTAAGCTTTTGTTTGTAAAGGGTTATTGTTGCATTTTTGCATAAAAGTTCTTTTGTAAGACCATTATAAACAGATTGATTTTCATCGTGAAAAATAACAGTTGAATCACCGATTTTATCAATAAATTCTTTTACAACTTCCTTTTGGAAAACATCCCATTCCAATAGATTGTCAAAAGGCATATAAGCACTATGCCAAAATCCATATTTATCAATAGTAGCCGAAAAACCGCAATAACAAGAAACTGTATCTATATTGCTTTTCAATGTGCAAATACCTTTACATTTAGGACATACATAAATCATATTTTCAACATTTTCAGCAGGCTTTTCCGTTTTATATTCAAATGGATTTTTTCGTTGTTCATCGTAATTATTTACATATAAGTCTTTACAAATGCAATCGTACAGTTCGTCAACTGTCATTCTTTCAATTTCATTTTTTGAATATTCGTGAACTATTTCCCCAAAAATAGGGCCTTTTCTTTCTTTTTTAGCCCATCTTGGATTTTTCAGAAACCCACCATAAATTCTATAAGTTATAAGTCTTGAACCACATTCCTTTGCAAGAACGGCATTTCGTTTTGATATAAAGCCTGTTTCACCGGTGTTAGTCATACCACCTTCAATGTGAACAGCAACATTTACACCCGCTTTTATAGAGCTTATAATTTGATTGTAAATGACGTCGCTACTTTCCTCTCTTTTTTTTATTATAGGTGAAGCTGTAAAGTTCAAGAAAGCTCTGATAAATTTGTTTTTTACAACATGGTCACTTACAACATATCGGATGTATTTTTTTAGCGACATTATTTCAAAGGCGGGGTCTAAGGCATAACAGTGGTTAGCAAATAAAAGGAATGGTTCATTACCAATATTATAAGTTTCTCCTTGGAACTCTGCCTTTTTTAAAAGGAATTTACCAAATAAATTTCTTCCTAAAAAGTAGAAAAATTTACCTCGATAAAGACCGCTTTTCGGTTTTTTATTATTCATATCAGGCACTCATTTCTTCCTCAAGTTTTCTATATGCAACTTTACCTACCAATGTTTTAGGTAATTCATTACGGAATTCAATTTCTTTGGGTAAAGCGTAGTGTGCTATATGCTTTTTGCAGTGTTCAATTATACTTTCTTTAGTTTTTTCTGTTGCGTTTTCTGGATTTTTTAAAACAATGTAAGCTTTGATTTTTTCTATTTTAAATTCATCCTTTACACCTATAACGCAACAGTAATCAACATCATTATGAGAACTAATAGCGTTTTCTACAGCAACAGGCGATACATTATATCCTGAAGTTATAATCATTCTTTTAGCTCTTTGAAGAAAATAGATAAAACCATCGGAGTCAATTTTACCTAAATCACCTGTGTGTAACCATATTTTGCCATCTGAATGTGTTTTTAAAACCTTTTCAGTTTCTTCCTTGTTATCTTTATAACCGAGCATTACAGTCGGACCACTGATAATAATTTCGCCTTCTTCTCCTACAGGTACTTCTTCTTCAGTTGAAGGTTTAACTATTTTATACTTCATATCAGGGAATGGTAAACCAATACTTCCTTCCTTGTAAAAATCTTTTGGTGTAAGGCAACTTGCAGTTACACATTCTGTGAGGCCATATCCTTCTCGTACTTGTATTTGTGCATTATGATTTTTCAAAAATTCATCAGTTTCATTTTTTAGTGAAACGGGCATTGAGTCACCACCGACAAACATTCCTTTTAAAAATGATAAATCTTTATTTTTTAAATCTTCACTTTTTATAAGCATTTTAAATATTGTGGGAACCCCAGCTATAAAATTAGGTTTTTCTTTTAAAAGCATGGTTGCATAACCCTTTGTGTCAACAGTTGGCATTAAAACACAGCAAGCGTTGTTAGCTAAAACCAGGTGAATACCTATGCCTAAACCGAATCCGTGGAATATAGGCATTGCTGAAAGATTTTTTAAGCCTCTTGAAAATTCGCATTCCATTGCAATTCTTCCTTGCATAGCGAGAGCGTTAAAATTGTAATCAGAAAGACAAATTCCTTTAGGGTTAGCTGTAGTTCCACCACTATATAGAATTATCGAAGTTTTATTTTTATTAAACTTTACAGTTTCTGTATCGAGTATTTTGTTTCCTTTTTTTATGAATTCAGACCAGGCAATTCCACCACGTGAATCAGGATATTTTAAATAATCTTTACCTTTTTTAAAGAAATATGCTGTTTTTAATATTGGTGAAAGTGTATCCTGAATTCTTGCGACAACTATAGTAATATTTTTTCCTGTTTCTTTTACAGCTTCTGCTACCTTATCATAGAACAAATCTGGTGTTATTATCATTTTACTTTCAGAAAGTTCAAGATAATATTTGATTTCGCTCTGTGCTGAAAGCGGATGAATGAAACTCGCAACTGCACCAATTTTGTTAAGTGCATAAAGACTGTCAATAGCCTGTGGGGTATTAGGCATACAGATGGTAACTATATCATCTTTTTTTATACCAAAAGAAACGAAGCTTCTGGATGTAGAATGAACTCTATCTAAAAATTGTTTGTATGTGAAGTTCTTTCCCATAAAGTTGTATGCATAATCATCAGGCAATTTTTTGCAAGAATCATAAATAACGTCGTACATTGTTTTTTCTGGATAATTAAGTTTAATTTCATCAGAAAAAGAAACATTGTCATATTTATTGAAAAAAGCATTGATTTTTGAAAGATATGATTTATGGCGTTTGCCCTGTGCTTCACAGTGTTTACATTCACTAAAAATATGAACTATTGTGTCAGTTTTACTTAAAATCTTAATTTGGTTGCACATTGATATTGGAACTGTTTTATCATTTGTACGGTGAAAAAGTAACAACGGTCTTGAATTTGATTTGAAGGCTTCTTCAATAGAGTAATCATATAAACTAAAGTGGAAGTTTTTATTCAGATAATTATCAAGGTTATTAAAAACTTTTTCTGTAAGTAATTTGTTGTTGATTTGTTTTCCAATTTTATATTTAACGATTTCATTAACAGAAGAGTAGGCACTATCAGAAATAATTCCGTGAACATTTGACGGAAGCTTCATTCCGCTTGTCATTAAAGCTGTGGCTGCTCCCATCGAAACTCCGTATATATACAATGGAAGCTTTGAGGAAATATTCTCATTTATATACTGTATCCAGGAAAAGCAATCGTGCCGTTCTTTTATACCAAAAGTTATCAGGTCACCCTGGCTTTCGCCATGAGCTCTTGAGTCTGCGAATATAACTGTACAATCATTATTTATAAGGTCTTCTGCAATATATTTAAAATCTTTTTCAGGAGAACTTTTATAGCCGTGTAATGCGAGAACAATTCGTTTTTCATTTTCTGCCTGGCAAATATTAGCTTTAAGAAGTAATCCGTCAAAGCTTTTAATAGTCACAGGTTGTGCGTTGAACTTTTTGAAAAAAACCGATTTTTCTTCGGTTTTTACGTCGCTATTTTTATTGCGAAAGAAATTATTAACTATATGTTTTGTGGTCATTATTTAAACACCTCGAAAATCAAAAAAATGGAATAGCAAATAGGCAATGTGAAAATCACACTATCAAATCTGTCTAAAATACCACCATGACCTGGTAGTATTTTAGAATAATCTTTTATACTGCATTGACGCTTGATATATGAGAAGAATAAATCTCCCAAAATACTTATAAAAGGACAAAGAATTGAAATAATTATAAGTGGTAAAATATTAAAATCCTTCTTTAATAAGAATAAAATCAAACAATATATAGCCATTCCTAAAATACTGGTAAGTATTCCACCAACTACACCTTCAAGTGATTTGTTAGGACTTATTGATGGGAAAAATTTATGCTTGCCTTTTAAAGAGCCAATTATATATGCACCGGTGTCACAACACCATGCAGCAATAAACGGTATAAGGAATAAGAAAATCGAATTTTCCATTTTTAATAAAGATACAAGCAAAGAAATGATAGAGGGAATTACAACTCCTGCAAATTGAGAAGTCAGAACTTCGCTAACTGAAATCTTTTTGTCAGAAAACATTATCATAAATATTACCACAAAAAGTAAAAGCCAGGAGTAAATCGGGATCAATTGATTTGGCAAGTCTAAATAGGTGAAAAAAGGGAATGAAAAGGCTAACCCAGTTGTAAAAATACATAATACTGAATTTTTTATTAGCTTTGTGCCCCAGCTTAGTTCATAAGCAATAAGACCAGAAACAATACTGATAAGAAGTGTTTTTCCCCATAATGGAGGTAAAAAAAGCACCAGCAAGCATACTGTAAGACCTGTTATTGAAACAATTAGTCTTGTGAAAAAAGAGTTCTTTTTGTGCTTTCTATTTGAATTTTCACCTGTGAATTTATTATTAGTCAATATTTTTCATTCCTTTTACGTTTTTAATAATCTGATATCTTTCCCGAAGATACAAAGAAGTTGAAATTATCATCATTACAATGCAAATACATGCCAGTGTTTTGACTAATAAGTATGGTAAATTCGGAATTAATAAAAGCAAAAACATAGTACTATATATAATTACCGTACAGAGTTTACCGTGCCATTCTGCAGAATCAACCTTTTTAGCAGAAGAAATTGTTAAAAGACCAGTGATAGCTAAAACTATTTCTTTCACAATTAAAATTACTACTACAAAAAGCATAATTTTATATTTAAATACAAGACAGGCAGTAACCGCAATCTGAGTAAGTTTATCAGCTACGGGGTCCAGTATTTTTCCTAAATCGGATACCATGTTAAACTTTCTTGCAATTTTCCCATCAATTATATCTGTTAATCCAGAAAGAATTATGAGGCTGAGAGTAAGTATATTATTGTCCAGAAATACATAACTATATACAATAATTGGTATCAGTAATAATCGAAAGAAACTTATAATATTTGGAATTGTAAAAATTTTCTTTTTAGTGAAATTCATACGAAATACTCCTTGAAAAGATTTAGCGTAACCTAAGTGTATCGCTCCTTACGTTACCTAAAGAAAGATATTGAAAAAGATTAAAAATAATACTCTATTGTTAACGGAGTGGTACGGTCAAAAATTTTGTTCTGGAAGTTAACCAAAAATCCCAATGAATTATAGGTCGAAAGGGGGTAACTCAGCACAACGATACACTTGATTACAGGAAAATATTACCAATTAAAACTAAACTCAAACTAAACAGGAATTTAACAAAAAGAAAACGCACCTTTAAGAAAATATTAAAGCTGCGTTTTTTGTTTAATTTTTTTCTTCAAGCATCTTCATAAATTCATCACCTGTGATAGTTTCTTTTTCATAAAGATACTTTGCAAGAATATCTAATTTGTTTTTGTTTTCTCTAAGTAGTTTTTTTGCTTTTTCATGTTGAGCTTTTATTATTTCAATTGTCTTAATATCAATTTCAGTTTGGGTTTCATAAGAGCAGGCTAAAGAAGCGTCACCACCAAGATACTGGTTATTAATTGTTTCTAATGCAACCATGTCAAATTTATCAGACATTCCATATCGGGTAATCATTGCACGAGTTAATTTCGTTGCTTGTTCAATATCGTTAGAGGCTCCTGTAGTGTAAGAACCAAAAGCAATTTCTTCAGCGGCTCTGCCACCTAAAAACGTAGCGATTTTATTTTCGATTTCTTCTTTTGAAAGAAGGTATTTATTGTTTTCTTCTACTTGCATTGTGTAACCTAATGCACCTGATGTTCGCGGAATAATAGTTATTTTTTGCACAGGTGCTGTATGCTCTTGTAAAACGGCGACTAACGCATGACCAATTTCATGATAAGCAACAATACATTTTTCTTTATCTGTAAGAATTGCATTTTTCTTCTGATAACCCGCAATTACCACTTCTATGCTTTCCTCTAAATCTGCTTGAGTAACAAGTTTTCTATTATTTCTTATGGCTCTTAATGCTGCTTCATTTACTATGTTAGCAAGTTCAGCACCAGAAGCGCCAGAAGCCATTTTTGCAATTTTTTCATAATCTATATTAGGTGCAGTTTTAACTTTTTTAGCGTGTACCTGTAAAATATCGATTCGTCCTTTTAAATCAGGTAATTCCACTGGAACTCGTCTGTCAAAACGACCAGGGCGTGTAAGAGCAGGGTCAAGAGATTCTGGTCTGTTTGTAGCTGCAAGAATAATAACCCCAGAATTACCTTCAAAGCCATCCATTTC
>JAZOAO010000045.1:0-12126 GCA_045595505.1 Acutalibacteraceae bacterium | reverse complement strand
AGGAGCGCTGTCCCTAGTACGAGAGGACCGGGATGGACGCACCGCTGGTGCATCGGTTGTCACGCCAGTGGCACGGCCGAGTAGCTATGTGCGGATTGGATAAACGCTGAAAGCATCTAAGCGTGAAGCCATCTCCAAGATTAGATTTCCCATAACTTAAGTTAGTAAGACCCCTCAAGGACTATGAGGTTGATAGGCTGCATGTGTAAGCACGGTGACGTGTTCAGCTAAGCAGTACTAATAGGTCGAGGGCTTGACCATTTCGTTTGTTTCTTCGCTTTCTCTTTATTCAGTTTTCAGGGTATATAAATTAAAGTCGGATTTAGTTCCGACTTTTTTATTTTTTATTCAAATAAATTTTTGAAATTATTTGAATAAAAACATACTTGACAAATAATATTTTTAGTGCTACTATTTAGAAAAAATGAGAGGAAAAACGGTTATGAAACAGTTTAACGCGGTTACATACTATTATTACTATTACTTAGCTGAATAAGTAATAGTGATTTGTGCTGCTGTTTTTATATCGTTTGATATTTCCCTTGCAGGCTTATCACTGCAAGGGCTTTTTATTTTTCAAGTAATTATGTTTCTATGGAGGAATTTTTATGAATATTGGTGTTGTTGGTCTTGGTCTTATTGGTGGTTCAATTGCCAAATCTGCAAAGAAGAACACAAAATTTAAGGTTTACGGATATGATATCGATTCAAAAACCGTTAAAAATGCGATAGCTGAAAAAAGCATTGACGGTGAATTAACAGAAAAAAGAATTGCGTGCTGTGATTACATATTTATCCCTCTTTACCCTGAGGCAGTAATTGAATTTGTTGAGAAAAATGCATCAATTTTTAAAGAGGGTGCAACAGTTATAGATTGTGCCGGTGTTAAGCGCACTGTGTGTGATAAGTGCTTTGAAATTGCAGAAGTGCATAATTTTTCCTTCGTTGGTGGTCATCCAATGGCAGGTACTCAGTTTTCAGGCTTTGAAAATTCAAAAGATACAATGTTTTATAATGCACCCTTTGTTTTAACGCCAAAAGAAAATGAAGATATTTTAACACTTGCCAATGCCAGAGAAATTATTATGCAGTTAGGTTTCGGACGAGTTTCAGTTATGACTCCTCAAAAGCACGATAAACTTATAGCTTTTACCTCACAGCTTGCCCACGTTGTTTCAAATGCATTTGTAAAAAGTCCGTCTGCTCTTGAAAGAAAAGGCATTTCTGCAGGTAGCTACAAAGACCTTACTCGTGTTGCATACCTTAATGAAAATATGTGGACAGAGCTTTTTCTTGATAACAAAGATAATCTTATTTTCGAGCTTGATAACATCATAACAGAGCTTCAGAAATACAGCGATGCAATGAAAAATAATGATGCCGAAACTCTTAAACAGCTTCTTAAAGACGGAAAAGAGGCAAAAATTAAAGCGGACTGATTAAAGTGAAGAGTTAGGAATGAGGAGTGAGAAGTGTCGGGTCTGCGACGCATTATAAAATATTAATATAAAGAAAGCAGATAAACTGATTTTTTATGATCGTTCATCTGCTTTCATTTTTTATCTGTTATTCCTAAAATATAATCTGCTGAAACTTTATAGTATTTGCAAAGTTTTATTATATGTCTTACAGGGATTTCATTAGCACCGCGCTCATATCTGGCATACATATGCCATAAGCCCCGAAGCCTATGCAGAGGTTATCTCTCCTCTGTATTCGTTCAAAAGAGTTATCTTTACATACAGAGGTGATGTCTATGACCGAAGCAACTCTTGTTTTAATCATAGTATTACTTATAACTATAGTTATAAAAGAGAAATAACCACTCCGTCCTACCAAAACGAGTGGTTATTTCATAGCTATTCTCTTTGAGGACAACCATCACTGATGGCTCTCTTTTCATTTGCATTTTAACACATAGAGCCCTATGTGTTAACCCCCAAAATATTAAGCAATTATCGACTATCCGCAATAGGAAAATACATTTTAACCACAAGACTGCTGAAGAAGATTGCGACTGTAAAAGGCAGTACAAAGACCTCTTATGTTGATAAATCAGCAAAGAAAGGTAAGAAGTACACCTACAAGGTTTGTCGGTACGGTCAAGACCGTACCCTACGAGTATGATTCGGTGCATTTTTGTGCCCCCGACACTCCTCACTTCTAACTCCTGACTTTATAATCGGCTTTTCCTATAAACTTAAAAAATAAATTAATATATTTCATCCAATATCTCAATAGCATTCGCTATGCATCCGTTGTTATTTGACCGAGTTACATATTTTGCAACGGCGAGAGCTTCTTTGGAGCCGTTTTCGGGGACGAAACCGCCGTTTGAAGCAACAAGCATTTCAACATCATTGTAACCGTCACCTGCTGCATAGGTGTCTTTTTGTTTACAGCCTAAAGCCTTTGCCAGCTTTAAAATCCCCGTTCCTTTATCAACACCTTTTTTGAGAATTTCAACGTAATCTCCTGAGGTTTTCAGATAATTGATTTCGGGATGTTTTTCAAGAATTTCCTGAACTTCTTTTGAGCAACCGTGAGCGGCAATCATAACCTTTGTCCAAGGAAGAAGTGCTTCTTCGGGTGTGTTTATAATTTCAAATTTAATTCCCTGACTAGTAAAATGTTGTTCGGAATATGAATTAAGGTTTATTGCACAAACCTTGTTAAAATTATAAAACTCTATTGAAATGTCGGGAAAGGCTTTTAAAACTTCTTTTATTGCAGAAAAACCTTCCTCACCGATAGCATCATTAAAAATCACTTTACCATTTTCATAATCATAAGCCATTGCACCGTTACCCAAAAGCACGGGTGCATTTATATATTCGGGACTGTATAGGTGAAATCCTTGAAAAATTCTTCCTGTGCAGACAGTAAAATAACCGCCGTTTTCTATGAAATATTTGATTTTATCAATTACATCGGGGGTTATAATACCCTCGTCGTTTTTTAGAGTTCCGTCAAAATCGCTTGCAATAAGCACATTTTTAAATTTCATTTAATCACCAAGTTAATATTATCAAAACAGAAAACTCTTTTCAATAAATTTATATTTTTATAGCAATTTTAATAATAGTTTTAATTCAGATTTATATAATTTCTATGAAAAGCACATTTAAAAATCTTGAATATCAATAAAGTTAGTGGTATAATTTTTAAGTTGTTTTTATTATTCATTAAAATTTTTATGGAGGTATATGTATGCTCGTATTAAAAGATGGCTACAAGTCAACACTCTCAATGAGAGATACTCAAAAAGCTATTAAGCTCACAAGGGAGACTTTTCAGAATAATCTTTGCGCGGCACTCAACCTCGAAAGAATTTCTGCACCGCTTTTTGTTACAAAATCAAGCGGACTTAATGACGACCTTAACGGCTTTGAAAGAGCAGTTTCCTTTGATGTAAAGGATATGGCAGATGAGGGAGATGCAGTTATTGTTCATTCTCTTGCTAAATGGAAAAGAACAGCTCTCAAAAAATACGGATTTTCAGCAGGCGAAGGTCTTTATACAGATATGAATGCTATTCGACGTGACGAAGAAATGGATAATCTTCATTCAATTTATGTTGACCAATGGGACTGGGAAAGAGTTATCAACCGCGAAGACAGGACAGAGGACTATCTAAAAGATACTGTCAGAAAAATTGTTGTTTGCCTTTGTGATACTCTTGAAACAGTTAAAAAAGCGTTCCCCACAGTTGATGTTAATATTAAAAGAGATGTTCATTTTGTAACAACTCAGGAGCTTGAAGATATGTACCCCGATTGTACCGCTAAAGAACGCGAAAAAATTGTTGCAAAAGAATACGGAACGGTATTCGTTATGAAAATAGGTGAAAAGCTCAAAAGCGGTAAGCCCCACGATGGCAGAGCGCCCGACTATGACGATTGGCAGTTAAACGGTGATATTATTATTTATAACGAGGTTCTCGAGGATGCTTTTGAAATTTCCTCAATGGGTATAAGAGTTGATGAAAAATCCCTTGATTACCAGCTTAAAGCATCGGGTAAGGATGAGCGCAGAGAGTTTGACTATCACAAAGAAATTCTCAACGGAAAATTGCCTCTCACAATCGGCGGCGGCATCGGTCAGTCAAGACTTTGTATGCTCGTTTTAGGTAAAATTCATATCGGCGAGGTTCAGGCTTCCTTATGGCCCAAGGAAATGAAAAAAATATGTGCTGAAAACGGTGTAAACCTTTTATAATAGAAGGATTTTAAAGACAATTTGAAGGTGAAAATGTGGAAAAAAGAGAAGATATAAGAAATATAGCAATCATTGCTCACGTTGATCACGGCAAAACGACTCTTGTTGACCAGCTTCTTCATCAAAGCGGTATTTTCCGTTCCAATGAGCAGGTTGATGAAAGAGTTATGGACTCCAACGACCTTGAAAAAGAAAGAGGTATTACAATTCTTTCAAAGAATACAGGTATTCATTATAAAGGTGTAAAAATCAACATTGTTGACACTCCCGGTCACGCTGACTTCGGCGGCGAGGTTGAGCGTATTATGATGATGGTTGACGGCGTTCTTTTGCTTGTTGATGCTTTCGAAGGATGTATGCCTCAGACCCGTTTCGTTCTTAAAAAGGCACTTGCTCTCGGTAAAAAGGCAATTGTTGTTATAAACAAGGTTGACCGCCCGGGTGCCAGACCTATGGAGGTTATTGACGAGGTTCTCGATTTGTTTATTGAGCTTGGTGCAAATGATGACCAGATTGAATTCCCCGTTGTTTTTGCTTCAGGTCGTGACGGTTATGCTTCTCTTGATGCAGATGCTCGCGAAGGGGATATGAGACCTCTTCTTGATTCCATTCTTGAAAATATCGATGCTCCCGAGGGCGATATTGACGGACCCTTACAGCTTCTTTTCTCAAGCCTTGATTATGATGATTATCTCGGCAGAATCGGTGTGGGCAGAGTTGAACGCGGTTCGGTTAAGGTAGGTCAGCAGGTTGTTCTTTGCAATAAAGACGGTGTGCAGAATACTGCAAAAATAGTTAAGCTTTATACCTTTGAAGGTCTTGCAAGGGTTGAATGTCAGGAAGCCAAAATGGGTGATTTAGTTGCAGTTTCCGGTATAACAGAGCTTAATATCGGTGAAACGGCTTGCGATAAAGATTACCCCGAAGCACTTCCCTTCGTTGAAATAGATGAGCCTACAATTTCAATGAACTTTATGGTTAACGATAGCCCCTTTGCAGGGCAGGAGGGTAAATTTGTTACCTCCCGTAACATCAGAGCTCGCCTTTTCAAAGAGGTTGAAACAAACGTTAGTATGAGAGTTGAAGAAACCGATACAACTGACTCATTCAAGGTCAGCGGACGTGGTGAATTGCACCTTTCAATTCTTATTGAAACAATGCGCCGTCAGGGTTATGAATTCCAGGTTTCTCGCCCCCAGGTTATTTATAAAAAAGGTCCTAACGGTGAGCTTTTAGAGCCGATGGAGCTTCTTATTGTTGAAGTACCTGAAAACTATGTTGGCGCAGTTATGGAGAAAATCGGTTCCCGTAAGGGTGAGCTTGAAAATATGGATGTTCGTGACGGTGGCTCAACTCATATCGAATTTAAAATTCCCGCCCGTGGTCTTATCGGTTACCTTTCAGAGTTTATGACCGATACAAACGGTAACGGTATTATGAATAACCTCTTCGCAGGTTATGAGGAATATAAGGGCGATATTCAGATGCGTGAGCGTGGCTCAATCGTTGTTCACGAAGCGGGTGAGACCACAGGCTACGGTCTTTTCAACACTCAGGACAGGGGACGTCTTTTTGTTGGTCCCGGTGTTCCTGTTTATGAGGGTATGATTGTTGGCGAATGCGCAAAGAATGAAGATATTGTTTGCAATGTTTGTAAGAAAAAGCAAATGACAAACACCCGCGCTTCAGGTAGTGATGATGCACTCCGCCTTGTTCCTCACACGGTTCTTTCCCTTGAGCAGTCAATGGAATTTATCGGTGACGATGAGCTTCTCGAGGTAACACCCGAAAGCATCCGATTAAGAAAGAGAATCCTTTCAAAAGAAAGACGAATGAAACAGCAGTTCGGGCATAAATAAACAGTTAATAGGGAAAAGTTAATAGTTAAGAAGTAAAGAAATCGAAAGTGCAATTTGCTTTCGGTTTCTTTTTTATAAAAATATGTTGACAAATTAGTCTATCGGTGATAGACTTAAAGCGTAGTCTATAGGTAATAGACATAAAAGGAGGTTCTTTTATGGCAGAAATTAAATTAGGTATGGTTGAGGCTCGTTTTGCAGATATTGTTTGGGAGAATGAACCTTTAACAACAAAGGAGCTTGTTGCTCTTTGCGAAAAAGAGCTTAATTGGAAAAGAACAACAACTTATACAGTTTTAAAGAAACTTTGTGAAAGAGGAATTTTTAAAACAGAGAACAGTATTGTTACGGCACTTATATCAAAAAATGAATTTTATGCAATACAGAGTGAAAAATTTGTTGATGAAACCTTTGCAGGTTCGTTACCTGCGTTTGTCGCTGCATTTACTTCAAGAAAAAAACCAAGTGAAAAAGAGATTGAAGAAATAAAAAGAATGATCGATAAGTTTTAAAAGGTGGGCAAAATATGAATGATTTATTTTTAACCCTTGTTAATATGAGCCTTACTGCTACTTGGGCAGTTTTGGCATTTACAATTCTGCGCCCGCTTTTAAAGAAATTTCCTAAATGGGTTAATTGCTTGTTGTGGGGTATTGTTGGTTTAAGGCTTTGTCTGCCCTTTAGTTTTGAGAGTGTTTTGAGCCTTGTTCCGTCAGCAAAGCCCATTCCAACCAATATTACCATTTCAAGCAATCCGCAAATAGATACGGGTGTTGATATTGTTAATAATGTTGTGAATCCTGTTATTTCAAATGCAGTTGCACCTGACCTTAGTTACAGTGTGAATCCATTACAGGTTGTAGTTAGCGTGGCTTCTTACATCTGGGTTATTGGCTTAATCTTGATGGTGCTTTACAGCCTTGTTTCTTATATAGTTTTAAAGAAAAAGGTATCTGCATCTGTTCTTTATAAGGATAATATTTATTATTGCGATGATATTGAAACCCCATTTATTTTAGGAATAATTAAACCTAAAATTTATGTTCCTTCAGGCTTAAATGAACAAGATTTAGAATTTGTTTTAGAACACGAAAAGTCACATTTAAAGCGTAAAGACCATATTATAAAGCCGATTACATTTTTGATTTTATCAGTTTATTGGTTTAATCCTGCAATTTGGCTTTGGTATATTTTCCTTTGCAGAGATATCGAATCCGCTTGCGATGAAAAGGTGATTAGGAATTACGATACCGAGTCTAAAAAACTTTATTCAACTGCATTATTAAATTGCAGTGCAAGCAGACGAATGATTATGGCGTGTCCCGTTGCATTTGGTGAGGTTGGAGTTAAAGACAGAATCAAGTCAGTTTTAAATTACAAAAAGCCTGCATTCTGGGTTGTTTTGGTTGCAGTAATATTAAGTTTTGTTTTAGCAATTTGCTTTATGAGCAATCCGATAAATGATAAGGTGAATAGGATTTTAAATGAAGACGGCTTTTATGTTATTAGTGCAAATGAAAAGGAGTTTTCTATCTTTTTTGTTACGGAACCGTTAACTGATGAAATGTTTGAACAGGATGGGGTTTATAAAGTTAATGGTCGGGATACTTATAACGATTTTGTAGAATTTAATTTTAAAGAAGTACACAGTCATGAAGATATGTTTACCTTGACTTTTGATGTAACTTATAAAGATATACCTAACGAGGGTACGATTTATGTGTTGGATTCTTCTCAATTTGATGGAGGTTTGGAATTAGGCGAAGAAATAGATGTGTATGATGCAACAGGTGATTTCAGCCACTATTCTTCATATTGCCATTCAAAAGGTCCGGGTACAGAGTTTGTATTCTCTGTTCCGAAAAAATGGTTTGAAAACAGACGAGACACCAAAATTGAAGTTAAATTTGATGTGCTTGAGGTTGTTTATGAAAAATCCCAAAATAAAGGCAACAGCTCATCTATAGGAATAATCGGCGGAGCAGACGGACCAACTTCGATTATCATTTCAGATAAAAATGATGAAAAAGAAATTAAGAGATTACAAAAGAAATATCCTCATTTCTTCGGATTGAATACAGAAAATGGCGTCACGGTATATGTTACAAAGCTCAGTCAGGATAGTTTTGAATGTTACCTTACTTCAAATGCAAATCCAACAGATCCTCAAAAAGTATTACACTATGATGAATTTTCAAGTATTGAGGAAATGAAGCTGATACTTTCAACATATAATCTTGCTAACGAAGAAATTACTGTTGAACCATTTCAGCATATTTTATCAAGCTACATTGGTGATGATAGCGAGTATGACTCAACTAATATCAGTTTGCTTTTAGGCTTGAATTTTTATAGTGATGATTTAGGAGAATTAACTCATATATACGGCAACTATTATAGAGCGCGTATAGATTCAAAAAGTGAATTTCAGGCCTATGGCTTATACTATAAAGATAAAGAAGCCGAAGGCTATCTTTTGGTTGACAAAATAAGAACTACACCTCTGCAATTTGTTGTTTATGATGAGAAACTATTTTATACAAGCGACGGCAGACTTAAAAGTGTAAGCTTGAACGGTGATTTCAGGGTTACTGTTTATGCAAATGGTATATATTCAGCTGCTGAAAACTATGCTATTGAAAGAATTGAATTAGTTCAGGATGGTAAAATATATTGTAAAGCTGATAGGTGGGGAGAAACCCAAAACAACAGAGAAACAGTATATCTTGCAATAAAAACCGATAACAGCACTTATGATGAAATAACAAAAAATGATATTCCTGCAGATAAGACTCAATTTGATGAAATTTTATCCAATATTAAATTTACATTAAATACTGATATTGAAAATATATTGGTCAAAAATTTCAGAATCAGATATACACCAACAGGCGATATTGAAGATGCCATATTTAATGTCTGGGTATATAACGGAACAAAAGCAAATGAAGATTTCTGGATTGAAGGAAATATCATTATTACTTTCGATAATACCGCTTTCTTCAATGTGATAAATGAAGAAATAGTGTTGCTTTCGGAATATAACCCAAAAGATAACGGCAGTATGCAAACAATAGATGAGATTATCGGAAAGGCAAAAACAGCTATTCTTCAAACTCGAAATATAGATAAAGAGGAAGCTCAACCGGAATATTATCTTTTAACTATGGATGAAGAAAAGTATGTGGAGTATGTAGCAAATGCGGATTCAGGGGTTGCTTATTTACAGGAGAAAAACGAAAAATTTGTTTCTTCCTCAAAACCATACGATTTGACACCTCAATCATATCAATTGTTAAATAAGATGTATTTTATACTTGCTCCGCACTATGACAAAGAAAATGTTCAAAGCTTCGTTTTTGAAGAGAGTGAATCATTAGTTTCAAGTAATTATAAAGTGTTGTTGTTTGATAAATAATTATATAAAAAAGCAAATCCGTTTAGCAGAGGCATTCTGTTAAACGGATTTTTATGTTAGAATAAAAAAAGAAAAATAAGAAAATTTTGTAATGAACTCTATTTTAATGTTTCTAATAGTTGAAAGTATAAAAAAGTGAACGAATTCGTTACAAGTACAATTAAAAATGAAAGGGGGAAGGGCTTTGGATGATTTAGAAAAAATCTGTAATCTGCATTATAAATACGTGAAAAGCTATGCATTGTCTTTAAGTTTTTTGATGTAAGAAAATTAAGTGTAGATTTTTCGTATTTTTGTGTGGGTATTTTACAAACTATCTGACACTTGTTTATGTGTAATTTCATCATCTATTGCAATAATTTCAATATCATAAAAATAGTTTTTTGAATCGGCATCATTATTTAACAAGAAATCGTAAAAATCAACTTTGAGAGGGTAATAGCACTGCAAAATGATCTTATAAGTGTTTATTTTTTTATTTCCTTCATATTTTTCATCTTCAAATATAACGGCACCTGTGTTTCTGATGAAATCCATAATGTTATCAGCATTTTCACCATTCTTTATATTATCAAACCATTTTCTTGTCTGTTCTCCATGCTCGTAATCCAGATAATAACCATCTATATTGCAACCATCTGCATTAGGAATGAAAAGCTTGTAATTGATTTTCCCGTTTGGGTCATATGAAATGATTATGCAACTAATAATTTCATCCCAATTATCTGAATATTCCATTACGTTAGTGTAACAGTATATTGCGTATTGATTTGTAATTGTGTTTTCAGGGTTCTTTATAGTTAAGTAATCATCAATATAGTACGAGAATAAACAATCGAATAAAAAGTCCTCATAATTTTTATTTTGCTTTACAAACCCTTTTTCTATAAGCTTATTTTCTGTTTCGTTTGTATTATCTCCGATTTTTATGTCGGTATATACTTTTCTTTGTTCTGATGTGATTTTTGAAAGATAATCTTCTTTTGAGTATTCTGTATAATATTCTTTACCAAACCATTCATATTCATATTTTGCAAAAGCAAAGCCGTAAAGAACAAGGAAGCCTGCAAAAACAACAGAAAGAATAGCGGTGATTTTAACTATGGATAAACGATATGTTTTTGTTTCGGTGTCAGAGTTTTTGTGATATGAGCGGAATGTAAGGCAAGCATATACAATAAGGACAACAATATTTGTTATATATGGGATTATACCCCACAAACCACTTTCGTGTTCAGGGCTATTTGTAATGTAACTAAGAACAAGACCGCCTGCATTAAATAAGGGGAAAAACAAACCGCTTGTAATAAAAGAACCGAGAGCAATCAGCCCTAAAGCAGAAGCTATAGCAATCAGTTGTTTCTTTAAATTGTGCCTGCAACACATTATTGTGTAAACAGTGAAAAATATAAATCCCATAAGGTAAAAGCCTAAAAAGACAATACTGGGAAAACCGGGTGAAATTGGCTCTACAAAATACCAGTATCCCCAACCTAATCCAACGGACAGCACATTTATTGAACATAAAGTAATAAAAATCAACACAGCTCTGATGATACTGTCTTTATAAATTACCTTGTTCCATATTGTTTTACAAATGTCTTTAAATGTTGCTTTGCCATCCTCAACAGTTTCTACTTTAGTCCAGTCATTGAAATTATTATTTGAATTACACATAGTGTTATCTCCTTTCGCAAGATAAATTTACAAAACTTGCTTTTCCTGAGGGTTGAAGCTAAATATTCATAACCGTTCCTCTTAATTTCACAATAGCAAAAATACTAAAAACTTATGTGAAATGTAATTTTTAGACTGTTTTTTGTAATACTTGGATTAAAAAATGATTTTAGGAGTATTTAAGGATAACTATTTTAGGTTAAATACTTGTTGAAATCACAGTTTTAATAATATCCATATCCCATAGATGATAAAAACTCTGCATCTTTTAGTGCAGTCAAAATTGCGATAGAAAAAACTATAATTATATATGTAACGATTCTGAGCCATTGATAATCTTTGCCTTTAAATTGATAAGCTAATTGACCTGCTCTACTGGGGTAATAAACTCTGTTCAAAAAGTCAAAAGCATTATCCTTGGCTGATTTTTCGATGTTGCATTTTGTGAGGCGCTTAAGAGCAAAGGTGATTAGAGTTTTGAAATATAAATCATTTCTTGATTTTACCTTAAAACTGTTTTTGTCTGTTCGCTCTTTTTCAAAAAGAAAAATTCGGAATATTTTAAGTTTGAATTGTTTTTTTGCCTCGCTTTTGCTTATGTTGTTGGGGAATATACTCAATTCGCACATATGGATTTTTCTTTTATTAACCATTGGCTTTTTTTCGTTTGTGAATTTATAATCTACAGTATATCCTGTATTTTCAAGTTTTTCCTTGATAGGAGTTATATATGCTAATGCTTGGCGTTGGCTTTCCTCTTCAATTTTCTTTAATTCGTCAGAATCTATGCCTTTTTTAAAAAGAATCATTTTTCACGTATAATTAAAACCATCTCAAAGGAGGTGGTTTTTAATTATGTCTCCTTTCCAAAGAGTATATTGTATTTGCAGGAATAACTACCTGCGATATAATAGAGACAAGCACTGTGGATTTGTACCTATTTTTTTACAGCAT
>JAZOAO010000044.1:0-106886 GCA_045595505.1 Acutalibacteraceae bacterium | reverse complement strand
TTTCAATTCTACAATCTCTTGCTCATACTCTTTTATATATCTGTATTTTCTGGGCATAAAAATTCCTCCTATGGTAGTTTCTTTAATTCTACCATAGGAGGTCTCTTTTTTCTATTGTCCGTTTTTACTGGACTTGTGCATGGAAAGTTATCGTCTTTAATATTTTTTATCTTCAATTTCAGATAAGTCCCTGAGCCATCATAGCGTCTGCAACCTTTACGAAGCCTGCAATGTTTGCACCTGCAACGAGATCATAACCGAGTCCGTATTTTTCAGCAGCTTCAGCAGAATTATCGTGAATATTCTTCATAATTTGTTTGAGCTTTGCGTCAACCTCTTCTGCAGTCCAAGAGTATCTCATTGAGTTCTGGCTCATTTCAAGAGCTGAAACTGCAACACCGCCTGCATTAACTGCCTTTGAAGGAGCAACTGCCTTGCAGCTTTCTTTAAGATATTCGAGTGCATCGTTGGTTGTGGGCATATTTGCAACCTCAATATAATACTGAACACCGTTTGCAACAAGTTTTTTAGCTTCATCCATATTGATTTCGTTCTGTGTTGCACAGGGCATTGCAACATCAACCTTTACGCCCCAGGGCTTCTGACCGGGGAAGAACTCAGCACCGAATTTATCAGCATAATCCTGAACCTTATCGCGACCTGATGCACGCATTTCAAGAAGATATTCAATTTTTTCGTCTGTGCTGATACCGTCTTTGTCGTAAACATAACCGTCGGGACCGGAAATTGTAACAACCTTACCGCCAAGCTCTGCAATTTTCTTTGCTGCGCCCCAGGCAACGTTACCGAAGCCGGAGAGGGCAAATGTTTTTCCTTCAACAGTTTCGCCAAAGTGCTTGAGCATTTCAACAGCGTAATATGTAGCACCGTAGCCTGTTGCTTCGGGACGAATAAGAGAACCGCCGTAGGAAAGGCCCTTACCTGTGAGAACGCCGTTTTCGAAAGCGCCACGAATTCTTCTGTACTGACCGTAAAGGTAGCCGATTTCTCTTCCGCCAACGCCGATGTCACCTGCGGGAACATCAACATCGGGACCGATATGTCTGTAAAGCTCTGTCATAAAAGCCTGGCAGAAGCGGAGAATTTCTCCGTCGCTCTTGCCGCGAGGATCAAAGTCTGAACCGCCTTTACCGCCACCGATAGGGAGACCTGTAAGGCTGTTTTTGAATGTCTGCTCAAAAGCGAGGAATTTCATAATGCCTATGTAAACAGAAGGATGGAAACGAAGACCACCCTTGTAAGGGCCGATAGCACCGTTGAACTGCACTCTGTAGCCGGTGTTTACATTAACTTTGCCGTCATCATCAACCCAGGTAACGCGGAAAGAAATTTGTCTTTCGGGCTCTACCATTCTTTCAAGCAAAGCAGCCTTTTCGTACTCGGGATGTTGTTCGATAACAGGAGCAAGAGAGGTGAGAACTTCAGTAACAGTCTGAACGAACTCAGGCTCATTTGCGTGCTTTTTTGCAACATCATCAATAACATTCTGGATGTAACTCATAGTGTACAACTCCTTAATAGTTCCGAAGAACTGAATAAATATACTATTTTTATGACAGTTATTTTATACCACAAAATCCCAAATTGCAATAAAAAATGATTGGTTTTTTCAATATTGTAACATTAAATAAAAATGAACCTTTTGAAGTTTATTTTTTTTTGCAATTAGTATTCTTTTTTCGACAATTTTGACCAAAAATTGCCATATAAAATGGTCAAAGCAGTGAATTTCCGTTCACTTTTTTGTGGTTATTATATAAAAAGGCAAAAATAATCAGGAATAAACAGTATTAAATTTTAATAATTGTTTTTGCGCTTTTGTTTAAAACCTCCGTTTTATGATATGCTGATTATGTATTTTTGTGATGCCTATATTTTTTCGTAAATGCAACGAATAACGCGTAACAAAATGCAAAAACTTGACAATCTTGGTGTAAAACAGTAAAATAAATAAGATTGTTTATTTAAATTTTTGAAAGGAATATTTGTTATGATTAAACCGGAAAACAGAAACTGTTTTGAGTTTTTCAGAGATTGCACGAAGGACTTTGGTATTTATGACGTTTCCGAGAGCTTCGGTAACCTTGTAAGCCGTAAAAAGTTTATGAGAGATATAGAAGCAATCGCAGGTTTTCTTGATAGTAAAAATATAAAAAGGGGAGATGTAATTACAATTTTTCTTCCCAATACCGTGCAGAGCTTTGCGGCTTTTTATGCAGCAAACCGTATCGGTGTAATTGCTAATATTGTACATCCTTTAACACCGCCTGATGTGCTTGAGGAAATTCTCAAGACTTCTCATTCAAAGGCTATATTCATTCTTGATGTGTTAATGGAAAATTATGTTAGTATGCTCAGAAAGAGGAATAAGCTTGTTATAGTTTGCTCTCCTGCTGATTATGCCTCAACCCTCAAGCGTCCTGCTCTTAAAGTATATTCTAAAATAAAGGGTAAGGCTTCACCCTCGTCAAACACTGCAGCATATCATACAATTTGCCACTTGAACAAAACTGCACCCAAGGTGGAAAATAACGGTGAAGAGGTAGCGGTATATCTTCATGGTGGCGGAACAACGGGCAAGAGTAAAACAATACAGCTGACTTCAAAAAATCTTAACGAGCTTGCTTATAAATTAAGCTTTTTTGATGCTCCTCATGCACCGGGCGCAGAATGTTCACTTGCGGTTTTACCTCTTTTCCATGCTTTTGGTCTTGGTGTTGTAATGCACTTCAGTATGTGTGCAGGTTTTACCTGTATACCTATGATGAATTTTTCTGCAGATAAGGCTAACAAACTTATAAAAAAATATAACATCACTTATATTGTTGGCGTTCCCAATATGTTCAAAAAGATGTATGAAGCAAATAATTTTGAAGGACCCCATCTTTCAAAGCTTCGTCTTTTGTGGGCAGGAGGCGATATAATAAGCGATACTTTCCTTAATTCCTTTAACTCAAAGCTTGAAAAATATCATGCTAAAGGCAAGCTTTACAGAGGTTATGGTCTAACAGAGGTCAGCTCTGTTTGTACTGCTAATATTAAAGGTGCATATAAGGAAAATTCAATCGGCAAACCTCTCGATGGTATGATGGTTGAAATCTGGAATGATAATTATAAAAAGCTTCCCCCAAATACAATCGGTGAAATTGTTGTAACAGGTTCAACCGTTATGGCGGGCTACCTCGGTAGTGAGGAAAGCGGAGTTTATACCGATAAAAAAGGTAACCGATGGGTTCTAACAGGTGACCTCGGTTATATGGACGAAGATGGTTTTGTTTTCTTCACAGGAAGAAAGAAAAGAATGATTATAATTTCCGGCTACAATGTTTATCCCAATGATATTGAGCAGGAGGTTCTTAAGCTTGACTATATTAACGAGGCTTGTGCAGTTCAAGGTTATATTGACACAAAGCCTATAATTAAACTCTTTGTTTCACTTTATCAGCCCACTGACAATCCCGATGAGGTTTGCAAGCTTATTAAAGAATATTGCGATAGTAAGCTTGAGCGTTTCTCGAGACCCAGTGCAATCACAATTCTTGATACGCTTCCGAAAACCCGTATGGCAAAAATCGACTTTATGAAGCTCACTGATATGCCACCTGCACCTCATGCTACTAAAAAAGAAATTCGTGAGGAGCGCAAGGCAAAGCGTGAGATTGAAAAAGCCGCCGAGAAGGCAGGAAGAGAGGCTGAAAAACAAGAAAAAGAAGAGCGCGAAGCAGCTGAAAAGAAGAAAACAAACCAGGCTTCATCGGAGGTTAACCATGGACGAGAGAAATAAAAAGAGTCTGTCTTACAAAATACAAAAAAATCCTTTTTTATTAGGCTTGTTCGTAATTGTTATTGCAGTTGCACTTATCGCCATTTTCTCTCTTTCTTCTGCAATAAGTAAAAAGTCAAAAGATTTTGAAACAACTACGGAAAAAACAACGGTTGCAACAACAGTTGCACCCATTGGCGAGCCGGAGGATGTTATTGAGCTTGAGGGATTAAAAAAGAGAGTTACTACAATAAAAAATATTAGTGCGGATTTTGATAACAACAGTTTAAAATTAACAGTTGAATTTGAAGATAAGGAAGCTCTCCTTGAGGCACATTTTGCAACAAATGACTTTACTGTTGATATTGTTCCGATATTTTATTTTTATATAAATAACGGAAACCAGGTTGCTTGTCCGGGTGAATTCAAATTTCTTTCTGACGGCAAAAGTGTAGAATACAGTCTTTATGAAATAAACGACCTTGCGAATATTGTGGGACTTACTGATGAGCTCACTGTTGATTACGGAAATGTTCTTGAGGTTCTTAAATTCAACCTTTATCTTGAACATCAGTCAAATGATGGTGTGGGCAGAACTGTTGTAGGTACTTATCCCAAAACGGTGGAAGAGTTTAATAATGAATACTCTCAAGCACCTGCTACTGTTTCAAATCTTAACGAGGGCGTTGAAAAGGTTCAGGTAACGTCTGCGGAGGAATTTATCTGGGTTGATATCTACTTTTCAGACGAAGAAGCATATAAAACATTAAACCATAATTTTGAAAATAATTTTGTGTGCTTTGGGTTTGAAAAAGGCGGAAAGAAATTTGATTGGAAATTTATTTCCACAGAGTATGATGATTTGTGTATGCTTCGTTGTAAGTTTGACACCTATTCATTAAAACAGCTTGCAGACGAAATCGACGACAAATCCATAACAATTCCAACGCTTTTCACAGAATATCAGATTAATTTCTGGACATCGGATTACGACACCGAAACTCAGCTTTTTACAATGAACTAAAAGAAAGCATCAAATCTTTCAATGAAAAGATTTGATGCTTTCTTATTTATTAAGAAGATACACACTGAAATTCAGCACCGCCGCAAATGTAACCCAAATTAAATAAGGTATTAAAAAATAAACGGCTCGGGCTTTAATCATTTTAAATTCAATAATTGTTGCAATTATAAGAAGCCACAATGCAATAATCCAGATAAACGCAAATAAATAATTCCCCGAAGAAAAGAAAATGAAGCTCCATACAAAATTAAAGAAAAGCTGAATATAATAAATTGTCAATGCCCTGCTTTTTCTCGGACTGCTTGTGTTCTCAATAATGTAAGCAGCAAATCCCATTAAAGCATAAAGTATTGTCCATACAACAGGAAAAACCCACCCGGGCGGACTGAAAAACGGTTGTCTTGCCGTTGCCATAAACTCTTTAACATCCGCATTTGTCAAAAATCCTGCCAATGCACCAACCAGCAGAGGAATAGCAAGATTTTTTACTAAACTCTTTGTTCTCACGGATAATACCATACACACATCACTCCCACATTACTCAATATAAGTATATTATAGCTTTTGCAGGTTTATGAATAATATAAATCTGTCAGGTACAAATTATCGCAATTTGTACCTGACAGAAATGTTTATTATTTTGATTGTTTTGGAGATAGTGGAGCATGTACCTTACGGGCTTGTCGATATACAAGCAAGCTTGTTCGATATATTTTGTTATACAAAATTCGATATATTTAGCGTTGCTGAATTCGATATGATATAAATCCTTATAATCTCGTGCCAACGGCACATATCAAACCGCAGGTATATCGAATCCATAGATATATCGAAAATCCGTCAGGATTTATATCGAGTGGCTTCGCCACTAGCTATCTGCCGTCCCATAAGAACACCCATAACGGATGCCATCATAAGACCTCTTGTCCAACCGGAGGAG
This sequence comes from Acutalibacteraceae bacterium, assembly GCA_045595505.1. GTDB lineage: Bacteria > Bacillota > Clostridia > Oscillospirales > Acutalibacteraceae > DTU089. The sequence goes on along the minus strand of JAZOAO010000044.1, from coordinate 101,138 downwards.
TCACCGAGGCAGTGAAGTCCTTTAACGCTTGTGTTAAGCTCTGTATCCATTTTGATTTTGTTGCTGTAGAACTTAAGTTCGGGGGAGTAAAGGAGAGTTTCCGTTGATGCAAAGCCGGGAACAACGTGGTCAACCGCCTGAATGAAGTTGATGATGTTTGTCATTGCTCTGTAGGGCATTGCGGCGGTGATGTCACCTGCAACTGCATCGGGGAGAGAGGGGCGAAGGTTTGACTGTGCCAATTCTTTGGGCCAGGTTCTCTTGCCGTCAAGAATATCACCGTAACGCTGAACAAGAATATGTCCTGCACCGAGCATATTTGTAAGCTCACCAACCTTTTGCGCGTACTCAATAGGTTGATTGAAAGGATGGTTAAAGTTGTGTGAGCAAAGAATTGCAACGTTTGTGTTGTTGGATTTCTTCTCTTTATAGGAATGTCCGTTAACAACTGCAAGGTCGTTGTCATAGTTTTCCTGACTTACAAATCCGCCGGGGTTCTGGCAGAAGGTACGAACCTTGTTTTTAAATGGCTTAGGATAGCCGATAAGCTTTGATTCGTAAAGCACTCGGTTAACCTTTTCCATAACCTCGTTTCTTACCTCAACGCGAACACCGATATCAACAGTACCTGCCTGGTGCTCGATACCGTGCTCGTTGCAGAGCTTTTCAAGCCAATCTGCACCTCTTCTACCGGTGGCAACGACGATTTTGTCAGCATCAATCTGCAAATGCTCGTCACCCTTACTGACAAATACGCCTTTACAAACACCGTCTTCAATGAGAATATCATTACATTCATAGCCGAACATCATATCTACATTTTCTTTGCGAAGATGATTTTCGATTTCAAGGTAAAGTGTCTGTGCTTTTTCTGTGCCTAAATGGCGGATAGGACAGTCAACGAGCTTGAGACCTGCCTGAATGGCATTTTTTCTTATTTCTTTAACTTCCGCGTCGTTGCTGATGCCTTCAATATGCTCGTCAGCTCCGAATTCGAGATAAATCTTGTCGGTATAGTCAATAAGCTCCTGTGCGAAGTCCTCACCAATAAGAGAGGGTAAATCACCGCCAACCTCGTAGCTTAATGAAAGCTTACCGTCAGAAAATGCACCTGCACCCGAAAAGCCTGTTGTAATGTGGCAATAAGGCTTGCAGTTAACACATTGTTTCGTTTTTGCCTTAGGGCAACTACGCTTTTCAACGGGCTGACCTTTTTCAATAATAAGAATTGATTTGTCGCAACCTTTACGGCGCATTTCAAGTGCGGTAAATATACCTGCAGGACCTGCACCGACGATAACAACATCGTATTTCATTTTATAACATCCTTAATTAGTTTTCAATTTTAACGCCTGAAAGTTTTCTCTTTTCGGCAAGCTCTTTTTGAATTTGGGGCTTCATATCATCAATTTTGTAGAAGAACATAGGAATTGCACAGAGAAGCATACTAACACCGGGAACGATGGAAACAAGAGAGAACATAGCAAAGTTCTGCATCTTTGAAAGCTCAGTTGCAGCAACAACTGCTGTGGAGGAGAGCATCTGTGCAGGGTCAATGTCAATGAACATATACATCAAAACAATGCCACAGGTAGCGAAAGCGTTACCGAGCTTGTTAACAAAGCCCTGACAAGCAGAACCGAGAGCATTGTCTCTGAAGCCCGTTTTCAATTCCATATAGTCAAGGCAGTCGCCGATCATAGCAATTGAAATGTTGTTGATAACACCTAACGGGATGCAGGAAATGATGATAAAGGGAATGCAAATGTAAAGGGAATATTCGCTGGGAGCAAACCAACCGATTAAGGTTGTGAATATGCTTGAAACAAAACCGAGAAGGCAGGTTGTTATAACAATTTTGTGATATTTAAAGCGCTTCATAAGAGCAGGCATAAAGAGCATAGCACCGAACATACCTACAATTGCACATACCTGGAATATTGTTTTAACTGTTGAAACACTTTGAGAAATTGCTGCGATTCTTTCTGCTTCTGTTAATGTGGTTAAATCAGGACCGATATAAAAGCCGTATCTTGCAACGTGGATTGCAGCGGCTTGAACCATATATCTGCCACTGGAAAGAACACCCATCATAACAACAAGCATAAGAGGCTTGCATTTGAAAAGTCTTGAAAGGGTAGAGGGTTCATCGGGATTACGCTTTTTGGGAGGAATTACAACTCTTTCCTTAACCTTGAAATATGTTCTTGAGTAGAGAATTATTCCGATGGTAACCGTAACTATAGCCATCAAAAGATATTTGTTCTTTTCTTGTGTTAAAGCATCTTCACCGGCAAAAATTCTGGGGATTACAAATCCGCAAATGAGGAAAAGTACTTCAGGAACAGCAGAACCGATACCGTTGATTGTTTTACCGAAAGACAAAACGTTGCCACGCTCTTCTGCATTGGGGGTCATAATATTGGGGAGACTCCAGAAGGGGACATCTGCCATAGTGTAAAGCATACCCCAACCAACATAAACAATAGCGGAATAAATCATCAGTTGAGTTCTGCTGAGATCCGGGCTTAAATACATAAGCACGGTGAAAACAGCAATCGGAATTGATGCATAAAGAATATAGGGCTTGAGCTTGCCGTGCTTGGTTGTGCGCTTGTCTACAAGCATACCCATAAGCGGGTCGTTGATAGCATCCCATACACGTGCTAAAAGCATAAGTACCAAAACAAACATAAGCGGGAGCTGTAATACATTAACGTAATAGTCACTTATGTAGCTCGACATCATTGCGTAAATCATACCTTGACCGCAACCGCCGATTGCAAATGCCCATTTTTCCTTACTGTTTATGTAAGTGTTTTTGGCTTTTTCTTTTATCTTTTTTTTAGACATTTTCATTCCTCCGTTTTTGGATTATATAAAAATTTAATTACTTAAATTTATATGCATAAAATAAATTTGCGGCTTCTTCGGTGTATTCACCATTTTCATTTTCAAGAATAAGAGGAGGATTTATTCTGAATCCGGGCGCAGAACCTTTTTTACCCTCAACCAAAACAAGATTAGGTTCTTTTCCGATTCTTTGAATAACCTCTCTCATTGACTTAGGTTCTATTTTAAATTTCCTCATAGCCGAAAAAATATCGGGAAGTCTTTCGGGACGTTGGCAGATACAGAACCTACCGCCGAATTTCAGCAGGTGAGAGGCGGTTTCAGATGCATCCTCAAGAGTGCAGGTGAACTCGTGACGGGCATTTTTGTAATCCTCGCCCTCGTTGACAATGCCCGTACCAAGCTTTTTATAAGGTGGGTTAATGCTTACCAAATCATAATATTCATTTGGTAAAACACCCTTTAACTTTCGTAAATCACAATGAACAAGATTTACCCTGTCTGTTAAATTATTTTCTTCAAGTGTTTTGTTAAAGAGGTTAACAGCACTTTCGGAAAGCTCGACTCCCGTAATTTCTTTTGGCTGAAAATCCCTTAACCAAAGCATAGGTATAATGCCGTTGCCCGTTCCTAAATCACAGCATTTGTCTTTGTGACGGGGAGCGCAAAAGTCGGCAAGTGCAATAGCATCGGAGGTGAAAATATGAGCATCACTGACATATATTTTCATTTCTTTAGAGAGTGCTTCCGTGCGCTCTTTTCGTGATGCCATAAAAAGACTCCTTATGTTAAAATCTGCACATAACCATACAAATAATATTCTAACATAAGAAGTGGTGTTTTACAATGTGAAAAATCATTTGAGTTATGGTTTTGTCGAAATGCACAAATTAAAACAATTCCTTTTGTGTATTTATTCTTCCATCTGTTTTCCTAAAAATGCCGCCGCAACCTGTGCAAGCTTGATTTCTGTGTCAGTGGGGTAATCACCATTCTCGTTTTCGAGGAAAATTACAGCACCACCAATGTCACCCGATGCAATAATCGGAAAAGCCAAAGCTGCAGAAAAATCTGAATTGGCAAGCGGACGAAAAGCCGCCGAACTTTTTTCTTTTATATAATTTTCACGGTTTTCCATTAATTCTTCCATTTCTTGTGAAATGTGCTTTTCAAGTACATCCTTTTTGGCAATTCCCGAGGCGGAAACCACATGGTCACGGTCGGTAATAAGAACGGGCATCCCGGAGGTTCTGCTGAGTACCTCGGAATATTGCCCCGAAAACTGTGAAATCTCACCCATAGGGGAGTACTTTTTAAAAATAACCTCACCGTCACTTGCGGTAAATATTTCCAACGGGTCACCCTCGCGAATCCGAAGTGTCCTTCTAATCTCTTTAGGAATAACAACCCTTCCCAAATCATCTATACGACGTACAATCCCTGTTGCTTTCATATATACAAAAACTCCTTGCTTTACAAATTTCTGTTGTTAGTATCTGTAAAACAAGGAGATTTATACTGCCTAAAAAGATGAACATACTTTTTCTTTAAATAAACTCATTTCTTCTTAAATTCTTCACCAGTGATTAAATAATTGATTGAAACATTAAAATATTTTGACATATCAACTAAAAGCTGTAACGATGGTTCTCTTTTGCCATTTTCATAATAGGATAGTGCCTCTCTTGAAATGTTTAAATCCATAGCAACCTTTTGTTGATTTAAATTCCGCTGTTTTCGAATTTTTTTTAATCCAATCATTAAATCACCCTTGAAAAAATAGTAACATTGTGTTACTATTTATATGTAACAAATTGTTACATATCGAGAAAGGAGATAAAAAAATGACTCAGAATAAATGTAATGATGGGTATTACGAATATATGGTTTTGAGTTTAAATGATAAAGGTAGTCAAGTTGATTCACAAGAATTATCAGAGAAACTTAATAAATATGGCAAAGAAGGTTGGGAGATAAAAGCTGCATATGCAAATCAAAAGGGCGTAAATGCAATTGGTTTGGTGTTTTTTACTCTTAATTGGACTAAAGATCAAAATGTAATTATATTACAAAGGTTTGTAAGCAATAATTCTGATAAGGTGAAAGAAAAAAAGAATAGTCGATATGAAGAATTATTGTCAAGTGGTGCAATTTCTTTAGATGAGTATAATTCCCTTATTAATAAGGAGGAGTAAAAAGTGCAAGTCAGAAGAAATGATGTAGGTTCTTTTACACCGATTTATTTGTTGTCTATTGTAGTTTATAGTTTGAATGTCATATCTATCGTTTCAAGCTTTTTGTCTTCCAAAGTTACAGTATATGGTGTGATTGCGGTAATGCTTGATGTAGGTATCATTCTACTTTTTGCAAAAGCACTAAAAGATTCAAGAATAAAAGGAATAAAAAATGCTAAATATTTAGTGTTGTACTTTTCGGTTAGATTGATTGAATTTTTAATAAATGTAACAATATCTTATTGTACAAGTATTATGAATACACAGGGTTCGGTGGATATAATAGGATATATCATTATTGGTGCCATTAGATCAGTGATAATGGTTATATTGTATCTTTTACCAGTTTTGTGTGTTTCTCATTATTTTAAAAAACCTTCTAAAATCAGTAAAGTGTTCTGCATAATGTCAGTCTTATTAAGTATGGTTATGAATGTAATTAGCTTTGCCTCATTGGTTTGGGCGCATTTAGAGGCTTATTCTGAATTTGTTTCTATTTATTCAGTTGCAGAGTTTGTTATAAATTTTGTTATAAATGTCCTTGTGCTCAGAATTGTTGTTAAAGCATATTCAATAACAGAGGATTTGAATTGTTCTGTGGCAGGTAGCACAGAAGATAGAAATGTAATTGATGAAGTGCAATTTTTAAAATCTCAGCTTGACAATGGGGTTATTTCTCAGGAAGAGTTTGATGCAAAGAAAAAGAACTTATTAAACTTATAATTTTTATTTACAAATTGGTAGGGCTTATAATCCGGACCCGATTAGATAACGGTTTTGTGATTAAATCGCAACTTTATTAATCTTAGATATTTAGTAAAAAATGTTGAAAGAGAAAACGGTTGATAGGGTGGTTATCCTATCGACTGTTTTTTTCTTTCCACCACACTATGTACTCCAAAGCAAAATCTGTCGAAAGGTGTCAATGTTGTCTGTAATGGAATAAAAAAATCAGGGAACAAAAGTTGCAATACAACAATTTATGTTCCCTAAAAATTTTTTAATATTCTTTTGATAATAAGAAATCGGCAACGTGCATTGTCTTGATACCCTGATAATTGCCACCTGCAAAATCATCGGTACGAAGCAGGTATTTTGGATAATTATCTTTGATTTCGAGAAGACGGTCATATTCTCTCTTTTCTGTTTTCTCGGACCTGATTTCTTTAGTTATCTGAATATAGAGTTTATCGTTCTGTCTGGTAGCGATAAAATCAATTTCACCGTGCGGTGTCTTACCGATACATACTTCATAACCTCTGCGCAGAAGTTCGAGATAAACTACATTTTCGAGCATTGCAGCCACACTCTGGTCATTATAACCCAACACACTGTATTTAAATGAGCTATCCGCAAGATAGAATTTCTCCTGTGTTTTAAGTAGCTCCTTGCCTTGGAGATCGTATCTTGAACAGCGGTGCAAAATATAAGCGTTCTCTAATTTTTCGAGATAATTATATACCGTTTCATTATCTATGGTGCGATGCTCAGACTTAAGATAATCAGAAATAGACTTCGCTGAGAAAGTCTTGCCTACATTGTCAAAGACAAATTTTACCACTCGTTCTAACTGGTCAATCTTGCGAACTTGGTTTCTCTTAACGATGTCAGAGAATATGGTTGAATTATAAATATCACGAACAATGGTGTAGGCATTGTCAAGAGGATATTCCTGTAAGTGTATTGCGGGAAAACCGCCGTATTTTATATAATTAACGAGTTCTTTATGAATGTCTTCTACTTTGCCGTATTGTTTCTTAAATGTAAGATACTCTTCAAATGAAAGCGTGAATATACGGAAAGATACATAACGACCTGTAAGATAAGTAGAAATCTCAGAAGACATCATACGAGAGTTAGAACCTGTAACATATATATCTACATCAAAATCTGTATTAATAGAGTTTACGGTCTTCTCCCAAGAGGTGATTTCTTGTACTTCATCAAGGAATACGTAAGTTTTTTCTGTATCAGATAATTTCGTTTTTAGCATTTCATATAACTGCTTTGCAGTCATACCTTCGTATTCCATTGAGTCAAAACGATAACTTACTATTCTTTCTTCTGGAATACCTTTCTTTCGAAGTTCGTCCATTATCATTTGCATAATGGTGGATTTTCCGCAACGGCGAACACCTGTAAGGACTTTAACAAAAGGTGTGTCGGTGAAAGCCATTATTTTTTTTACATAATTTTCTCTAAATATCATGTTAAACACCTCCGTGTGCTATCATTATAACACCAAGAGTCTTGTTGGTCAATAGTTTTGCGGTTATAACACTAAAAACTGTTGTTGAATTATAAATGTTGCGGTTTAATTATAAGGTGTATGAGTTAGTATATCTTTCTACCACACTATGTATTGCTATGTAAAACTTGTCGAATTGCGTCAATGTTGTATGCGATGGCTCTCCCTCACGAATTCTTAAAGTTCTTCTGATTTCTTTAGGAATAACAACCCTTCCCAAATCATCAATTCTTCTCACGATCCCGGTTAATATATAAACTCCGTTGTTTTTTGATAACACTTTAACAACGGAGTTTCATAATTTATAAGATATTAAGATATTGTTATGGCTTTTTAATTGTAAAATTAAGTCCCAACGCACCGACAGCTAAAATAAGAAGCATAACAAATGGTGCGGTGTAGCTACCGGTTGAAATTAATAAAGAGTTACTGAAGGTTGCAATAAATGAAGCAACAATTAAATTGAAATTTGTAAGACTGTAATTGGTGGGGAAATATTTTGTACCGTAGAATGATGCGGTGAATGCAGAGGTCATAGTAGGGCAGGTGCCGTAGGAAAGACCTGTAAGACAAAGACCGATAATGCAAAGAGGAAGTGAATTCATTTGTACCGCAACAAGAGTAAGACCTGCGGCAAAAATAGTGAGAATGTTGGAAGCTAACATTGTGGTTTTTCTACCGAGAGCATCGTAAACTGCACCTGTTAAAATTCTTCCGATACCGTTAAATACAGAGAGAACACCAACTAATGTTGTTGCCAAAGCAGGAGCCGCATCAACGGAAATAACCAGGTCTCTCGCAAAGCTGATAACTGAATTACCAACGGCGGTAATAAGTGCCATAAATGCAAATGCACGCCAGAAGGTGAAGCTTTTAAGCATTTCTTTTGTTGTGAAATCTTTAGCTTCAAATGTTCCTTTCTGAATGTTCTTTTTTGCCTTTGGTGCAGGAAACTCTATATCTGCAGTGGGTTTTCTTAATACAAGACCTGCAAGAATAATTACAACTGCAACAACAATTCCTAAAAGAATATATGCCTTGCTCCAGCCAACATTTGCATTTTCAAATAATGCACTGATGATATTGCCAAGTAAAAGGGTGCTGATACCAAAGCCCATCATCAGACAACCTGAGGAAAGACCTTTTTTATCAGGAAACCAGGAGTTAACTGTTGATACAACAACATTATATGAAATACCGATGCCGGTACCCGCCAAAACAGCGTATGTAATATATAAAAGATAGGGTGCTTCTGCGTTTAAAAGACCTGTCGAAACAAAACCAACTCCAACTAAAGCACCTGCAAGAATAAGAGTGATTTTAGGTCCGATTTTTTTGCAGATTAAGCTGCCGAAAAATGCACCTAAACAGAAGAAGCACATAGTTAAGGTGAAATTGAATGCGAGAACAGAGTCACTCCAATTAAATTCATTTTTAAATGGTACTTTAAGAATTGACCAAGCGTATAAAACACCTGAAAAGAGCATAGTAAATACGCCTGATACAAGATAAAGCCAACGTTTATTTAAATTGGATTTTGTTGCCATAAACATTCCTCCAAACAACAAAAAATTACTTTTAATTATACCACGGTTAATTTACTTTTCAATATTTTTCTGTTAGAATGTAAAAAATATCTTAAGGGGTGAGATTTATATGTACACTCAAAAACCAAAGATGATTCTTTTTGATGTGGGCGGTACACTTTTTAATGACGGGAAATGTATAGCAGAAGATGGTTTTTCTGCGCTTCTTCGGGTTGCTGAAAATCCTTATGTTACAAATGAAAAAATTCTTGCAGGGTTCTGGAATGGGTATATAGATGAGGTTTGTAAAGGCTTAAAATCTAAAACGGGTATTGGTCTTGATGCACCCTTGTCGGCAATTATTAAATATGCGACGATGAATGCAGGATTACATATAAATCTCCCTATGCCCGAGCAAGAGGAGCTTTTTGACCGTTTTAATTCAACAAGAACTGTTATTGATGGTGTGCCCGAGCTTTTTGAAACTCTCGAAAAACTGAATATAAGATATGCAATAATCAGTAACAATGCTATGAGCGGTGAAGGCTTAGCTTTGTCAATTAAGCATTGGATCCCCTCTATAAATCCTGAATTCTGTCTTACAAGTGCAGATATTATGTTTACAAAGCCTTGTAAGAATATTTTTCTTGCTGCTTCAAGGTATACACATCTTGCGCCTGAAGATTGTTGGTATTGCGGTGATGGTCGTGTTCCCGATGTTGACGGTGCAAAAAACAGCGGTATGACACCTGTTTTGCTTGATGAAAACTCCGATATCCCCCTTGAACTGAGAACCGATGGCGGTAGAGGAGAATACATGACAGTTAATAATTGGAATGTGTTGAAGGAATATCTTAATAAAATATAAAATACGCCCCTGTTGATAAAGAGATTTTATCAACAGGGGCGTAGAACTGATTTTACATTTCGCCTTCGTGCTTTGAGGCTTTTTTCTTGTCGGTTGTCAAAGCTTTTTCACCATCAAGGTACATTGCAACCAAACCTAAAACAACCATTGTTGTTGAAAGATAAATGATTACAGGGATAATTTTTTCGTATATAACAGCGCAAATTGTTGCTGCTGTGTCGCCACCGATAATAAGTGCAGCAAGATAACCGAAGAATGTAAGACCACCTGCGAAAAGAGAAAGCATTATTCCGTAGCCGAAGATAGTTTTTAAAACTGAAGCAATTTTTTTACAAGCTTTTTTCATTTTGCTACCTCCTTACAATCCTAATATGGGAAGCCATCCCATAAGCACTGCAATTTCAAGAATAAATTGGGCACCAACCCACCACATATTATTCTTAAAGGTCTTACTGAAATCGGACTCTGCAAGAGTCATACCTGCGTACATACCAAGTCCCAACGGGGGAGTAATACCGCACATAACACCACAAATGCAAGGAAGCATAGCTGCAACCAAAAGAGGCTCGCAACCAACATTTGCAAGAACTGTTATGAACATTGGTCCGAAAATAACAACAAGAGATGAACCGGGGATAATCATACCCATAAAGCAGGTGATTAAGCAAACTGCAACAACAGTACCGAGTTTACCAAAATTCCAAGCGGATATAATAGCGCCTAATTCTTCAGAAACGTTTAGGTCTTTAAAAAGTGCACCAATCATATAGCCGAATACGCAAACACCAATAGCGGGTGCAATGGTTTTAACACCATCTGCAAACATTTGTGCAATTTTGTTAATCTTAACAACACCTTTATCTTTTGCAATAAGGCAGGTGTAAATTGAAGCAAGACCACCGATGAAAAGAAGAATGGAGCTTGAAAAATACTTTGCACCTGTTTCGCCAAGACGAGCAGTGAAGAAATTGTCCTTGAAAAAATAATCAAGAATAAAGGGAAGAAGAATAATTACGGGTATCAATAAGCCCTGCCAGCCTGTTTTGAAGGTTTCCTTGATGCTTGGAAGGTCTTCCTTTGCCATAGGCTTAACTTTATAGTACTTGCAGAAGCCCCAAACCATAGCAAGTCTCTGAATAATGAACCAGATAGCGATACCCCAAAGAACAATCCAGAATTGACCGGTTGTAATATTGAGAGAGGGATAAAGGGCAGTGAAAGCTCCTAAAGCAGCAACAATGTTTGATGAAGGGGGAATCATATTTCCCATATAGCTTGAGTTGCTTTCGATATTTGCTGCGAGTTCGGGAGGAAAGCCGGAACGTTTCATTGCAGGAATTGTAATTGAGCCCGTTGCCATAACGTTACCGGGACCGGAGCCGGAGAGCGCACCCATAAAAGAGCTTGCAATAACTGCGGCGTAACCTGCACCACCGGTTACTCGTCCTATAAGGGAGAGAATAACTGCGATACAGCTGTCAATAATTTTTGTTTTTGTCAACAAAATGGACATTGAAACAAATGCTACCATTGAATACAAAAGCGAGGTAGACAAGGCAGAATCAATGTAGGTCCAAAGATTGCCCCAGGTTCCTGTGATTGCAACAAGGATTATAAAACTTAATAAAACTGCTTCGTAAACAGGGCGTTTTACAACTATGAACCACACGATAATAACCGCGAGCATAATGCCAAGATAAATCAATGAGGAAGGCATTTTCTTCTTCTCCTTTCTTTTGAACAACTTTTGTAGTAATATTTGCAAGCTGCTAAAACCTTTTGGTTATAAGGTTTATTGCTTGACGGTTATATTATACTTTCTTTTTTGCTTTTGTCAACAGTTTTTTAAAAAAACAAAAAATATTGTTTTTTTATTGATTTTGCTTGAAAAATAAAAAAACTGCGAGTATTATGTAGGAGTGATCGGTTATTTTTGTTAGGGAGAAAAACAATGAACAGAAAACAATTACAATATGTTATTGAACTTTCCGAGGATTTGAATTTTTCTGTTGTAGCAGAAAAACTCGGTATTACTCAACCCGCCTTAAGTAAGCAAATATTGTCATTGGAAAAGGAGCTTGATGTTAAGCTTTTTGACCGTAATAATAATCCTATGACCTTGACTGCGGCCGGTGAGCATTTTGTGTCAGAAGCTAAAAAACTTATATATAGAGAAGACCAGCTTATTCGCTCAATGGAAGATTATAAATCCGGTAAGCTCGGTAAACTTGAAATTGGAATTTCACCGTTCAGAAGTCTTTATCTTATGCCTGATATAGTTAAAAAGGTTAAGGATGAATTCCCGGGCGTAACTGTTGTTCTTCATGAAGAGAGTAGTGACCAGCTTCGTAAAAATGCCGTTGAGGGCAAATATGATTTTGCAGTTGTAAATCTTCCTGTTGATGAATCTGTTTTAGATGTTAAGCTTATTGAAGCGGATACACTTGTTCTTGCAGTTCCTGAAAAACTTTCGAAAAATTTTCCTGTTTATACTGAAAACAGTATTTCGGAGATTGATTTTAAGGATTGCCGTGATTTGCCGTTTATTGTTGTAAGTCATTCTCAGGAAATGCGTCAGTTGTTTGACAAAATGTGTGCGGAAGCAGAATTTACTCCTGATGTAGCAACAGAGGTTGTCGGGGTCAGCACTGCTTGGTCTATGGCAAGGGCAGGGGTTGGTGCAACACTTTTACCTTTGCAGTTTGTTAAGAATTTCGATTTTGATGAAAGCATTGCTTTATATAAATTGAAAAATTGTCAACAATCCCGTCAACCTGCAATTGTAATAAGAAGAGGTCAATATCTTTCCGAGTATGCAAAATATGCAATTGATTTGTTATCGGAAAAATAAAAAATACCGTAGGTTCAGTTCACTTTGAATCTACGGTATTTTCTATTAAAGGTTATTTAAAATGTTAAGTATGCATTTGAACTCCTGAGGATGCATTTTTTCAACCGGTGTGTTATTTATTACGCAGTCTGCAAAATATCGGATTTCATTAGCGTAAGCATTGCTTTTTGGAAGATTGATATCTCCTGTTTCGCCTTCCGCCTCTTGCGAGAGGTCGATTCTTTCATCGTCACGAAGGTAAATCATCATTTTGCCGTTTTCGTTGGCAACAACCGCATCTTCAAATTGGAAACGGAATTCTGCAGTAAAGGGGTAGCTTGTTGCGTACCATGAAGCTTCGGAATTGATTTGAAAATCGCCGAAATCATAGCTGATGCTGATGAAATCCTGGTCAGGAAGCTTTGAGCGGAATTGATGAGCAACCTTGGGCATACCGAACGCGTAAACCATAAAATCAAGGTCGTGGATATGTAAATCGTAGGGAACAAGACCGCTTCTTTTTTCATCCATCATCCAACCGTCCCAGCTCCACCTGGGGTAGCAGCCCAGCCTTGTCATTGTGCCTGAAAGGAGCTTGCCGTATTTCTTTGTTTCGTAAATTTCCTTGAGCAGCTCGTATTCGGGCCAAAAGCGGAGAACCTGAGCAACCATAAATTTTACATTGTTTTCTTCTGCAGCTCTGTAAACTCTGTCAATGTCTTCTTCCTTTAAGGATATTGGCTTTTCGGTAATAACATTTATACCGCGTTCCATTGCTTTAACTGCAAAATCCGCGTGAAGATATGTAGGAAGACAAATATCAATCACATCAAATTCCTCATTATTAAGCATTTCATCAAAATCTGTGTAACGGTGCTTATCAGGGAATTTTTCCATTCTTTCGGGGCGAATGTCGCACATTGCAATAATTTCTGCATCATCCATATTTGACCAGGCGGAAATATGAGAATGGCTGATACCGCCAACGCCAACAATACCGATTTTTAACATAAAAAAACCTCCATAGGTAAAAATACAAATTTATTTTATCATAACAACAAAAAAATACAAGAATAATTTAATATAATAAGAAAGGCTTTAACTGTTTTTCAAATTTTTCCAATTCTGATTTTTGCATTTTTATATATTCGTGAGGATTAAAGCTTTTCTCATATATTTTCTTTGTTCCTGCAAGGTTTGTAAGATGCTCTGAAAATATAATTTTATCAGGCTGAACCTCTTTAACAGCTCTTATAAGCTGCAACCCTGTTTCAAACATATTCACAGTGTTTTTGTTTCTAATTTTTATTTCTATTCCTTTACAATTTTTGCCGGCATAATCGCTGAAGGATGGTGTGAAGGTACAGGGGTGAAGCTCCAGACCCTCAAAAGCCTTTTTCTCTTCATTGGGTAAGTTGTATAAATAATCAATAAGCTTTTCGGGCTCTAACCAAGGCGCGCCAAATATTTCAAAGGGTGTATCGGTACCTCGTCCCTCCGAAAGATTTGTTCCTTCAAAAAGGCAGGTTCCGGCATACAGAAAAAGTGCATCTGTGGTTTTCATATTAGGTGAGGGTGGTATAAAGGTTAGATCCGTGTCCTCAATTTTTAAATCTCTCGTTAATCCCTCGCAGGAAATAACCTTGAGATTTGCATTTATATCTAAATATTCGTTATACCATAATGCAATTTCACCTATTGTCATACCTGTAATCGTGGGTTGCCCTGCAACTCTTCCTACCTCGGAAATGCAGTCTCTTTCAAGTAAATTCCCCTCAATTCTCAAGCAACCGAGAGGATTGATTCTGTCCAGAACAATTACCTCTGTGTTTGTTTTTTTGCATAAATGAAGAGCATCTAAAAGGGTGTATTGATATGTATAATACCTTGTTCCTATATCTTGAATATCAAACAGAACACAGTCAAGAGTTTTAAAAATCTTTTCTGCTTTTTCTAAAGAGACTTCACCGCCGAAAAGGTCGTAAACGGGAACACCCGTTTCACATTCTGTGAAAACCTCTTTATCAAAACCGCCGGCTTGCTTTTGGGTATTAAACCCGTGCTCACCGCTGAATAAGGCGCAAAGGTTATAAAGCTCATTAACCCTCGAAGCAGTTGTTTTGCTGTTTTTTGTCAGCGCGCAGGAATTAGATATTAAACCCACTTTCTTTTCTGAAAGTAAATCTTTTGCTTTTTGTGTTTCAAGTAAATCACAGCCATTAAAAACTTTATATTTCAAAAAATCACCTATTAGTAAATATAAATTAATTTTAGCATTATATATATTAAAAATCAAGGTTGTTTTCGTCAATATACACAAAATTTATTTCTTTTTGGCAAAAATACTTTACAAAGAGCATAACATAATATAAAATATACTTAACCGAATATACGGTTTCAATATATTTCAGCAAAGGGAGGCTTATTTATGGTAGATGCTAACAAATTGCCGTTGTTACTGTTAGATAACAGTAGTATGATGTCTGTACTTAACGAGGGTCAATTCAAATGCTATAATATTTCATTTGAAGAGGCTAAACACATCCTTGAAATTTTTGACGAAAACGAGTATATCAAATGCTTTACAAATGCGGACATTGAATCTGTAATGTTCGAGCAATTAGGTATTCAGAAACGTAATTTTGAATATAAAAGCATTCGCAATATGCGTCCCGGTCAGAATGCCATTGTTTTTAAACTTTATCGCACACCTTCTGAAACAAACCCTGTTATTCAGGCGGATGATGGGGTAGAAGCTAAAAAGATAATGAATGTGTACGCGTATTGCCAATATCTTGTAAGAATTGAGTAAAAGAATTTATTGTGGTGAAGTTGAAAAAATGTTTTTCAACTTCACCACATTTTTGTTTTTTATTGTTCAATTTATTCAGAAAACGTGATAAAATACAGTAAAGTATTTGATTTGGGTGAAAAACTTGAAAGTTATTATTGGTTGCTTAAATTCTAAATATATTCACGCATCCCTTGCCCCTTGGTGCTTGCTTTCGGGGGTAAGGGCATATTCTGTTTTACCTGTGGAAGCAAAAGTAATGGAGAGCACCATAAATAGCGATATAAATGCTTTTGCAGAGCAGATTATAAATGAAAAGCCCGATATAGTATCTTTTTCTTCATATATTTGGAATATCGAAAAAACCTTTGAACTAAGCGAAATATTAAAAAACAAAATCGGTTGTACTATAATTCTCGGCGGTCCTGAGGTATCTTACAGGGCAAAAGATGTTTTAGAGAAATATTCCTTTGTTGATTTTGTGCTTTCGGGTGAGGGGGAGAAAACTTTTCCTCTTTTCCTTGATGCTTTTTTCAATAATGGCGAACTTAATATCGTCAGTGGTCTTTCATACAGAAAGAATGATAATATAATTTCAGTAGCCGAAGAAGAATGTACCGATACACCGCCATCACCGTACAACCAAGAATTTTTCGGTAACCTCAAAGGCAGAATTTCATATATCGAAACAAGCAGAGGTTGTCCGTATAGATGTGCATTCTGTTTATCGGGCAGATGCTCACCTTTGAGATTTTTTGATATAGAGCAAGTTAAAGCTGATATTTTAAAACTTTCGGTAAGCGGAACTAAAACAATTAAATTTGTTGACCGTACCTTTAATGCAAAAGCAGACAGGGCCAATGAAATTTTAGAATTTATACTTTCGAATTACGGAACAAAAATTCCCGAAGGAACTTGTTTCCATTTTGAAATAGCGGGGGACATACTTAAAGAAAGTACAATGGAGCTTCTCTCTAAAGCTCCTAAAGGTGCGTTTCAGCTTGAAATAGGAATGCAGTCCTTCAATGAAGAAACCCTAAAAGCAATAAACAGAAAGACTGACACTGAAAAACTAATTGAAAATATTAAAAAACTTATCTCTTTCGGTAATATGCACATTCATATTGATTTGATTGCAGGGCTCACAGGAGAGGATTTAAAGAGCTTTGAACGAAGTTTCAATATCGGTTATAGCCTTAAAGCAAATATGCTCCAATTGGGCTTTTTAAAGCTTCTTTACGGAGCGGATATGAGGGAACACAGAGAAAAATACCCTTGTGAATTTAAGGAAAATCCGCCCTACGAGGTTACCTCAACACCGTGGCTTTCAAATGAAGAAATTGTTAAACTTAAAAAGTGCGAAGATGCTCTTGAGAGAATGTATAACAGCGGTCGTTTCTTGTATACGCTCAATTACCTTTTAGGTGAATGCGGTTACACGCCATTTAAGCTTTTTATGGATTTCGGCAATGAAATTGACGGCAATAAAATGAGTCTTTCGGACTATGCAATGCATATTTATTACTATTTCAAAGATTTTGCCGACCCCGAGAGGCTTCGTGAAACACTTATCTGTGATTTGCTCTCTTGTTCTTCTGCTCTTCAGATTCCCGAGCTTTTAAAAAGAAAAGACCCTCTTTACAAGCAGGTTAAGAAGTATTTTACTAAAGATACTAATGCACTTAATAAGGTTGCAATTCTTTATAAGGCACAAAAGGTTTTCGTTGTGAACCAAAGAAGTGAAAAAGATTTTAACGGAAGATATGAAAGTAATTTCTACAATTTAGAGAATTTTATAAATTAAATATGGGTTCGCATTGAAAAAAGTTTTTTCAATGTGAACCCAATAAATTTTATTTCATTTTCTTATTTTTTATATGTTTTACTAAACAACCAATTCCCATTCCGATAGCAGAAAAACATATCCAGAACAAAGTTTTGATTGATGATGTATATTCGGGTGGCACACAGGAAGACGGCGATTATATGCTGCTTTCTGAGGCTATGGAGAGGGGTTTGTATCATCCCCGGTGTAAACACGGTTGCGGTACATATTACCCGGAGATAGAACATATCAACCAATATGAAACACCCGAAAATAAACTCAATGACTATGATGATAAGATTATAAATGCTGCACACATCGACAATATGATACAACGCTATAAAAGGCTTGTGGCAGGTTCTGTTGACAAGAATAATATAGAGAAGTATCAAAATCAATTGCAGTTGTGGGAGCAGGAAAAAGCCAAAGCTGAACTTGCTCAAGAAGAGTCTTTGCGTACAAAATCAGAAGGTGATTATGGAGTAAATTGGCAATATGTCAAAAGCAAAGAATATACTCGATGTTTTGATAAGCTTTCTAACAATAAGGAGAAAAAATTCTTTTCATCCATAATCATCCTCGTAGCCAACCGCCAAGCATAGTTGACCTGAATGTATTAAGAAAACAAAAAAATGCAGTTGGTATAGTTGCTTGCCATAACGGAAAAATATATTACTATACAACACCATCACGTGAAATTACAGAATTTGATTTAAATGTTGCAATTCGTAAAACAATGGTGTATAATAATGTGCACAGAAATGAAAAAGTAATGGAAGTTTTAGCAGAACAGTTTGACTTTACTTTTATGATTTTGTAGGTGATATTTATGAATGAAAGAATATGCGATGATAGTCTTGATTTCAATGCATTGTGCAAAGAAATCGATTCTATGACTGACGAAGAGTTTATCTCTTATCTTGATAAAATTAAATAATGGCGACATGGATATGCTCCGGCGTATTCTTTTGAAGCACTTTGCAGAAATGCAGGGTGCTTTTCTTATACCCAAATTTATTAATTACGGCATCTTGCATTTGCAGGGTGCTGTTTTTATATCATTTCGTTTGTCGGTGTTCGTAAAAACCGAGAACAGATGTCCTTATCTGTAAAAAGGAGAGTAAAAATGGCTGAAGAAGCCAAAAACCAGACTGCTACCGAAACTGCAAATGCTACTGCTGAAGCTCAGCGTGTGGCAGAAATGGACGGCATTAAAGCTGAAAACCATCGTGTAAGAATCGAAAACCTTTTGCTTACATCATCCGTAAAACCTGAAAAGGTTGAAAGAGCATCAAAACTTATCGATATTGAAGACTGTCTTGATGAAGACGGTAATTTTGATAAAGGTAAAGCAGAAGAAACAGTAAAAACACTTCTTAAGGATTGGGAGACAAGACATCCCCATCAAGATTCTTCTTGGTGGGGATGTCTTGTTTTATGAAAAAAGTTTTGACTTGCATCTTGACTTGCATTTTTTCGAAATTGTAGGGTGTTTTAAGATATTTTACCGACATTAAAGTAAAAAATAAAAAACGCTGAAACCCTTGATATACAAGGACTTTCAACGCTTTTTACCACATAATATAATGTGTTCTTTTTGGCAGGGATGGCGAGATTCGAACTCACGCATGACGGAGTCAAAGTCCGTTGCCTTACCGCTTGGCTACATCCCTATATATAAAAATGGGGTGGATGATCGGGGTCGAACCGACGACCTCCAGGGCCACAACCTGGCACTCTAACCAACTGAGCTACATCCACCATATAAAAATATTGGCACGGTTGGAGGGATTCGAACCCCCGACCTACTGCTTAGAAGGCAGTTGCTCTATCCAACTGAGCTACAACCGCGCATTGTGGAGCGGGTGATGGGAATCGAACCCACACGACCAGCTTGGAAGGCTGGGATTCTACCATTGAACTACACCCGCGTGCTGTCACAACAACCGATATTTTATCACAACACTATATTATTGTCAAGATTATTTTTTGAAAATATCGGTAATTTTTATACAAATTTTCCGATACAAAATTCTTTTTCTGAATCAGTTATTTCAACGGTTAAAAATCCACCTTTACAAATTCTGTTGGCGAATACCTTAACTGGCGTATAATTTTCAGTGTAACCCTCGCAGTACCCTTCTTTTTCTGTTTCAAATAATACCTCGACAGTTTTTCCTATTTGTTTTCTTAAAAAGTCTTCTCTGATTGTCTCTGTGATTTCAGACAGTCTTGCTGCTCTTTCTTCCTTCACTGCCTTTGTAAGCTGTTCCATTTTCGCTGCTCTTGTGCCTTCACGGACGGAATAGGGGAATACATGGACTTTTTCAAACCCGATTTTTTTCACAAACTCAACTGTTGTGTTGAAATCCTCCTCTGTTTCTGTCGGGAAACCAACAAGTACATCTGTTGTTATAGTGGCATCGGGGAAGCTTTCTCTTAATTTGTTCGCCAAATCCTCGTATTCTTTTGCAGTATAGTGTCTGTTCATAGCTTTAAGCACACTGTCGCAACCACTCTGGACAGAAATGTGGAATTGGGGGCAGAGCTTGGTAATAGTTTTTAATTCTGCAATCATTTCGTCGGTTATATGGTCGGGTTCAAGAGAGCCCAAACGCACTCTTTTAATTCCGTCATATTTTTCTGCAAGGTGTAAAGCATCAGGGAGAGAATGTGAAGTATTTTTGCCGTAATCGGAAAGATTTATGCCCACAAAAACTATTTCTTTATAACCATTTTCGGAAAGAAGCTTTAACTCCTTATCAATATCTTCAAGTTGTTTTGAACGTGAACGACCTCTTGCAGTGGGAATAAGGCAGTATGAGCAAAACCTGTCACACCCATCCTGGATTTTTAAAAAAGCTCTTGTGTGACCGTCAAATCGGGAAATGCCGATGCCGGTAAATTTGTCACAAGCCAAGTGTTCAAGCCTTTTTTCAACAGGAGCGTGGTTGATTAAAAATTCTTCGATGGCATCGGCAATAAAAATATTGCTTCTGTTACCCATTAAAATATCAACCTGAGGTAAATCCGTTATAATTTGCGGTTCGGCCTGTGAGGCACAACCTGTAAGAATGATTATGCTATTCGGATTTTGTTTTTTTAACTTTCTGATTATTTGTCTTGTTTTTCTTACACTTTCTGCTGTAACAGTGCATGAGTTAACAACTGCAACATCAGCTTCAGTTGCATTATATATAATAGTATGACCACTTTTTTCCAAAAGCTCGCTCATTTCCTGAGTTTCATATTGATTGACCTTGCAACCTAAAGTGTAAAAAAATACTTTCATTTTATAACCCGTTTTCCAAAAAATAAATCACTCCCGAAATGCTTCGGGAGTGAAATTATATCATAGATATGAAATTAGTGCAAGTGTGTACTTAGCCGGGGAAAGGACCGGTTTGTGAAATATCGGAGAATCCGTTTCCGCCGAATACCTCATAGAGAGTATCGTCAACAAATTTTGCGATTGTGCCGAGAACATTCATCATTGTTTCGTCTTCAGCTTCGCCTTCCTGACCGACTCTGCGAAGAGCATTGAGAAGTCTGTCTGAAACTGCTTCTGCTTCAGTAGGTTCGCAAATTGTGTTCTGAAGAAGTGCCTGTGCTTCGTCATAAGCAGCTTGAAGCTCGATAAGGTCAGCTTCTTCATACATTGATTTATCTTCTGCATTGAGAACCTCTTCTGCTTCTTCAAGGTACCAACGAGTGATATTCTTTGTGTTACGGTTTCCGTTAAACTGAGGATATGCATCGGACATATCGTTTACAGATTTAATCTCACCTGTAACAAGCTTACCAACAAGAGAAATTATAACGTCGTTTCTGCCAACCTCGTGATGCTGACCTTCAAAGAGCCAAACGTTCTCCGGGAAGAGACAGGTTGAAATGTCAAGGCTTCCGTCGGGAGAGATGATAGCATCATCAGCGAAAAGAATGTCATCAGGAAGAATTTCGCCTGCAGGAGCGTAAGTTGCACCCATTGTTGTTGAGTCGATATCAATAATAGCGTCACTATTGGTTGTGAGCGAGGATTTCATAGCTGCAAAGAAGCAGTAATCCTGGGCACTGTAATCAAGGCCGTAGCCTGCGATGCTTTGAACAAGCTTACCACTGTTCATAAGCTCTGTAAAATTATCATCAAGGTTAAGTGCGGCGGTGTGGAATGCATCGAGCTTTGTTGCAAGCTGTGAATAAGATGCATCTTCCCAGATTTCGCTATATTTAGCTTTTGCATCGTCGAAACGGTCTGCAGGAATCATAGCCCAGAACTGAGGGCAGTTGTGCATCAATGAATCAAGAATACCGTCAACCGCTGCTGTAAGAATTGTGTAAACAACTTCCTTGGGGAATATTTTAATTGCAACATTGATAAGATAACCGAGAGCTGCATTACCGGTTGATTCCTCCATAACCATAGGAAGATATTCATGGAAGAAAAATTCATCTTCAAGATTCCAGCTTCTGAGGTAGAAGTCGCCCATAACATCAGTACCCTGGAGACAGGAAACAACGTTAATAACGCGATTAACATCAGGATAGCCTGTACCTTTAAGGTTCTCAAGGTAAGCAGTAAGGATTGTACCACCGAGAGAAATTGTAACGATGTTAACTTTATCTACGCCTTTAGCTGCTTTAACACCCTGAATGTATTCATCAAGACCTTTAGCGGATTCCATAGGATCGCCGATAAGGGGGAACGCATAGAGATAAAGGTTATCTTCGCCAACCTCGTCTTTAATAGATTGCATAGGAATCATTCTGTAGAAATAATCTCTGTCGTCCTGTGACATTTCAGAAACTGATGCAGGAGTTACACCATCTTCTTTAACGTATGAAATAGTTTTGAGGTTATTTACAGGGTTACCGTTCTTATCGCTGGACTGAATAGAAAAAAGCTGCATAACTGTGTTATAAACACCTTCTGCGAGCTTACCGTCTGCATCTGACTGAGAAATAAGCGATGCTACAAGGGGGCCGGCAAGGTTGTTGACAACAGCGGGAAGTACCTGTGTTGAGTCAATAATAAGAAGACCGCCTGAAAGCTCTTCACCGTTTGAGTTAACAACAGGGTCGCCGTTTTCATCAGCAAGATAAGATTCTGATTGGCTGATACCCGGAATGATAACTGTGGGATAAATCACAGCATCTTTTTGCGTTGTGGCTTGAGCTTCATAAGAAGCTACCTCTTCCTCATAGAACATTTCGGGGTTAGCCTCCATATATTCGATTGCTTCTTCAACGCTGTTTGCGTTGATAACAGTAGAACCGTCAGAACCGACAGTTACTGTATCTGCCAATACCATACAGGTATAAGCAACTACGCCTACGCTTATCACTGAAAATACCATAACAAGTGATAAAACTGTGGCAAGTACACGTTTGCATGTCTTTTTCATAGAAAAAGTTCCTCCTTAGGTTTTTATACAAAATATAATATAACATATTTGGCAAAAAAAAACAATAATATGTTACTATTAAATTTGAACAAATTACAGAAAGAATATTTGTTGACTTTAACATTAAAACAATATATAATTTAGTTATCGTTCTGCAGATGAAAGTAAATTCATCAGAAAGGGGAATGTATGATAAATTTTCTCACAGCATACATAGCGGTAATTATATTTGTTTTCGGCACAGTAATCGGTAGCTTCCTTAATGTGTTGATTTACAGATTACCTATTGGTATGGATTTTAAAAAAGGCAATTCTATTTGCACATCCTGCAAGCATCAGCTTAATTGGAAAGATCTTTTTCCGCTTTTTAGTTGGATTTTCCTTGGTGGTAAGTGCAGATATTGTAAAGCGCCCATATCTCCGAGATACCCGATAGTTGAAGCACTCAACGGAACGGCATATGTGCTTGTTTACTTATTCCTTTGCGGTGGTTATGCTGTTGAAGGCTTAAGTCTTAAGCTTGTGGGTTATATGATAATGATGTCTGCTCTGATAGTAGTTGCCTGGGTTGATTTTGAACATCAGATTATACCCGATTCGATGTGGATTGCAATTTTTGTAGGAGGACTTTTC
The DNA here is from genome assembly GCA_045595505.1 of Acutalibacteraceae bacterium. Classification (GTDB taxonomy): domain Bacteria; phylum Bacillota; class Clostridia; order Oscillospirales; family Acutalibacteraceae; genus DTU089. The sequence goes on along the minus strand of JAZOAO010000044.1, from coordinate 77,928 downwards.
ATAGTGGGTGACGCCCTTCTGACAGGAATCTTCACTAAAGAATGGATTATATCTAAAGTTATAGGTCTTTTTGCAGTTTCGGGTTTGTTCTTCATTATTGCTCTTGTAACAGGGGGCAGGGCTATGGGCGGCGGAGATATCAAGCTCATGGCAGCAGTAGGCTTTGTTCTCGGTTGGAAAGCTGTTATTATTGCATTGTTTATGAGTGCTCTTTTAGGTGTCCTTTTCTCAATTATCAGAAAGCTTGTAAGCAAGAAGGAAATGAAGGGTGTTATTCCTTTTGGTCCGTTTTTGGCTATGTCATCTGCAATTTGCGCCTTTGTAGGTGAACAGATTTTTGATGCATATTTAGGGCTCTTTTAGTTGGTTTTTTACATTAAACTCCCTTATCACGCATATATTGTTGTGGTAAAGGAGTTGTGTTTATGTTTGTAGTTTCTGTTTCAAAAAACAAGATAAAAAAATTGGCTTTAATGGCTGTGGTTATACTTGTTTTGAGTTTAGGATTAGTGTTTTTTATAAAAAATTCAGATAAAATGAGCTCTGTTCAAACGGGAGTTGATATGGTTGTTTCGGCGGGTACTCCGGGGGAAAGATTGAGCTTTATTTCTCATTTCGGTTGGGAAGTGGATGAAGAACCAATTGAGGTCCGCGAGGTTGTTATACCCGAAACCTTTGACGATGTATATAATAATTACAACAATATACAGCTTGAACAGGGCTTTGATTTGGAAAAATATGCAGGTCAGAGAGTAAAAAGGTGGACGTATGTTATAAGAAATTATCCGCATACAATGCCTGAAGATGATTATATCAGAATTAACCTTCTCATCAGCGATGATAAAGTAATCGGTGGCGATGTTTGCTCTGTAAAGCTTGATGGATTTATGCACGGATTTTATAAGGATTAAGGGTGTTTTCTGTGAAAAAAGAAAGACTTGATAAGCTTGTTGCATCTCAAGGGCTATTGTCCAGAAATGACGTAAAAAGTATGGTTAAAAGAGGAGAAATTTCTGTTAATGGTGTTGTTGTTAAGGACAGCGCTATTAAAGTTTCCTATGAGGATGATATAAAAATTAAAGATAAAATCCTGTCACAAAAAGAGTTCATTTATATAATGCTTAATAAGCCAAAAGGGGTTGTCAGTGCATCTGAAGACAAGCGCGATAAAACAGTTGTCGATATTTTGCCGGACGAGCTGAAAAGGAAAAATCTTTTTCCTGCGGGAAGGCTCGACAAGGATACAACAGGCTTCTCTCTGATAACTGATGACGGCGATTTTGCCCACAGAATTCTTTCGCCGACAAAGCATGTTGATAAAACTTATATTGCAGAGGTTTCCGAAAAAATCGACTATGAAAAAGCAAGAAAGGCTTTTGCAGACGGTGTAGTTTTGGGAGATGGAACGGTGCTTCTTTCTGCTGACCTTGAGCTTTTGGAGAATTCCGAAAAACAGGTGTTTAAGGTTGTCATTAAAGAGGGGAAATATCATCAGATAAAAAGGATGTTCGCCTCTTTGGGAACAACTGTGGTTGAGCTTAAGCGTGTTGCAATAGGCGGATTAGCTCTTGATTCACAGTTGGATGAGGGCGAGGCAAGACTAATAACTCAAGCAGAGCTTGATTTATTAGAAAATACAGAATTTGACTGATTTTTATCATATTATGTTTTTTTCTTGCTTTTTGCAATTAAAACAAGATTTTTATCAAATTTATAACAATTTGCATAAAAGAATTTGAAAAATATCAAAAAAACACTTGCAAAATTGTGCAAAGTTGTGTATTATGTATAATTGTCAAATGTCTATTTTGTCTAAAATTATTGGAGGTCATGTAAATGTCCAATAGATTATTTCAAGGTGTTATTCACCAGATGCGCGATGTTGTTGAAAGAACAATCGGCATAGTTGATGAAACCGGTGCGGTTATTTCTTGTAGCGATCTTGGCAGAATCGGTGAAATTCGCAATGTTAATACCCCTGCGATTTTCTCATCTGTTTCTCCTGTTGCTTGTGAAGGTTACCTTTATCAGCCTTTCGGTACTCATATGCATCCCGAATACGCTGTTTTTGTTGAGGGTGAAGATTCAGTTGCCCAAAATTACATAGGTGTTCTTGCTGTTTCGCTTTCAAGCATCAAGCAGTTTTATGATGAAAAATACGACAGAAGCAATTTTATTAAGAATATAATTCTTGATAACATTCTTCCCGGTGATATTTATCTCAAAGCAAGGGAGCTTCATTTTAATAACGAAGCATCAAGAGTTGTTCTTCTTATCAGACTTCTTGATAAGAGTGATGTTTCTGTTTACGATGTTGTTCAAAACCTTTTCCCCGATAAGTCTAAAGATTTTGTAATAAACATCAGTGAAAGCGATATAGCTCTTGTTAAAGAGGTTAAGAGTGATATCGACAGTAAAGACCTTGAAAAGCTTGCGCGATCCATTTCTGATGCGCTTTCTTCAGAATTCTTAACACATTCTCTTGTGGGTATCGGTACTCCGGTGGTAGGCGTTAAGGATTTGGCGCGTTCGTTTAAAGAAGCTCAGGTTGCTCTTGAGGTTGGTAAGGTGTTTGATACAGAGCATAATATCGTAAGCTATGACCATCTCGGTATTGCACGTCTTATTTATCAGCTTCCCACAACTCTTTGCGAAATGTTCCTTAAAGAAATTTTTAAGGTTGGTTCTATTGAAACTCTTGATCAGGAAACACTTTTCACTATTCAGAGATTTTTTGAAAATAACCTTAATGTTTCCGAAACTTCGAGAAAGCTGTTTGTTCACCGTAATACTCTTGTTTACAGACTTGAGAAGATTAAAAAGCTCACGGGTCTTGATTTAAGAGAATTCGACGATGCAATAGTTTTCAAGGTAGCGTTGATGGTTAAGAAATATTTGGATGCTAATCCTGTTAAATATTAAGAAATAGTTAATTTAGCACATTTTTATTACAAAAGGGTTACATTTTGTAATAAGATGTGCTATAATTGTCTTTGTTATAAAAAACTTTAGATTGGGTGTTGGAATTGATAGAATTCAAAGGAGTATCGAAGGTGTATGAAGACACCAAAACAAAAGCTCTTAACAATCTTGATATAAAGATTGAAAATGGCGAGTTTGTTTTTATTGTTGGTTCTTCAGGCGCCGGTAAAAGTACTTTATTAAAGCTTATGATGCGAGAAGAAGTTCCTTCTTCCGGTACAATTAACATAAACGGATATGACCTTAACAATATGAAGAAAAAGGATATACCCTACTTCAGAAGGTCTCTTGGTATTGTTTTCCAGGATTTCCGTCTTATTCAGACAATGAATGTTTATGATAATGTTGCTTACGCAATGCGAGTAATCGGCGCAAGAGAGGGCGCCATAAGAAAAAGAGTTCCCTATCTTCTCGGGCTTGTTGGCCTTAACTCAAAAGCCCGTTCAAAGCCGAATCAGCTTTCCGGCGGTGAGCAGCAGCGAGTTGCCCTTGCAAGAGCTTTGGCAAACAATGCCGGTATGATTATTGCGGACGAGCCTACGGGCAATATTGACCCTAAAATGAGTTATGAGATTGTTGATTTGCTCAACCACATAAACTCTGATGGTACAACTGTTATAATGGTTACTCACGATTTGCATCTTGTAAAAACCTTTAACCACCGCGTTATAACCATCAAAAACGGCGTAATTGAATCCGATTATCCGGATGCTTCACATATTGATGTTGAACCATATACATTTGAGTCTCCCGAGGATGAAATCGGTTCATATTTTCTTAATGAGGATACCTCCGATTTTGATTACCTTATGCAGACGTATGGTATTGACCCCTCAAAAGATACAATTGAAACAGAAGAAGCTGTTTCTTCGGAAGAGGAGGTTGATGCTCAATGAAGGGTGCAAGTTTAGGTTATTTAACCAGAGAGGGCTTCAGAAATATATGGGTAAACCGTTTGCTTTCTCTGGCAACAATAGTTGTTTTGATTTCCTGCCTTATTATTGTTGGTAGCGGTTCACTTATTTTCCTTAATATCAATGCAGTTCTTGATTTAATTGAGGGTCAGAACGTTGTTATGGTTTATGTTAATGACGATGCTGACGATTATATGACACAAACACTCGGTGTTCAGCTTGAAGCTCACGCTAATGTTTTAGAGGTTGAGTTTGTGCCTCGTGAGGAGGCATTCCAACGTCAGATTGAGGCGTATGGCGACAAAGCAGACCTTTTGGAAGGTCTGTCTCCCGAGATTTTGCCCGATGCATATAGAGTGATTGTTAAAGACCTTGAGCAGTTCGATGCAACGGTAGAGGAAATCAAAAGCTTCGAAAATGTTCTTCAGGTTCGTGAAAACAGTGCTTTGGCAAGTAAGCTCGCAAGTATTAGAAATGCAGTTACGTATATTAGCATAGGTATCGTGGCAATTCTTTTCTTCGTTTCCTTGTTCATTGTATCCAACACAATTCGTATTACTATCTATAACCGTCGACTCGAGATAAGCATTATGAAAGCCGTTGGTGCTACCAATGCATTTATTCGTTGGCCGTTTATGGTGGAAGGTATTCTTTTGGGTCTTTTCTCTGCGATTTTAGCTTTGGGAATTCAATACGGCATTTATTCGGTAGCTTCAATATGGCTTGGAAACATTCTTTCAATGCTTGGCGGTGAGGTTGTTAATTTCTTGGATTATGTCTGGGTGATTTTCGGAATGTTTGCCTTTATTGGCGTTGTAATCGGTGCATTCGGTAGTATTATTTCTCTCAATAAATATTTAAAGGAGCACAGTAATGTTGTTGAAAACGACTAAGAAATCCAAAAAGATTTTAAGCGTTATTCTTTCTTTGGTTATTGTTTTCGGTGTGATGTCAGTATCGGCTTTTGCTCTTACTGATTCGGAAAAGCAGGAATATGAAGATAAAATAGACGCTATAAGAGAACAAATCAAAGAAAATGAGAAGAAAATTGCAGAGCTCGAAGCAGAAGCTACAACTTATGATGACGAAATCAATGCTTTGCAGGAAAAAATTGATGTCCTTCAGGAACAAATTGACCTTTATAATGATGAAATTGCTCTTATAGATGCAGATATTCAATTTATTGATAACCAAATAAAAGGAATCGAAAATGAAATTGAAGATTTGAATAAGCAAATAAAAGCGTTAGACGAGCAGGTGCTTGAAATACAACAGGAAATTGCAGATACCTACACTCTTTTGGGTGAAAGAATTCGTGCATCATATATGACAGGTGCCAACAGTACACTTGAATATCTTCTTACATCCGATAATTTTGAGTTTCAGGAGTATCTTGAAAGAACTGAACTTATTGACAGAATTGCAGAGCATGATGACAAGCTTATAAAAGACCTTGAAGATGATATTGAAGCTCTTAAAGCAAAGGTTTTGGAAATTGAAGATATGAAAACTCGTCTTAATTCTAAGGTGGAAGAGCTTGACGAGGCAAAAAAAGAGCACGAAGCAAAGAAAAAAGAACAGGTAGATGCCCGTAAAATTATAGAAGATAAGGAAGCATTGATTCAATCTGACCTTGATAAGGTTATGAGTATCGTTAATGCTCTTGACAGTAAAAGCAAAGAGTATGAAGCTGCTATGGAAAAGGGTGAGGCTACTATTCTTGAGTATGAGCAAAAGCTTGCCCAACAGAATACCTCTTTTGGTTCGGGTCAGGTTAGTGGAGATATGATTTGGCCCTTACCTTATAGCGATACTTATGTTTCATCATCGTTTAAAATGAGAACTCTTAACGGAGTTACAAGACAACACAATGGTATTGACATCTGCCGTTGGGCAGGTACTCACGGCGCGCAGATTGTTGCTGTTAAAGAAGGCACTGTTGAAGTCGCAAACAGCAGTGGTTACGGCGGTGGCTACGGACTCTATGTTGTTATTAACCACGGCGAAGGTGTAAAGACATACTATGCTCATCTTTCATCAGTTCACGTAAATGTTGGTGATTATGTAACACAGGGTACTGTAATCGGTCTGGCAGGTAATACGGGTTATTCTTTTGGCGCTCATCTTCATTTCGGCCTTATGATTAACGGCGGTTGGGTGAATCCTATGAATTATCTTTCTAAACCCGCAGGTCTTCAGATTCTTGGATAATTTTTAATAATATTTATGCCCCTTTTTCATAAAATGAAAAGGGGCGTTTTTATGTTAATTTTAAAAATATGTGACGAGGAAGAAAAAACTAAAAAGGTAAAGGGGATTTTTCGTAAAAAAATAATTTATGAAAGTCAAGAAATTATAAAAAGATATTCTGTTGATATAAATGGAAAAGATGTCGTAGTATTGGAATTGTCCGAGCATAAGCTCAATAGTGAAGATGCTTTAATGCTTTTAAAAATTTATAAAGGAAGGGTTTTGGTATCTGAAGAAAAAAAAGACTTAAGTGTTTTGCAGCAATACCTTTTTAGTCCCAAAGAATATTATAAAAGAGCAATTCTTTCTTCACTTATAAACCAAATTAAATGTATGAATAATGAATGGAAAAATATTTGTATTAAAACAGAGCTTTTTTCATATTTTAAAGAACTGCTTGAGGTAGTAAGAATATCAAAAAAAGTCATTTTGTTAACTAAAGCAAATAGCGAAACTGATAGGTTTTTGAATGATTGTTATTATGAATACGGCTCTGTTGTTACGGTAAAAGAGGAGAACGATTGTATAAAATATGACGTTTTTTTGGATTTGGATGAAATAGATGATAAAGGAAGACTTATGATAACAGTAAAAGATAAAAACTTTCTCATGTATCCCGATATTTCTTATTTCGAAAGTAATGTTGAATATCAAAAACTTTTGCCCTTTAGCATCAATCATAATGAAATTTGTGCGGCATTTTCAGATAAATAATTCATTAGTTAATTCATCGTAAATTCATAGTTAAATTCATTTGCTTCTAAAACTTGACATTTTTGTTTTATTTCTATATAATACTACTTATTGATTTTGCGCAAATGGTTTGTGCAAGTAATTTTGAGAGGATGTAATTCATAATGGCACAGGATATTGTTTTAACTAAAGAGGGTTATGAGGAGCTTTCCGCAAAACTTAAAGTGCTCAAATCCGAAGGCCGTTCCGAAATAGCAGAAAAGCTCAAGGTCGCACGTTCTTTTGGTGATCTTTCAGAAAACAGTGAGTATGACGAGGCTAAGTCAGAACAGGCAAAACTTGAGGCAGAAATCAATGATATTGAAGCAATGCTTTCAAGAGCAACCATCATTGACGATGCAGAAAATTCGAATACAGAGGTTGTTCACCTCGGTTCTGTTGTTACAATAAAAGAAACAACAAGAGGCTCTGCAGAAAGAACATACACAATTACAGGCTTTGCTCAAGCAAATCCTGCTGAGGGCAAAATTTCAGATGAATCTCCCGTTGGTAAAGCTCTTATGGGGCACAAGGTTGGCGACAAGGTTACGGTTGAGGCACCTCGTGGAATTATCAATTTTAAAATTGTTAAAATTGATGTTGAACAAAAATAATATTTATAAACAACCGATTTATGCAGAAATGCACGAATCGGTTGTTTAATAATATGGGTGTGTGAAATGAAAAGAATAATTTCTTTTGTTTTATGCTTTGCTTTTGTAATCAGTCTTTCTTCTTGCAGTGAAGGGGATTTTGTGTTCGAAACTGAAAAGATAATTGCAGTTCAATACGCTTCTGCCGTAGAGTCCGCTTGCGAGGAATATGTTTCTGACGGATATACTAAAGTTACATATAATTCATCGTCCGATGTTGTTCTTGCGGTTGAAAACAGGAAAGCTGATTGCGGTGTTCTTAATGAGTTTGAATTGAATTCATATTTAAGAGCAGGGCGTAACATAAAACAAGTTCAATGTTGCGAATATAGCATTGATTATTGTGCTTATTTTAGTGTTGATAACGAAAATTTGCAGAATTCATTTAATGAGGCGTTGAAAGATTTAAAAGACAATGGAACAATTGAAAAAATCAAAACTGCTCATTTAAAAGGGGAGAGTTTTCCAAATAGCAAGACTGCTAATAAAAATGGCACATTAACAATGCTTTGTGACCCGTCTTTTGAAAATAGAATTTATACAGATGATGACGGGAACACAGTGGGTTTAGATGTAGACATTACTTATGAAATTTGCAATTATTTAGGGTATGATTTAGAAATTGTAGCTGCCGATTTTGATGAGCTTTTTGTGAAGCTCGATGAGGGTGAAGGTGATTTTATAATGTCAGCCTGCGAGGTCAACGAAGAAAGAGCTGAATACTATTTGGCAAGTGATACGTATTTCACTTTGTATTATTATTTAGTTGAAAGAGAATAAAAAAACAGCCTCTCGTACGGTTAAACCGTATGAGAGGCTTGTTAATTAACTTATGCAAGTTCTGCAAAGTATTTGATTGTTCTAACCATCTGGCTTGTGTAGCTGTTTTCGTTGTCGTACCAAGAAACAACCTGAACTTCATAAAGGTCATCAGCAACTTTAGAAACCATTGTCTGAGTTGCATCGAAGAGTGAACCGTATTTCATACCGATAACGTCGGAAGAAACGATTTCATCAGTGTTGTAACCGAAAGATTCGGAAGCAGCAGCCTTCATAGCAGCGTTGATGCCTTCTTTTGTAACGTCAGAGCCTTTAACAACTGCTGTAAGGATTGTTGTTGAACCTGTGGGAACAGGAACTCTCTGTGCAGAACCGATGAGCTTGCCGTTAAGCTCGGGAATAACAAGACCGATAGCTTTTGCAGCACCTGTTGAGTTGGGAACGATGTTAGCAGCACCTGCACGTGCTCTTCTCATATCGCCTTTTCTGTGGGGACCGTCAAGAATCATCTGGTCGCCTGTATAAGCATGAATTGTGCTCATGATACCGCTCTGGATGGGAGCATAATCGTTAAGAGCTTTTGCCATAGGAGCAAGGCAGTTTGTTGTGCAAGAAGCAGCAGAGATGATCTGATCATCTGCTGTAAGAGTGTTTTCGTTTACAGAGTAAACTATTGTTTTGAGGTCGTTACCTGCGGGAGCAGAGATAACAACTTTCTTTGCACCTGCGTTGATGTGAGCCATGCTCTTTTCTTTTGAGCAATAGAAGCCTGTGCACTCGAGAACAACGTCAACACCGATTTCGCCCCAGGGGAGTTCAGCAGCGTTTGCCATTGCATAGATTTTGAGAGTTTTGCCGTCAACTGTGATTGTACCTGCTTCGTCATCTGCTTCAACTGTGTGAAGATTTTCGCCGATTCTGCCACAGTAACCACCTTGAGCTGTGTCATACTTGAGAAGCTGAGCAAGCATTGAGGGTTTTGTAAGGTCATTGATAGCTACTACATCGTAACCTTCAGCGCCGAACATCTGACGGAATGCGAGACGGCCGATACGACCGAAACCGTTAATTGCAACTTTAACTGACATTTGAATTACCTCCAAATATTTTTTGTTAGTTTATTTTTAACCTTGTTTATTTTACCACAATTATGAATAAATGCAAGGACTTTGACATAATTTTAACTTATATTTTTAAGTTTTGTCATATTGCAAAAAAATATAACAATAAATCAGAAAAATATGGTTTAATTTCCAATATAAATGATTAGTTGACAACGTTAATAGGATTGCCGTTTAAGAAAGCTATAACATTTTCCTCAAGAATTCCCATAAGGCGAAGCCTTGTTTCATAAGCTGCCCAGGCAATATGGGGAGTAATAAAGCAGTTGGGAGCATGAAGAAGCGGATTATCTTTTTTGGGAGGCTCTGCTGACAAAACATCAGTGCAGTAACAACCGAGCTTGCCTGATTTTAATGCGTCAGCTATATCAGCTTCATTTGCTACTCCGCCTCGGGCGGTGTTGATAACACAAGTACCATCTTTTAGTTTACCTATAAATTCATTATTTATAAGCCCGGCGGTTTTTTCTGTAAGAGGGCAGTGCACAGTAATAAAATCAGAATTTTTGAGAACTGTATCAATATCGGTGAACTCAACATCGGGCGCGTTATCTTTTTTGCCCGATGGAGTAAAAACGAGAACCTTCATACCGAAAGCCGTTGCTATTTCCGAAACACGCCTTCCGATTTTACCGAAACCGATTATTCCCAAAATTTTTCCGTCAAGCTCAAATAAAGGTTTGTTCCAATAGCAAAAGTCTTTACAATTCTCCCAATCACCTTTTTTTACAGATTGGGTATATTCGCTGACTTTGTTCACATATTCAAGAATATAGGCGAAAACCATCTGGGCAACTGCATTTGTTGAGTATGAAGGAATATTAGAAAGAGGAATGTTCCGCTTTCTTAAAGCAACGCCATCAATCTGGTTGTAGCCTGTTGCGAGAGTACCCACAAATTTTAAATCGGGTAATTGTTCAATAATTTTTTCTGTCAATTTAACCTTGTTTATAATTAGAATTTCTGCTTCCTTAGCTCTTTCAATAACGAGGTTCTCGGGCGTTCTGTCATAAACGGTTAAATCTGTTAAATTGCTGATGCAGTCCCATGATAAATCACCCGGGTTTTCCGTGTAGCCGTCAAGAATAACGGCTTTAAGTTTCTTATTCATAAAATCACCGAATATATTATACACGCAAATATACTTTCTTTCAATGTTTTATTTATATTCTCTTGACCTTAAAGTAATAATGATATAAAATATGAAGTAAATGCAAATTGAAACGGAGTGAGATTTTGTCTTTTAAAAAATTATCTAAGGATGAAAAAAGAAGCAGAATGCTCCGTCGCTTGAGTGTTGGATGCTTTATTCTTGCAGTTGTATTGGCAATAGTTACGCTTTTGATTTCCGTGCCACAGGTTCAAGCACATCTTGAGGAAATCAATTCGTGGTTTACAAGGATTGAACTTTTTATTGCTCAGTTTGATAAGCTTATGGCGGTTGCGGTTATCTTGTTTTTCTTTCTTGTCAAAACATTTGTTGGTTTCATACCCTTCTCCGTGCTTTTTATCGGAACAGGTCTGGTTTTTTCCCCTCCGATTGCAGTAGCGATCAATATAATCGGTTTCAGTATGCTTGTTTTAATTAAATTTTTATGGGGACGTAAGTTCGGCGGAGGCGGTTTTCATAAGCTCCTTTTAAAATCGGAATCTCTTTCGGATTTTATGGATTTTCACGGAAAAGGCAATAAATGGATGCTTGTTGTTCTTCGTTTTGTTCCGGTTGCGCCAGTCGGAACGGTAAGCAGGGCGTACGGCGCAACTGATATGAAAATAATTCCTTTTGTTATTTTGTCTGTTATCGGTTTTCTGCCCCGACTTATTACGTGGAGTGTTATCGGATGCAACGTTTTTAATCCTTTTACATCTTCTTTTCTGATACCAATTGTAATTTTACTTATAATAAGCGGTGTTTCCTTACTGCTGCTTGATACTTTAATCAAACTAATCCGAAAGGACGAAGAAAATGAAAAAGAATGATATTTTAACAGATGCTTTTTTAGAGAGACTTGTTTTTGTTTACGGTGATGACGAAGTGTCTTTCCAACAAGAAAGGTATTTAAAGCTTGCTGAAAGCTTTGAAAAGGCTTTTTCCGAAAATGCAGATTTGAGATTTTTCTCCGCTCCCGGCAGAACCGAAGTTGGCGGTAACCACACCGACCATAACAACGGCAAGGTTCTTGCGGCGGCAATAAATCTTGATGCGGTTGCAGCAGTTTCCGTCCGTGACGATGGCATAATTTGTGTTAATTCAGAGGGCTATTCTCCCATATCAGTTGACTCTGCAGATTTGGAAATTAAAGACGAAGAAGCAGGCAAATCAAATGCTCTTATTCGTGGTATATGTGCTCGTTTCGGTCAGTTGGGTTATAAATACGGTGGCTTCAATGCTTCGGTTACTTCCCGTGTTCTTTCGGGTTCAGGACTTTCTTCTTCTGCCGCATACGAAGTACTTATCGGAACAATTCTTAATTACTTATACAACGATGGCAAAATCAGTGCAGTTGAAATAGCACAGATTTCACAGTATGCTGAAAATGTTTATTTTAAGAAGCCTTGCGGACTTATGGACCAGACTGCCTGCTCTGTTGGCGGTTTTGTTCAGATTGACTTTGAAGATACAGCTAAACCGGTAATCAACAAGGTTGATTTTGATATTGCAAAGCACGGATATAATCTTTGTATCGTTGATACAGGCGGAAATCACGCAGACCTTACAGGTGACTATGCGGCGATTCGTCTTGAAATGAATTCCGTTGCGGAATATTTCGGCAAAAACGTTCTTCGTCAGGTTCCCGAAAAGGATGTTTTTGAAAATATGGGTGAAATCCGGAAGAAAACAGGGGACAGAGCTATTGAAAGAGCAATTCATTTCTACAACGAAAATAAACGCGTGGAAAGACTTGCAGATGCACTTTCTAAAGGCGATTTTGAATCTTTTAAGGAAACGATTGTTGAAAGCGGTAAATCCTCTTATATGTATAATCAGAACTGCTTTACTCTTTCCAATCCCGATTCTCAGCCCGTTGCTCTTGCTCTCTGTCTTACAGAAGAGCTCCTTAAAGGTAAAGGCGCATACCGTGTTCACGGCGGTGGCTTTGCAGGTACAATTCAAGCCTTTGTTCCCATAGCTGAAACTGAAGATTACGTTTCTTCAATGAAAAAAGTCTTCGGTGAAAATTCTTGTTACATTCTCAAGATAAGAAGTCACGGTGGCTGTGAAATATGATTAAAAAAACGTATGAATTTACAGACATAAACGGTGGGTTTCCACCGTTTATGTCTGTAATCAATACAGATTTTCACTTTGCCCGAGGAGCTTCTGATGGAGTGTATTTTCAGGAAATTAACGGCGAAAGAACACTCCTTTTTTCTATCAGGGGAGTAACTGCAACAATATGCAGATTAAGTGATAAAGCAGATACAGTGGAACTTTCTTCTTTTTTGAAATTCCAAGGTATAAAGAATGTTTTGTCTGATTTCTTTTTTGAGGAAATTTGTCTTGAAGAAAGAGCAGTTTTAAAAGCAACGCCTATACACAAAGAAATTTATGATACGATAGTCATTACACCATCATCAGGGTTGAGTGATTACAAAAATGTTTTTAATTTGCTTTCTCGTAACGGCTCATTTGAAATGTGGTATCCCTTGTTTTCCGCAAAGATAAATAAGTTTTTTTCCTGTGGTGTTTATATGATGACAGATGGTGTTCCTGTCAGTTGTGCAGTTGCACCTTTTATTTTCGGAAATTCAGCTGTGATTGCAGGTGTTTTTACAAGTGAAAGCTATAGAAATAATGGGTATGCAACAAGATGTGTAAAAGCACTTTTAAGTGAGTTGCAAAAGAAAAATATTGAAGATGTTTATCTTTGGTGCGAAGATAAAAATATAAAATTATATAAAAATATCGGATTTTCGCTATATGGGAAAATCTACATAAAAAAGGAAGAATAAAATGCCATTTTTTAATTTTAATGATAAAATGAAAGAAATTTCTGAAAAGGCACTTTTAAAATGTAACGAGAAATTTGCAGAAATCGATAAAATAACTGAATTTAATCAACAAAGAGTTTTAAAAGCCTTTATTGATAACGGTGTCAGTGAATCTCATTTTACAGCATCAACCGGATATGGCTACGGTGACAGAGGTCGCGAGGTTCTTGATGAAGTAACTGCGCAGATTTTCGGTGCAGAGGATGCGCTTATTCGCCATAGCTTCGCAAGTGGTACTCATACATTGAGCGTAATGCTTTTCGGTATTCTTCGACCGGGTGATACGGTTCTTTGTGCAACAGGAACACCCTATGATACTATTCATTCCGTAATAGGCTTATCGGGTAAGGGTATGGGTTCCTTAAAGGATTTTGGTATTGGCTTTGAAATTGTTGAACTCAAAGAAGACGGTACGGTTGACCTTGATGAATTGAAAAGTAAACTTAGCGAAAAGGAATATAAAGCGGTTTATATTCAGCGTTCAAGAGGTTATACCTTAAGACCGTCTTTAACTTCAAAAGAAATTAAAGAAATTACAGATATTGTAAAAGCTAACAGTAAAGCAATTACAATGCTCGATAATTGCTACGGAGAATTTACCGAATATGAAACACCCGTAGATGCAGGTGTTGATATTTTCGCAGGTTCACTTATAAAAAATCCCGGTGGCGGTATTGCCAAATGCGGTGGTTATATAGCAGGCACAAGAGACCTTGTTGAGCTTTGCTCATATCGTCTTACTACCCCCGGTATCGGTAAAGAAGTAGGTGCTACTCTCGGTAATACAAGAGATATCTTTATGGGACTTTTCCACGCTCCCCACGTAACAGGTGAAGCTCTTAAAACTGCAGTGTTTACTGCATCGGTTTTTGAAGAGATGGGTTACGAGGTTTCTCCGTCAAGTAGAGAAACAAGAGCAGATATTATTCAAAGTGTGAAATTAGGAACAAGTGAAAAACTAATTGCTTTTTGTCAGGGACTTCAAAGCGGTTCTGTTATTGATAGCTATGTTGTACCTGAGCCTTGGGCAATGCCCGGCTATGACAGTGAGGTTATTATGGCGGCAGGTGCATTTACAAACGGCTCTTCCATTGAGCTTTCTGCAGATGCTCCGTTAAGAGAACCTTATGCTGTATGGCTTCAGGGTGGGCTTAATTTCCATAGTGCTAAAATAGGAGTGCTTTTAGGTGCTCAAAGAGTTTTAGCTATTCAATGATTTTTATCACTGATATAAATACTTTCACTGATTTCTTTAAAAACGGGTGCTCCGTCGATTCCGCCGGAGCTTCCGTTTTCTTTTAATATGCAGATAACGTATTCGGGTTTTTCTTTTGGGAAAAATCCCACAAACCAACAATATTTTATTTCAACTCCGTTTTTATCATATTGACCGCTTTGGGCGGTTGCAGTTTTGGTGCAAGAGTCAAAAAGAGAAGTAAAAGCACCTTTCCCCGTACCTTCTGTTGTGGTTTTTGCCATAGCGGCTTTAATAACCTCACAAGTGGTTTTTGATAAAACATTTTTACCTTTACTTTGAATTTCAGGAGTTAAACTACCGTTTTCATTAACGTTACCTTTATATACATAAGGTGTGTTATATGTTCCGCCATTTGCAATTGTTGCAAAGCAAGCGGCAATTTGTAATGGGGATGCAGTAAGCTTTCCTTGACCGAAACCAAGATTACCAATTGCCGCATCACTGTTTAGTTCTTTAATATCGGGTAAAGTGCCTGGTGCGGTTAAAAAACCGTTACCCATATCAATGCTTTTTCCAAAACCTAAATTTTTTGCGGTGTTTAAAAGAGCTTTTCCGCCAATCTGTGTACTTATTTCAATAAAGTACGGGTTACAGGATATAGCAAGTGCAGTATTAAAATCAATTTTACCGTGACCATCTAATTTGTTGCAGTTGAATTGATTTGAGCTTTTTTCAATATATCCTTTGCAAAAAAAATCAGTTAAAGCTATTCCGTTTTCTAAAGCAGTGGCAGCAGTAACAGGCTTAAAAACCGAGCCTACGGGAAAAGCTTCAAAGGCTCTGTTGAGAAAAGGGGCATCGGTTGAGTTTAAATATTTTTCTATATTCTCTCTTTCGTAAAGCGGAGTTGAAGCACAAGCTAAAACCGCAGAAGTGTTTACATCGAGCACTACTGCCGCGCCTTTGTCAATGTTACCGTTTTTAAGAGCATTTTCTGTAATCAACTGAAAATCTCTGTCGAGAGTGAGCATTATTCCGCCTTGGGAATAATAGTTGTTGTCACGTACTTCAACACTTTCACCTATCAACATTCTGCCGAGTGCATCAGCAGAATATGCAACAGAAAGCGTTCCGTTATGTGCTTGAATTTCCTTTTGGTAATATTTTTCAATGCCTGTAACTCCGTTACCGTCCGTATCGGTATAGCCAAGAAGATGCAAAGCAACACAATCCGAATATCTTTCAAAAATTTCAAATTTCTTTATACTGTTATCTTCTTCTATATCTGAAATATTTTCAATGGTAAAGGTTGTGAAATAACCATTTAAAACTGTTTCCTCTGAAAAATTTTCTCCTTTTAAATTGCTTATTAAAACCGCGTTTTTAGCGGTGGGTTTAGCGCAAATAACGGCTTTTGTTTTTCTGTTTGTAAGCTTTTCGCCGTTTCTGTCGTATATTGTTCCTTTTTTGTTTCCAAGCTCTCTGATTCTGATGTGAGGTTGAACAGAAACCAAATCCGCATCGGTAGAAATATTATATATTTTTCCGCAAAGAGAGGTAAAAGAGATGATAATTACAAGTACGGCAGATATAACTCTTTTTTTCAAATGCTAATCAACTCCCGAATAAATCTCAACTTTAATTGTTGACAACTTTTTCAACTATATTATATAATTGAGATATATTATTTTTAGGAGTATGAAATGGACGAAAGATTTTCCCGTTCAAGCCGTATTTTAGGTGAGAAAAAAATGGAAAAATTAAATAAAAGCTCTGTTATTGTTTTTGGTGTAGGTGGGGTTGGAGGCGCAGTTCTTGAAGCTCTCGTCAGAGGTGGAGTGGGAACTGTTGCGGTTGTTGATAAAGATATTGTTGATATCACTAACATTAACCGCCAGATTATTGCAACTAACGATAATATCGGTGAAAAAAAGGTTGATGTGGCAGAAAAACGCGCTTTAAGCATCAATCCGAATGTTAATTTTGAAAAATATGATTTGTTCTATCTTCCCGAATCTTCAAATGAAATAGACCTTTCAAAATATGATTTCATTGTGGATGCTATTGATAATGTAAGTGCAAAGCTCGAGTTGATAGAAAGAGCTGATAAACTTAATGTTCCTGTTATTTCTTCAATGGGGACAGGAAATAAGCTTCATCCCGAGCTTTTTGAAATAGCAGATATAAATAAAACAAGCGTCTGCCCATTAGCAAGAGTTATGAGGAGAGAGTTAAAAAACAGAGGAATAAATAAATTGACTGTCGTTTATTCAAAGGAAGAGCCCATAAAAACAGAAAGCGCTGTTCCCGGTTCTACCTCCTTTACTCCGCCTGTTGCAGGGTATTTAATGGCAAGCTACGTAATAAATAAACTTTTAGAGGTGTAATATGAAATTTTCAGATTGTGAGAAAGCAGGGGTAGTTGAGGGCTACGCGCTTATAAAAGCCTGTGACAAAAAAAGTGCCAAGAACGGCACATTCTATCTTGATATAAAATTAGGGGATAAAGATAGTGAAATGGTAGCAAAGCTTTGGGATTTTAGAGAGGATTTGCATACTCTTCCCGAGGTTAATACAGTTGTTAAAATCCGCGGTACAATTCAGCAGTATAACGGAAATGACCAGTTTATAATCCAGCGCATCCGCAAGGCAGAACATAATGAGTTTGATATGGCAGATTTTGTGAAATCTTCTGATTATAGCGGAAACGATATGCTGGATTCTCTCATAAGACTTGTTAACGAATTTGAAGATGAAGAGCTTAAAACAGTTGTTCTCGCAATGCTTCGAGACAATGAAGAAAATCTCCTTTTCTTCCCTGCGGCAGAAAAGCTTCACCACGCTATGACGGGGGGACTTTTATATCACACGCTTTCAATTGTTCGTCTTGCAGAATGTGTTTGCAGTATTTATTCCTGCATTGACCGTGAGCTCCTCCTTTCCGGAGCAATTCTTCACGATATTGCAAAAATGCGTGAATACACAGTCAATGGTGCAGGTATTGTTGACGGTCATACCCTTGAAGGTATGCTTTTGGGTCATCTTGTTATGGGTGCAGAAGATGTTGGCAGAAAATGTGATGAATTGGGTATCACCCCCGAAAAGAAGTATCTTCTTCAGCATATGCTCATTTCCCACCACGGAAAATTGGAGTTTGGTGCGGCAGTAAGACCCGCATTTATTGAAGCAGAGGTGCTTTCACAGCTTGACCTTTTTGATGCCAATATGTATGAAATGGCAGAAGCGGTGGGCGGTATTAAAGCAGGGGAGTTTACAGGAAAACTCTGGATGCTTGATAACAGAAAGCTTTATAACCACGGTAGAATTGATGTTGCACCACGGGCTAATATTATAGACGGAGAGTAAAAATGGAATATACAGAGATAAAAATCTATATAAAAACCGAAGATACCGAACGCGCTTCAAATATTGCAGTTATGGCAGTTCCTTACGGTATTTATATCGAGGACTACAGCGACCTGGAACAAGCTGCCTGGGAAATTGCTCATATTGATTTGATTGATGAAGATTTGCTTAAAAAGGACAGAGCAGAAAGCATTGTTCATATCTACATAGAAGAGGGCAATAATCCTGCAGAAGCTGTATCGTTTATTTCCGATAGGTTAACTGCGGAAAAAATAGATTTCAAAATTGAAACCGAGGGTTGCTCCGAAGAGGATTGGGCAGATAAATGGAAAGCCTTCTTTAAACCTTTTTCGGTTGGTGAAAGACTTTTTGTCCGTCCGGTTTGGATTGATGATTACGATGCAGAAGACAGAGAAGTTCTCAATATTGAACCGGGTGCAGCCTTTGGCACAGGTACTCACGATACAACCCGCCTTTGCCTTGAAACCCTTGATAAAATAATCAAAAATGGCGACACAGTTCTTGATATCGGGTGCGGTAGCGGTATTCTTGCAATTGCTTCAATGCTTTTAGGCGCAACTGAAGGCTTTGGTGTTGATATTGATGAATTAGCAGTTAAAACCGCCAAAGAAAACGGAAAAATGAACGGATTTAATGAGCCTGAACTTAAATTCGTATGCGGTGACTTGGCAGATAAGGTTACAAAGCAGTATGATGTTGTTGTGGCAAATATTGTTGCTGATATAATCATTCTTTTCAGCACTCAAGTAAGAGCCTTTATGAAAAAAGGTGCAAAGTTTATTGCATCAGGTATTATTGATACAAGAGCAGATGAAGTAGTCACCGCTCTTCAGAATGCAGGGCTTAAACTCGTTGAACGCATTGAGCACGGCGGATGGGTGTGCCTTGTGTGTGAGTAATACAAAGCGATACGCTTTGTATCGATATAAATCCTGGCGGATTTTCGATATATCTGAAGATTCGATATACCTTCGGTTCGATATGTGACTACGGCACGAGATAATAAGGATTTATATCATATCGAATGAAGAAGAGATATAATATGTGTTAATTGTATATTTCAGATACTCTTTTCATAAACATTCCATAAGGAGTGGTTTTATGAAAAGAGCTTTTATTTTTTTGTTAACTTTTATAATGATTTGCAGTTCTTGCATTTCGGTATTTGCATCCGATAAAACAATTGTTAAAGAAAATGAAGAGATTGTGGTTTCAAAAACAGTTGTAACCGAAGAAGACAAAAAACAACTTGAAAGCTTACCCGTTGAAATCAAAGCAAAAGCGGTGGTTTTGATGGAGGTTTCAAGCGGTAAAGTTTTGCTTGAATATAATCCCGATACGAAGCTTTACCCTGCATCTGTTACAAAAATTATGACAATGCTTTTAGTTGCGGAGGCTATAAACAGTAAAAAAATCACCCTCGCAGACAAAGTTGTTTGTTCGGCAAATGCCGCTTCAAAGGGTGGTTCTCAGATATGGCTCGAAGAAGGGGAGAGTATGACCGTTGATGAGCTTCTTCGTGCAACGGCAATAGGTAGTGCCAACGATGCGGCAACTCTTTTGGGTGAGTATGTTGCAGGTAGCGAAAGCGCATTTATTGATATGATGAACACCCGGGCAAAAGAGCTTAAAATGGAAAATACTCATTTTGAAAACGCAACAGGTCTTGATGATGCAACAGACACTCATTTAACTACAGCAAGAGATATTGCAATAATGTCCTGCGAGCTTCTGAAACACGATTTTATAAGAGATTACACAACGGTCTGGATGGACTCCTTGCGTGACGGCAAAACAGAGCTTGTGAACACCAATAAGCTTGTTCGTTTTTATAGCGGAACAACGGGACTTAAAACAGGCACAACCGCTAAAGCAGGCTGTTGTGTAAGTGCATCTGCAGAGCGCGACGGACTTCATTTGGTGGCAGTTGTTATGGGTAGCGATAACAGCAATGACCGCTTTAACACAGCTAAATCAATGCTTAATTGGGGTTTTTCAAACTATTCTTGTGCAACTCCCGAAATTAACAATAAAGATTTAAAAAAGGTTCAGGTAATTGGTGGCAAGGAGGATTATGTTACACCTAAAATACCAAAGCTTTCGCCGATTCTTGTAAGAAAAGGGGAGGAGGAAAAAATAGATGTAAAGATTGAAATCGAAGAAAAACTTGAAGCTCCTGTTATGGAGAAACAGACAATAGGAAAAATTAGTATTTCAATAGATGGTAAGACAGCCTCAGAATATACAATAGCTGCCAAAAACGGTGTTGAGGAATTAGGTGTTTGGGGCTATATTAAGAAACTTGCGAATTTTATTGCAACAGGTGAAATGAAATACCCGAAAAACCTTGATAATACTTGACATTTTCGCATCCCTTTGTTAAAATCAATTGATAATAAATAATGGGTTATTATGTAATTAGATTTTTAATAAGGGATGTGTTCTTATGTTATATACATCAACAAGAGATAACAATGTAAAGGTTACCGCTTCCAAAGCAATTACCGATGGTATTTCACCTGACGGCGGTCTTTATATTCCTGTTGAAATACCTGCGTTATCTGCAGATGAGCTTAAAGCTCTTTGCTCTGCGGATTATAAAGCACGCGCAAAGAAAATTCTCGGTCTTTATCTTTCCGATTTTACAAAGGAAGAGCTTGACTATTGTGTTGAAGGTGCCTATGCAGACGGCAAATTTTCCTCAAAGGATGTTGCTCCCGTTGTAAAGCTTCACGATAATGTTAATATTCTTGAGCTTTTCAAAGGCCCTACTTGCGCTTTCAAAGATATGGCACTCCAGATACTTCCTTACCTTCTTACTGTTTCCGCAAAGAAGAATCTTAAAGATAAAGAAATTGTTATTCTTGTTGCTACATCGGGTGATACCGGTAAAGCAGCCCTTGAAGGCTTCAAGGATGTTGCGGGTACAAAAATTCTTGTTTTCTATCCTAATGATGGCGTTAGCCCTATGCAGAAGCTTCAGATGACAACCCAAGAGGGTAATAACGTTGGCGTTTGCGCTATCTATGGTAACTTCGACGATGCTCAGACAGGTGTTAAGTCGATTTTCACTAATAAAGAGATTCTTAAGAGATTTGAAGAAAACAACCTTGTTTTCTCTTCTGCTAACTCTATTAACTGGGGCAGACTTGCTCCCCAGATTGTTTATTATGTTTCTGCATATTGTGATATGGTAAACAGCGGTGCGGTTAAATTCGGTGATAAAATCAATATTGTTGTTCCCACAGGTAACTTCGGTAATATTCTGGCGGCATATTTTGCAAAGGAAATGGGATTACCTGTTAATAAACTTATTTGTGCATCAAATGCAAATAATGTTCTTACAGATTTTATTGAGAAGGGCGTTTATGACAGAAACCGTGATTTTTATACAACAGTTTCTCCCTCGATGGACATTCTTATTTCAAGCAACCTTGAAAGACTTCTCTATATTCTTTGCGGAAGAAATTCCGATACAATTAATGAATGGTTCGGTGCACTTAAAGATTGCGGTAAATATACAGTGAGCGAAGATGTAAAAGAAAAAATTAATGAACTTTTCTCAGCAGGTTGCTGTGATGATGAAATGACTAAAGCAACTATAAGCGAAACATATTCAGCATACAACTACCTTGCAGATACCCATACAGCAGTTGCAATCAATGTTTGCAATGCTTACACAGCTAAAACAGGGGACAACACCCCCGTAGTTATCGCTTCAACAGCATCACCCTTTAAATTCTCCAAAGCAGTTCTCTCTGCTGTTGATAAAGAAAATAAAGAGTATGATGATGAATTCGAAACAGTTGCCGCTCTTGAAGATATTTCTTCACTTAAAGCACCTGAACAGCTTTCTGCTCTTAAAGGTAAGCAGGTTCGCTTTAATAAAGTGACTTCAAAAGAAAATATGGCACAGGTTGTTTTTGATATGCTCGGTATTTGAGGTGACGGACTTTGTCTTTGTTCGTAATCGGTGACACACATTTGTCACTTTCCGTTGATAAGCCTATGGACATTTTCAAGGGTTGGACGGATTATATCGACAGATTAAAAAATAGTTGGAATAAGGTTGTTTCTCCCGAGGACAGCGTTGTAATCCCCGGTGATATTTCCTGGGCTATGAATTTTAATGAGGCGGTTAAGGATTTTTCGTTTCTCAATTCATTAAACGGTACAAAATACATTCTCAAGGGAAATCACGATTATTGGTGGAACACAATGTCAAAGATGAATAAGTTTTTGGCGGAAAATGGTTTTGATACCATTAAAATTATTCACAACAATGCTTATTCTGTTGAAGGTTTTTCCATAGGCGGTTCTCGCGGTTGGTTTTATGACGATACCGCAGAAGCAGATAAAAAAGTCATTCTTCGTGAAGCAGGGAGACTTCGCACTTCTTTGCAAGAGGCGAGTAAGTCAGGCGGAGAGTTAATCGCTTTTCTTCATTATCCGCCAATAAGTGCAACTCAGGAGTGTGAGGAGATACTTTCGGTCCTGAAAGAATTTCCCGTTAAGCGTTGCTATTTCGGTCACCTTCACGGCTTTATACCTCCCGATAATGCAAAGTTAGAGTGGGAGGGGATAGAGTTTAATCTCGTATCTGCCGATTATTTAGGCTTTGTTCCCCGTCTTATTGCTCATAGTGAAGAGTAAATTTATGAAAAAATAATTAAAAATCAATAAATTTAGCGGTTAAATGGAAAATTATTGAAAAAATAGTGGAAATTTGCAAATTATTATGATATAATTTTGCAGTTAATATATGTTCGCAAAATGAAAGGATGTTTAAAATGAGTTTAAAGTCTTGCGAAAAAGTTGAAACAAACGTATATGCTCTTGAAATTTCAATTGAAAGCGATGCTTTCAAAGCGGCAGTTACAAAGGCATATACAAAAAACAGAGGTAAATACAACGTACCCGGTTTCCGCAAGGGTAAAGCTCCCAAGCACATTATCGAAACTTACTACGGTAAAGAAGTTTTTTGGTATGATGCAATTGATGCAGAGTATCCCTCACTCTTCGAAGCAGCAGTTAAAGAAGCCGGTATTGTTCCTGTTTCTGCTCCCTTTGAAGATGAAATCGTTTCTCTTGATGAAAACGGCTTTACAGTAAAACTTAAAGTTACTGTTAAACCCGAGGTTGAGCTTAAAGCATACAAGGGTATCAAGGCTGAAAAAGAAAAGGTTACTGTTAAAAAGTCAGAAATTAAAGAAGAGGTTGACAGAGCTCTCGAAAAGGATGCAAAGCTCGTTGCTGTTGAAGGCAAAGCTGCAAAGAAGGGCGATATTGCTACAATCGACTTTGAAGGCTTTGTTGACGGTGTTGCTTTTGAAGGCGGTAAAGGAGAGAATTATGACCTTGAACTCGGTTCAGGTAGCTTCATCCCCGGCTTTGAGGAGCAGGTTATCGGCCACAAGGTTGACGAGGAATTTGATGTAAATGTTACATTCCCCGAAGAATACACTGAAGAGCTTGCAGGTAAAGAAGCAGTGTTCAAAATCAAGCTTCATAAGATTATGAAGAAAGAGCTTCCCAAATACGATGATGAATTTGTTAAAGATGTCAGCGAATTTGATACAATCGCAGATTACGAAAAGAGCCTTGAAGAAGAAATCAAAGCCCGTAAGGAAGCAGCTGCCGAGCGTGCTTTTGAAAGCGCAGTTATGGATACTCTTTGTGACAATGTTATCGCAGAAATCCCTGCGGTTATGATTGAAAAAGAAATCGACAATCAGATTAACGAGTTTGATTACAGACTTCGTGCTCAGGGTATGAGTATGGATATGTATCTCCAGTATCTCGGTATGGATGTTACCGCCCTTCGCGACAGCTACAAAGAAGGCGCAGAAAAGCAGGTTAAACTCCGTCTTGCTCTTGAAAAAGTTGCAGAGCTTGAGAAAATCGAAATTTCCGATGAAGATATCGAAACAGAGCTTAAAACTTATGCAGATGCATACAATATGCCTCTTGATAAGATTAAAACTCTTGTTGCTGCTGAGGATGTTAAAGCAGACCTCGCTTGCAGAAAAGCTATGGATCTTGTAAAAGACACCGCTGTTGCAGGCGCAAAAAAGAAAGCAACAAAGACCGCAGAAGCAGATGAAGATAAAGCAGAAAAACCTGCAAAAAAAGCACCTGCAAAGAAGAATGCTGATGCTGACAAGGCAGAAACTGCAGAAAAGAAAACAGCTGCTAAAAAGCCCACAGCAAAAAAAGCACCTGCAAAGAAAAAAGCAGACGCTGACGAGGCTTAATAATTAATATTTTTGCCGCCTCAGTAATCTTCTGGGGCGGTATTGTGTATTTATTGATTAAAGTGTGAATTTTAACCAATAATTCATATTATTAAATTTGTTCAGGAGGTCCGATTATGGCACTTATTCCTTATGTTGTGGAGCAGACCAATCGCGGTGAACGTTCCTACGATATTTTTTCACGTCTTTTAAATGACAGAATTATTGTTCTTTCCGATGAGGTTAACGATGCAACTGCAAGTATTATCGTTGCTCAGCTTCTTTACCTTGAAGGTCAGGATCCCGAGAAAGATATCAGCTTTTATATCAATAGCCCCGGTGGAAGCGTAACTGCAGGCCTTGCTATTTACGATACAATGAAATATATCAAATGTGATGTTTCAACAATTTGTATGGGTATGGCAGCTTCTATGGGTGCTTTCCTTTTCTCTTCAGGTACAAAGGGCAAGAGATATATTCTTCCGAATGCAGAGGTTATGATTCACCAGCCTCTCGGCGGTGCAAAGGGGCAGGCAACAGAAATTCTTATTGCCGCTGACCATATTAAGAGAACCAAAGACCGTTTAAATAAAATTCTTGCAGATAACACAGGCAAGAGTGTTGAAGAGATTTTCAACGATACTGAAAGAGACAATTGGCTTACAGCGGAAGAAGCAGTAGCTTACGGTCTTGCAGATAAGATTATCGAAAAGAGGTAAAGTCTTGGCACGTGACGATAAAGGAACAAATGATAAAATCCGCTGTTCGTTCTGTGGCAAACCGCAGGCGCAGGTAGGACAAATGATTTCGGGTCCCGGAGTTTATATCTGTGATGGTTGTGTTGAGCTTTGTATGGATATCGTTGAGGGTATTCAGAGCCAACCCGAAGCTAAAAAGGTTGCAAAAGCAACTAAAAAACTTCCCAAGCCCCGGGAAATCAAAGCAATTCTTGACGAATATGTTGTCGGTCAGGATGATGCTAAAATGGTTTTGAGCGTTGCGGTTTATAACCATTATAAGCGCATTTTCCGTTCTTCTCCCGATGATGTTGAAATAAATAAAAGTAACGTTCTTCTTTTAGGACCTACAGGTGTGGGTAAAACTCTTCTTGCATCAACTCTTGCAAAGATACTTGATGTTCCCTTTGCAATTGCAGATGCCACCACACTTACCGAAGCCGGTTATGTTGGTGAAGACGTTGAAAATATTCTTCTCCGTCTCATTCAAGCAGCGGATTTTGATATTGAAAAAGCCGAACAGGGTATTATCTATGTTGATGAAATCGACAAGATTGCAAGAAAATCCGAAAATGCATCAATTACCCGCGATGTGAGCGGTGAGGGGGTTCAACAGGCTCTTCTTAAAATTATTGAGGGTACTGTTGCCAATGTTCCTCCTCAGGGCGGAAGAAAGCATCCCCAGCAGGAATTTATTCAGATTGATACATCAAAAATCCTTTTCATTTGTGGTGGCGCTTTCGCAGGAATGGAAAAGATTATTGAAGACAGACTTGGTAAAAGTGTTCTCGGCTTCGGTGCGGAAATTCATTCCAAATCCGAGCTTAAAAATATGGACTTGTTTTCCAAGGTTATTCCTCAGGACCTTGTAAAATTCGGTCTTATACCCGAGCTTGTTGGTAGAATTCCTGTTATAACATCTCTTCAGAATCTTGATGCAGATGCACTTGTCAATATTATAACAAAGCCGAAAAATGCTTTACTTAAACAATATCAAAGCCTTTTCAAAATGGATAATGTAACTCTTGATTTTACCGACGATGCAGTTAGACGTGTTGCAGAGCTTACCATTGAAAAGGAAACAGGTGCTCGCGGACTTCGTGCAATAATGGAAAAAATATTATTGCCCATTATGTATTCCGTTCCCTCTGACCCAACAGTTGAGGTGGTAAAAATTACCGGCGATGTTGTTGACGGTAAGGGTGAGCCTATATACGTTAAAAAGCCTAAAGGCACAGCAGAACAAACTGCATAATTAAAAATATTATAATGGAGAGTAAGGGGTATAAATTCTTTATTCTCCATTGTGTGTTATTACAAAGGTACATATATGGTAAAAGAAATTTACGAAAACAGAGCATTACCGGTTATGGCGCTTCGTAACCTTGTTGTTTTTCCCGAACAAACAGTATGTTTCGAGGTTGGCAGACCGAAATCAATAAAAGCAATAAGAACAGCCGTTGATTCAACGGACAGACTTATTTTCCTTGTGACTCAAAAGGATGCAACTGTTGAAGACCCCAAGTTCGAAGAATTGTATGATGTGGGCGTTGTTGCGGAGATTAAGCAAATCAGCGGTGACGGAAAGAATTTTGAAATTGTTGTTGAAGGTCTTTACAGAGCAAAGGTAACAGAGGTTCTCAAAGAAAGACTTTCAATGAGAGCTGTTGTTGAACAATGCCTTGAAATTCTTCCTGATACAGAGGATTTGAAAACAGTTGCAACTCTCCGCCTTTTAAAAGAAAGGGTGGAGGCGTATGTAAGTGCAAGCCCCAGAATTGCTCCCGAGGTTTTTCTCGCAGTGTTGGAAGAATCTGATATTGCAACCGCAACCGATGGTGTAGCAGGGCATTTCCATCTTGAAACGGAAGATAAGCAAGCACTTCTTTCCGAGCTTGATATTCTCGAAAGAACAGAAAATCTTTGCACTATTCTTTCAAGAGAAACCGAAATTCTCAAAATTGAAATGGAACTGCACGATATGGTGCAGGAGAGAATGGATAAAAATCAAA
The DNA here is from genome assembly GCA_045595505.1 of Acutalibacteraceae bacterium. Taxonomy (GTDB): domain Bacteria; phylum Bacillota; class Clostridia; order Oscillospirales; family Acutalibacteraceae; genus DTU089. Next base: position 50,936 of record JAZOAO010000044.1, on the reverse strand, counting down.
GAGAATATTATCTTCGTGAGCAGATAAAAGCTGCTTCTGTTGAGCTTGGTGAGGACGACTCTCCCGTAGCGGAGGCTGAAAAATATAAAGAGAAAATTTCTGCACTTCCTATTGACGAAAAGTCAAGGAAAAAGCTCTTTGATGAGTGTGAAAGGCTTATTAAAACAACTCCCGGCAGTCCCGAGGCAAATGTTGCAAGAACATATCTTGAAAGAGTTGTTTCTCTTCCTTGGGGCATATATACAGAAGATAATCTTGATGTTTCTTCTGCACGAAAAATTCTTGAAAAAGACCATTACGGTCTTGAAGAGGTAAAAGATAGAGTTTTAGAGCTTATTGCAGTTAAAAAGCTTGCTCCCGATGCTAACGCTCAGATTCTCTGCCTTGTGGGCCCTCCCGGCGTCGGTAAAACCTCAATTGCAAGGTCTTTAGCGGAAGCTATGGGCAGAAAATATGTGAGAATTTCTCTCGGTGGTGTTCACGATGAAGCAGAAATCAGAGGCCACAGAAGAACATATATAGGTTCAATGCCCGGTAGAATTATTACCGCGATTGAACAGGCGGGTACATCAAACCCCTTGATTCTCCTTGACGAAATTGATAAATTAGGCAGTGATTATAAAGGTGACCCATCATCTGCACTTTTAGAGGTGCTTGACGGTGAACAGAACGGTACGTTTAATGACCATTATGTTGATGTTCCCTTTGATTTAAGTAAGGTTCTTTTCATCACTACCGCTAATGATGCTTCTCAGATTCCTGCTCCGCTTTTTGACAGAATGGAGATTATTGAGCTATACAGCTACACCGCAGAAGATAAATTCAGCATTGCTAAAAAGCATCTTATACCTAAACAAGTTAAAAATTTCGGTATGAATTCTAAAATGATTAGGTTTTCTGATGGGGCAATCCGTGAAATTATCGCAAGCTTCACTAAAGAAGCAGGCGTTCGTACTCTTGACAGAACAATCACTAAAATCATAAGAAAAGCAGCAGTTAAATTTGCAGAGGGCTTTGACGGTAAAATTATAATTTTACCGTCAAATCTTCCCGATTTTCTCGGCACACCTAAATATAAAACTTCAAAACTTGATTTTGAAAAAATGATAGGTACGGCAAACGGACTCGCCTGGACATCTGCCGGTGGAGAAATGATGCAGATTGAGGTTGCAGTTTTAGAGGGGGACGGCAAATTAGAGCTTACAGGTTCTTTAGGCGATGTTATGAAAGAATCTGCAAAAGCTGCCATAAGCTATATTCGTGCAAACTGCGAAAAATTAGGCGTTGAAAGTGATTTTTATAAAACTAAAGATGTTCATATTCACGTTCCCGAGGGTGCAGTACCCAAAGATGGTCCATCTGCAGGTGTTACTATGACAACTGCTCTTGTTTCTGCCTTGACTGAAACTCCCGTGGTTAAAACACTTGCTATGACAGGCGAAATTACTTTAAGAGGAAAGGTTCTCGCAATCGGCGGTCTTCGTGAAAAATCAACTGCTGCTTTCAAAAACGGAATGAAAACAGTTCTTATTCCTGCAGAGAATGAACCCGACCTTGAAAAAGTAAATGACTCAATAAAAAATGCAATTGATTTTATTCCCGTTTCAAGTCTTGATGAGGTTTTAAGCGTTGCTCTTGAAAGCAAGAAAAATCTTAAAACCGAAGCAACAAAGAAAGATAATACAAAGACAAACCCCATAAAAAACAACGGAAAAGATACAAAATCCACCGGTGTTTATTGTAAGGAGTTTTGAATATGAATTATAACAAAGTAGAGTTTGAAGCAGCATTCGGTACTTTAAAGCAGATTCCTCAGTCTGATTTACCTGAAATAGTTTTCGCAGGTCGTTCCAATGTTGGTAAATCCTCAATGCTTAACAGAATTTTCAACCGCAAAAACCTTGCAAGAGTTTCTTCCGTTCCCGGTAAAACAATAACAATCAACTTTTTCAAGGTTGAAAATGTAAGAATTGTTGATTTGCCCGGTTATGGCTATGCAAAGGTTGCTAAAGGCGAAAAACGCCGTTGGGCAGAAATGATGGAGGGCTATTTCCAAAGTCCACGTAATATCAAGCTGGTTGTTCAGCTTGTTGATATGCGTCATAAGCCTTCGGAAGACGATTATATTATGATGCGCTTCTTACAGGATGCAGGTCTTCCTTTCATTGTTGTCGCAACAAAGAGCGATAAGCTCAACAAAACACAGTATAACGAGCGTAAAAACGCCCTCAGAGAAGAGTTAGCCGAGTTCGGTGAAGTTCTTACTATTCTTCCTTTTTCCTCTGAAAAAGGCGAGGGAGCAGAAGAACTAAAAAGAATAATTGAATCGGTTATATAAAAATTTTATGCACCTGATACTTTTTACAAAATAAAAAGTATCGGGTGCATTAGTGTTTATATTGCCTTGTATAAAATCAACTCTGATGAAAGCGAAGCGTTAACATCAACCGCAATTCCGTTGCGTTTCAGTTTTTCGCCCGAAATTGTATATGTGTAACCGTCATTGTCTAAAGTAACTTTATATTCTTTAGAAACATCAATTCCTTTTGGCTTTACGATGATTGATTTTTCACTTGTACCGCAAAGGGTTATAACTGTAACAGCACCTTTTGATTTATCGGGTGCAGATATTTCAAGAATAGAATAATCACTTTCATTTAAATCGGGTGTGTGGTGATATATTTTTGAGTCTGCCAAAAACGGTCTTATAAACTCTTTATAAATATCAGTTGAATGCTTAATAAATTCCATCTGCTTTTCGTTAATCTGAGCATCAGCAGGGGAGATTACATTAAGAGAAATATGACCTAACATAGTGTTTCTTAAATGTGCATCAAATGAACCGATAGTGTGGCAACCCATACCTGCAAAAAGTCTGTCAACTCTTTCGGGTGGTAAAGCCATTGTCATTCCGTTTGTAATGGCAATTGAACGGGGCATTTTCTGCCAGTCGGAAACCCAGGTGTGATTGAAATTTCTCATCATACCAAGGTCGGTTCTTCCGCCACCGCCCGCACAGTTTTCAAAAATTACATTCGGAAAACGCTTTTTGAGGTTTTCATACATTTTATAAACTGCTTCATTATGCTTTATGCAAACGCATTCGGGAATACCAAAGCCTGTATCACGCATACCGAAATATTCGGTGAAGTCAATATTATGGTCAACTCTTAAAAGGTCAAGCTGATATTCTTCAATAATTCTTGTAAGCTCATCTTCTGCCCATTTGCTAACCTCGGGAATGGACATATCAAGAAATTTTGGCGACCTTTCACCTAAAGCACTTACAGTACGCCATTCAGGGTTTTCTATATTGATTTTGCTGTATTTACCGACACATTCAATATCAGCCCATAAACCGAACTTTAAACCTTTAGAATGAGCATAATCACAAAGCTCTTTTATACCGTTGGGGTAACGGTCTTTATCGGGAATATTTCTGCCGTTATATGCACCCCATTCCATTTGCTCATCGGGTGGACATTCCCAGCCTGCATCAATGGTGAATATTTCGCCACCCATTTCAGCAAATTGGTCAATAAATGCTTTGCTGTCTTCTATATTCATACTGTGTTCAGCACCCATACCGCAGTTAATAAGAGCTTGAGAGCCGTCTGCCTCGGGCATATTTAAAACAGATTTTCTGATATGTGAGTGCATTTCGTTTACAGCATCATCAAGGTTGCCGTGAACAAGCCCCATATACACAACAGGTGAAACAAATTTTCCTTTTGGAGTGATAATATAAATAGGATTATGGCCTGTAATTTCTGCCTTAAAGGAAAGGTGCGTGTTGCATTTGTCGGGGCGAGCGTGGTAATCAACGGTATAGCGATAACCACCGCTAAAGCCGATTTGTGTAAACCATATTTTACCTGTAATATTGTTTCTTATAAACAAAAGAGGATGGCGGAAGCGATCCCTTCCAAATCTTCCGTCAATTGAAGTACAGCTTGGGTTTAACTTTTCCCATTTGAACTGACCTTCATTACCCCAGGCATCATTCTCGAAATAACCTAACGAGTAAACATCATTAATACTTTCGGTATGGTCTAAAGCATCCTCATTAAGAGATTCAAGACCGCCACTCATAACAGAAAGTCTGCTTAATTTCAAAGGTTCATCTGAAAGATTTTCAATTTCTAACCAACGTGAAAGCATTTGTGAGCCGTCAATTAAAGTATGTACCTTTATGATAACAGGAGCTATATTGCTTTTCAGGGTTAAAACGGAGGTTCCATTTTCTTCTGTTTTTTTAGTTTCAAAATCAACAAAATCTAAATTGAAATCAACACTTTGTCCGTTAAGCTCAATATTAAATGAAAAAGGCTCGGCATATCTTTTAGGGTTAAGGTATGTTGGGCAGTTTTTTAATACATTAAGAGGGTAACCTGAAGCGTTCCAACCTGCTGAAAGCAAAGCTCCGTCTGTGAAAACCTCTTCATATACCATTTCACCGCTTCTGTAACAGAAACGGTGATACTTTTCATTACGGTAATAAACATCAAAATAATTTTCATCCATTAAAATCAACTCTTTTAAAAGATTAATCGTCATCAAGTTTAAGAATAGCCATAAATGCTTCCTGCGGGACTTCAACAGTACCAAAGGAGCGCATTCTCTTTTTACCCTCTTTTTGCTTTTCGAGAAGTTTTTTCTTTCGGGTGATGTCACCGCCGTAGCATTTTGCAAGAACATCTTTTCTCATTGCTTTAACAGTTTCTCTTGCAATAACCTTACCACCGATAGCAATCTGAATAGGGATTTCAAACATCTGTCTCGGAATATTGTCTTTGAGCTTTTCCGCAATTCTTCTTGCACGTCCGTATGCTTTGTCGGAGTGAACAATAAATGAAAGAGCATCAACAATATCACCGTTGAGAAGCACATCCAATTTCACAAGGTTTGAACGCTGATATTCGGAAATTTCATAGTCAAGGGAAGCATAACCGCGAGTTCTTGATTTAAGAGCATCGAAGAAGTCATAAATAATTTCATTAAGGGGTAAATCATATTTTATTTCAACACGGTCACCTGAAATATAGTCCATATTCTTAAATGTACCGCGTCTTTCCTGGCAAAGCTCCATAACAGAACCAACATATTCCGAAGGTGCAAAAATATGAGCATCTGCAACGGGCTCTTCGCAATAGTCAATGTTTGCAGGGTCGGGGTAGTGGGTGGGGTTGTCAATTTCGACAACTTCACCGTTTGTTAAGTGTATTTTATAAACAACGCTGGGAACGGTTGTTACAAGGTCAAGGTCATATTCTCTTTCAAGTCTTTCCTGAATTATTTCAAGGTGTAAAAGACCGAGGAAACCGCAACGGAAACCAAAGCCCAAAGCGCCCGAGGTTTCGGGCTCGTATGAAAGAGAAGCATCATTCAATTGCAATTTTTCAAGTGCTTCGTGAAGATTTTCATAGTCAGCACCGTCAGCAGGGTAAATACCGCAGTAAACCATTGGTGTTGCCTTGCGATAACCGGGGAGAGCTTCTGTTGCAGGGTTGGTTGAAAGTGTAACTGTGTCACCGACAACAGCATCCCTTACTGTTTTAATTGAACCCGTAATATAACCAACCTCACCGGAGCAAAGTCTACCGCAGGGTTCAAGGGAAGTTGCTTTCATTGTGCCCACTTCAACAACATTGAACTCCGCACCGGTTGCCATCATTTTCATTGTGTCGCCAACCTTAATAGAGCCGTCAACAACTCGCACATAAACAATAACGCCTTTATAGTTGTCGTAAACAGAGTCAAAAATCAATGCTCTCAAAGGTGCATCGTCATCACCCACGGGACAAGGTATAAGCTCAACAATTTGTTCAAGAACCTGTTCAACGTTTTCGCCTGTTTTTGCAGAAACTCTCGGAGCAGTGTCGCAGGGGAGACCGATAATATCTTCCACATCTGCCGCAACTCTGTCCGGGTCTGCAGAGGGTAAGTCGATTTTATTTATAACGGGAACAAGCTCAAGATTGTGATCAAGTGCAAGGTATGTGTTGCCCAAGGTCTGTGCCTCAATACCCTGCGAAGCATCAATAATAAGTATTGCGCCCTCGCAAGCTGCAAGAGAGCGGGAAACCTCATAGTTAAAGTCAACGTGACCGGGAGTGTCAATAAGGTTTAACTGATATGTTTTACCGTCCTTTGCGGTGTAGTCAAGCCTTACCGCGTGAGCTTTAATCGTGATTCCTCTTTCTTTCTCCAAATCCATATCATCAAGAATCTGAGCAGACATATCACGCTTTGAAACTGTGTCGGTAAGCTCAAGAAGACGGTCGGCAAGAGTTGATTTGCCGTGGTCGATATGTGCGATTATAGAGAAATTTCTAATGTGTTCTTTTTTTACAAGGGACATTAATCTGTTTCCTTTCGGTTGATTTCATCAATAAAAAATTTATATGTACTCATTTGGAATATCTCTTTTATACGGTTAGCTTTACCGCATAAATATAAATAGCCGTAAAGAGTTTCAAGTCCTGTAGCGTATCGGTAATCGCCTGCCTCTTGATTTTTGGGCGAATGACCGCTGTGAGCGTTTCTGCCTCGCTTGAAAACTGCTGTTTCATTTTCTGTAAGAGAGGGGAGAAGTTCTTTAATCATCTGAGCCTGGAAAGCCGCATTAACATATTTAACGGACTCTTTATGTAGCTTTCCTGCAGGTTTGTTTTCCTGTAATGAAAGCATATTTCTGACAAGTAAGCTATATACCGCATCACCTAAAAAGGCTAAGGTAAGCGGGCTATACATTCTTGCTTTCGGCTCTTCTAAAGGTGAGCAGATGCCGTTTAAAATATCATCAGGGCACATAATCAAACTCCAAATCATAAATACTTACTGTGTCACCCTCTGTAATTCCCCGGTCAATAAGCCCTTGAATTATTCCGCTTGTCTGTAAAACATTCTGGAAATATTGGAGTGACGAGTAGTCATTTAAATCGGTTTTCATAAGTATTTTTGCAAGCCAGGGTGCTTCAACAATAAATACATCACCCTCAACACGAATTTTGAAATCGCGCTTTGAGGTTTTGAGAATGTCTTTTGCGGTTATTTCTTGTTTTTCATAAATTTTAACAGGGGGGAGCTTCTGAAGCTCTGCAGCAACCTTGTTAATAAGCTCCTGAGTGCCCTCGGCAATAGGCGCAATAATTTCGAAATAGTCAAGACCTTTATTGCATATATATTCTTTGAAGGCTTCTCTTTGCTCGTCTGTTGCAAGGTCGATTTTATTACCGGCAACAATTTGAGGGTATTTGGTAAGCTCTTCGTTGTATTTTGCAAGCTCTGCGTTAATTGCTTCAAAGTCTTCAATGGGGTTTCTTCCCTCGCTGCCTGCAACATCGACTACATGCACAAGAAGTCTGCAACGTTCAATGTGGCGAAGAAATTCGTGACCTAAACCAACACCGGCGCTTGCACCCTCAATAATACCGGGGATATCTGCCATAACAAAGCTGCTTTCAGGACCCATTCTTACAACTCCGGGAACAGGGGTGATGGTTGTAAAATGGTAGTTTGCAACAATGGGCTTTGCTTCGCTTACAACGGAAATAAGAGTGGATTTACCAACATTTGGGAAACCTATTAAACCAACATCTGCAAGAAGCTTTAATTCAAGTGTTACATCCCATTCCTCACCGGGTGCACCATCTTTGGCAAATCTCGGAACCTGTCTTGTGGGAGTGGCAAAATGGGGGTTACCCCAACCGCCGTTACCGCCTTTTGCTGCAATGAAGGTTTCCTCAATACTCATATCTGCCATAACAAGCCCTGTTTCTTCTTCTCTGATAACAGTACCGCGAGGGACTTTAATAATCAAATCTTCACCGCGTTTTCCGTTACAGCGAGAACCTCTTCCGTTTTCGCCGTTCTGGGCTTTATATTTTCTTTTATAGCGGAAGTCGGAAAGGGTGGAGAGATTGTCGTCAACCTGAAAAACAATGTTACCACCGCGACCGCCATCGCCACCGTCGGGACCGCCTGCATTAACGAATTTTTCTCTGTGGAAAGCGACGGCACCGTTACCACCGTTTCCTGCTATAATTTTAATTTTAGCTTTATCAACAAACATAATTTTTGTTCCTTTTAAAATTGTATAGTTATATTCTCAATCATTATACAATATATATTATAAAAATCAAATAGTAATTTTTTATTATTTTTGCCCTTTTTTCAAAAATTTTGAAATTTAACCGAACAGACACCGAACAAAAAGAAATATTTTATATAGGGTAAATATGTAAAAAAATGCAGAATTCAGTTAAAATCCCTTAAAAGAACCTAAAAAGGTACTTGAAAAGCAAAGAAAAATGAACATTTGTGTTGACAAATTGGAAAAAGGTGGTATAATAAGCACATAAAACAAATGTTCGAAAATGTTTGGAGGTATATATATGTCAGTTTTTGTATTTATCAGATTTTTCCTTGAATGTGCAGCAGTTGGTCTTGTTTGCTATGCGATTTACCGTGAAAAAGATTTAATTAAATTTGAAAGAAAAGTTTGGAAATATACCAAAGCGTTTTTCAAAGCATTATATTATTCTGTTCAAGAAAAACTCACCGCTAAAAAGAAAGTTAAAAATGTAACACCTCTTGTAAACGAGGAATTTGAGGAAATGCTTAATTCTTTAAATAAAAATTCTAAAGTTGTTGATTTCCAAATTGCATCCTGATTTATTGACTGAAATTACTTAAACGGGTATAATAAAAGGGAAGTTTAATATCAATTTTATAATTAGGAGTGACACCATTGATTACTAAAAACTCCCTTGATATAAAAAGTGCATCAAAGCTCTTACCGAAAAGAGAACCTTTCTCCCACAAAGGCTCTTTTGGTAGAGCTTTGCTTATTTGCGGAAGTAAAAATATGGTGGGCTGTTGCGTTCTTGCAACCGAGGGTGCTTTGAGAAGCGGAGCCGGTATCGTAACCCTTGCATTTCCCGATTGCCTTTATACTGCTCTTACTTCAAGACTTACCGAAAACTTATTTCTTCCTTTGTCAACAAATGATAAAGGTTGCATAAGTTGTGACAGTATTAATACTATACTTAGTGCTTGCAACCGTAGTGATGTGGTTATGCTCGGTTGCGGATTAGGCACTGACAGCAGTATTAAAGAGCTTGTGAAGTTCATTGTTGCAAACTGTGAAAAACCATTGATATTGGATGCAGATGCCCTTAATTGTTTATCGGAATTTATTGATATTTTATTTAACAAAAAAAGTGAAATTCTTTTAACTCCTCATCCCGGTGAAATGGCTCGTCTTTGTGGCTTGAGCGTTTCGGATATTGAAGCCAACAGGGAGGAAATGATTGTTGATTTTTGTAAAACGTATAAAGTGAATGTTTTGCTAAAGGGTCACCAAACATTGATATGTGATTCAACTGCAGAATATCTTTATATGAATGAAACCGGTAACACAGGTCTTTCCAAAGGCGGAGCAGGGGATTTGCTTTCGGGAATTATTGCAGGACTTACTCCTTCAATGAACGGTAACCTTTTTGATTCTGCTGTTCTTGGTGCTTATGTTCACGGTATGAGCGCGGATTTATTGAAAAAAGAGATGTCAGAATATTCTATTTTACCTTCCGATTGTGCTAAAAATTTAGGAAAGGTTTATTCTCTTATTGAGAATGAAAGGAATTAAAAATAAAAGACTTTGTTTGATATTTTTATTGCTGTTTTGCTTAACTTTTAATTCTTGCAAAATTTCGGAAAATATTCTGCAAAGCTCCTCGGAAGTTGATTTTTCAATACCTCAAAAGGTGCAGATTTCTTATAACGAGCATATTTATGACACGGTTATTGTTTTTAAAAATTCCAAGCTTGAAATGAATTTCAAGAATGAAAAAGATTTAATGAACGGAGCATATATTTCATTAGATTCTGAAAATTATAAAATCACTTATAGTAATATGGCATTTGAGGGAAGCGCATCAGAACTTTCCGATACCTTTTTGCCCTGTATTGTTTATTGCTACATTTCCTCTTTTGATAGCGGTATGGTATTTGAGTCTTTTGACGAACAAAAAGGTTGTTATTATATAAAAAAAGATATAAATAGTTATTTTGTTGTTCTTGAAGCATACAATAAGGATGATAAAGTAACTTATTCAATGGAAATAAAATAAAGCCTCACATTCGCAGATTGTATTCTGAAAATGTGAGGCTTTGTTTTAAATCAAAGAAGGGAAGCGGCGGCTTCGTCAAGGAAAATAAGAACGTCATCGTGCTCTTGGAGAACAGAAGAGGGAACAAGGGGAGTAACCTGACCCTTAACCATATTTTTTACTGCCTCTGCTTTTTTCGGACCTGTTGCAATAAGAATAATCTTCTTTGCAGCCATAATCTGCTTAACACCCATTGTAAGCGCATAGTGAGGCATAGGATTTTCATCAAAGTAAATTTTGTTTGCTTCAATTGTGCTGTCCGTAAGTTTAACCTTGAAAGAACCGTCAGTAAAGCTTTCTGCAGGTTCATTGAAACCAATATGAGCATTGTTTCCGATACCTAAAAGCTGAATATCAATTCCGCCTGCTTCATTGATTTCGTTGTCATATCTTTTGCATTCAGCATCAGAATCAACCGCGTTGCCGTCAAGAAAATGAACGTTTTCTTCAAGAATGTCAAGTCCGTTGAAAAGCTGCTCGTGCATAAAAGTGTAATAACTGTTTTTGTCTGCTTTGGGTAAGTCACAGTATTCGTCAAGGTTATATGTTTTTACATTTTTAAAAGAAACATTTTCTTCCTTGTGCAATTTTTTTATGTTGTTGTATGTAGGAATAGGGGTTGCGCCTGTTGCAAGACCTAAAACACAGTCAGGATTGTTTTTTACCTCATCAATAAAAATCCTTGCTACTGCAATGCCGATTTCCTCGGCAGTTTTAAAAATATTAACTTTCATAATATCACCCTTTACCAAATTTTACTTTTACAGTATACCATATTTATGAAAAAATTAAAGGGAAATTCTTGATTTTTTCTATAAATATTGAAATTTTTTTATTAAATGTTATAATGTAATAGTTAAAGCAATGGGGGTGGTGTCTTGGTTAAAAACATTGTCTTCGATATGGGCGGTGTCCTTATTGATTACAATCCGAGAAAAACGCTCGCTACATATTTTTCTCCCGAACATCACGAAGTTCTTTTAAAAGAGGTTTTTGGTAATGAGCTTTGGCATCAATTAGATGGCGGTTTCCTACGTTATCACGATGTTATTCCGCAGATTTTGCCGAAAATCCCCCGGGAAACGAGAGAGCTCATTGAAAAAATGCTGACGGATTTTTATCCGTATATGCCACCTTTTCCCGAAATGTATGAATTGATTAAGAAAATCAAATCTGCAGGCTATAAGGTTTATTTGCTTTCAAATGCAACGCCACGCTTTTTTGACAGGTATCAGGATGTTCCGGCTTTAACTTTAATGGATGGCTATTTTATTTCGGCTTTATATCAGCTTTTAAAGCCCCAGAGGGAAATTTACGAAGCCTTTTGCAATAAATTTTCCTTGAAAGCAGAGGAATGCTTTTTTATTGACGATATGCCACAAAACATAAAAGGCGCAAAAGCTTTCGGTATGAAAGGTCATGTTTTCAAATACCCTGAACTTGATGCCCTTGTTGAAAGTCTTAATGCCGAAGGCGTTATTTTTTAAAAGGAGAATTATTATGAAAAAGATTATTACATTCTGTTCGGTGATTCTTGTTCTTTCGATTTTTGTAACAGCTTTTACTGGTTGCGGTGACAAAACAGAGGATGAAACCACCACTACAACCGCAGCACAGCAGGATGCTTTCACAGACGAAAGTGGGTTTACAGTTGAGATAGGTGATACCGAAGCGATTGTTAAAAAAGACGGAAAGGAATTTCAGGTGTTAAAGTACCCTGTTAATCCCAATGTCCCGTTTGACAAGACATATGCACAGGCTCATAATGAGTTTTTAGATATGAACTTTGACGGTCAACCTGATTTTTATATTGCCGTAAGCTCCGTCGACGGTGTTGTCAATTATTACTGTTGGCTTTATAATGCAACAACTAATGTGTTTGATTATTCAATTATTTTGTCCGCATTAAAGAACATTTCTGTTGATGCATATAATCACAGAATTCTTTCTACTGTGAAAAATGGAGATTCTTCACTTGTTGTAAGCTATCATTGGGTAGACGGCGATTTGGTTGTTGAAAAGAAATATGATGATTCAACAGTTCCCGAAGAGATTACAAAAGTAGTTGAAGAGAATGCTATTGGTGTAGATAAACCATCAACAACAGCACCCGCTACAAATAATGCTTCAAAAGAAACAACTAAAAAGAGTGATAAGGGTACTAACAGCTCTGTTAGCACTTCTTCAACCACAAAAGCAAACAAGCCTGCCAATACTACAACCACAAAACCCGGTAGCGGTGGAGTTATTTTGGCGACAGGCGATATGGATGAAGGCTGGTATTAAGAGGTATAGTTATGAGAAAAAATAAAAAAGCAGTTATTGAAAATAAGGAAACAGATGTTGAAAATATGAAAATATCTGTTGATTTCAAATTTTTTAAATGTTGTTCTGCAACATTAAAGAAGTTCTCCGTTATAATGTTTGTGGTTAACTTATTTATAACAATTGTTGCGGCGGTTGTAGGCGTTGTTTTAATCGGTGTTTATATCGGCACACAAATGATGTCTCTTCTTCTTGTTCCGATTATTTGTGTTGTTGCGATTTTTGTATTGGTAGCCCGTCTGATTTCTGCCTTGATTTACGGCTTTGCCGAAATAGTTGAAAAATACGAAAATAAATAAAAAACTTAAATAAAAAAATCAAAAATCTTAGTTTTTCTCTTGACAAAGTAAATATGCAAGAGTAAAATATCTAACATAATTTTTAATTGAGAGGTGTAACGGATGTTCCGTGGTTTTGGATATTATCGATTTTATTACAATACTATGGATTGTCTGTGTTCCGCTCAAAATTGCAAGTAAATGCAATTTAAGTGTATAGACAGTCCGCATTCTGCTATGTTTGAAAACATAACGGTTTGCGGATTTTTTATTTAATAAAAAGCATTAAAGGTGATTTACTATGATTTCAGAAAAAATGATGCAATTAGGTAAAAAAAGTTCAATAATACGTGAAATTTTTGAGTATGGTAAAAAAAGAAAAGCTGAAATAGGTGCAGATAATGTTTTTGATTTCAGCTTGGGTAACCCAAGCGTTCCCGCGCCCCAAAAGGTTACCGATGTTATGAATAAGCTTATAGCAGAAACTCCTGCCGAGCTTCTTCACGGCTATACTTCAGCACAGGGCGATATAAATGTCAGAAATGCTATTGCAGAATACATAAATAATAAGTTCGGAGTAAAAGCAAATGCAGGCTTGATTTATATGACCTGTGGTGCTGCGGCATCACTTACAATTACTCTTAATGCTATTGTTGAAGATGGTGATGAGGTTATCACTTTAGCACCATTTTTCCCTGAATACAGAGTTTTTGCAGAACAGGCGGGAGCAAAATTAGTAGTTGTACCCTGCAAAAAGGAAGATTTGCAAATTGATTTTGATGCTCTTGAAAAAGCCGTTAATCAAAAAACAAAAGCAATTATAGTAAACTCACCCAACAACCCGTCAGGTGTAATTATCCCCGAAAAAGATATAATCAAATTAACTGACTTGCTTAAAAAGAAGCAAGCTGAATACAGTAAAGATATTTTCATAATTTCGGATGAGCCTTACAGAGAGCTTGTTTACACAGGTGAGGAAGTTCCTTACATTCCTTGCTATTATGAGAATACATTCGTTTGCTATTCCTACAGTAAGGCTCTTTCCTTGCCCGGAGAAAGAATAGGTTATATTTTTGTTTCACCTTCTATGAAGGATTCAGAGGATGTTTATGCCGCAATATGCGGTTCCGGACGTGCTTTGGGCTATGTTTGTGCACCAAGTCTTATGCAATATACAGTTGCACAATGTCTCGAGGATACGGCAGATGTTTCTGTATATGAAAAAAATAGAAAAATTCTTTATGACGGTCTTACCGAAATTGGCTATACGGTTATAAAGCCTGACGGAGCATTCTATATGTTTGTTAAAGCTCTTGAAGAGGATGCAAACAGATTCTATGAAAGAGCAAAGAAATTTGAGCTTCTACTTGTACCAAGCGATTCTTTCGGGTGTGAAGGCTTTGTAAGAATTTCTTATTGTGTTGATACCGAACTTATAGAAAGGTCTATTCCTGCTTTTAAAGCACTTTATGAGGATTATAAAAATGATTGATTATGAAAAAAAGTTTCAAGAGGCAAGAAAAACTATCGGCGAAATAGATGTGGAAATAGCAAATCTCTTTCAAAAGCGAATGGAAGCGGTGAAGGATGTTGCCGAATATAAAAAAGTAAACGGTGTTCCTGTTGAAGATACCGTCAGAGAATCAGTGCTTCTTGAAAAAAACAGTGCCCTTATTACAGATGAGGAAATTCGCTCGTATTATATCAGTTTCCAAAAAAACACAATGAATTTGTCCAAGGATTTTCAACACAAAATTCTTGATGGAACAAGAATTGCCTTTTCAGGTGTAAAGGGTGCGTTTGCAGAATTAGCCGTTAAACGTATTTTCCCCGATGGCAATCCTGTTCCTTACAGTGACTTTAAATCTGCATATAAAGCCGTTGAAAACGGTGAATGTGAATGTGCGGTTTTACCTATTGAAAACAGCTATGAGGGCGATGTTGCTCGTGTAATGGATTTGACATACTTCGGTTCTCTTTTCATCAATGGGGTTTATGATATGGCGGTTGAGCAACATCTTTTCGGCACGCCCGATTCTCACAGAAATACCATTAAAAAGGTAGTAAGCCATCCTCAAGCCCTTGGTCAGTGTGCGGAATATATTTCCGAAAGAGGCTTGCAAACCGAGGAAGCTGTTAATACTGCGCTTGCGGCGGCAAATGTAGCTAAAAACGGCGACAACTCTGTTGGTGTTATATGTAGTCTTGAGGCTGGTCACGAATACGGCTTGAAGCTTATTGACCGAAAGATAAATAAGGACAGTAAAAACACAACTCGTTTTGCAGTTTTTTCAAGGATTCCAAGAGGGGAATCAATGGGTGATGAGAATTTTATAGTTCTCTTTACTGTTCGCGACGAAGCAGGCTCTTTGAGTAAGGCGATTTCCGTTTTCGGAGATTGCGGTTATAACCTTAAAGCTCTCAAAAGCCGACCGTCAAAGGACGTTATATGGAACTATTATTTCTTCCTTGAGGGTGAGGGTAAGCTTACTAATGAAGATGAGAAACAAATGCTTTCAAGGCTTTCATCGGTTTGTACCAATGTTCGCCTTGTTGGTAGATACGGAAAAGAGCAAAGTATATAAAGGTGAAATACTCTAATGAAATTAACAGTTAAAACATCTATGGGCGATTACAATATCATAATTGAAAGATGCTCAATAAATAAGCTTTCAGAGTATTGTAATACAGATAAAAAAGCACTTATTATAACCGATAGCGGTGTACCCTTTCAGTATGCCGAGACAGTTTCAAAGCAGTTTAAAAATAATGTTATTAAAGTTATTCCACAAGGAGAAAGGAGCAAATCCTTTGAAACCTATAAGGAATTACTTGAGGTGTTAAGTGAAAATGAATTTACTCGTGCCGATTGCATTGTTGCGGTTGGTGGCGGTGTTGTTGGCGACCTTTCGGGTTTTACTGCCGCAACATATATGCGAGGGATTGATTTTTACAATATTCCCACAACGCTTCTTTCCCAGGTGGATTCCTCAATAGGCGGAAAGACCGCAATTGATTTTGGTGGCTATAAAAATACTGTAGGTGCATTTTATCAACCGAAAGCAGTTGTAATCGACCCTGATGTTTTAAAAACACTGTCTGAACGTCAGTTTAATAACGGACTTTGCGAAAGTATAAAAATGGCAGCAACAAGCGATAAAGAGCTTTTTGAAATGATAGAAAACCAAAATGCAGAAGATATTATTGATACAGTTATTGAACGCTCTCTTAAAATAAAAAAAGCGGTTGTTGAAGAAGATGAAAAGGAACTGGGGCTTCGTAAGGTTCTCAATTTCGGTCATACTGCAGGTCACGCTATTGAAACAAAAACTGGCCTTTCAGAGCTTCTTCACGGAGAATGTGTATCATTAGGAATGTTGGCATTTTCTTCTGAAAATGTAAGACAAAGACTTATTAAGGTTCTTACAAAATATAATCTGCCTGTTGAACTAACCGTTTCACCCGATACAATTCTTTCTGCACTTCGCCACGATAAAAAGGCGAAAGCAAATGGTGTTAATGCGGTTTTTGTAAACGAAATAGGAAGCTTTGAATTTAGATTTTTAACTTTTGATGAGTTAGATAAATTAGTAAGGGAGGCATACTTAAATTGAAAAACACATTCGGGAACAATACAAGTATAACTCTTTTCGGAGAAAGTCACGGTACAGCAATCGGCGCAGTTGTTGACGGCTTACCTGCAGGTATAGAGGTTAGTGAAGAATTTATTGCTCATCAGCTTGATTTAAGAAGACCTGTGGGTAAAATTTCAACACCCCGTCAGGAAGCAGACAAATTTGAAATAGTAAGCGGTGTTTTTAACGGGAAAACAACAGGAACACCTGTTTGTATAGTAATTCCTAATGAGAACACTCATTCTAAGGATTATTCAAAATCATATGGTAAAGCAAGACCCGGTCACGCTGATTATACGGCTTTTTGCAAGTATAACGGTTGCGAGGATTACCGTGGCGGCGGCCATTTCAGCGGAAGAATTACCGTAGGACTTGTAGCCGCAGGGGCAATTGCTATTGATGCACTTTCTAAAAAAGGTATAAAAATCGGCACGCATATTTCAAAATGTGCAGGTGTTGAAGATACTTCTTTTTCCGATTTGGAAAAAGATATAAATTCGCTTTCAGATAAAATGTTCGCAGTTCTCAGCGATGAAAAGGGCGAGCAAATGATAAGAAAAATTGAAAAAGTGGCAGAAGAAGGTGACAGTATCGGCGGAGTTCTCGAAACTGCGGTTATAGGTTTACCCGTAGGAGTAGGCGAGCCTTGGTTCGATTCTGTTGAAAGTATGATTTCTCACGCCCTTTTCTCGATTCCTGCAATTAAGGGAGTTGAGTTTGGTGCAGGTTTTTCTTGTGCAGATATGCTTGGTAGTGAAATGAACGACAGTTTAGTTTTAGCGAATGGAAAAGTAACCACTAAAACTAATAATAACGGGGGAATAAACGGTGGTATAACCAATGGTATGCCCGTTATTTTCAGATGTGCAGTTAAGCCCACACCCTCCATTTCAAAAGACCGGGAAACAGTCGATTTTATCAATAATGAAAATACTGTTTTAAGCGTTAAGGGTAGGCACGACCCTTGTATTGTTCACAGAGCAAGAGTTGTTGTGGATAGCATAACTGCCCTTGTTTTATGCGATTTATTATCACAAAAATTCGGTACCGATTGGTTAGAGTGAGTGTATTCGAACCAAATATGGTTTAATACAGTCACTTTTCCCCGTAACATCGTTAAAACTCTTGAAATACGGCAGTATTCCTGCGAGTTTTGCCTTGTTACAGAAAAAATTGCCAAGTATTAAACTTCGCAGAACCTTAAATGTTCGAGTTTGCGTGCATTTTAGATTTTCTTTGGCGAAGTTATACTGTCGTATATCAAGACAAAAAAATATAAAAGGTGCGTGAAATCGGACATTTAAGGCATATTTGGTTCGAACACACTCACTCTAGGTGATAAGTAATGGAGTATGGTTGCATAGGTGAAAAATTAGGGCACAGCTTTTCAAAAGAGATTCACAATGCGTTGGCAGGTTATGACTATTCATTAAAGGAACTCAAAAGGGAAGAGTTGCCCGAGTTTTTCAAAAAGAAAGATTTTAAAGCCATAAATGTTACAATTCCATATAAACGGGATGTTATAGAATACCTTGATTGGATTTCCGATGAAGCGAAGGCTATAAATGCGGTGAATACGATAGTAAATAAAAACGGTAAGCTTTATGGCTATAATACGGATTTTTACGGACTTAAGGCTCTTATTGAAAGAGAAAATGTTTCTTTAAAGGGTAAAACGGTTGCCGTTCTTGGTAGTGGAGGAACCTCCAATACCGCTTTTGCCGTGGCAAATTTTTTAGAAGCAAGCTCTGTTTTAAAGGTTTCCCGTAGTAAAAAAGAGGGTTACATAACATACGAAGAGCTGTATGAAAATTTTAATGATTGTAAAATAATTATAAATACCACACCTTGCGGAATGTACCCCAAAACAGGCGTTTCTGCAGTTGATTTGGAAAAGCTTCAAAAGGTTGAAGCAGTTTTTGACGCAGTATATAATCCTTTGAAATCAAAGCTTGTTTTGGACGCCAAAAAGAAAAACATTACTGCAGTTGGCGGTCTTTATATGTTGGTTTCCCAGGCGGCGTATGCAGTTGAAAAATTTATTGATGTACCCGTAGATAATGAAAAGGTAGATAAAATATTCAGAAATATTTATAAAGATAAAATGAATATTGCTCTTATAGGTATGCCTGCAAGCGGAAAAACCTCTGTAGGCAAGGTGCTTTCTCAAAAGCTCAATAAGACTTTTGTTGACAGCGATGATGGAATAGTTAAAGCGGAGAACAAAACAATTCCTGAAATTTTTAAAGATTCAGGCGAAGATTATTTCAGAAAAGTTGAAAAAAGTGTTATTAAAAACATTTCAATGTTAAACGCTCAGATAATTTCAACAGGTGGGGGAGTGATTCTGAACCCCGAAAATATTAAAAATTTAAAAGGTAATTCAAGGATTTATTTTCTGGACAGACCCTTAGATATGCTTATAACCACTTCTGACAGACCTCTTTCAAGTAACCGTGCGGATTTAGAAAAACGCTACAACGAAAGATACGAAAGCTATAAAAAATCAGCAGATGTTATAATTGACGGCTCGGGTACTGTAGAAGAAGTAGCCCAAATAATAGAGGATGATTTTTATGAATATTCTTGTAATTAACGGACCAAATCTCAATATGCTCGGCATAAGAGAGCCTGATATTTACGGCAGAGAAACATATAATTCCCTTGTTGAAAAAATAGAAAAATATGCCGATAAAAAAAACATCGGAATTAAATGTTATCAATCAAATCACGAGGGCGATTTGGTAGATATTATTCAGTTTGCATACGGGCTTTATGACGGTATTGTTATAAACCCGGGTGCTTATACTCACACAAGCATTGCTATTCTTGATGCTCTAAAAGCTGTTAGTATTCCTGCGGTTGAGGTTCATATCTCCGATGTTGACTCCCGTGAGGAGTTCAGAAAAATTAGCTATATAAGAAATGCTTGCTTTGAAACTATCAGCGGAAAAGGAACTGATGGTTACCTTTTGGCAATAGATGCTTTAATAAAGAAGGGGACAGAATGAATGTAACAATTATACCCTCTGTGGCGAGTGGTGAAATAAATGCACCGCCATCAAAAAGCTGTGCCCATCGTTTGCTTATATGCGCCGCTTTAGCCGTTGGAAAAAGCGTTATAGATAATATCGGAACAAATGATGATATTATCGCCACTGCTTCTTGTTTAAGAGAATTAGGCGCAAAAATAGAAATAGACGGCAACAAAGCAATAGTTGAAGGAATAAACGCAGGTAACAGAAAAGAAAAAATCAATCTTTTTTGTAACGAAAGCGGAAGCACATTAAGATTTTTAATTCCCTTAAGCCTTGTTTTTGCAAACAAAGTTTCTTTTACAGGCAGTAAAAGGCTTTTAGAACGTCCTCAAAGCATCTATGAGGAGCTTTTTAAGGAACAGGGTTGTTACTTAAAGAAAACTGATGACGTGCTTCTTGCAGGTGGCGAGCTTAAAAGCGGTATATATAAAATGCGCGGTGACGTCAGCAGTCAGTTTTTGACAGGCTTGTTATTTACATTACCGCTTCTTAACGGCGACAGCGAAATAGTTTTGACAACGCCCTTGCAAAGCGCACCTTATGTTGATATAACAGTTGATGTTTTATCGCAATTTGGTGTAAAAATAGAAAAAGGAAATAAAAAGTTTTACATAAAAGGTGATCAACAATATTTGCCTAAAAACCTTTCTGTTGAGGGTGATTGGTCAAATTCAGCTTTCCTTGATGCCTTCAATCTTAACGGTGGAAATGTTGCTGTTCTCGGAATGAACGGTAAAAGCTTTCAAGGCGATAAGATATATAAAGAGTTTTATAAACAATTGCAGGACGGTGCACCAACTCTTGATATTTCAGATTGCCCCGATTTAGGTCCCGTACTTATAGCTTGCGCTACTCTTTGCAACGGCGCAAAGCTTATAGGAACAAAACGACTTAAAATAAAAGAAAGCGACCGCGCAGAAGCAATGAAAACGGAGCTTTCAAAATTCGGTGTTGATATAATTGTTAAGGAGAATGAAATAATCATTCCTAAAACAGAAATAAAAGCACCTGGTGAAATCCTTAACTGCCACAATGACCACAGAATTGCAATGTCACTTGCAATTTTGTGCAGTAAGGTGGGCGGTACTTTAGAAAACGCCCAATGTGTAAATAAAAGTTACCCCGAGTTTTTTAATGATATTAAAACACTGGGCGTACAATACAATATCATTTAAAAGATAGGAGAAATAAAAAATGAGTATGAATTTCAAAAGAAAACTTCCGATTCCGATGGAGATTAAAGAACAGTTTCCTCTTACTGCAAAAATGGCTGAGCAAAAAGAGAAAAATGATATTGAAATAAAGAATGTTTTTACCGGTAAATCCGATAAGCTTATACTTGTAATCGGACCTTGCTCCGCAGATTCAAAAGAGCCTGTTCTTGATTATATTTCAAGACTTGCTGAGGTAAGAGAAAAGGTTAAGGACAGAGTAGTTATTGTTCCCCGTATTTATACGGGTAAGCCACGTACAACCGGTGCAGGCTATAAAGGTATGCTTCATCAGCCCGACCCCAACGAAAAGCCCGATATGCTTCACGGCATTATTTCAATTCGCGAATTACATATGTGCGCTCTTCGTGACTACGGCTTCTCATGTGCGGATGAAATGCTT
Source organism: Acutalibacteraceae bacterium (assembly GCA_045595505.1). Classification (GTDB taxonomy): domain Bacteria; phylum Bacillota; class Clostridia; order Oscillospirales; family Acutalibacteraceae; genus DTU089. Next base: position 29,874 of record JAZOAO010000044.1, on the reverse strand, counting down.
TATCCCGCAAACTTCCGTTACCTTTCTGATTTGCTTTCTTATGTTGCTATTGGCGCTCGTTCAGTTGAAAATCAGGAGCACAGACTTGCCTCAAGCGGATTTGATATTCCCGTTGGTATGAAAAACCCCACCGGTGGCGATATTTCTGTTATGATGAATGCTATCACTGCCGCTCAGAGCAGTCATACCTTCCTTTACAGAGGCTGGGAGGTTGAAAGTGACGGTAACCCTTATGCTCACGCAATTATGAGAGGCTTTGTTGACCGCGACGGACATAATATCTCCAACTATCACTATGAGGATTTACTTAATCTTTCAGATGCTTATGCAAAATCAGGACTTAAAAATCCCTCTTGTATTGTTGATGCTAACCACGCAAACTCAGGTAAAAAATATCTTGAACAAATCCGTATTACTAAAGATATTCTTTACAGCAGAGCTCATAACGATGATATCAAAAAGCTTGTTAAGGGTATTATGATTGAAAGCTATATTGAGGATGGTTGTCAAAAAATCGGTGACGGTATTTACGGTAAATCAATCACAGACCCTTGTCTCGGCTGGGAAAAAACAGAAAGACTTATTTACGATATTGCCGAACAGGTATAAAAAAAGAACTGATGCATTTTCGGATGTATCAGTTCTTTTGTGTTTGTTATTTAGAATTCACAAAACCAATTAAGGTTGTCTAACGGTCCGCCCGTCATAAGCTCCGGGGCGGCATTTTTTATATGGGTCAGCGTTCTTATGAGTCCGCCGTTTTTGATATGTAATTTTTTTACAAGTCTTAAGGGGAAAGCAAGAGCTTGTGTAAATACCGTGTAATAGGCAGAGCCTTCCTCGTGTTTAATGAGTGAACCGTCAAGAATAGAACAGAATGCCCCAAATACCATATCAGTAACCTTAACATCACCAATTTCTTTTGCAGCCTTTTTATCAATTGCCTTGCCGAAAGAAATGAAGTTCATAATTCTTGCGGCTTTTTTAACAGTCAGTTTATCAAGCCATTTAAGAACAGGTCTTGCAAATGTCCATATTTTACTTGCTTTTTTCGGACCTAAGCCTATAGCTTCAACAACTGCTAAAAATTTATCCTTTTCATTTACCGTCGCGGATTTTATTATATCGCTGAAAAGGGCAGTTGCGTGGTTTTTAAGAAATTCGTTTGAGTATTCTTTGCCTTTGTGAGTAAACTTTTCCAAATGCTCAGTTTTGATATCAATTCCGTCTTCAAAAACATCACAATAGCAAATTGGGGCAGGGTAGCCACTTATAGAGCCAACATTAATTTCATAAAAATGGTTGCCTTTTTCGGTTTCAACCTTTCTTATGTGGTGCATATGGGAGTGCCCTGTGAACATAACGGGAAAACCTATATCAGCAAATTTTGTAACTTGGCGAATTCTGTGCTCGACGGAGCCCTTGCCGTTAATTGCTCGGTCAAATTCAGTTAAGAACAGGTGATGATGTTGCATACCGAAAACAACATCACCGCGTTTTTTGGCATTTTCAACTTGTTCTTTAATCCACCCAAAATGCTCATCCGAATAACCCGAACTACCATTTCCGTCCTGGTCATCATCAAGACAGAAAATACTTACACCTTCGCAAGGTCTTACAACATAAGAAACCTTGTCCTGATGGGTGTGGAATTCTGCAATTGCTTCATCGGGGCCAAAATCCTTATAAAAATTGTAAAGCTCGCTTACACCAACAGTTTCAACATCGTGGTAAATGTTATCGCCCTCATACCTTCTCGGGTTGCCGTCACAGCACCAATCGTGAGTTGCGGTGATAACATAAACGGGCATTATCTTTTTGAATTCATAAAGAATCTCGCGCATTTCTTCGTGAGAAACTCTTTCACCGTCGTTAGAAAGGTCACCTGCAATAAGGAGAAATTTTGCATCAGAATTTTTAATTTGTTCAAGCGCCGCTAACACTGTTCCACGGCTTAATGCCAGCATTTTCTGATCTGAACCTGCTCGGCGCTCGTAAGCCTTACCGCTGTTGCCGAGGGTTTCCGAATAATAATGAGGATCTGCAATAATTGCAAATTTAGTTAATAAATTGCTCATTTTATCACCAATGGATTTTGAATGATTTTGCACCTCTTGTGTAGGTCATTGGGTCAAGCAGGTTATCTTTTGAAGCTTTCTTTAAGCCTGCCTCGAAAGCATCTGCCATAGATTTTGTGGGGAATTTTAATGTCATATCAAGATTGATAAGTATGGGAACACCGGCGTTGAAAATTTTAAATCCTGTAAGCCACCAATGCTTTTCCGGACCTCTTGAGAAAACATATTCACCCTGATTATAAAAATCGAAGGCCATTTCTATAAATTCATCTTCAGATACGCAGTCGTATTGCATAATTTTGTCAGTTTTATTATAAATACCGATTTCAGCTCCGGCAGTAATTCCGTATTGACCTTTCCACAACTGAATCATCCAATCTTTGTTATCATATTGGAAATAAATTCTTTCGGTTGAATAATACATTCCCGCCATAGGGGCTGCCATATCATAGATAACATTGAAGCCGAAGTGCTTCTGCCAAGGATTGATGGAAGAGTAATAAATTCCTTGCTTGGAATCGTATTCAAAACCGCAAGCATTAAGGATTTGTCCGGCAGTATTGGGATCTTCGGTTGCAAAAAGCAAGTCCTGAACATCCTTTAAGGGCATTTCTTCAATATCAATAGCTGTCAATGCTTTGGTTGTTGTAGTTGTGTCGGAGGGCTTTTTGTTGTTTGTTTGAGAAGAAGTGCTTTGCTTTGTTGTGTCAGGGACTGTCACCACAGTAGTAGTAACGGAAGAAGCTGTTGTGGCGGTTGTTGCCTGAGTGTCGGAAGCTGTGTCAGACGGCGGAGCAATAACTGCACTGTTTGTTGCATCGTCTGTATATATAATATCACCGGATATAGTAGTGTCAGTGGGTGCTGTTGTACCTTCCTCTTTGATTAAAATCGACTTTGCAAAATCAATTACACCGCAACCTGAAAAAATAAAAGTGATTGCGAGAATTAGTGCAAAAACAGAAAAGAGTTTTGCGTATTTTTTCATTGGAAATCTCTCCTTGAATCATTATACTAAACAAGTATATCACATATTTCACCAAAAGTCACTACCTTAAATGAAATTAAACTATATTTACTTTAAATGAAATTAAACTATATTTACCTACATTGACAAAAGTGTTTAAGAAGTTATATAATTTAAGCAAATATAATAAGAATTGTTTGGTGATAACAATGTATGAGAATTTAAAAGCAGAGGTATGCTCTGCAAATAAAGAATTACACGCCCTCGGACTTGCTCCGTTTACCTGGGGTAATGTTTCTGCAGTTGACAGAGAAAAGGGTGTTTTTGCAATTAAACCCTCGGGTGTTGATTATGATAAATTAACTCCGCAAAGTATGGTTATTGTATCTCTCAAAGACGGTAGTGTTGTTGAGGGTGATTATAATCCATCCTCCGATACACCAACCCATTATTATCTTTATAAAGAATTTGAGAATCTCAATGCTGTTGTTCACACACATTCTGTTAATGCTTCCGCTTTTGCTCAGGCAGGAAGAGCAATTCCTCGTTACGGGACAACTCACGCGGATTTTTCCTACACGGAAGTGCCTTGTACTCCTGCTTTAACAGAAGAAGAAGTAAAAACAGAATATGAATTGAATACAGGTAAGGTTATCGTTAAATATTTTAAAGAAAACAATCTTGATACAGATTCAACTCCCGCAGTTCTTGTGCGTTCCCACGCACCCTTTGCTTTCGGTAAGACTGCATCCGATGCGGTTCACAATGCAGCAGTTCTCGAAATTGTTGCAGAAATGGCGCTAAAAACTGAAATTATCGGTGGCAAAGTAGCCGAAATTGATAACTATCTTTCAGATAAACATTATTTCAGAAAACACGGTAAGGATGCCTATTACGGCCAGAAGTAATTATGACTGATTTTACTCATTTGCATCTTCATACTGAATACAGCCTTCTCGATGGCGCTTGTCGCATCGGGGAGGTAGTTTCCCTTGCAAAAAATCTTGGGATGAAAAGCCTTGCCATAACTGACCACGGTGTTTTATATGGTGCAGTTGCATTTTATAAGGAATGTCAGAAGCAGGGTGTTAAAGCAATTATCGGTTGCGAGGTCTATGTTGCCCCCCGTTCTCGCTTTGACAAGGTTCACGGACTTGACAATGACCGCTATCACCTTATTCTTCTTTGCAAAAATGAAACAGGCTATCAGAATCTTTTAAAGCTTGTTTCATCCGCTTGGGTTGACGGTTTTTATACTAAACCCAGAGTTGACAGAGAAATTCTTGAAAAATATCACGAAGGTCTTATTGCTCTTTCAGGCTGTCTTTTTGGAGAAGTAGCTCAAAAGATTCTTTCAAGAAATATTGAAGATGCAAAGGAAACTGCCCGTTGGTATAAAGACACCTTCGGGAAGGATAACTACTATCTTGAAGTGCAGAATCACGGAATGGTAGAGGAAAAAGAGGTTCTTGACGGTGTTGTTTCAATAAGCCGAGAGCTTAATATACCTATGGTTGCAACCAATGACGTGCATTATTGCAAAAAAGATGATGCAGATGTTCAGAGGGTTCTTATTGCCGTTCAGACAAATAAGGTCGTAGGGGAAGACAATGCTCTGGATTTTCAGAGTGATGAATTCTACCTTAAAAGCGCAGATGAAATGCTTGAGGCTTTCAAGGATTACCCTGAGGCAGTTGAAAACACAAATATTATCGCAGAGCGTTGTAATTTTGATTTTGAATTTGGTGTTACAAAGCTTCCTCTTTTTGATATTGCCACAGATGACCACAAGGCATATCTTAAAAACGAATGTGTAAAAGGTCTTGAGAATTTATTAGGTGTAATTCCCGAAAATTACAAGGAACGGCTTGATTATGAGCTTTCTGTTATTGATGAAATGGGCTTTAATGACTATTTCCTTATAGTTGCCGATTTTATAAGATTTGCAAAATCTAAAAATATCCCCGTTGGTCCCGGTCGTGGTTCGGCGGCAGGATCTCTTGCTGCTTATGCTCTCGGTATTACGGGCATAGACCCAATTCAGAATAAGCTCCTTTTTGAAAGATTTTTAAACCCTGAGCGTGTCAGTATGCCCGATATTGATATCGACTTTTGTTACGAGCGCAGGGGCGAGGTTATAGATTATGTCACAAGGAAGTACGGAACAGACAGAGTTGCTCAAATTGTAACATTCGGTACTATGCAGGCAAAAGCGGCAGTTCGTGATGTGGCGCGTGCTCTCGGCTTACCATATAGCACGGGTGATGTTGTTGCAAAGCAAATAACGAGGGACTACCCCGATATTAAAACAGCTTTAGAGAAAAATCCCGAGCTTAAAACACTTTATAATTCCGATGAAAATATAAAGAAACTTATTGATACAGCTATGCGCGTGGAGGGTATGCCACGCCACGCTTCAACCCACGCCGCAGGTGTGGTTATCACTCGTGATGAGGTTTCTTCCTATGTTCCCCTTGCAAAGAATGGCGACCAGACTGTAACCCAGTTTACAATGACTGAAATTGAGCAATTGGGACTTTTAAAAATGGATTTTCTCGGTCTTCGTACCTTGACTGTTATAAATGATGCGGTAAATGATGTTAAAAAGCACACTCCCGATTTTGATATAACAAAAATCCCTCTTGACAGCGAGGACGTTTTCCGTGAAATGTCAAGGGGAAATACAAGCGGAGTTTTTCAATGTGAATCCGCAGGTATGACAAACTTAATTGTCAATATGCGACCCGAAAGGTTTTCTGATATTGCGGCTGCAATTGCCCTTTACAGACCGGGCCCTATGTTCTTTATTGACAGTTACCTTATAAACCGCAAGCACCCGGAAAATATAAAATACAGAACACCTCTTTTAAAAGATATTCTTGATGAAACAAACGGTTGTATGGTCTATCAGGAGCAGGTTATGCAGGTTTTCAGAACTCTTGCAGGTTATTCATACGGTAGGGCGGACGTTGTTCGCCGTGCTATGAGTAAGAAAAAAAGAGATGTTATGGAAAATGAAAGAAACATTTTTATTAACGGACTTACGGATGAAACCGGTAATATTGTTATTGAGGGTGCAGTCAGAAGGGGAATTGACGAAAAAACTGCAGATGCAATTTTCTCAGATATGATTTCTTTTGCTTCCTACGGCTTCAATAAAAGCCATACTGCCGCTTACGGTCTTATTGCATACCAGACTGCATATCTGAAAATTAAATACCCAAAAGAATTTATGGCGGCAATTCTCACAAGTGTTATCGGTGACGAGGGCAAAACAATCGGTTATATTGAAGAATGTAAAAGGCTTAATATAAAGGTTTTATCACCTCACGTTAACCGAAGCGGTAACAGGTTTTCTGTTGTGGGAAATGACATTGTTTTCTCTCTTTTAAGCATTAAAAACTTAGGAAGAGCTTTAATTGATAAAATCGAAAAAGAAAGAAAAGAAAACGGTAATTTCAGAACATTTTGGGATTTCTGTAAGAGAATAAGCGGAAATGAGCTTAACCGCAGAGCACTGGAAAGCCTTATAAAATCAGGAGCTCTTGACGGACTTGACCTTAATCGCCGTGAAATGCTGACTAATCTTGATGTTGCAATAACCGCGGCGGCTAAGGAAAACAGTATGTATGAGGGCGGTCAGCTTGATATGTTTTCCGCTTTCGGCGGTGATGAAGAATTTTCTTCCGCTCCCGATTTCAGCAGATGTGAAGAGCTTCCGAAAAATGAGCGCCTTTATTTTGAAAAAGAGGTTTCGGGAATGTATTTCTCGGGGCATCCTCTTGAAGAATACAGGGCAATAAGCGAAGCCCTTAATTCACCAAAAACCTCATATCTTTATGAATGCCTTGAAACAGGCAAGGAAAATGATATTGATAATCAGAATGTAACATTCTTAGGTATCGTTACCTCAGTTAAAAAGAAGGTTACCAAAAAAGACGAAATAATGGCATTCTGCGGTGTTGAAGATTTATTCGGCAATATTGAAATGATTGTTTTTCCTAAGAATTTCATAATGTACGGCAATCTTCTCAGTGTCGGTAGCATTGTTCTTGTTGACGGTAAAATTTCTGTTAAGGATGAAGAAGTAAAGCTTCTTGCAGAAAAAATAACCGTTGCACCAAAAACGTTGGAAGAAATACCTAAAGATAAAATTCAATCAAAACCAACACCAAGACAAACACAATTGCCTAAAACCGAAAATACACAAAATAAAAAGAAAAAAAGCGGTGTTTTTATAAAAATGCCAACTGAAAATCCCGAAAAAACAGAGAAGCTGAAAAATCTTTTATCAATTTTTGAGGGAAGAATTCCTGTTTACCTCTATTATGAGGACACAAAAAAATACGATTTTCTCGGAATGGATTTTCTGACATCAATCAACCAACCGCTTACAAATGAATTAAAACACATTTTCGGTGATGAAAATGTTGTTGTGAGAGAATGAAATTACCCTGCAGCTCAAATGAGTTGCAGGGCAATTTTTATTTTATATTCAACTTTTTCAAAATATCAGGGTCGCAGGTGTCTGCAAGTGAGCCGATACTGTTCCAGAGTGCATCTGCTTGTTTTTTCCATTCTTCGAAGCCGTCAAAGGTGGCAGGGTAGTTGTCATAAAGCTTACCGACATCACCGCTTTGTTTAAGTCCTTTGAGAAGATTTTTGACTGTTGCAACCTTGATTTTTCCTTTAGCTATGCCTTTAATGATACCGCCTATAATTTCAGCAATATCTCTAAGACCTAAATTCAGACCTTCATCCATACCGCCAAGAATTTTTTTGCTGAATAAAACATCATTTGCAAATAGATATTCCGCCTCATCAAAATCAATGGTAACAACGCCCATAAGAAGAGGTCGCATTGAGTCAAAGTCCTTTCCTTGAGCAGCCATATAGCGTTTGTTGATTGACCACATATTTTCTTTTGTAAGTGGCTTTTCTTCTTTAAGAAGCTTTGAAATAACGTCAACTGCAACTTCACCCTGAACAAGTGAAGAGGTGCAACCCTCACCGCAGGTGGGCTTTGTAAGGCAGGCTGCATCACCCATAACAATAAATCCGTCATCTACAAATGAATAAACGGAACGATGATAAGGCGTTCTGCCTTTTTCGATTTTTTGAACTGTGTATTCAGGGTGCTTCGCATTCTTCATAAACTGAGTGTTGAAAACCTCTTCTGCATATTCATAAGAATAGCTTCCGCCAATACCTAAAATTGAATCATAGCCCTTTCCTGCAGGAGCGGACCAGGATTTATATTGCATATAAAATCCGTCAAGGTGACGTGCATTGATGGACTTATCATTATATGTAACATAGTAAAGAACAACATAAAGAATGTCCTTGGGTGTTAGTTTAAAATTCTCAACAACTGAAGAAGAGGGGAGCTTTGTTCTTGCAACTGATGGAATACCCGAACAGTCTGCAACAATTTTTGCAAATGCTTTCTTTTCGCCATCTTCGGTTATGTATTTAGCACCGATTATTTTATTGTTTTCATCATAAATAAAATCATTAAATGATGCGCCATAAATTATTTCAGCACCTTGCTCTTTTGCAAGGTCTGCCATAAACATAATATAGTCGTGCTTGTGAAGACCGATAACGGGTGAAGGAGCGCCTTTAACTCTGTAGTTTCCGTAGGGTGAAATCATAGAGGAGCTCTCAAAACGGAATTCTCTTATCGGGTTGGTTTCTTCGGGAATAACAAGGTCAAATTGCTTCATTTCACCCTCGCCCATATGGAAAATATCATAAGCGCGTGAAACATTTTCGGGTTTTTCTTTTTCAATTACAAGAACCTTAAAGCCCTGTTTCGCCATTTTTTCGGCAAACCAACAGCCCGTTGTAGATGCACCGACGATTAAAATATCATATCTCTCCATAGAAAAAACCTCTTTAATTTAATTTTTTTCGGCAGGCTTTAACGTCTTTATTATGTAAATCAAAAGTAAAATTCCTAAAATGGGGAAAACGGAAGCAACTAACATACCAACCTTTAAACCGATTTCATCGGGTGTCATTGATGCGGTTTGGCTTAAATTTATTGCAAAATCACTTGCAGATACCTTGTCAACAACAATTCCCAGCATCTGTGGTGCAACAGATGCACCAAAATCGCCCGATGCCGCCATGAGTGCAAAGGCAGCAACACCCGGGTTAAGCACCTTTTCTTCCATTAAAATAAGCGTTCCCGGCCAAAGCATTGAAGAGAAAATACCAACTAAAATGCAGGCAAGAAAAGATATAATAACATTACCCGAAACACCAATGATAACATAGCAAACTGCCGCACCAATCATACTTACCAAAAGTGTTTTGGAAATGTCAGGTGTGAACTTTGCATAAAGTCCTCGGGTGACTGCTAAAAGTAGTGCAAAAACAGCCAGACCAAGCATATCGCCCAGTGCTTTAGGTAATTGCAAAGCATTTTCCATATAACTTGAAATCCAGTTTGTCATTGTGTTTTCTGCGGCACTGCCAAGGAAAATGCATATTACGCAAAGAGCAATTGCTTTACCCCATTTTTTTCCGCCATTGTCCGAAGAGGAAACATCCATATCAGGAATTGGGGAGGTGAAAAACAAGAAAGAAGCGATTAAAGGAAGAAAGGCTAAAAAGAGGGTTAAATACATCCAGTTTTCTGTTCCGAAGATAAGGAAGAAAACTGATGCAATAATAACATTTGTTACAACGCCCCAACCATACAGAGAATGGAGCATACTCATATCTTTTTCGGGAGTATCGGATGGGATCGCGGCAACAAGGGGACTGAGAAGAACCTCACAAAGTCCTGCGGAAACAGAAAAAATTATAGTTCCTAAAACAAGCCCTAAATAAGCATATTGCGGTAAAACGTTCGGAAGAATAGCATAGCAAAGAAGTCCCACGCAGGTTATCAAAGGCATTACTCTTATGGTTAATTTAATATTAAAATATTTTGAAAAGAAAGTGAAAATTAAGTCGATTATAAGCTGGGTGCAGAAATTGACTAAAACTAATGTTCCTAAAAGAGTATAGGAAATGTTATACATATCGTGGAATGTCACGAATAACATGGGCGGTAAAACAAATACCGAAGACATTGCAAGATATGCGAAGAAGCAAGAGATTTTTGTTTTTTTGTAATTAGGAGTGGACATAATATACCTCGATAATTTCTATTTTGCTTTATATTACCACAGTAAAAAACTAATTTCAATTTTAAGTTGAGTTTTTTCTGATTTTATATATAATATAGTTATACACAAATTCTTTGAAAAGAGGTTGATTTATGAAGCTTGTTCTTTTAACCGCTATTGGCGTTGGCGGAGCAACGGTTATCGGTGCGCTTTTAGGCTTTATATTTAAGAAAACAAGTCATAAATTCAATGACATAGTTCTTTCCTTTGCGGCAGGGGTTATGCTTGCGGCGGCAGTATTCGGGCTTGTTCTTGAGTCATTGGAATACGGCGGAAGGTTCTCAATAATCGTTACCGTAATCGGTGTTTTCTGCGGTGCGTTGTGTGTTAATCTTATTGATAAACTTGTACCGCACTTGCACAGATTAACGGGCGTTGACAGAGAACGCCATCCAAGCAAAACCGAACAACTGAATAAAGTTTTACTTTTTGTTATTGCTATTGCAATCCATAATCTTCCTGAAGGCATTGCCGCAGGTGTTGGTTTTGGCACGGGCAACACTGCAGAAGCGCTCACCATTGCAGGTGGTATAGCTCTTCAGAACATTCCCGAGGGTATGGTAATTATAGCACCGATGATTGCCGCAGGAATGAGCGGTGGCAGAACCTTTGTAATTGCTCTTTTAACAGGTGTTGTTGAGGTTGTCGGTACTCTTTTGGGGTATTTTGCAGTTAGTGTATCAACCGCTGTTTTGCCCTTTGCCCTTGCTTTCGCAGGTGGCACAATGCTTTATGTAATAAGTGATGAAATGATACCCGAAACCCACGCTCACGGTAACGAAAGGGGCGCAACCTATTCTCTTCTTGCAGGCTTCTGTGTGATGCTTGCCTTTGATTATTTTATGGCTTAAAGACTCAATTCTTTTTCAATAAGCTCGGCAATTCCCGGAGTTTCAAAATCCGCTAATTCTTTTATTAACGGAACTGCATTTTCCATAGCGTAAGAGCGAAATTCTTTTATCATATCCTTATCGTTGATGTTGTCACCAACTGTTATAACATCCTCGTATTTTGTACCTAAAAGCTCAATAAACTTATAAATACCTTTAGCCTTGTCCATATTAACGGAAACAATGTCAATGCAGGTTCCGTTCTGCAGCGGGTTGAGAATATCACCGAAATTTTCTTTTATGGCTTTTGTTACCTTCGCTGCTTCTTCAAAGCTCGGTAAAGCTGTGTTTATCTGATAAGCATAAGGAATTTCGGGAAGCTCTTCAAATATGAAGCATTCATCTTCGTCATAGTTTTCAAAATCATCATCCTTGAAAACCCGGCAGGGGAAGTCGGTCTGAACATAACCCCATTTGCAACCCTGACTGAAAAGAAATTCCAGAAAAGGCTTTACAACAGATACATCTATTTTGTCTTCGCAGACTATTTCACCATCGGGTTTCATAATTACTGCACCGTTATCAGCAATAAGATAGTCACATTCGAAGCTGTCTTTTTTATATATTCTTATAAGATCGGGAGCACCTCTGCCACTGATAACAGAAAAGATATTACCTTCTTTTCTCCATTTGGAAATTGCGTTTCTCTTTTTTTTGTCAATTCCGCCGTGGTTAAGCGTTCCGTCATAATCACTTGCAATTATTTTCAAAATATCACCCACAAATTTTATTAAACTGATTTTATCATAAAGAAAATACTTATTCAATGATTGGTGGAAAAAATATGGAAATTGAAGTTTTTAATTCATTACCCGAAGATGCTCTGGATTTGAGAATAACTGTTTTTGTTGATGAGCAGGGCTTTATTGATGAGGTTGACGAGTTTGATAGCGTTGCAACTCATCTTATTATGTACGAAAACGAAAAGCCAATAGCAACCTGTAGGTTTTATCTGAAAGAAGATAGAGAAACATATATGTTCGGCAGACTTTGCGTTTTAAAGGAATACCGCGGAAAAGCTCTCGGTAGAGAAATGCTTAAAAAGGTTGAAAAAATTGTTAAAGAAAAGGGTGGGAAAGCAATCATTCTCCATGCCCAATACCACGCAAAGCCTTTTTATGAAAAATGCGGTTTCACCCAACAAGGTGAAATAGATTACGAACAAAATAAACCTCACGCTTGGATGAGGAAAGAAGTATAAAATATTTTTGTGCGAGGTTTATTTATGTCGTTATCTCATAACAAGAAAAGAATAGATTGGATTGATATGGCAAAGGGTTACGGTATGTTAGCAGTGATTATTGCACATATCTGTTCTGGTCCGTTACACGAATGGATCTATACATTCCATATGCCCTTGTTTTTCTTTTTATCAGGCTATGTTTTCAGTAACAAAGAAGATTTTGATATATTTATAAAGAAAAAAGCAAAAAGTCTTCTTGTTCCGTATTTTTCCTTAGGGGTTCCTATGGTAGTTTTCGCGGTTCTTTTTAAAATTTATTATAATACATTTACTGTTGCTTCAACAAAAGAATTGATAAAAGATTTTATATTTCAAAAACGGCAATGGACTTTATGGTATATAGCTTGTTTATTCTTTCTGAATATATTTTTCTATGTCATAACAAAATTCGTAAAAAACAATTTTTTACGTGGTGCAATTGTTGCCCTGTTGGCTTGTGTTGGTTTGCTTTATTATAAAACAGGCGGTTTGCCATTACCCTGGAACATCGATGTTTGCTTCACCGCATTGCCTTTCTTTTTTGTCGGTTATGCTTTTAAGAAAAATAAAAACAGAATTGGAAAAAAGTATTGTAAAAAGTATGTAACTGTTCTGTTGTTTCTTTTGTTTGGTGCGGTAAATGTTATTATGGGTTATCTGAATATAAAAACAACCGGCAAAGGTCTTGAAATGTTTGATAGCGAGTACGCAAATCCGCTGTTTACATATCTTTCAGCCTTTGCAGGAATTTTTGCAGTTATAATTTTTTCAAGCTTTTTCACCTTAAAACCAATCAGGTTTATTGGTGAAAACAGCCTTGTTTATTATGCCTGGCACCAGACTATAATGATACCAATAACTAAAATTGGCTTTGGTTTATTAGGCTTTGAACACCCCACAGATATATCACAACCATATTATTGGTGTTATAAAATAGTTCAGTTTGCGGTGATTTTAATTGTTTTAACAATACCAACCTTAATAATCGAGAAAACTAACCTGAGAGTTTTTCTGGGTAAAAATAAAAAAGTTTAAATAATATTAAAAGATAGGACGGAAAAAATATGGACAAATATGCAAGATTCAGATATCAACCCTGTTTGCCTTTAGGTGAAGACGGAAGATGTGTTACAGCTTCTAAAAAGCACATTGACCTTTCTCGCAGAGCTGCAACAGAGGGTATGGTTCTTCTTAAAAATGAAAGCAATGCTTTGCCCCTAAAAAAAGGCGAAAAAATTGCTCTTTTCGGTAAAGCGACAATTGAATATATAAAAGGTGGTGGCGGTAGCGGTGACGTTAACTGCCCCTATATCAGAAATATATATGAGGGATTTGAGCAGAAAGAAAAGGAAGAAAAAGTTTCTGTTTATATGCCCCTTGTTGATTTTTATAAGGAATATGTAAAAAAAGAAAGCGTTAATGTTCTCACTGAGGAGCAGATTAACGCTCGTTGGGATATTGTTAATAATATGGAATTCTGCACCGAGCGCGACGATATGACCTACGATACCTTTGCTGCTATGCACGTTAAAGAAGCAGAGGTTCCTGTTGAGCTTATTGAAGCTTCTGCAAAATGGGCAGATACTGCAATTTTTACTATCAGCCGTTTCTCTGCTGAGGGTGTTGACCGTCGTCCTCAGGGCAACGATTATTATCTTTCCGATTTGGAAAAAGACCTTCTTGATAAATTAACAAATCTCTTCAAAAAGGTTATTGTTATTATCAACTCAGGTGCTACAATCGACTGCGAATACTTTGCAGAAAACGAAAAAGTGCAGGGTATTCTTTTCGGCTGGCAAGGCGGTATGGAAGGCGGTTTAGCTATTGCAGACCTTCTTTGCGGTGATGTGAACCCCTCCGGTAAAATGGTTGATACAATTGCAAAATCATACGATTGCTACCCTTGTAAAGATGATTTTTGGGAATGCTTTGACCACGTTGATTATTCCGATGATATCTATGTTGGTTACAGATACTTTGAAACAATCCCGGGTGCAAAGGAAAATGTCCGTTATCCTTTCGGTTTTGGTCTTTCATATACAAAGTTTGAATTAAGCAGTAAGGTTTGTTGCGAAAGCGACGGCAATATTGTTGCAATTGTTAATGTTAAAAATATTGGTAATGTGGCAGGTAAAGAGGTTGTTCAGCTTTATTACAGTGCACCTCAGGGTCTTTTAGGTAAACCCTCAAGAGAGCTTTGTGCATTCAAGAAAACAAAACTTCTTGCACCTAATGAAACCGAAACACTCGTTATGAGCTTTAATATCAATGATATGGCGAGCTTTGATGATTTGGGTAAAATTCAGAAATCTGCTTATGTTCTTGAAGAGGGTACATATAATTTCTATCTTGGCACATCTGTAAGAGATGCAGAGAAGCTTGATTATGAATATATAATAGAAGAAAACACGGTTGTAGAACAGCTTTCCGATTGGTGTAAGCCATTTAAGCTCGCCAAGAGAATGTTAGCAGACGGAACTTTCGAAGAGCTTCCCCAAGGTGAAGAAACATATCTTTACGGTATAAATGAACCAACAGCTGCAAAAGCATCCGAAACTGTTGTTCCCTTTGATAAAGTAGGTGAAGAGATTACCCTTGATGAATTTGTTAAGCAGTTTACAGATGCAGAGCTTATGGATTTTGTTGGCGGTCACGGACCAACAGGTGTTTGCAACACGGGTTGCTTCGGTGGAGTTGAAAGGCTTTCCGTTCCTGCCGTTCCAACCGCTGACGGTCCTGCAGGCTTAAGGCTTGATACTTCAACGGGTATTCCAACAACTGCCTGGCCCTGCGCAACTCTTCTTGCTTGTAGCTGGAATCCTGAGTTAGCATTTGAAGTCGGTGTTGGCGGTGGTGCCGAAATCCGCGAAAATAATCTCGGTGTTTGGCTTTCTCCCGCACTTAACATCCATCGTGACCCAATGTGCGGCAGAAACTTTGAATATTATTCGGAAGACCCGTTAATTGCAGGTAAATTTGCATCTGCAGTAACAAGAGGCGTTCAGTCACAGAAGGTTGCAGTTTCAATTAAGCATTTTGCTTGTAACAATAAAGAGGCAAACCGTTTTGCAAGTGATTCAAGACTTTCTGAAAGAGCACTTCGTGAAATCTACCTTAAAGGCTTCGAGATTGCAGTTAAAGAGGGTGACCCTTGGACGATTATGAGCTCCTATAACCTTATTAACGGTCAGCATACCTCTGAAAGCTATGAGCTTCTCACAGGCATTCTCCGTGATGAATGGGGCTTCAAGGGTATGGTTGTTACCGACTGGGGCGTTAAGAATGACCCGGTTAAAGAGGTTAAAGCAGGTAATGATATGAAAATGCACTGCGGTTACCCCGAAGACCTTAAGGTTGCTTTTGATAACGGTGATTTAACAAGAGCAGACCTTGAGCTTTGCGCCAAGAGAATTCTTGATATGTTCTTGAAATTGATATAAAAATTGATACGAGTTGCCACGCGAAAGGCAACTCGTATTTTTGTCCGCAATAACATTATTATCGGCTTGGGCATATACTGTTAGCGGAGGTGATATTATGGGTTTTTTCAATTGCAATTGCAAAACGGGTTGTACTGCTTTAGGTCTTATTGCAAGTCTTATTTCAGGCATTGTTGCGCTTGTTCTCACCATTACGGGAACTATTACAATTTCAACCCTTTTTGCCTGGATTGGCTTCGGAATTGCCGTTGTTCTTCTGATTGTAACATTTTTGGTTGTAGCTTTCGCAGGTGAAAACGAAAATAGAGAACGTGGTTGCATTGTCAAGACGCTCACAACCCTGCAGCTTGGCGCGTTGGGTACAATTTTAACTGCTCTCGTTCTTCTTGCAGTAGGCTTTGTTGCAACAAGCATAATCGGTGCCATTGTCTATGGCGCTTTTATTTTCTTCTTTATTTTGTTAATTACTTCCGTAATTTGTCTTACAAGATGCTTCGTTTCTTGTAATGAGTAAATAAAAAGGGGAGTCTAATCGGACTCCCTGTGAGATACACATTTTGTGTGATGATATACCATTGCTTTCGCAATAGATAAAAAAATCTCGTTCCTAAGAACGAGATTTTTTGGCAGGGGCAGAAGGACTCGAACCCTCAAGGACGGTTTTGGAGACCGGAATGTTACCATTACATTATGCCCCTATATTAACTATAAAAAGGTGGTGGACCAACAGGGACTCGAACCCCGGACCAACCGGTTATGAGCCGGTTGCTCTAACCAACTGAGCTATTGGTCCCCATTTGCAACAGATAGAATTATATTAAATTAACATCATTTTGTCAAGAGTTTTTTAGGTAAAAGTTAAAAAAAATAACAATTAGCAACTTGATAATGTAGGGGACGGTCTTGACCGTCTCGCCAAATTCATCAATAACCTTTAGGTCGGGTCAAGAACCGCCCCTACATTGCACTATCTGAGAGCATCAAACAGCACAGAATTAAGATTGTTTTACTTTAATAGCCTTATGAAACCTCGGCTTTTTCTCACCAGCATTCACCATTTCTCTTGAAAGTAATGTTCTCATTTGATACAAAACCTTTGCATAGTTCTCGTTATTAACAAGGTTCTTTTTCTCACAAGGGTCATTTTTCAAATCATAAAGGAAGTCATCATAATAATGAACCGCCTTTGATTTATGCCAGCCGGAGCCTATTGCCTTTGCAGAATATTTCCAGTTCTTTGTTCTGACACATCTGCCGATATGAGATTCACTAATCTGCACAAAGACACAGTCTCTTTCAGGTGCATCAATATCATTTATAGGTAAAACATTACCCGAATAGCTTTCGGGAACGCTTATTCCCGCAAGACTTAAAATTGTAGGCGGTAAGTCAATAAGACTTACTAATGAGTCTACATTATCTGTTTTCTTAATTGCACCGCCACCGAAAACAAGGGGAGTATGAATGCTTGCTTCGTGGCAGGAGCGTTTGTATTCAAAATTTCGGGTTTTGAAATGGCATCCGTGGTCGCTCGTGTAAATGATAACGGTGTTTTCATAAATGCCTTTTTCTTTTAAAGTATCAACCAATTTACCGACATTTTCATCAAGTCGGTTTATTGCCGCAATATAATCCGGGTACTCTTCCTTATAATCACCATTAAGGAATGTTAAATCCTCGGGGATGGGGTAGTCCTTATATTTTTCAATTGCTTCAACGGGACCCTCAAAGTGACCTCTGTCATTCTGGTGATGGGGTTCAAGCTGAGAAATGAACATAAAAAACGGCTTTTTTCCATTATGTTTGTCAACATATTCAACGGCAAAATCATTTATGCAGTCTGCTCTGTAGCCTGTAAACTCAATTTTGTTTCCGTTCTCATCAAATACATAGCCATCATATCCGTGAGAGGTGAATTCAAGCACATCCGCCGCTCTCCAATATTTATAACCGCCTTGCTTTTCTTTTGGTACGGCGGTTTTTTCGCAATGAAAGCCTAAGCCCTTTGCTCTGTCAGAGGCAAGGTGCCATTTGCCGATATAAGCAGTATCATAGCCGTTTTCGTTGAAATAATCTGCCATTGTTTTTGTGCCTTCGGGCAAGGGAATACCGTTCCAAAAGCAACCATTCTCCGTTGCATATTGACCCGTCTGCAAGCAAGCACGGGCAGGTCCGCAAACAGGCTGGCAGGTGAAAGAGTTTTCAAACAAAACTCCCTCTTCGCCCAATTCCCAGACATTCGGCATTATTTCACTATTAAGCGTATCCCAACGCTGTTGGTCTGAAAAATAAAATATAATATTCGGTTTCATAAAATCACCATACTTTTTACCAATCTTCATCCTCTTCGTATACATCATAATCTTCTTCGTAAAGCTCTTCATAATAATTGTTTTCGAATTCATCAAATTTGAATTCAGGATTATTTTTAAGGAATTTATCAACTGCAATTTTGCCTTGTTTCCATGCGTAGTTTTTCGCAAAAATACTTGTTTTAACAAGGGTTTCTTCTGTGCAGTCTGAAGCGGAGTAAATGCCTGATGAGTAAATATCGTAAGCATTGTAATCAATTTGAGATAATATTTCGAAATTTTTATCCGTATATTCGTTAAGGTCTATATCCTCCGAAAGCTTAACAAGAACGGGGAGACCGCTTACGCCCAATGAACCGATTTGCTCAACATCAATATTGATTTTTCCTGCTTTATAAGCATTGTAGTTGTAGTTTGCAATAACTGTATTGATATCAATAACTGAAACACTTATCATTGTAATTGTGCAAACGAGAATAATTGCTTTTATGTATTTTAACTTTGTGAAAATAAGTCTTAAAAGAATGATTATGAAAATTACCGCCAGCATAAGCATAAAAACACTTGTTAAAACTCTTAACCTTGTAAGACCGTAAAGTGAAATATATTTCATCATTTTAACAAATGCGGTTGAAATATAGAAAACTGTGAAAAGGCAGAGGAAAATAAGAAGAGCTTTTGTTGAAACAGGAATTTTCTTGCTTTCGGTTTTCTTAACAAGGGTAGCACATAAGAAAAGAATAATAAAGTTTATGAAAGCAATAACACCCATCTGGAAAAATCCGCTTCGTGCAAATTCTGCCGCACTATAGTTATCGGGAAGAAGAAAAGCGAATGCTTTTGTGATATAAGCAAGCTGAGAAACAAGATAAGCTAAATAAACAACTGCAGTTGCACTTAAAATTGTGTTGAGAATAATCTTTGAAACCTTGTCGGGTATTTCTTTAACACTTTTTTCTGCTAAATCCTTTTTCTTCATTGAAAAAAGAAATGCGAAAATAAAAGGTGTGATTATAACAGTTAAAATTATTGCACCGATTAAAATGAATGCATCTTCAAATAAATTTGAAATCAGGTTTCCGAATGCAAGGTCAGATGTTGAAAGCAGGGGAAGTATAATGCAAAGAAGAGGGATTGAAATGCCAAGACCGATTAACAGATACAAAGCGTTCTTTGATTTTCCGCCTTTTGCGGATTCTTTAACGCTTCTGAACGGTAACATAAAATTATCAATAACTGCATTAAAGGATTTTTGAACAGTATTTAAAAAGTATGTATATGTACCGCTTTGGGCATTGGTATTGCCTGAAATTGTTGCAAATAGTGTTGCGCAAATGAAAAGAATATACCAAAATGCTAATATTTTAATAAGGCTGTCACTTGTGACCGAATAGCCTGCAGAAAGAACCAATGCACCAATTAAAAGCAAAATACTGAATATCTTATCTTTACACTCTTTGTTAAAAAGGTAGATAAAGCTTGTTAAAATAACGGCACTAACGCCTAAAGTATAGCCGAAATTAAAACCATTAAAAATTCCAAGTCTTACAGTTACAAAAACTGAAATTACAGTAAGTATAAAACCGATAAAATCCGTTTTTAGTACGGGGTAAGTTTTTTTATTCATAATTAATCCTCCTCGTCACCCTCGATATATTCGAGTATATCTCCCGGTTGGCAGTCAAGCTCACGGCAAATGGCAGAAAGGGTAGAGAAGCGCACCGCTTTTGCCTTGCCTGTTTTTAATATGGAAAGGTTGGCTTGAGTTAAGCCGATTTTGCTTGCAAGCTCACCTGAGCTCATTTTTCTCTTTGCAAGCACAACATCAAGATTTACAATTATTGCCATTATTTACACCGTCAAATCGTTTTCATTTTTTATATTTGTTCCGTATTCGAATGCACTTTTTATAATTCTGAGAATTAACCACATAAAGCCTGCCGCCGCAGGAATGGGGAACCCTGCCAAAAAGAAAAAGCATAAAGGTATTGAAAGGGGAACAACTGATAAACAAGCATAAGAAAGGATTTTCAGGTATTTAACTGTTTTTTCTGTAAATATATCACCACGTTCAAGATTTTTAAGAAATTTGAATATATAAATCAATGTAACCGCTGCAGATGGTGAACAAGCATAAAAAACTGCAGTTAAAACATTTGCAACACCTTCTCTGTTTTCTGTTTGCTCGCAGTACCAATTAAAGATAATAGGTGCGGTTAATAAAAAGAATGCAAAAAATGCTGCCAAAATGATTACTATTATTTTTGTTGTTTTCAAGGATTTCTGGAATTGTTTCAAATTAAATCATCTCCTTGGGGCGAATATATCACAACATTTATCGAAAAACAATAAAAAATTATCGTTTGTAATAAAATTGTAATCATTTGTAATCTCAATTCATCTTTAAAAGTTCATTGAAATTGACACACAAATTACACACAGCTATAATAAAATCATAACTGAGGTGAGGAAAATGTATAAAATTCTTGTTGCTGATGATGAAATAAAAATTAGAGAAACAATATTTGATTATATGACTGCAAAAGGTCTTTATGTTTCTCTTGCCAAGGATGGAGAAGAAGCTGTTTTACTTGCAGAAGCAGAAGCTTTTGATTTAATAATGCTTGATGTTATGATGCCGAAAAAGGACGGTCTTGAAGCCTGCAGAGAAATAAGAAAAAATTCACAAACACCTGTTTTGTTTCTTTCGGCTTTAGGTGAGGAAACCGACTTTTTAAAGGGCTTTTCCTGCGGCGGCGATGATTACATAGTTAAGCCTTTTCCACTTTCGGTTTTATATCAAAAATGCCTTGCAATGATTTCACTTTCTAAAGGAACTGATAAAAACCATTTGATTGAAGTTTCGGGTGTAACTTTAGATATTTTAAGGCACAAGGTTTTTATAGGTAAAGAAGAAATCATTCTTTCAGGAAAGGACTTTGAACTTTTAAGATATTTGATGGAAAATAAAAATATTGTTATAAGCCGTGAAAAGATTTTATCAAGAATATGGGGCTGGGATTATGATGGCGATATAAGAGTTGTTGATACCCGAATAAAACGCATAAGAAAAGCATTGAGAGATAAATCAGAAGTAATTAAAACCATTGTGAATGTGGGGTATTGCTATGAAGAAAAAGGTTGATAAAGACAAAAGAAAAATTTTAAAATATGCAACGCTTTCGGTTATTGCAATGTATGTTTTGTCTTTGATTACATTGTTTTTAGGTATATATGAGCAGGAGGCACAGTTGTTTTATAGAGAAGTTGGTGAAATAACTGATTTTTCGGAATTTAGTGATGATGAATATTATCGAGGTCAGAATACAACAACCGAAAGTTTCATCCCCGAATATTTTTATGATAGCTATTCCTATTACAGTGCTATTGCTTTATATGATGAAAATGGTAAGCTCGTTCACACAAACGGAACAATCCTTTCCTTTCTTGATGAACATAAATGGCGTTATTGTTATTTAGATGAATTTATGTCAGAAGAGGATTATAAAAATATTCTTGAATTATATAAAAAAGGGACAATTTCTTGCGAATGCTTTAAATATTATGAGAATGATAAAAATGAAATTATTCCGATAGAAATTGTGCTTTGTGCGAGAAAAAGCAAAAAATCACTTTTGAGCAATCAGAAAACACAAGAGGAAACTGAATTAAAATTAGAGTTTTCAGAAAATATAGGGTCAAAGTATGTTGTTTCTAATGCTCCCATTTATTTGAGAATGCAAGAGATAGACAGCTTTGATAATCCTGTTGACAGATATTTATACAGAAAGCTTATAGAACAAGTAAAAAGCGAAAAAGACAGAGAATATGGTTATAGGAATTTTAAAAACAATGAAATAAGTCAGTTGGCTTCGGGTGGAGGTTCAATTGGTGGCAACGATGCTTGTTTTGATTATAGTTTTAAATTGGAGGAAGTGCCGTATTTTGCAGTCATAAGGGTTGAATATAATCCGATAATCAAAATTTTAACAGATGGCTTGTTTTATACTATGTCAGTGTTTTTTACAATTTCCAGCTTGTTTGTTTATCTGATAATACGACATTATATTTCCATTTATTATGACAAAAAGAAGCGGTTGGAAGAAGCAAGAAACACTTTAACATCTGCAACTGCTCATGAGCTGAAAACACCTGTTTCAATTATTCAGAATCAGTGTGAATGCATAATTGAAAATATTGCACCCGAAAAGAATGGGGAGTATATTCAATCAATTTATAACGAATCACAACGGATGAACAAAATAGTTTGTGATTTTCTTCAATATAATCGCTTTGTTCAGATGAATCGGATACCTCTTGAAGAAACGGATTTAAAAGTGCTCGTAAAGGAAGCCGTATCAGCTCATAAGGATTTATTTAACAGTAAAGAAAAATCCGTAAAATCAGATTTATGTGAAATTGCAGTTGTTAAAGTAAATCCCGAAATGATAAGCCTTGTTATCAATAATTTCCTTTCAAATGCCGTAAAACATTCTGCAAGTGGTGGCAATATAGAAATTAAGCTTGAGTTTAATCAAAACAGTAAAAAATATAAATTCTCTGTGTTTAATTCTGATTCTCAAATTGATGATGAGTTGCAGAAAAACCTCTGGTCTATTTTATATAAAACTGATAAGGCAAGAACAGGGAATGGTGACTCGTGCGGAATGGGTCTTGCAATTTCCTCTCGCATTTTAGAGCTTCACAATTGTTCCTATGGGTGCAAAAATGTAAAAAATGGTGTTGAATTCTGGTTTTTTATTTGAGTTTTTAAATCTTTTTCATTTGAGTTTGATAAATCTTTAACTTGACATAATTCGTAATATAAACTATTATAATAGGGAACATTTATGTTGTGGATTAACAGTTCAAAAATTGAGAAGGAAGTGTTTTAATGAATCCTCAGTACGAAGCATTGTTTACTCCTTGGAAAATAGGCAATGTTGAAATCAAAAACCGTATCGTTATGTGCCCCATGGGTGGTACATCTCTTTTCGGTTGGTTTGAGCTCGGCGGTTGCCATTTTGATAAGGAAGCGGCTAAGCTTTTCCTTGAAAGAGCTAATAACAATGTTGGTCTTATCATTCCCGGTATTGCACCCTTGCGCGATACCTTCTGGGGCAAATGGCTTTGGCAGAACCCCAAGATGTTTGAAGACCTTAAAGAGTTTATGGATGAAATCCATAAAACAGGTGCAAAATTATTTATTCAGCTTACAGCAGGTATGGGTCGTTCCTGGGCTATTACAGAGCTTATAGCGCCCTTACATAAAAATAAATTCACTCGTGCACTTATCAAGCCTGTTATTGATACATCTCACGAGCTGGCTTCTCCCAGCCCTCAGAAATCCCGTTGGGCTCACGATATTGAATGCCCCGAAATGACAGTTGAGCAGATTCACGAAATCATTGAAGCATTCGCAAAGACTGCAAAGCTTTGCCGTGATGCAGGTGTTGACGGTGTTGAAGTTCACGCTGTTCACGAGGGTTATCTGCTTGACCAGTTCGCAATTGAATATTTCAATAAGCGTACCGATGAATACGGTGGTAGCTTTGAAAACAGATACCGCTTTGCAGTTGATGTTGTTAAGGCTATTAAAGCATCTTGCGGTGAGGATTTTCCTGTTTCTCTTCGTTATTCTGTTGAATCAAAAATGAAAGACTTCTGCTACGGTGCAATGCCCGGTGAAGAATATACAGAAGTCGGTCGTGCAATGCCCGAATCCGAAAAGGCTGCAAAATACCTTCAGGATGCAGGTTACGATATGCTTAATGCCGACAACGGTACATACGACTCTTGGTACTGGGCACATCCGCCTATGTATATGCCTCAGAACTGTAACCTTGATGATGTAGCACACATTAAGAAGTTTGTTGATATTCCCGTTGTTTGTGCAGGTAGAATGGAGCCCGATGTTGGTGCAAAAGCAGTTGCAGAGGGCAAAATTGACGGTGTTGGTGTGGCTCGTCAGTTCCTTGTTGACCCCGAATGGATTACAAAGCTTATCGAAGACAGGGTAGAGGAAATCAAACCTTGTATCTGCTGTCACGCAGGATGCTTCAACTTCTCATCATCCAAAGGTCACGCTAATACTCAGGATCTTTCTGATACAATGGGTCTTTCCCGTTGTGCTCTTAATCCCAAGACAATGCAGTCCAAGAAATATAAAATTGAACCTGCAAAGAAGAGCAAGAAAATTGCAATCATCGGTGGCGGTATCGGTGGTATGGAGGCTGCTATTGTTTGCGCAAAGCGCGGTCATAAGGTTGACCTTTATGAGAAAACAGATAAGCTGGGCGGTGTATTTATTGCCGCTGCTGCTCCTTCTTATAAAGAAAAAGACCGTGACCTTATCGCTTGGTACAATCGCGAGGTTAAGAGTTACGATGCAATCACAATCCATATGAACACAGAGGTTAAGGATATTGCATCTCTCGGAGCAGATGAAGTTATCGTTGCAACAGGCTCTGTTGCTAACAAAATCCCCGTTAAGGGCGCAGATAAAGCAATTGAGGCTATTGACTTCCTTCTCGGTAATAAAGAGGTTGGTCAGAATGTTACAGTTGTTGGTGGCGGTCTTACAGGTTGCGAAATCGCTTACGAGCTTTATCTTCAGGGTAAGAACCCCACAATTGTTGAAATGCAGGATGACCTTATCACCACTCCCGGTGTTGCTCTTGCAAACACAAGCTACCTTCGTGACTTCTTCAAAACAAACAAAGTTCCTGTTTACCTTGAAACTAAAACAACTGAAATCACAGATTCAAGCGTAACAGTTATGACAAAAGACGGCAAAACAGAAACAATTCCTGCAGACAGCGTAATTCTTTCTGTTGGCTATAAACCCGCTCCCATTGCTGAAAAGAGCAAGCACGTTCACATTATCGGTGATGCTCTTAAAGTCGGCAACCTTCGTACAGTTATCTGGAAGGCTTGGGACGTTGCAATGAAGCTGTAATATATAATGAAAAATCCGTCCGAGAATAACTTGGGCGGATTTTTTAAAAAGGATTTTAGTTTATGAAAATCTGTTTTGAAAATAAATCAAAGGATCTGGGTGCGGAAATAACCTTTGCTGATAAAAGCGTTCTGAATGTACCACCCAATTCACCAAAAGAATTTGAACTAAATGAAGATAATTTCACTTTTTCTGTAAAATATATTCGCGATTTTACTTTCGGTTATCAGTTCATTCCAAAGGTTGATGGCAAAATTACCGACCAGCTTGCAGATAAAATTGCGGAAAAGACTGTTAAATCTATAGGAAATGCAATTGTTCAGATTGTTAATACATATAAAATAAGCGGTTTAAAGGATACTTCTGTAATTGAAGTTAACGACAGAGCGCATTATCTTTCAGCAGAGGGTATTGATGCTTTCTTTAACTGCTTTCCTGCCCTTTATTATTTTGGTCAGGCAGAATGTGAAAATGCTGAAATTGAGGTTGTTTCATCTGTTTCAATCAACAGACCTGAATTTATCAGCCTTTATAAATTAATTTACAGAACAATAAATCTTCACGGCTTGTTCTTTAATATTTTAAAATATAAGGTGCAAATTAACAGACACAGAAAAATTTCAAGCACAAATTATCTTACATTTAAATTTAGGAAACTTTATGCTTTATCACTAAGCGAAAGGGAATATCAGTTTAAACCTTTAAACGTTTTAACCGATAAATTTTTGAATTTTATAAAAAGAAAACTTCCTAAACGAATATATAACAAGCTCGTCAGGAAGTTTAAAAAATATTTTAATATTAAATAATATCGGCTACAACAGGGTAGTGGTCGGACGGTAGCCTTCCGTTGGTTTTATCGGTTGCAGTTTTAACAGCTGTGACCGATTTAATGTTTTTAACGAATATAAAATCAATCATTTTTGAACCCTTGCCGTACCAATGAAAGCTATCGATATTGTCTTTCTCTTTTGCAATTGTTCGGGCATCTGAGAAGCCACTTGAAAGCATTAACTTATAAACATCAGAATCGGGGGTAACATTAAAATCGCCTGTGATTATTATTGGCATATCTTTAAATTTCTCTGCTTTGTCTAAAACTAATTTAGTGCCTTCAAGCTGAGCAGTTGTGCCGATATGGTCAAGATGTGTGTTGAAAACTGCGTAAACTTTTTCAGTTCCTTTTTCCTTTAAGACTGCATAAGAACAGGTTCTGTTTTCTGCACCGTCCCAACCAATACTTGGCTTTTCGGGAGTTTCCGAAAGCCAGAAATCCTCTCTTTCAAGCAACTTGAATTTATGCTTGTTATAAAAAACAGGGGAGAATTCGCCTTTTTTGTTACCGTCATTCTTGCCCACACCAACAAAATCGTATGTATCTTTGAATTGGTTGATTAAATATCGCATCCAGGCATAATGTACTTCCTGAAGTCCAAAGGTATCAGGTGCATATTTTTTTATAATATCACGTACAAGCTTCTGACGAAAAACCCAATGGTTTTCGCCCTTGCCTGCACAAAGTATATTAAAGGTCATTGATTTCAAATTATTCACCTCAAATTTCTTTAATATTATATAATACTGTTTTTAAAATTACAACAAATTTAGTTTGTTTAGTGTTGTTTTTTACATTATAATGTGTTATATTTAAAGAAATTTGAGGTAATATTCTTGGAGTTGATATTATGGATTACAAAAAAGATTTTGTAGAAAACATTTTGCCTTTCTGGCTCAAAAATGCCATTGACTATGAAAACGGCGGTATTTATACCTGCCTTGACCGTGAGGGTAATATCTACGGAACAGATAAAAGTGTCTGGTTTCAGGGTAGAGCCTTATGGGTTTTCAGTAAGGCATATAACCTTATAGATAAAAATGAAGAATATCTCAAAGCGGCAAAGAATATTTATTCTTTCTTGCCTAAATGCACAGATACTGACGGAAGAATGTTCTTCACGGTAACTGCAGACGGCAGAGAGCTTCAGAAAAGAAGATATTATTTCTCCGAAACCTTTGCGGCAATCGGTTGCGCAGAGCTTTATAAGGCAACAGGTGATAAGTCTGTTCTTGATAGTGCAGAAATGTATTTTAATGTAGCTTATGAATGCTTTACGGGTGTTCGTAAAAATCAGCCTAAAATCAACCCGGCAAATATTGATTCAAAAGCTCTTTCACCTGTTATGATTATGCTTTCAACCGCTCAGGTTCTCAGAAGCGTTGACGGTCTTTGGGAGAAATATAATCCTCTTTGCAAGGAATGCCTTGATGAAATCCTTCACGGCGGTTATCTTACTGAAAGAGCACTTCTTGAAAGTGTAACAAAAGCAGGGGAGTTTATTGACAGCCCCAACGGCAGAATTGTTAACCCGGGTCATTCTCTTGAAGCTGCCTGGTTTATTATGGCAGAGGGTCTTGTAACCGGTAACGAAGAAGCAGTTAATATCGCAAAGCACATTATCGATATAACACTTCCTTTAGGTATTGATAAAAAGAACGGCGGTATTATTGCGTTTACAGATTTAGAGGGTAAACCTCCCGTTCAGCTTGAATGGGATATGAAGCTTTGGTGGCCTCAGTGTGAAGCAATGATTGCCCTTCGCCTTGCATATTTACAATTTAAAGACGAAAGATACAATGATTTGTATAACGAAATCAAGGAATATTGTGAAAAGTATTTTTGTGATAGAGAATTTGGCGAATGGTACGGCTACCTTCATTATGACAATACTGTTTCAACAACTCTTAAAGGTAATATCTTCAAAGGTCCTTTCCATATTCCGAGACTTTATATGATTATGGCATCTATGGACGAAACAAACGGTATTACCGAATATATGAAATAAGGTCTTTTTATGGAATTAGTAGTACATAATAAACTTCGTGTTTACAATAATTTGGCAGAATTTGAAAATGATTGCTGGAACAGATTGACTTCTTACCATTGGGAAAGTGAAACACCTTACAGACCAAGCACATATTTTAAAATGGGTGTTGTTGGCGAGGAGTTGGTTGCAACTCTTCAATGCTATGAAGAAAATCCGAGAGCAGTTTTCGAAAATCGTGATGACCCCGTTTACAGAGACAGCTGTCTTGAATTCTTTGTTGCTCCACTTGAAGACAGAGAAGAATATATAAATGTTGAAATGAATTCAAAGGGTGCTTTTCTTTGCGAATTCGGTAAAGGTAAATTCGATAGAGTCTTTGTGGGTTCATTAACAGAGAATTCGCCAATAGTTGAAGCCTTTAAGGGTGAAGATATGAACGGTGCTTTCTGGGGCGTTACAGTTAAATTAACAAAAGATTTTCTTCGTGAACTCTATAAAACAGAAAAAATTGACTTTACAACTGTTAAAGCCAATTTCTATAAATGCGGTGACGATTGCGAAATTCAGCATTATTTAGCATTTTCGCCTGTAACAACCTTGCCACCGGGATTTCATAATCCCCGGTGCTTTGCAGTATTTAAAAAATGAGGTATTTTGTTTATGAGTATGACAGTTGAAACAAATTTGCTTGAGATTATTAAAGCATTTCCCGAATTCGGTAAATATATTGGTTATAAACCTGTATCCGAAGGGCATATAAATGATACATATATAGTTGAATATGAAATGGAGGATGGCTCTGTTTCACGCTACCTTTTGCAGAGAATAAACGTTAATGTTTTCAAAAAGCCTGTTGAGCTTATGGAAAATGTTTGCGGTGTAACATCATTTTTGAGAGAAAAAATCAAAAATAATGGTGGTGACCCCACAAGAGAAACCTTAACTGTTTACCCTGCAAAAGACGGCAAAAACTATTATATGGCAGAGGATGGCGGTTGCTGGAGAGTTTATAATTTTG
Source organism: Acutalibacteraceae bacterium (assembly GCA_045595505.1). Classification (GTDB taxonomy): domain Bacteria; phylum Bacillota; class Clostridia; order Oscillospirales; family Acutalibacteraceae; genus DTU089. Next base: position 983 of record JAZOAO010000044.1, on the reverse strand, counting down.
TTGATAACACTTTCACAATAAATGAATTAACCTCAGCAGAGGATTTCAAAAATGCCGCTCTTTCCTTCGGCAATTTTACAAACCTTCTTGCAGATTATCCTATTGAAACTCTTCACGATACAATTCCCAATTTCCATAATACTCCTTCTCGTTTTAATGATTTTAAAAATGCAGTTGAAGAAAATGCTTCCGGCAGAAAGGATAATGCTCTTCCCGAAATTGAATTTGTATTTGCAAGAGAGAAAGACTGTTCTGTTATCACTGATTTACTCGGTACAGATAAAGTTCCGTTAAAAGTAACCCACAATGATACAAAGCTCAATAACGTTCTTTTTGATAAAGAAACAAAGAAAGGTCTTTGCGTTGTTGACCTTGATACAGTTATGCCCGGTTCTGCTCTTTATGATTTTGGTGACAGCATCCGTTTCGGTGCAAATACTGCCGCAGAGGACGAAAAGGATTTATCAAAGGTTTCTCTCAGCCTTGAATACTTCAAAGCCTATGTTGACGGTTTTCTTGAAGCAGCAGGGGAAAGCCTTACAGAAACTGAAATTGAGCTCTTACCCTTTGCCGCAAAGCTTCTAACATTTGAATGCGGTATGAGATTTTTGGGCGACTATATAAACGGTGATGTTTATTTCAAAATCGAATACCCTGAGCATAACCTTGTGAGAGCAAGAACACAGTTTAAGCTGGTTGAAGATATTGAGAAAAAGTACGACGAAATGATGGCAATTGTTGCTGAAATAAAAAACTCAAAAAAACAAAAAAACTTTTAAAAAAGTGTTGACAAATACATTGGAATAGTGTATAGTATCTAACGTTGCGAGTGAGCAACGGTATGGGAGCATAGCTCAGCTGGGAGAGCATCTGCCTTACAAGCAGAGGGTCATAGGTTCGAGCCCTATTGTTCCCACCAAGAGGTGGCCCGGTAGTTCAGTTGGTTAGAACGCTAGCCTGTCACGCTAGAGGTCGACGGTTCG
>JAZOAO010000043.1:0-2449 GCA_045595505.1 Acutalibacteraceae bacterium | reverse complement strand
CCTGTAGGCGAACAAGCCGTTCCCAGTAGGATTATCAGCAGAAGTATCAGTTTTATGTTTTTCATTTCCACGTACAAATTTCTATATTTCGTCCTATAGGTATGTAATGAACTTACAAAGTTAAAGTTTAAATTTAAGTCTACCAAAAAAACGGATATGGACATTTTCGCTTTTTATCGTTTATAACATACTGATAATCAAGGATAGTTAAAATATCCATGTGGACATTTGCATAGAACAGCCTGATTTCAGAGAAATCTCAGATAAGAATATGCACTTTTCACTGTATAAGAAGACTCATTACCGTTCCATCTTGAGAAACCTTTATCCCAAGAATTCGCTCAAAACTCCTTACACTCCTGCAACCGGGAGTTAATACCTTATGTGTTAGAGCAAATGCGGTGGCAGGAGTGGTGCAACCTTCGTGCCACTCCTTTCACTAGGCGATAGACAAGGGCTGTCTTGTCTACATAAACATAACCACCATTGATGATGCTTTCAAAATCCTGTATGCCGATAGGGTATTTCATAATCATTCTGCTATTGTTTCTGCAAATTTGCGATATTTTGTGCAGAAAAACAATCATTCGTTACATTTTGTCATATCCTTCACCGCTTCCAACAAATTTAGCTTTCCGAAAAGGTAAGCGTTTCAAATGTGGAACAAGAGCCGCAAAACATACATTGTTGTTCATGAGTTAGTTAACTTCCAATTTGGATTTATTTAAGAGATACTAGTGACCATTTTTTATTTTATAAATAGCAAAAATACCATTGTCGTCATCCTTTAATCGTGATGCCACTTCTTTTAGTTTTCCTTTCAACTTTCCTGCTTCGTAAGCTTCGCAAAGAGCTGGTGCCTTATAATCAATTAAAAAACAGTTGGTTTTTCCAACCCATGTTCTTCTCATTGTATGCCTTAAATCTTTTTCAGGAAAATCTGAGTCATACAATTTAACTTTATAGATTTCATTATTTGTTCTGTTCCACATCAAAGTTGGTGCAAGAGTATAAGGAAGTCGAACGTCTTCTTTGACAAACTTCATTTCTACAGGTTTGAAAAACAAATATTTATCTGTATAAAATCGAGGGGCTATAACAACGGGTGGGGTGCTACTATGCACCGAAGGATATTGTACCGCTAAAGGCGTCAAAATATCATCCTTGTAGCGATACAACGTGTCCAATCCAAAATCTGCAATCAGAAAATCATTGTTGTTTGCTATAAGAGAGGTAATGACACTCATCTGTTCAAAGTGTCGTCGTGCACGTTGAGCATCGATATGTTCAATTCTCTTTTCCATTGTTTTGCTGATTCTATTCTCAACTATAATATCTAAAGGGGTAGGTGTTCCTGTCTCTTTATTTATTAAATAATACGGAGTCTTGTCGTTGGATAGATTCTCAAAATTCCACCAGTCATGGAATGCATTTTCACAAATCAGATAATGTTCGTCGTAGTTGAACATATTGTCATAACGCATACCTTCAGGAACTTTGAGCGTTCGTTTCCATTCGCCTGTAAAAGAATAAACTTGTAACTTTTGCAGGTCATAAATATAGAATTCTTCTTTTGGAAAATCTACTGTAAATGCAACTATACCATAATACTCCTGGGGTCCTTGACCTAATGCATGGATTGCATAAAGGTGTTTACCTTTTCGGTCGTAAAAATGAACTGGACCATTCAAGTCACAATTAACTATGTATTTATCTGAAATGTAAGGATAGTTATGTATCATAGCTATAGACTTCTCCGTTGTTTCCAATGGGATGTACTCCACATCTGCTATTTCTTGCAAATCGATAGTCTTTTCAGGATATTCCTTGCTTATGTCAAAAACGGGAAGACCTCCTTCTTTCTGTACCTCTCCTTTCCCGCCTCCGCATGAAAGGAGCATGGAGGCAAGCAGTAATGTAATTGTGTAGAGCTTTTTCATAGTTTATTATGCTTTTTTTTAAATGTTGTTCTTCATCATAGTATGTTTATTGTTCTGTTTATCTCAGACAAAGTTAGAGGTAAAAAGTGATAAAACCAAAAGACGGGTGCGGACAAATGAAAACTTTGTTTCCTGTTGATAATCAAAACAATAAATCCTTTTTTAACCTCGTTTTGAGGTGTCATGCGGACAATCGAGGCTACGGAAAAGTCGTTTGTCCATGTATTGATGGACATTTTTCCCCTTTTTCTCTTGAATTTGAGTCTAACTCCTTGCACTCCTGCAACCGGGAGTTATGTACTAGAGCAAATGCGGTGGCAGGAGTGGTGCAAGCGTCGTGTCATTCCTATCACCCATTCACTTCACTTTAAACTCGCTGATAGTACCCGTTTCAGAAGAGAACACCGTACCTACTTTGAAGAGCTTGCGTTTGTCCGCTTCGTAAGGACGGGCATAACCCTTCTCTTCGATTTGTTGCAAGGCTTCGTCGGCAGTGCCGTCCAGCTTGA
>JAZOAO010000042.1:0-63674 GCA_045595505.1 Acutalibacteraceae bacterium | reverse complement strand
GCTCTGTCAGATGTGTATCTGCTGAGCTTAGCTGTATCTTTGTAATCAATTGCTTCAACCTTCTCAACACAAAAAGCGCAAACTTTTTTGCGACCTCTTTTGTTGGGACGGCGATCGTTTTTATCGTATGCCATTGTAAATTTACCTCCTATTAGAATCAGAACGGCAAGTCGTCATCGTCAGCCATTGCTGCGAAATCGTCAGCACTGCCGTTGGAGAAAGACGGTGCAGCTGTAGGAGCTGTTGCTGAGGGTGCACCGTTTGTTCCGGTCTCACTTTTTGAACCGCAGAAGCTAACATTATCAGCACTGATTTCTACAGTATAGCGTTTAACGCCATCCTTTTCGTAGGAACCTGTCTGAATAGAACCCTGAACGGCAATCATTGAGCCCTTCTGGAAATATCTTGAAACAAACTCAGCGGTCTGTCTCCAAGCAACAACGTTGATAAAGTCTGCTTTTCTTTCTTCGCCTGCTTTAACATAACCTCTGTCAACTGCAACAGTAAATCTTGTAACAGAAACGCCTGAGGGAGTCTGGCGAAGCTCGGGGTCTGCTGTAAGGCGACCCATTATAACTGCACAATTAAGCATCTTTCACACCTCTTATTTTTTAATAACCAAAGAACGAAGAACACCGTCTGTGATTTTGAGAACACGGCTGAGCTCAGCGGGGAAATCAGCATCACAAGTGTAGTTGTAAAGAACATAGTAACCGTTTTCTTCATCGTTGATAAGGTATGCAAGCTTACGCTTACCCCATTCATCAACGCTGTCAACTGTACCGTTCTCTGCGATCATCGCCTGGAATTTTGCAGCGAGTTCTTTTGCTGCCTCTTCGCCTTTAGCGAGTGAATAGACGATAACTGTCTCATAACTGTTTGACATCGTTTGCACCTCCTTATGGACTCCGGCTCCCATTTACCTATTTGAGAGCAAGGAAATTTATACGGTCACATCTCAACGGACATACCGCAACAGTTACGGATTATAACACCTTTGGCACAATATGTCAAGAAGAATTTTTCAGATGCCAGATGCCAGATTCCAGATACCAGATGCCAGAAGCTTCGCTATGGGTGAAGATATCGAAAAAGTAAAATATTGCGAAGCCTATCCTCCCTGTTTGCCTCAGCAAATAGGGAGGGGGACCGTTCTTCTATGGGTAAATCATATCAATTTGTATGTTTCGGGTGATGTCTTCTTTTTAGAATGTAGTTCGGGCGGAATGGTGGTGGGTTGCCCCGTAAAGACACCTCTTCTTAAAAGTAACACAAAAAGCAGATAACCGCTTCCGATTACCTGCATTTTTCGTTATGTAATTATAAGCCTAAAAGCTCCTTTTTCTTTGCATCAAACTCTTCTTGGGTAATTGCGCCCATATCAAGAAGTTCTTTGAATTTTTTGAGTTCATCTGCAACAGAAACTGTTGTTGTAGGATTTTGGACTGTCTGATTTTGTTGTTTTATTATTTCAAATTCCTCTTCTGAAATTACAGAAAGATTAGTCGAGTTGCACTGAGGACAACGATTAAAATCAACAATTTTATTCAAGCTGTTTTGTGCATTAGCGTGATTCACAGCACTTGCAGTATATGCACCACTTAATCCTCCTGCTATTTGTCCAATACCTGACCAAACAGCATTTTTTGCATTATCCATATTCTTCTTTATGTCGTCTTGATTGTAACAAAAAATGTATCCGCAAACATTACAATGCTTTATAATTTCTTCATTTTCCGCCTTTACTCTCGCTTCAACTAAATCAACGAGCTGATATCTGCCATCATATTTTTCTTCAGGATATTTCAAAGCTTTTTTGTAATCAATAATTCCGACACCCAAAACCTTATTCAAATCATTTATGATTGGTTGAAGTTCATTAGTCTTATCCTCGTAAGCAGCGCAAACACATACGGGTAAGCCTGATTTATTCACTAATTTTTTACCATTGATAATAAACATAACTGCACTTCCCGACATAAATCCAGGAGACTTAAAACCTAAGCCACTTATGTCATCGAAAGGAATTTTCATTACTTCATCTGCTGTTAATGCGGCATTTGCACTAAGCGCTGCTGCATTAAACAAAACACATCTTTCGTCGTAATCAATTGTAAATCTCTCTTTGAATTTAACTTGATTTCCCATAAAATTACTTTCTCCTTTAAAATAAAAAAGTGTGTGCAACCGAAGCTACACACACCGAAAAATGCGGAACTTCGATTTGCTACCACACAAAATTCATCGCTATCTACACAGAAATGCGAATAGAGAAGTCCGCACTTTTGCCATAAGACAAAAATGCCACTTCTGCGTACATAGCCATATTGAATTTTGTGTGGTAACTTTAGATTACCACAATATTTTAGTTTTAGCAATATATTTTTTGCGATACTTTCACAAAGTGGTATCTTTACGTGGCAACCCACCACCATTCCGCCTAAACTATATACAAAAAAGAACATAACACCCGAAATATACAAATTGGTATAATTTACCCAAAGAAGAACGGTCCCCCTCCCTATTCCATCAAAGATGGAACAGGGATGATAGGCTTCGCAATACTTTTACATACCGTCATTTTTTATCTTTATAATTGCCGACCGCAGGTCCCTACATTCCTAACTCCTCACTTAATTTTATACTTGACATTCTTAACAAATTCATTATAATACAATTGTATATAAAATAAAAACAAATCTGACCTTGATGCAAGATGATTTACTGACACGGTATTCAGAGAGGAAACGGTTGCTGAAAGTTTCTTACCGCCTTTAAATTTGCTGCTTGCGGAGTCTTACTGAAAACAGTACGTTGACGGGCGTTAACCGTCAAATTAAGTGGTGCGTTTTGCACAATTCGGGTGGTACCGCGGAGTTTTCCGTCCCGTGTTGGTGTAAACGTGCTTTTTATTTTTTAAAAGGAGACAACATATTATGCAATGGACAGGACTTAATGAATTAAGAGAAAAATATCTTAAATTCTTTGAATCAAAAGACCATTTAAGGCTTCCCAGCTTCCCCTTAGTACCTCAGGGAGACAAGAGTATTCTTCTTATCAATGCAGGTATGACACCTATGAAAAAATACTTTACAGGCGAGGAAACTCCCCCTAAAAAGAGAGTTACAACCTGCCAGAAATGTATTCGTACACCCGATATTGAAAGAGTTGGTATCACCGCTCGTCACGGAACATATTTCGAGATGCTCGGTAACTTCTCCTTCGGTGACTATTTCAAAAAAGAGGTTATTCCGTGGGCATGGGAATTCTGTACTGAAGTTATGGAAATGGACCCCGATAAAATCTACTGCAGTGTTTATCTTGAAGATGACGAGGCTTATGACATCTGGACAAAGGATGTTGGCGTAAAGCCCGACCATATGGTTCGCTTCGGTAAAGAAGATAACTTCTGGGAGCACGGTCAGGGTCCCTGTGGTCCTTGCTCAGAGCTTTATTATGACCGCGGTGAAAAATACGGTTGCGGTAGCCCCGACTGCAAGGTTGGTTGCGAATGTGACCGTTATGTTGAATTCTGGAACCTTGTTTTCACTCAGTTTGAAAACGACGGCAAGAATAACTACACACCTCTTGCAAATCCTAATATTGACACAGGTATGGGTCTTGAAAGACTTGCTTGCATCGCTCAGGATGTTAACAACATTTTTGAGGTTGACACCGTTCAGAACATTATGAAGCACATAATGGAAATTGCAGGTGTTAAATACCACGAAAACGAAAAGAGCGATATTTCTCTTCGTGTTATTACAGACCACATCCGTTCAACAACCTTTATGATTGGTGACGGTGTTATCCCCTCAAATGTGGGCAGAGGCTATGTTCTCCGCCGACTTCTCAGAAGAGCCGCCCGTCACGGCAGACTTTTAGGTATCGACAGACCATTCCTTTCTGAAGTTTGCGAAACTGTTATTAAAGAAAATGAAAATGCTTATCCCGTTCTTCGTGAAAAGCAGGATTATATCATCAAGGTTATTTCAATGGAAGAAAACAGCTTCTATAAAACCATTGACAGCGGTCTTGAGCTTCTCAATGATATGATTAAGAAAACCGAGGGCACGGTTCTTTCAGGTGCAGATGCCTTCAAGCTCCAGGACACCTACGGTTTCCCCATTGACCTGACCCGAGAAATTGCAGAAGAAAACGGCTTAACTGTTAATAACGAGGAATTTGAAAAATATCTTGCAGATGCAAAGGCACTTGCAAAATCCTCACGTAAGGTTGCAGGTACAGAGGGCTGGAAAAGCTCAGACATCTCCTTTAAAGAATGCGGTACAACCGAATTTACAGGCTATTCTGTAACAGAGCAGGAGGGCAAGGTTCTCTCGATTGCCGCAAACGGCGAAAAGGTTGACTTTATCGGCATTGATACAGATGCAGTTATCGTTCTCGACAAATCCGCCTTCTATGCTGAAAGTGGCGGTCAGGTTGGTGACACAGGAACACTTACCGTTAACGGCTCCGTATTCACAGTTACTAATACAACAAAAACCGCAGAGGGTGTAATTCTTCATCACGGTACTCTTACAGAGGGCGATGCTGTCAAGGTTGGTGATACCGTAAGCGGTAAGGTAAATAAATCTCGCCGTCAGGCAATTATGAGAAACCACACCGCCGCTCACCTTCTCCAAGCGGCACTCAGAGAAGCACTCGGAACTCACGTTGAGCAGGCAGGTCAGCTTGTAAATGAAAATGCAGTTCGTTTTGACTTCTCCCACTTTTCTGCTCTTACTGCAGAAGAAATCATTAAAATCGAAAACAGAGTTAATGAAATTATTCTTTCCGCTCTTCCCGTTGTTACTGAAGAAATGAGCATTGATGATGCAAAGAAAAAAGGCGCAATGGCACTCTTCGGTGAGAAATACGGTGACACGGTTCGTGTTGTTTCTGCAGGCAATTTCTCAACAGAGCTTTGCGGTGGTACCCACGTTTCGAACACAGGTAATATCGGTCTTTTCCGTATTATTTCCGAATCCTCTGTTGCTGCAGGTGTAAGAAGAATTGAAGGTGTAACAGGACTTGGGGTTCTTGCTTACCTTGACAAACAGGAAAAGCTCATTCACGATACTGCAAATGCCCTCAAACTTGCAAATGTTAACGACCTTTGCAATAAAGCAACTGCAGTTGCAAACGAGCTTAAAGAAAAAGAAAAAGAGCTTGCAGACCTCAAGGCAGAAATCTCCAAAGCAAAAGCAGGCGAGCTTTTCGATAAATTCGTTGAAGTTAACGGTGTTAAGCTCATTACAGCTTCTTTAGGAGAATCAGATGCAAAAGAGCTTCGTTCAATGCTTGACTCTTCAAAGGACAAGGGCGAAGACATTATAGTTATTCTTGCTGCAGAGCAAAACGAAAAAGGCACTTGCTCATTTGGTTGCTTCTGCGGAAAAGGAGCTATCGCAAAAGGCGCTCACGCAGGTAACATTGTAAGAGAGGTTGCCAAAGTTGCAGGCGGTGCAGGTGGCGGTAAACCCGATTCTGCTATGGCAGGCGGTAAAGAAATCGCAAAAATCCCTGATGCACTCGCAGCAGCAGAAAGCATTATAAAAACTTTTATAAAATAAAAACTAAAGAAAAATCAAGCCGATTGATGTGAAAAACAGACACCAATCGGTTTATTTTATTTTTTAAAGTCAAACTCTTTATAACTGTATGGTTATATTTGCCCGGATAATCTCACAATAATGCTACGATATAAATAACCATTCAGTTATAGGGGTAGCACTATGGCATATTATAGAAGAATAAAAGATTTAAGAGAAGATAACGACAAAACTCAAATGGAAATTGCTGAATATCTCGGAATGAAGCAACCCCAATACCACAGATACGAAACAGGAACGCGCGACATTCCCACTGATATTTTAATCGCTTTAGCTAAATACTATAACACAACAACCGATTATATTCTCGGTCTCACAGATACTTTTGAAAAAAAGTAAAAATAAATATATTATATTCATATCAACAAATTATAAGGAAGTGTTTTTATGGACTGTATTTTTTGTAAAATTGCCAATGGTGAAATTCCGTCAACAAAGGTTTATGAGGATGAAACAGTTATTGCCTTCAACGACCTTGAACCCCAGGCACCAACCCACATTCTCGTAATCCCCAAAGCACACATTTCTTCCGCTGCGGAGATAACTGAAGAAAACAGTGCAGTAATCGCACACATTTTTGAGGTTATTGCAAAGCTTTCAAAAGACCTTGGTATGACTAACGGTTTCCGCGTTGTTAATAACTGCGGTGACTCAGCAGGTCAGACCGTTAAGCACATTCATTTCCACGTTATGTCGGGAAGAAAATTCACTTGGCCGGCAGGCTGAGTTTTAGGGTGAAAGGAAATATCCGAACCGTGTTTTCTACAGGCGGATTTCCGTTCATCCCGTGTTAAAATACTCGCCAATCCGAAAGAGGTAACATTATGAAAAGACCGATGCTCGTTTCAGGTACAGCAATTGGCTTGAGCTCCGCACTCCTCGTCCTTGTAGGAATTAACGCTCTCCCCTTTCTGCTCCTGGGCGCAGTATTGGTCTTTATTATTTACTTTATAAAGCCACTGAAATTAAGAGAAAAAATTGTTATCCCAACAATTTGCATTTCACTTATTCTATCTTGTCTTTTCTTCGGAATTTATCATTTCAGTAAAATCATACCCGCAACTAAACTTGATAACACCATAACCGATATTTCGGGCAAAATCATTACAACGCCCCAAAAAACCGACTATGGTACAAAATTTACATTAAAAACCACCCATATGGGAAATAATGAGCAACGCGAAAAAATACAAGTATATATTTCTACGGTGCACGATATAGAGTTTAAACTCTATGATTACATATCTCTGCCCGATTCTGAATTAACCATTGCACGCAATGATTATAACACGCTCGATTCCGATGCTATAAGCGACGGAATAATTCTTGAAGCTCAGGCGAGTACCGTAAATGTCCTTTGGGAAAGTGAAAAAACCCCGTATTATTACTGTTTAAGGTTCAAAGAAATTATAACTGAACAGATAAACAAATATCTTCCCGAACATAATGCAGGCTTCATTCTTGGTATGCTTTTTGGGGATAAAACAGAAATAGACTCTGATATTACCAACGATTTTCGTGCAACGGGAATTGCCCATTTGCTTGCAGTCTCTGGTCTTCATACAAGTACTTGGTGCGCCTACATAATCTCTTTTTTAAGGCTTTTTAAAATAAAAGAAAAACACCGTAACGTTTTCTGCCTTTTGTTTCTTTTGGGTCTTTGTATTGTTTCTGCCTTCACCCCATCAGTTTTGAGAGCTTCAATAATGATGGCGGTAGCTCTTTTTGCACCTTTCTTCAATGAAGAGCAGGACCCGTTAAATTCATTGGGTTTTGCAGTAGCTCTTTTGACGCTGAACAATCCGTATATAATAACCTCCGTGAGCTTTCTGCTTTCAATTTCTGCAACCTTAGGCGTACTTTTCTCAATTAAGTTTTTTGTTAAAATTCAACCTGTACTCTTAAAAATCAAAGCTTTACCATTGCAAAAAATTGCTGAATATTTTCTGAGCAGTTTACTTTCCACAACCTTTGCAGGACTTTTTACGCTCCCTGTTTCCGCGTATTTTTTCGGTGTATTCAGTATTGTTTCTCCCATAACAAATATACTCTGTGTTAAACCTGCATTCTGGGGTATGCTTTCTGCCGTTGTGGCAACTGCAATTTCTTTTATTCCGCTAAATATGGGGCAATTGATTTCAATTTACCTCTTTGATATATCAAACCTGTTTTCAAATTTTGTCATAGGTTTTGCAAACGCTTTAGAAAAATTCAAATTCTGCACTCTGCCCACACATAAAGAATATTTTCTTTCGGGGCTTATGGCAGTTATTTTAATTTCCTTTATCGGTATATGTTTTTTCAAAAAGAAGAACAGCAAAGCCATCATAAAAATATCTGCAATAACTTGCATATTTACAATTAGTTTATCTATTATTCTTCCTTGCACTGAGCTTACCCCTGCCACTCTTTCTGTTGTAAATGCACAAAATGGTGTTAATATAACTCTTCGTCAAGGTTTAAAATACGCTCACTTTAACTGTGGCTCATCAACGGATGATATTTCCTATAACTCTCTCCCAACTGCAAAGTGTGAAGCACTTGACTTTCTTTACATAGGAAAATCCAACGAAGCAACAAATGAAATAACCAAAGATTTAATTTCTTTTTCACCCAAAACCACAGTAGTTACCGAATATGCTAACGGTAACATAAACGAAAGCTCGATAAATCCACCTTCAAACACTATTATAGCTGATTATTATAAATACAGCTTCAACAACAAAATAACTATCGAAACCGTTGACACATACCCTATAAGTTGTGTTATAATGAAAAGGTGTGAAAAGACTGTTACTGTTTTATACGGCAGTAATGCAGATATAGATTATCTTTTCGAAAATTATGGTGTTCCCGATATTCTTGTTCTTTCCGAAAATCTGCCCGAAGCATTACCCCAAAATGTTGATACTTTAATAATCAGCAGTGACAGCGATATTATAACAAATAAAAACATCTCAACACTTAAAAAACAGTGTAAACATTTCTATTTAACCGCTGAAAATGGCGATATAAAAATACTATTGTAAAGGAGAATTAAAATGGCACTCTTTAACGAAGAAAGTCTAAAAAAGCAAATTAAGAGCGGTGAATTCAGCTCTGTATATCTCCTTTATGGTAACGAGGGTTATTTAAAGCAGTTTTATGCAAATCAGATTTGCCAGAAATCCGTAAACAAGGATTTTGCAGATTTCAACTTAAAAAAGCTTGACGGCAAGGACACAAACCTCAACGAAATTTATGACTGCACCACATCTTTTCCTATGATGGACAATTACACCTGCACACTTGTTAAGGATTTTCCTTTAAACACCTATGTGGGCGACAGAGGAAAAACTGACGAAGCTCTTCTCACAATTATTTCAGATATTCCCGAAACCTCTATTCTTATTTTTTGGATGGACACAATAGAGGTGGATGAAAAGAACTCCAAGTGGTCAAAGATAATAAAGGTAATTGACGAAATTGGGGTTTGCGCCAAAATTGATAAACGCACCCGTTCTGCCCTTGAAAAGCTTCTTGTTACATCCGCCGCCAAAAAGGATTGCTCTCTTTCCCGCGATACAGCAGGATATATGATTAACCTTGTTGGCGAAGATATGAGCACTCTTCAGAACGAGCTTAACAAAGTCTGTGCATATGCAGGTTCGGGGGAAATCACCAAAAAGCATATCGACGAAACAGTTATAATAAGCGTTGAGGCTAAAATCTTCAACCTTTCGAGAATGATAGCAAAGGGCGAAGCAGACCAAGCATTTGAAACACTCGGAAATCTTTTCAAGCTACGCGAAGAGCCTGTTATGATTTTAGCGGTGCTTTCAAAGGCATATGTTGATATGTATCGCGTTAAAGCCGCAAAAGAAAAAGGTATTTCATATACTGCTCTTGCAGATGCTTTCCCCTCTTCTTATAAAGGGAAAACCTTTATTCTTGACAATGCCGCCCGTGACGGTACAAATTATACTGTTACACAGTTAAAAAATGCACTTGCTGTTCTTTCGGACACAGACCGCCGTTTAAAATCCACCGGAGAGGACGGTAAAACAGTACTTGAAGAGCTTATATTAAGGTTGTTGAGGGTTTAATGATAAAAATTGACAGAGTTGTCATTGTAGAGGGACGTTACGATAAAATAAAGCTCTCCTCTATTTTTGATGCGGTTATTATAGAAACTGACGGTTTCGGCATTTTTAACAATAAAGAAAAGCAAAAGCTCATACGAAAGTTCGCCGAAACAAAAGGTCTTTTAATACTGACAGACAGCGATTCTGCAGGCTTCAAAATCCGTTCATTTATTCGTGGAATTGTTCCCAATGAGCAAATCAAGCACGCCTACATACCCGATATTTTCGGCAAGGAAAAACGTAAAACCGAACCCTCAAAAGAAGGAAAATTAGGTGTTGAGGGCGTAAAGGTTCAGGTAATAATTGATGCTCTCGAAAAAGCAGGTGTTTTCTGCGAAGAAACCAAAGAAACAGAACGTCGGGAAATCACCAAGCTTGATTTATACGAAGACGGACTTTCGGGAAAACCCGATAGCGATGCTTTAAGGAAGAAACTATTAAAGCACCTTGATTTACCCGAAAGACTTACATCAAACGCACTTGTGCAAATTTTAAATACATTCCTGACTTTTGAAGAATACAAAACCGCTATTGAGGAAATAAAAAACAATGGTTAATAAAAACGACGAATTCAAAATGAATATAACCGGCTACACCTCCGAGGGTGGCGGTGTGGGTAAATTCGACGGACAAGCAATTTTCGTAGAAAATACCGCCATTGGTGATGAAATTCTCTGCCATATTATTAAGGCAAAGAAAACCTATGCCATCGGTAAAGCAATCAAAATAATTAAGCCATCAAAACACAGAATTGAACCGGAATGCGATGCTTTCAAAAGCTGTGGAGGTTGCTCTTTCGGTCATATAAAATATGAGGAAGAATTAAAATATAAGGCTCAAAAGGTTGAAGATGCTTTCAAAAGAATAGGCGGTCTTTCGCCGGAATTCAAGCCTATTATTTCTTCACCCGAAACCACTCGCTACCGCAACAAAGCTCAATACCCTGTAAGGCGAGAAAACGGAATTTTAAGCATCGGTTTTTATGCTAAAAAAAGCCACCGTGTTATTGACGGTGGCGACTGCCTTTTACAACCCGAGGATTTTACAAAAATTATTGAAATCTTCAAAAATTGGATTAACGAAAACAATATTAGTGTTTATAACGAAGAAATCGGAATCGGTCTTCTTCGCCATATTTATTTAAGAAAAGCCTTTGCAACAGGCGAAATTATGGTCTGCACCGTTATAAACGGCGTTTCTCTTCCCTATAGCGAAAGCCTTATAGAAAAGTTAAAAGAGGTTGACGGCTTCAAAACTTTAGTTGTAAATATCAACCGAGAAAAAACCAATGTGGTTCTGGGAGAAAAATGCATCAACCTTTACGGTGACGGCTATATTACCGACATTCTCTGCGGTGTAAAAATCAAGCTATCTCCCCTTTCCTTTTATCAGGTTAACAGAAACGGTGCAGAGCTTCTCTATAAAAAAGCCACTGAATATGTTGCACCCACACCTGACCGGACAATTCTTGACCTTTACTGCGGTACTGGTACAATCGGTCTTTCAATGGCAGATGCTGTTAAAGAATTGGTTGGTGTAGAAATCATTCCCGAAGCTATTGAAGATGCAAAGATTAATGCACAGCTTAACGGCATTGAAAATGCCCGTTTCATTTGCGGTGATGCAAGCGTTGCCGCAGAAGAGCTTAAAAATGAGGGTATCAAGCCCGATACAGTTATTCTGGACCCACCAAGAAAGGGTTGCGCCCAAGAGCTTTTAAAAACAGTTGCAGAAATCAATCCGCAAAAAATCGTTTATGTTTCCTGCGACCCTGCAACTTTGGCAAGAGATTGCGCGCATCTTCTTACGCTTGGTTATGAAGTGAAAGAAGTTACACCTGTCGATATGTTTCCTCGTACGCATCACGTGGAAAGTGTCGCTTTGCTAACCCTTTCAAGCGATATAAATTCCTGAGGGAATTTGCGATACAAAAAATTAACGTTCAAATAAATGAGGTAAAACTTTGAGATATTTAGGTAATAAAGAATCAATTTTAGATAATATATATGATTTGTTAAAATCCAAAGGGCTATTGTGTTCAAATGGAGAAGTCAAGACTTTTTTTGATGCTTTTTGTGGCACAGGAGCAGTTTCAAACAGTTTAAAAAATCATTTTAATATAATTATTAACGACAATTTAGAATTTGCTACCATTTATTCGGCGGGAAGAATGTTAAAAGCGAACTGCAAATTTCTAAAACTCGGTTTTAATCCTATTGATTTTTTTAATTCAAACCAAAATGTCGTAGAAGGCTTCTTCTACAATAACTATGCACCCAAAAAATCAGGTCGAATGTATTTTAATGATTTTAATGCGGGAAGAATTGATTATTTTAGGCAAACAATAGAAAACTGGTATAACACAAACAACATTTCCAAATATGAGTATTACTACTTATTAAGTTGTTTATTGGAGTCGGTATCTAAAGTCGCAAATATAGCCGGTGTATATGGAGCTTATTTAAAAAAATGGGATCCCAGAGCAGTTAAAAATATAAAGTTTATTGATTCTTCTAACGATTCACCACTATTTTGTGATACAAAATTGGAAATCCACAACAAAAATATATCTGAAATTATTAAAAATACAGACTGTGATATTTTATATCTTGATCCGCCTTATACAAAAAATAAATACCCTGTTCAATATCATATTTTAGAAACATTAATAAAAAATGACTCCCCTGAATTAAAAGGGGTAACCGGAGCACGAACCTTTAGTAACATTTCCAATGACTGGTCTATTCCAAACAAAGTTGAAATTGAATTTGAAAAAACCATTGCTCTCACTAAAGCTAAACACATACTTTTAAGTTACAGTAACGATGGTTTAATGACAAAAGAATTCATCCTCAATGTTCTTAAAAGACATTGTAAAGAAAAAACCATCACTGTAAATGAAATACCTTATAAAAAATACCGCAATTACAAAACTAATAATTCTAAAGAACATATTGAATATTTGTTTTATGCAGAAAAGAAACCGGAAAAGGATGTAGCCTTTTGTTGTCCCTTAAATTATATGGGTGGAAAATCCAATGTCATAAACTATATAAAACCTTATCTGAACGGGAAAAAAACTTTTATTGATTTAATGTCAGGAGGTTTCAATGTAGGAATAAATGTACCCAAGCCATATAAACTCATTTATAATGATATTAATCACATCGTTGCAAACTTAATCAAAATGTTTGATACCACTGACACTTTTGAAATACTTTCTTTTATTGATAAAACAATAAAAAAATACGGTTTACAAAAATGCAATAAAGAGGCATATATCAAATTCAGAACTGATTATAATAACAAACACAGATTTTCATCACAGCAATCTTTATATTTATATGTTTTAATCTTATACGGATTCCAACAACAAATTAGATTTAATAGTAATTATGAATTCAATAATCCTGTAGGAGAAAGCGGTTACAATGATTCTATAAAAGAAAAAATAATCTCTTTTTCTCGTACAATAAAAAGTCGGGATATTGAATTTTATAATTGTGATTATGAATATTTAGAAAATTTAATAGATCAAAACTGTTTAGTTTATATTGATCCTCCTTATTTAATCACTCTTGGTAGCTACAACGATGGAAAAAGAGGATTTAACGGTTGGAATGAAACTGAAGAAAAAAGATTAATTTCATTTTTAGAAAAAATCAAAGAAAAGAACTGTAAAATTATCATTTCCAATATACTTGAATATAAAAACAATACTAACACATTCCTACAAAAATGGATTACAGATAATAACGTTACCGCCATAACTATTCCATATAGGAAAAGAAACGAGGTTCTGCTTATTTATGAAAGCAATATTTAGAATTAATAAACTAGGTGCTCAAAAACATTCACAAAATTACGACAAGATTTTAACATCAGAAATATTAAACGATATTGCATTAAGATTAATAAAAACCACTGATTATGATATTGTATGGATAAATGATAGGAATATAGGTCGACTCATAACATTAGAAACTGATGATGTTATTCACTATATAAACTTGTCACAAAATGGGCCAATACAAAGTAGAAATAATTATTTTCAAAGTGTACCTACAGCACTATCTTTGTATATAAATGCAAATGCTGAATCGCAAAAAGAAAAACAATTTCATTTCTATTTCCTCCCGTTTTCCGGAAATAACAAAACCGACTATATGTTGTTCCAATATCGTATTCTCAAAACTATAGGAATAAACCTCCTTAATGCTGACTATGGATTAAAAAACTTAATCATTCAGCCATACAGCTCTGTAAAAACAATAATAAAAGATAGAGATACTTTAAGAAATGCAAATTCTGCAAATCAATCAACATTCATTACTGACGAGTACGATTGCTATCACATATATGGAAAAACTTTTGGTGCAAACCAAAAAGAAACCACGCTTCTGTGTTTTGCAATCGCAACTATTTCAAAAAAACCAATTAAACTATTTCAAATATTGGATAACGGTTCAACAGGATTGAGCCAAACCGATTGCGTTGCCATATTAAATTTCTGTAAACTACAAAAATTACATAAATTCGAAATTTTAGAAGATACATATACTTTTGAAGAAAAGGAAGAAGCAAAACACACAGAAAAAGAAGATTTGAGAAGCCCAACTTTTATCTATAATCTTTTATCAAAATTTAATGGTGAAAAGAAATGTGTATTATGTGGTTGTAAAATAGCTTCCATTATTCAGGGTGCACATATTTATCCGGTTGCAGCAATACGCAAAAGAAATGATTTATCATCGGAAAAGAAATTAGCTTTGGCAAATGATAGGGATAATGGTATTTGGCTTTGCGAAAACCACCACAAACTATTTGATAGAAATTTAATTACTTTTATTGAAGGAAATCTCAATATTTCCGATACACTTAATACCGATAATACTGAATTTATTAAAAAAATCACTACATATAAATCTATAGAGCCACAGTTCATTAACGAGCGTATGCTGTCGTTCTTTGATTTACGCTACTCACAAACACCTCGTACCAATTTATAAAAGGGATTGTTGTTATGATACAAAAAGCAGGACTTACACGCCGTGAGCGTGAAATTACAGATTTAGGAGAAATAATAAAAATTCTCAAAAAAGAAAACATTATACATATCGGTCTTGTCGATGGTGATGAGCCCTATGTTGTTCCTATGAACTACGGTTTCACGATGGAGGACGGCAAGCTCACGCTCTATCTTCACGGTGCAACCGAGGGCAAAAAGCTTGATTTAATGAGAGCTAACCCAAAGGTTTCCTTCTCCATTGAAAGCGATGTTACCGCGTTTTCGGGTAGCGTTGCTTGTCAGTACGGCACATCTTATTCTTCAATTATGGGTAAGGGAGTTGCAGAAATCCTCGAAAAACCCGAAGATAAAATGACGGGACTTTCAATATTTATGAAATCCCAGACAGGTCTTGATTTCCAATTTAATGAAAGAATGGTAAGTGCTGTTGCAGTTATAAAAATTGATGTTTCCGAATACACCGCAAAGCACAGACCATTACCAATCCAAAACCAAAAGCAAATGGAAATAAATAAATAATATAACTCCCTTGAATTTTCCAAAGAAAATTCAAGGGAGTTATCGTATTATCTTTCAACCGATTTTGCGGTAATGATATTGCCCTCTGCAGATTTATAAGAAATTTTAACCTTATCGCCTGTGTTGAGAATTACAACCGAATCATCATCAGAAGCGGAAATTGAATAATAAGTCTTGTTGCCGTCAAGAGCAATATAGTAAATACTGTTACCGTTAACAACTGCGGAGCGAATGTCCGTAATAACACCGGTTACTGTTTCAAGTTTTGCAGGTTCTTTGTTTTCTGTATTCTCGCCACTTGCTTCTCCACCCGCTAAAGCATCGGGAAGAATCGCATCATAAGTGATTTCAAGAACCTTCTTTGTGCTTGATTTAACCTTTGCAACATAAGATTTAAGACAAGCCTCAAGGTCCGGGTTAGCATCGTCCTCACTTCTTACAGCATCCTGAACTCGCTCAACACTTACCATTGCATAGCTCTTAACAACATCGTTATCTTTAAGTGCCATAAAGTAAGTTGCTTCTCCGTCAAGGTTAAGAAGAACAGGGAAGGTTGCTTTCCAGCCCTTATCGGAAACGATACCCTCTGCAGATGTCTGAGCGCCCTTTTCGGTTGTACCTGAAATTCTCTGGAACACAGCTTCCTTTGTACGCTGGTTGATAATTGCAAAGCCTACGATAGAGTCGTCATTTGTAACAGATGTAACACCCGTATAAAGCCAAACGTCATCCCCGCTTGCAATATAGCTTGAGCCGTCTGTCGTGGAAACAACACCGCTCTGACCGATATAACCGTTGATGAAGCCGCCGGAATATTTACCGTAGTAGTTGTACTGCTGAACAAGAAGATCATCTGAATAAATTTGGTCAATCCATTGAATTTCTTCGTTGGTTTTAACCTCTTCAATGTCATAGTATTTAATATTATTCTTATCACAAGCATCAACAAGAACAACACCTACAACATCTGTACCGCCGATAAGACCAACAGTTTTATCCACTCTTTCGCAAACCCACCAGGGATGACCGCTTTCGTCAATTTCAAGTGAGGGTGTTCCGTACATATATGTGGGGTTATAAAAACGAAGTACACGTGAAAGCTTTTCGTTAAAATATTCGCTTGTTGAAACCTTGATATTGGGAAGACCCATATCGTCAAGAACTACCGCATTTGCTTCCTGAGTATACATATTAACTGCAAGGTAAGCGGGAATACCGTCACGGGTATTTTTCAACCATTTAAAAACATCGCCGTATTTAAGAGGGAAAATTCTGTAGGGATTACCTTCATAGTTAATCTGGGTTGAATATGTTTCATCAATAACGAACTGAGAAACCCATTCGGAAAGGTCACCGAGCTTTTTATTGGCAAGGTTAAGAGCAACATTCTTATCAACCATAGGAACGCTGCTGAAGTCTTTAAGGCTTGTGATTGTTGTGATACTGTCTTCGCTTTCACCGAAATCCTCGGTTTTAACCTCGATAATTTCGCTGTAATCTTTCGCACGGAAAAGTGCGGCAGATGTAAGATAACCGATACCGAGAATAAGAGCAAACACAAGACCTATTGCAACAGGAACAATACTCTGTCTTTTTACATAGGTAATGTACTCGGGCTTAATAAATGCTTTTGAGGTAAGGAAAATCATACCAATATAAATTGCAATAACAACTGCAATAAAATAGTAAAAATCAAGTGATTTGAAATTCAATGCAGGAAGCATAAAATAATATGCAATTGCACCGCCAATGATTGTTACAATAAGGCTGATTATGATTTTGAGAACCTTTTTGTCCGGAGGAATAACAACCTCTTTGGGCTTGCCCTTACCGGAAAAATCCACTTTAATAGGATCCATTCTGACAACTCCTTTGAAGAATTTATTTTATGAATTACAAGTAATAATTATAGACCATCACAGCGTTAAATACAAGCCTAATTTTGTTAATAAAATACTGTTTTTAAGGCATTTTCCAGTCGCTTACTGACGAATAAAGCTGATAACTGTCCCCAAGCCCTGTTATATTGGGGTTCACAGACACAACTGCTTTCCTGTAAAATAAAGGTAAAAACGGAATTTTCGAACTAAAATTCTCCACAAACACTTTTGTATTTGTTTCGCCGTTCTTATACAGAGAATAAATCTCATATATTTCTTCATTTATTCCGTAATTGAGTTTACCCTCATTTGAGAAAAATTCCGAAAGGTCACAGTTATTTGTCAACTGAACTTCACCAATATAAAAGCTGTAATGCCCCTCTTCAAGAACAGAAATAAAGTCTTCACTTTTTTCGTATTCTCTTATTTTAACTCCGAAGCCTAATTTTTCAAGCTGGGCTTTAAAGTTTTCGGCAACTGTAAGCTTATAAGGGTTTTGAGTACAAACAATAATGTCCACTCTTAAAGCGGCAGAACCATTTGTTCTCACACCATCACTGTTAAATCCGTCGTAACCATAACGTTCAAAGATATCAATCGCCTTTTCAATATTTCCGCTTTCACCTATAAGCTCCATATCTTCTATTTCATAAAAGTCTTTTTTGAATGGTGTTACGGTAGCAGTGCCCTGTCCTAAAAACGAAGAAGCGGCTATTATGTTTCTGTCAATTCCTATATTTATAGCCTGGCGCACCCAATCGATTGATGTAACCGTTCCCGCCCACTGAGAGTTAACTCCCACATAAACAAGGTTATTAAGCCCAACCGAAACCGTTTTTGAAGAAAGATTTATATATTCATCTGAACTTAAGGTGTTTTTGAAAACACTTATTTTATTAGCTTTAAATGGATAAATGGGGCTTGAAATTCCTGCCATATCATAAAGCGCAATTTGCTTGTTCCAGCTCTCTTTATATGCTCTATGGTTTTTATTTACCTCTAAACAAATAGTATCAGCAGTTTTTTTCAAAGTATATTTTCCTGTTCCGATATAGTCATCGCCACTACTTTTAGAAATCGGAAAATCCAACACATTGAGTGCCATCGGGTCAATACTTTCAAGTGTAAACTTAATTGTGTAGTTATCAACAATTGTAATAGAACTGATGTTTGAAAGCTGTGCTTCATAATGGGGACTGATTTTCGCTTTTTCATAGGAAGTTTTAACGTGGCTTGCAATAAACTCGCCCCCATCGCTGAACTTAACCCCTTGTAAAAGCTTAACTGTAACAGTCCTGCCGTCAATTTCACCGTTTGAAGCAAGCTGTGTTATGCCTTTACCGTCGTCTGTGGAAATATATAGGCTTTCATACATAATGGGTAACAAATCACGATTAAGCGAGCTTTCTGTTTTATAAGGATTAAAATCCGACGCGCTTGTATATGGCAAAGATATTTCAGATGTGACGACGGGAGTTGGCAACATATATTCCTCACCCGTTGTAGTTTCTTGAGTGGTTTTATTATCATCACAGGAGCAAAAAGCAAACAGAATTGTGAAAATAAGAAGTACTGAAATAAATTTTCTCATCTTACAGACACCCTTTCTATTGATATTGCGCTACCTGTTTTTTCGTCAATTTCCAAAAGACAACCATCCATAGAATATTCACTTTTTGCATTTTCGAATCTTACAGGCAGGTTGCTCTTGAATTTTCTTATGGTAAGCTCCGGCTCAATGCCCAGAACTGACTGCACGGGACCTGTCATTCCCAAATCGGTTATATATGCCGTACCTTTCGGTAAAATCTGTTCATCGGCAGTTTGCACATGGGTATGCGTTCCTAAAACCGCCGTAACCTTACCATCGAGATAAAATCCCATTGCGCGTTTTTCTGCAGTTGCTTCCGCGTGGAAATCAACAAGTACGGTTTTGCAACCGTCAATTTCCTCTAATGCCTTGTCAATTTCCAAAAACGGATTCCCTAAGGGCTCTGAATAAACTGTTCCCTGCATATTTATAACCGCTATACGAAATCTTCCCTTGTCGATTATGCCGACACCCCTACCGGGTGCACCCACAGGGTAGTTATACGGTCTGATTACAGGCACATTCTTATCAAGATATTCCATAATTTCGGGTCTTTTAAATGTGTGATTACCTAAAGTTATAAAATCAACTCCGCTTGAAAAAACCATATTGCAGGATTTTGGAGTTACTCCGTTACCTTGGGCGGAATTTTCACCGTTAGCAATACAAACATCTATATTATTTTTTCTTTTGTAGTCGGGGAGCTTTCTCATTAAAAATTCACAACCGCCCTGACCGACAACATCGCCTAAAAAAAGTAAGCGCATAGCTTTACCGTCGTTTCTATTAAAATAGCGGAACCCTACCTATACGGCGGAGGGTTCCGCTTCTTGTTTATTTTGCAAATTCAATTGCTCTGCTCTCTCTGATTACATTAACCTTTATCTGACCGGGATATTCAAGGTCGCTTTCAATTTTCTTAACAATATCTCTTGCAAGAAGAACCATCTGGTCATCAGTAACCGCATCGGGCTTAACCATAATGCGAACCTCACGGCCTGCCTGAATAGCGAAGGAGTTATCAACACCGGGGAAGGAGTTTGTGATCTCTTCGAGCTTTTGAAGTCGCTGAATATAGGATTCAATATTTTCACGTCTTGCACCGGGACGAGCAGCGGAAATAGCATCAGCCGCCTGAACAAGACAGGCGATAACAGTTTTTGCTTCAACATCACCGTGGTGAGCCTGAATAGCGTGAATAACCTGTTCGTTTTCTCTGTTCTTTTTGGCAACCTCAACACCAAGCTCGATATGAGTCCCCTCTTTTTCGTGGTCAAGAGCTTTGCCGATATCGTGAAGAAGACCTGCACGTTTTGCAAGCTTTACATCCGCACCCAGTTCTGCCGCCATAAGACCCGCAAGATAGGAAACCTCAAGAGAGTGGTTGAGAACATTCTGACCGTAACTTGTACGGTATTTAAGTTTACCCAGAAGTTTGACAAGCTCTCCGTGAAGTCCGTTAACACCTGCATCAATAACAGCCTTTTCACCTGTCTGCTTGATAGTCTGTTCTACTTCACGCTTTGATTTTTCATACATTTCCTCAACACGAGCAGGGTGAATTCTGCCATCGGAAACGAGTTTTTCGAGAGTAAGTCTTGCAATTTCACGTCTTACAGGCTCGAAGCAGGAAACCGTGATTGCTTCGGGAGTATCGTCGATAATAAGGTCAACGCCTGTAATTGTTTCAATTGTTCGGATGTTTCTACCCTCACGACCGATAATACGGCCTTTCATTTCGTCATTGGGGATTGTAACAACAGAAACTGTTGCTTCTGCAGCGTGGTCAGCGGCGCAACGCTGAATTGCACCTGAAATAATTTCCCCTGCGAGAGTGTCCATATCATCCTTGAGCTGTTGCTCATAATCAAAAATTTTAGTTGCTTTTTCGTGAGTGAGCTGTTCCTCAAGAGTTTTGAGAATAACGTCTTTGGCCTGCTCTTTAGTGTAGCCGGAAATTCTTTCAAGGATTTCAAGCTGACTCTTTTTGAGGGATTCAACCTCCTGCTCTTTAGCTTCCAAATCCTTAACCTTTTGAGCTAAAACCTCTTCCTTTTTTTCCTGATTTTCAATTTTCTTGTCAAGACTTTCTTCCTTCTGAATAAGTCTTCTTTCCTGGCGCTGAACTTCTGCGCGTCTTTCGCGCAAATCCTGCTCAGTTTCACTTCTTAACTTGTGAATTTCATCTTTGGCTTCAAGAATTGTTTCTTTCTTTTTCTGCTCAGCCTCTGTCATTGCATTGTTAACAATACGTGCAGCTTCTTCTGTAGCAGAGCCAATGGCAGCCTCCGCAACTTTTTTACGGTGAGCGCCGCCGACAACAAATCCCACAACGCCGAAAACAACGGCAGCGGCAACAATGAGTCCGATTGCTAATCCGAGATTCATCTTATCGGTGCTCCTTTCATAAATAAATTAAAATAAAAAACGACGGAAATGCAAAGGCACTTTCCGTCACCGAAGAGCGATAAAAATAAGAACAATTATCGCCTATAATAAAAGTTTTGTCGCAGGAATTCACATTCGTGCGGGACATATCTATATAAATTAATATAAAACAACTAACAAATACGCAAAAATGAATCATAAAAATATGTTTTTATGTAATTTGCAGAATATTTATTAAGAAAAAATATATAAAAATATAAATAACAAAACAATTATCATATCATACGGATAGTGCATTATCATATCGAATAATACATCATCTCGTATATTATAATAAATTAGCTACCATTAGTCAAGAAAATTTAAGTATTAAATATATAGTTTTTTGTAAAAATTTGTCATCAATTTCCTTTTAGAGCATAAATTTTCTAAAATTTTCACGAAACCAACAGAAATCCGAAAGAATCGGATTTATGTCATTTTGGTGCGGGCGACAGGACTTGATGGGCTCTGCCCATCATTCGCTACGCGAACGCCCGATTGTGTTCGCCTTCGGCGAGGGCAGGTTCAAGTCCAATTAACCAAACATAAAAATAACAGAAACCCAAAAATCGGATTTCTGTCATTTTGGTGCGCCAAGTGCATTTGTATCCGAACGAAGAATGCCTGCTTCTTCTAATTCAGCAAAGGTCATTTCTTTTGAACATTCTTTGTAATTACAACCAAAGAAGATTCTGCCATCATCGAAAAGAACGATTTTATTTATAAAAATGTCAATCAACTTTCTTCTATGCTCCAGTTTGCTGAAATCAAGATTACGCAGTTTGTTGAAATATGCTTCTATTTCTTCTGCTGTAATTATTGGTTTTGACATTTCTTCTTTTACAATTTGAATAGAAAGCTCTGTTTTCTGTTTTTCTAAACTTTCCATTCGTTCTTTTGTAGAAGGAGTTAATATTCCTTGCTGAATCGCATTGAGCAGATTATCAATACTTTTTAGCGTATCGTTATATTGCTTTTTAAGTATTGGCAATGTGGTGTTTTCCTGATTCTGAACTTTTAAAGCAGTATCACAAAGCATTGAAATCAAATCATCATCAAAAACGATTTTCTGAATAAAAGCGATTGTTGCATTTTCTATCCAATCTTTTCTGACAGTCTTTTTATCACAACCCTTGTGATTTTTAACACTCACACATTTATAATATCTGTGAACCCTTTTATTAACATGGCTTGTACCGCTTTCACCAACCATAAGACAATTACATTTGCCACAGAATAATTTAGTGGTAAGTAAATATTCATCTTCTGCTTTGTGTTTAGCAGCAGCTTTTTTATTTAATTTCATTCTATCCTGAACTCTATCAAATAAATCTTGTGGAATAATAGCAGGAATACCACCTGGCTGAACAATATTGTTGTATATGTATTCACCAACATATCTGCGATTGTGAAGCATTCGTGTAACAGTATTTATTGTGATTTTACAACCACGACTTGTGCGAAAACCTTTGATATTTAAAAGGTCAACAATTTCTTTCATGGTTGAACCTTCTGAGTATGCTGTGAATGCCAATAAAACTGCAGGTGCAGTTAATGGGTCTATTTGATAATATTGGTTAGCATCAACTGTATATCCAAGTGGAACAGTACCACCATTGAATTTGCATTTAAGAGCATTTTCAGTAAGTCCACGAGTGATTTTTTCAGCAAGGTCAACAGAATAATATTCTGCCATACCTTCAAGAAGTGATTCAAGCAAAATACCTTCGGCAGTATCTGAGATGATTTCGGTAGCTGAAACAACCTTAACACCATTTTTGCGAAGAATTGCTTTATAATGAGCAGAGTCGTAACGATTACGAGCAAATCTATCAAGTTTCCAGACTAAGATGGTATCAAATAATTCTTTAGAACTATCTTTAATCATTCTCTGAAAGTCAGGGCGATTGTCAGTTTTTGCAGATAATGCTCTGTCGATGTATGTATCAACTATCTCAATACCATTCTTGGCAGCAAAATCCTTGCATTCTCTCAACTGACCTTCAATAGATTCTTCACGCTGATTATCGCTTGAATATCTCGCATATATTACACCAGTCATTTTTCTCACCTCACTCGCATATTAGCGCGTATAAAATTTTTTGTCAATGGATTTTTAGTGTAATTTTTCATCAAAGAATAAATTTGAACCATGAAGTACCGATAATGGTACTTGGTTGGTATCTTATAAACTTATCGAAAACAAAGAATTAGGATAATGCATAATATTTTAGGGTCGTGATATAAAAACATCACAACCCTTTTATTTATAAGTTTTTCTTTAAGTAATCGTTATCACAAATAACATTAAGCCATGCAGCTACGCCTGTTGACTCTGTAACAAACAATCTATCATTAGCATCAATAACTGCCCCTAATTCATTACGAATATCAACACAAGTAGAATTTGTTTTTATCAACCAAGTAGATTCTGTTATTTTAGCCCAACCAGGATACTTTTTAAGTTTCTCATATAATGGGTTATAATTACGCCCTGGCGAACACAAATCGTATGTCACAATCAGAGATTTCATAACATTCACCTCAGCCCTTTGGTGGAAATGGGTCATTACCATAAGAGTTTTTGTCTCTTATTTGACCATTAGGACGATGTATAACAAGTTCTGATTGTTGATTTTGTGCAATTTTTCGACCAATGCCAATAGCTTCATGTTGAGTATTTGTTCTAACGGTTGCTCTACTGTTTCCAGCACCTTTTACTTGCCAACCTCCATTAGGATGTGGCGTAATATGTTGATTTTTATTCATTTTTATTACCTCATTTCAAAATAGTTACTCTACCACAGTGTGGACATTTGCAAGGGTTGGAAAAAGGGATTATTCTTTTCCCACATCTACAAATGTAATACTTATATTTAAGTTTCATAGATAAGCTCCTTTCTATAAAATATGTATAAAACATATTTTCAAAAAAGCTTGCGTTTTTTTACCTTTCTGAACACAAATTTCTTATTGCAATCGAAAATGAGGTGTGGTATAATGAACTTTGTGACAATGACATTATATCACGTTCCGTGCTTTTGTCGTTCCGCAAGACACCGAGTGCCACCTCGGTGTTTTTTCTTTTTTATTAAAATATGTTACTCAAAAAATGATAAAGGATTACATCCAAAAGCCCCTTCAATTAAGCGATTAGAAATATTTGTTCTTGCTCTTGAAAGTTTCATATCACTCAATCTGTGAAGTGTGCTTTTACCATATTCGTTTTTATTTGTTATCCAAACCTGATCACGTCTTGTATTTTCACTAACCAATAAAGGTTGATGAGAAGTACATATAAGCTGTGCGTTTCGGGGATTTGATGTTTCGCTGATAAAGAGATTTATGATTTCTCTTGCCAATGAAAGATGCAATCCGTTTTCAATCTCATCGATAACAAGAATTCCACCTTTTTCTAGCACATCATATAGATAGGGCAAGGCGGTGAATAATTTAACGGTACCTAAAGACTCATCATCAAAGAACGATATTGAAGTAGAACCTGTTTCTGAACCATTGTCAAACACAGCATGTTTAGTTTCAATTCCTACTGTAGTTTTCATGGCTATTATTTCTCGATTCTCAAAATCGTCGGTTCCTGTTGTTTTTTGCCTTCCCATCTCTTCTTCTTGGTAAGAAACATCCATCTTGCGAAGTGTGGGGTCCGCTTTCTGTAATATCTGAATATATTTATTAACTCGTTCGTCTGAGAAGGACTCTTTATTGTTAGCTGGATTGATTCTTGCTGCAGTCATATTAACAACCTGAATTTTATTTATTGATTTAACTATCAAATCAGCTAACGAATTGTTGAAAATTGCTGCAACAGGCAGGCAAAGTGCCTCCTCTTTAACAGTTTGCTTTTTATTTTCAAAATCTTTTAATTCTGAAAATAACGAAATATCATTATAAGAAGATGACGTTCTTTCCAGCAGTTTTTCTGTTCTACGATACTTTTTGGTTAACAATTCACTAACAATTTCTTTGCCCATAATTGAAAATTCATAATGATAGGTTGTTTTATCAATTATGATATCCAAAGAAAATCTGGTCGGTTGATTTGTGTATGATGTATCAAAAGCAAAATTTTTGACAGGGTCATTAATTCCCTTAAATTGAGGAAGTGAGAGAAATTGAGAGTCATTTACCACTGTTAAAGGGGAAAAATTTAAAAGCCTCTGTATTTCTCTTATAATTTTACAGAAAAAAGTTTTTCCAGAACCATTAGCTCCATATAAAAAAGAAACTTTGTTGAATAGACAATCAGTGTGTTCGAAAGTGTTTTCTATATTGTCCTTTTTACTATTGTCTATTGCGGTGGAGAAAACAATTTTGTCTGCAAACGAAGCAAAGTTTTCAGCAGTAAGAGACTTTAAAATCACATTGTTCATAACTTCATCCTCACTTTCACTATATATTATAGCTTCTTTTATCTATTTGTCAAGTGTTAAATTAAAAAAAACTACAATTATGCGGATTTTTTGGATTTAACCCGTTTTTTCGGCGTTGATGTTGTTTTATTCGTGTTTTGTTGCTATCATACTTCTTGAACGCTATAAATTTTCATAAAATGTGTTTGTTAATAAATTTATTAAATAAATTCATAAATAAACAAAAAATCCGAACGCTTCACCAATTGGTAAAATGTTCGGATTATTCATTTCTGGTGGAACAATGGCAGGTATTCCATCAGGAATAACAATATCACGATAATAGATTCACCCTTATATCGTCTGTTGGATAACATCGTAGATATTGCATTTATATTTAGTTTCGTTTCACGGTTATTGCGTACTCACTTAGCATTCAGGTCATCTGCAATCTCTTGCATTGTTATATCTTCTTCGTACTTTTTGAAAGCTTCCAAAACATACGGAGCTGTTTCAGTATCAATTTTAAATTTCCAGTCTTCATTAATTTTGTAACCGATAGGAATTGTATCACCATTAAAACGGCAACTTAAAGCATTTTCGGTAAGTCCACGAGTAATTTTTTCTGCAAGGTCAACAGAATAATATCCTACCATACCTTCCAAAACCGATTCGAGAATGATACCTTCTGCACCTTGTGAAATCGCTTCACTCGCATATTAGCGCGTATAGAATTTTTGGTCAACTCGAATTATAAAGTTTTGTACTACTCACTTTTTTCGTCAGAAAAATACATAATATTTCTGACGAAAACACAACAGGTTTAAGTAAATATCCGTAAAACGTTGTTTTTGTCAGAGATTTACTTAAACAATCTAATTTTATTTCATAGTTTTTTATATAACACATAATAGTTTTCATATTCTGTATCATCATGACCAATGAGTTTTTCATCAGCCAATTTAAAACCTAATTGGTTTAAAGCTTTAATTCGTTCAACTGCATCAGGGATAGCTTTTGTTGCAATTTTGTTACAGCAAAATAAATCAAAAGTTGTATTTAATATAAGCGATAATATCTTTAAAATCTTTGAGTGAACCTCATAATCACTTCTTAAATCGAGTCGCAACAAACCACAGTTTGTAAAATAGTCATTTGCATCACGATGAAACAACTCTATTGTTCCTATAACTTCTCTTGCATAATTGTCAACAATTGACCAACGAACAAAATCTTTATGCTCATATTTATCAATCCAAAAAGCAATAGCATTTGCCATTTGTTCTTCTGTTGTATAGTGAAAATCATCTCCATAACAATTATCGCTGTTAAACAATGGAACAGATTTCGTATCTGAATAAACTTTCAACAAATCCGAACAATCACCATTATTTATCAGTCTCAATGTATAGCTTGAATCTTCAAATATAGGACATTTTTCATAAACACAAATCATTATTACGCCTCCAAAGCAAAATATTTGTTCTACAATCATTGTAATCGATTTAATTGTAAAGTCAACAGGAGATGAGATGTATTAATTTGGTAACCAATAAATATTTTATTAATGATATTGATATTTTTTGTATTCTTTGATATACTTTTATGTGAGGTGGTTTTATGCATCGTTTGATAATGAACAATGTTGGTCCTATTAAACATTGTGATATAAAATTAGATAATTATACGGTTTTTACTGGGGCACAAGCAACGGGTAAAAGTACTATTGCAAAATCGATTTTTTTCTTTCGGACCATAAAGAATGATATTCTTGAGGCTATGATAAAAAATAATAGCATTAGCGAGAATAGTATGTCGTTATATAAAACTGCAGCTAGGTTGATAAGAAACAAATTTTTACAAATATTTGGGACCTCAAGAGCTTTGAGCAATCATCTTGAAATGACCTACTATTATAGTGAAAAAACTTTTATTAGGATTACGTTGAAACTCAATACTGGCGATGATTATGTTTCACCCAATTATGTGTATTTTGATTTTAGTGATAACATTGATTTGTTTTTACGAGAAAATAATAATAAAGATATTTCTTTGATTGAAGAAAAAAATGAGATAATAAGACTTCTTAATAAACTTTTTTGTGATGATTGTGATACCATTTTTATACCAGCTGGACGAAGTTTAATAACATTGCTTACAACACAATTGAATTATATTTTTACAATAATGGATGAGGACCAAAAAAAACTTATTGATTATTGTACTCAAAAATATATTGAGCGAATTTTAAAAATACGTCCTAGTTTTGATAATGGAATAAGAGGCTATTTTGACAACAAAAGAACAACTAGTATTGTTCCTTTCGATACTGATTTCGTAAAAAAATGCATGTTGTTAATTGATGAAATTTTGAAAGGTAAATATTTATATGTTTCTGGTGAAGAGCGATTGGTGTTAGAAAATGGCAAATACATCAAAATAAATTTCACATCTTCTGGTCAACAAGAATCGGTATGGATATTTAATATATTAATGTATCAGTTGATTAACAAAACCAAGACATTTATTATTCTTGAAGAACCAGAGGCTCACCTTTATCCTGATGCCCAAAAGAAGATTGTTGAATTATTGTCAATGTTCAAAGCTAAAAACAACGAATTATTAATAACAACTCATAGTCCATATGTTTTAGGTACAATTAACAATCTTATATATGCTAACCAAATAGAATCTGTTGCCAATCAAAAAGCATTAAATAATATAATTGACAAAGATAAAAGAATTGTAAATTGTACAGCCTACAATGTTAGTGACGGATATATTACTATGTGTATGGCTAGTGATAATCTTATTGAAAACGAAGTTATAGATGGTGCTTCAGCAGAGATAAATTTAGAGTACGATCGTCTTTTTGATTTGTTAAATGGAGAGATGTAAATGTTATTTGAACCAGAAAAATCATTATGTGGGCTTAATGACAAAATTATTGTTTGCAGAGAAAAACAATCTGAATATCGTGCAGAAAATTTAGCATCGAATAATGTGTATAAATTTAAAATAGATGGCGATATACTTTCTGCTTCTAATTCTAGTGTGAGATGCGATTACCTCGTCGAAAACGAAACGAAAAAGCATGCGTATTTTATAGAGCTGAAAGGTCGTGACATTACACATGCAATAGAGCAAATTGAAGCTACCATAAATAAATACAAAGGAAAACTAACTTTGTATGAAATAAGACCAAGAATAATATACAAAAACAATACACACGATATTAAAAGCTCAAAGGCTAGACAATTTAAATCTAAATATAAAAGTGCGGTTTTTAAAACAAATATGTATTCAGAAAAAATATAATTTTCAACATTTTACATACAAAAATAGGTGGCATTATTTTAATGCTTAAATCTAATAACCTGTATAACACTATCATAAAATATTGACTTTATCATAGCATAAGAATATAATCAAGTACACAGTTATAAAAATTATTGAAAGGTAGGTGGACGAAATGACAATGAATACTATGTTACGAAACAGAGATGCCATTTTGTCCATTTGCGATTGATGTAATATATCTTTCTGTGAATTTAAAAGGCATCTCCGTTTCGGAGGTGCCTATATTTTTTTTAGGAGAATTTTATGAACTATCCCAAAATGATAATTTTCGATTATGGTCATACGCTTTTATACGAACCTGACTGGAATACTGATCGAGGTAATGAAGCACTTTTAAAACATGCTGTTAAAAATCCCAACAATTGCACAGTTGAAGATATAACCAAAGGTGCTGAACTCATTTTCGGCGAGCATGTTGCAAGTGTACGTAAGCTCGGTTATGACATCAGCGGACAGATTGCGAATAGAACACTTTATGATTATCTTGGTATAGAGTTTTCTCTTTCTCCTGTTGAAATGGAAACGATGTTTTGGGATAATGCATCAATGGGTGCAATTATGCCAGATGCAGACAAAATGCTCGATTATCTTAATGAAAATGGAATTAGAACTGCAGTTATCAGTAATCTTTTATGGTCGGGTGAAGCTCTTACCAAAAGGCTCAACAGACTTCTGCCTAACAATAAATTTGAGTTTGTAATGACTTCGAGTGATTATTTTATCTGCAAACCGAATCATATATTGTTTGATATTGCACTTCAAAAAGCAGGTCTTTCTGCTGAAGAGGTCTGGTATTGTGGTGATAACCCGCAGAATGATGTTGAGGGTGCTGCAAATGTCGGAATTTTTCCTGTGTGGTACGATAACTCTATTGATAAAGATTACATAGATAGAGCACATGAAAAACAACCTGAATGTGAACACTTGTATATTCACGAGTGGGATGAGATGATGAAAGTTCTTGAGGGATTGAGGAAATGAACAAAGTAATTGTAATAGGTTGTCCCGGTTCTGGTAAAAGTACATTTTCAAGAGCTTTGCACGAGCTCACAGGATTGCCTTTATATCACCTCGATTTACTTAACTGGAATAGCGATAAAACAACTGTTGACAAGAAAGTTTTTATTGAAAAATTGAAGAATGTTATTGCACAGGATAGCTGGATAATTGATGGTAATTATGGCTCTACAATAGAACTTCGTTTAAAAGAGTGTGATACAGTTTTCTTTCTTGATTACCCAGTTGATGTGTGCATTGATGGTGTAAAAAGCCGACAAGGAAAAACACGCTCTGATATGCCATGGACAGAAACAGAAGATGATGAAGAATTTCTCGAGTTTATTAAAAATTACAATTCTCAAAGTCGCCCTATTGTTTTGAACTTGTTAGAACAATATAGCAAAAAAGAAATAGTGGTTTTTAAATCAAGAGAAGAAGCCGACAAGTATTTGAAAAACTTTCACGAGTAGAATTATGGAAATTTGGGATGGATATTATAAAGATGGAACTTTAGCAAATATAGATTTAGTCCGTGGTGAACCTATTCCAGTTGGGCTTTATCACCTTGTTTGTGAGGTTTTGGTGCGTCATACAGATGGTGATTATCTTTTAATGCAGCGAGATTTGAAGAAAGATATTTACCCAGGTTTTTACGAAGCAACTGCAGGTGGTTCTGCTCTTAAAGGTGAAAATAAATTCGATTGCATAAAGCGAGAATTGTTTGAAGAAACGGGGATAGTTTGCAACGATTTTAAAGAGTTTGCTTATTATGCTTTTGATGACGGTCAATCTTTGTTCCATTGTTTCTTATGTACTACCGATTGCGATAAAAATAATATAAAACTCCAAAAAGGTGAAACAATATCATTCAAATGGATTAGCGAAAATGAGTTTATTGAATTCATTAATTCAGATAAAATGATTGATACACAAAAGAGAAGATATACAAACTGGCTCAAAGAAAAAGGATATTTGAAATAATAAATAAAAAGTATTGTGATTTTAGAAACAAAAACTATTGACGGATTGAACAGTCTGTTGAGTGGTTGAAAGGATTTAATAATGCTTGATTTTATATTAAAAGAACCTATAAACAAAGGTTGGTCGGGCGACAAGAAATATCGTGTTACTGTTGCTGATGGAACTAAATATCTTTTACGTGTTACACCTTTTGAAAAGAGTGCGAATCGTGAGAATATGTACCGTATGCAAAAGCAAGTTGAAAAGCTCGGTGTGCCTATGTGTAAGCCTGTTGACTTTGGCAAGTGTGATGAAGGCGTTTATACTTTACAGACCTGGATTGACGGTAAAGATGCAAATGAGGTTGTTCCATATCTTGCAGACTCTGAACAGTATGCACTCGGACTTGAAGCAGGCAGAATTTTGAAGAAAATTCACTCAATACCAGCACCTGCAGACCACCCCGATTGGGAAGAGCGATTCAATAGGAAGATGGATAGAAAAATACAGATGTACAATGACTGCCCTATAAAGTTTGACGGTGCTGAATATATCATTGATTACATAGAAGCCAACCGACATTTACTGAAAAACAGACCTCAAAGTTATCAGCACGGTGATTATCATATCGGTAATATGATGATTGAAAATGGCAAAATTGTTATTATTGATTTTGACCGATACGATTTCGGTGACCCGTGGGAAGAATTCAACCGCATTGTGTGGTGTGCACAGGCTGCTCCGCTTTTCGCTTCAGGCATTGTCAATGGTTATTTTGATGATGAAGTACCAATGGATTTCTGGAAACTTCTTGCACTTTATATTAGCAGTAATATGCTTTCATCAATTCCGTGGGCAATTCCTTTCGGCGACGGTGAAATTCAGACAATGCTGGGTCAGGCAAAAGATGTACTCGATTGGTATGACAATATGAAGAATCCCGTGCCGAAGTGGTATTTCAAAGGTTACTATTTGCAATATATTGATGGTGTTCCATATAAAATGAAAGCACCTTTCGATTTCAGCTTTTTAAGCCAATACGGAAAGGTGTTCAAGGTGTTTGATGACCAAGATTCAGGTAATATCTGTTTCGGTACAGAAAAAGACGGTGAAAGATATTTTGTAAAATTTGCAGGTGCGCCGACTGAAGCATATAATGGTACGCCTGAAGATGCGATTGAGCGTTTGAAATCAACCTTACCCATATATGAAAATATGAAACACAAAAATCTCATAGAGTTTGTTGAAGCAAAAGAAATGGGCGGCGGTTTTGCTTTTGTTTTCAAGTGGGTTGACGGTGATTGTATGGGCAGAATGTACCCTGCAGAACATCGCAGATTTATGAACTTACCTATTGCGGATAGGCTTAATGTTTTTAATGATATTCTCGATTTCTTGGACTATACCAATTCAAGCGGTTATGTTGCAGTTGATTTTTACGATGGAAGTATTATGTATGATGCTGATAGTCGTAAAACAACAATCTGTGATATTGACTTTTTCAGAAAGCAACCGTGTGTCAACGATATGGGCAGAATGTGGGGCAGTTCAAAGTTCCAATCGCCCGAAGAATATAAACTTGGTGCAGGTATTGACGAGGTAACAAATGTTTACTGTGCCGGAGCTTTTGCATTTGCTCTTTTCGGCAATTACAACCGAAATCGTGAAGAATGGCAGTTGTCAGAGGAAGCTTTTGCTGTTGTAACAAAAGCAGTAAGTGCCAATAGAAATGAACGTTATCAGAGTATAAAAGAACTTAAAGAAGCGTGGGAGAATAGTTTATGATAAGGAAAGCAACGGAAAAAGAATCTCCAATATTAGCAGAACTTGCTATTCAAATGTGGAGAAATCATACATTGGAAGAACTTGAATCTGATTTTGCTGAAGTTTTAAAAAATAATGATGCTGTATGCTTTATAAAATACGTCGATGAAACACCGATAGGTTTTGCACAATGTCAACTTCGTCACGATTATGTTGAAGGTACACATTCATCTCCCGTAGGATATTTAGAAGGTGTCTTTGTTGAAGCGGAATATCAACACAAAGGCTATGCCAAAGAATTAGTACACGAATGTGAATTGTGGGCAAAATCAAAAGGATGCACAGAATTTGCAAGTGATTGCGAACTTGATAACACAAATAGTTTTAATTTCCATATGGCAGCAGGATTTGAAGAAGCTAATCGAGTTATATGTTTTAGAAAGGAATTATAAATAGGAGTTATTTATGTCAAAAGTAATTTTAACTTGTGGTAAGATTTGTTGTGGTAAAACTACATACGCACAGAAACTTTGCAAAGAAAATAATGCTATTTTGCTTTCAGTTGATGAAATAACACTCGCATTGTTCGGACGTGATGCAGGAGAAAATCATGACACATATGTAGAGCGAACCGAAAAATATCTTTTTGAAAAATCAATTGAGCTTATTGAATCAGGAATAAATGTCGTTCTTGATTGGGGCTTCTGGATGAAGGAAGAAAGAGATTATGCTCGTGAGTTCTATAACAGCCGAAATATAGCGTGTGAATTCCATTACATTGATATCAGCGATAACACTTGGAAGGCACGATTGAAGAAAAGAAACAGTGAGGTATTAGCCGAAGAAACAAGTGCCTATTATGTTGATGATGGTCTTGCCCAAAAATGCGCTTCAATATTTGAAGTGCCGAGCGAAGATGAGATTGATGTTATTTATCAAGGTGATGTAAATGACAAAGTTTAATTGCTTTTTACAAAATGCAGAAATGCTTAATGACAAATTTAATATTGTTCCGTTGCTGTATGGTTCGTTAGGATTAGAGGTTTTAACAGATTCATCATTAAATGCAGATGATATTGATATCCTTATTCCACAAGCGTTTGTAACAGGCGACAAATGGACAGAGTTTAAATTGTTTTTAGAAAGTCACGGATATATATTAATTGATGAACACGAACACACATTTCGCAAAGATGCGGTTGATTATTCCTATGCTTCAATTGACGGATTGAAAGATTTTGCAGATGTTGATATTTGTGATATCGAAATTCGTAACGTATCAGGAACTAAATTTATGCTTTTGTCATTGGAGCAATATCTGAAAGTTTATCAAAAATCTTCTCAAGACGGTTATAGGATGAATGTTAAAGAAAAGCAGGATAATCAGAAAATTGAGTTCATAAAGAAGAAACTGTACTCAGTCATAAAACTTAAAGTAACCGAACTTTCTATGCTGACAACTCTTTTTAATTATAAAGATGTCAATGAAATGATTACCGAAAATACAAGAGATATTGAAAACGGTGTTGTTGATATTTTCGCTTTATTTGATAGGGATAAGATTATCGGTGAATTAAGAGTAAAATACATTAGTGATGATAAACGTTTCGCCGTAAAAGGCAAACGAGCATATTTATATGCGTTTCGTATCCACGAAAACTATCAAGGTAAAGGCTTAGGCTCATATTTGCTTGAAAATGTGTTAACCATGCTAAAAGAAAATGGATATAGTGAGTTTACAGTAGGTGTTGAAGATGACAATGCAAGAGCTCGTTATATGTACGAAAAGAACGGCTTTAAAGAACCTATTGCAAGAATAAAAGAAAGTTATCAGGGTGACAGTTATGAATATGATTTGTTGTTGAGGAAAGGGAAATAATGAAAACACAATACAGAAAAATGACTGAAACAGATATAGAAAAGGTTATACCGCTTTATATTGAATATTACAACAACAAAGAAGATGCAGAGTGGACAACTGAAACTACATACAAAAGAATTCATCAGATATGGAGCAGAGAAGATTCATATTGTTTAGTATGGGAAGATAGTGAAGAAATCGTTGCTTTTGCCATGGGTTATTTCGAGCAGTATGATGATTGCTTTGCATACGATTTGGTAGAGATTGTTGTCGAAACAGATTTGCAAAACAAAGGTTATGGCACAAAGTTTATGCAAGAGTTAGAGGCTTGCGTAAAAAATGAAGGTGCAATGCTGATTCAGTTACAAGCAGTGAATGATGATTTACATAATCATTTTTACGGAAAACTCGGATATAAAGATGCTTCAAATTTAGTGCTTAAAACGAAGATATTGAATTAAATGAGGTGTCATTTTTGAAAACACTTATTATAAATGGTTCTCCACGTAAGAACGGAGATACTGTAAATTTAATCAATGAATTAATAGAACAACTAAATGGAGAATATAAGATTGTTGATGCTTATTATTCTAATATCTCACCCTGTATTGATTGTCGATACTGTTGGGAAAATGCTGGATGTTCAATCAACGATGAAATGGCAGAAATATATGATTATATTGAAAATTGTGATAATGTTGTAATTGCTTCTCCACTCTATTTCTCGCAACCCACAGGAAAGCTTCTTGATGTTTGCAGTAGATTTCAAACATATTTTGCTGCTAAACATTTTCGCAATCAATCACCTGTAATCAAATCAAAGAAAGGTGCTATAATCCTTGTCGGCGGTGGCGATGGTAACCCCCAAAAAGCCTACGAAACATTGTGCGGAGTTTTGAACCATATATACACTACAGAAATTTATAAATTAGTAGGTAGTTTTAATACAAATCAAGTTCCTGCTAGTGAAGATGTTAATGTTATAACTGAGATTAAGAATATGGCTGTTTTTTTGAATAAGTAAATTGTAAAAAACAATTTAAATCATTCTTTACATATACACTCACAATCAATAATGCTACAATAAATGAAAAATAAAGGAGAGTGATAATATGAATCCAACTAAAAAAATGCCGTTGTTTTCTATAACAGGAGCATCATGTGCTGGTAAATCAACTGTTTGTAATGAGCTTTTCAAAAATGAAAAAGACTACATTGTTCTTGAAAGTGATATAACATGGAATGATATTTACAACACACCAGAAGATGATTACAGAGCGTATCGCAGAATGTGGATGAAGCTTTGTGCTAATATATCACAAATTGGTATGCCTTGCGTTGTGTGTGGTGCGTGTACACCAAAGCAATTTGAAAATCTTCCAGAACGAGAATTGTTTTCAGATACCTATTATCTTGCGGTTGTTTGCAATGATGAAACTATGATGAAGAGAATAACCAAGGATAGAAAAGTTACCGATGAAAACTGGATTAATTCTTCAATGCAGTTTAATAATTGGTTGAAAGAAAATCACGATAAAACTGAACCGAAGATTGACTTGATTGACACTTCAAATCTAACTCCTGAACAAGCAGCCGAGCAAGTTGATAAGTGGATAAAAAGTAAACTTCAAAAGGATTGAAAACAATGAAATATGAAAATGCTGCGGATATTTTGCCAGAAGATTTGCTGAAGCGTGTGCAGAAATTTGCAGCAGGAAGGCTTATTTATGTCCCCGAAACAATAGGAAAGCGCTCTTGGGGTGAAACTTCGGGTTACAAGAGATATCTTGAAGAAAGAAATCAGGAGATTAAAGATAAGTTTACAAAAGGTGTAACTATTGAAAATCTCGCAGATGAATACTCACTGTCTATTGATTCTATCAAGAAAATTGTTTATAGCAAAAATGAAAGCAAAGAGTTGAAATATAGGTGTTCTTTATCGTCTGCAAAAGAATTTGCAAATTCAAATAAACTTGAAGATTGGGTGCATTTATTTTTACTTTCAGATGGTCACAATAAAGCATTTTCGGATGGATTGAAGTTATTCCCAAGATATTATTTAGGACCACTCACAATGCCTTTGTCTCTGCTTTCTCGTTGCTGTGGTCCGGAAGATAACATGAAATATCAGGTTAATGCAGAGTGGTTTGAAAAAAGAGTGCAATCATTAAAGAAAACACTTCAATCAAATGATGATATGCCACCATTGATAGTTCATTTTGTCGACCACAGCTTTGAACTCTGTGACGGCAACCACCGCTTTGAAGCACTCACCCAACTCGGCGTAAAAGAATATCCGGTTATTGTGTGGATAACGGAGAAAGACGAGTATGAGGAGTTTAAAGAAAACTATTTTGAGTATTTAGTTTGAATTATATTATTAGTAAACATTAAATGCCCTGAAATCTATTTTATAGGTTTCAGGGCGTTTTTTTGTTGTGTTTTTGACTAAAATAGTGGATTTTAAATTGTACAAAACAGAGAATTGAGTGAAAAATTTCAAAAAAATGTGTAGCTTTTGTTGTTTTTTGTCATATATAAATAAAGAAAGTTTTAGGTGTATACAGAAAAACCACATTTTAAAGTAATTTTGTTTTTTCAACATTGTTTTTAGGAAGTGTAAATGTGTTTAAATTTAAAAATTATAATAATGAATATGCTATGAGCAGTAAAATGGTAGATGATTTTGTCAACCAAACAAACCATATGTTAAAAACAAAGCCTTTTTTAAATGTAGCTATTGCAACAGGATCAACTTTAGAGCAATTCATTGCTTTGCTCAAAAATAGAGAAATACCTTTTGGTAAAATAAATCTATATATTGTTGATGATTACGCAGGAATACCTTTTAACGATAAACTTAGTTGTACTATTGATTTATTCGATCTATTTGAAGAACAAATATTCAACTTCAAATCAGTAAAAATTTTTTCTCATGATAATTATGAGAGAGATATAATTCTATACAATGATGAATTGTTAACTAACGGACTAGATATTTGTGTTCTAGGTGTAGGTATTGATGGTCATGTTGGTTTTTGTTATCCGCCAATTAAAGAATATTCTCATACTTTTTATGATATAACTACACTATCAATTCAAAGAAAAAAAGAACATGTTAAAAATGGCTGGTTCTCTAATATTGATGTTGTACCTAATGAGGTAATATCTCTTACTTTATGGGGTATTTTCAATTCCTCAGTTATAATGATTGGTGCTATCCTAAGGGAAAAGCAAATGGTGATAGAAAAAATGCACAGACAAGATGTTACCACTTCTGATTATCCAGTTTTATATTTATCGAACCATAAAAATGTAACTGTATATTTAGGGTAATGAAAATGGAGTTTATCTTTCTTTGGAGTGAAAATAATGAAAAATATAGAAATAGAAGATAAAGCAATATTTGATAAGTATAAAAATCCTAATATTTTAAATTCTGAATACCAATTTACCACACTGTTTGCTTGGGCAAAGAGATATAATTTCTGTTATCAAGAACACGAAGATACTCTTTTAATTTTTGGAAATCAAAATGACGGGAGTTTGCAATGTTATTACCCTCTTGGAAACCAAGCATTAAAAAGCAGTATAGAATATATAAAGTGTATTTTTAAAGAAGAAAAGGCTCCATTAAATTTAAGACCTCTGTCAGAAGATATGTTAAATAGTATACTGCCATATATGAATAAAAATTGTTTGATAGGAACAAAAAAATCATATTCAGACTACATTTGCGATTATCAAAAACTTGTTAATTACAGCGGCCCAGAATACAA
The DNA here is from genome assembly GCA_045595505.1 of Acutalibacteraceae bacterium. Classification (GTDB taxonomy): domain Bacteria; phylum Bacillota; class Clostridia; order Oscillospirales; family Acutalibacteraceae; genus DTU089. The sequence goes on along the minus strand of JAZOAO010000042.1, from coordinate 25,393 downwards.
ACGCAAACGCAAACTTGTAAATGCATTTTATAAAAGGTATAAATTTAAATATGAACGATTAACGGCAGATAAAATTGATTTCGTGAAAAGTGGTTTATATGATATTCTTTCTGATTCAAAAAATGTCTTTGATATAGATGAGTGGTATGCATATCTCCGTATTTTGAATAATATCGAGAAATTAGAGTTGCGCGGAGGTATGATTCTAGTAGATAATAAATTAGAGGCAATATGTATTGCTGAAGAATTTTATGATTCAATAATTATTCATATAAGGCGTTGTAATAAATCATTTGTTGGTATTTACCCGGCTATGTTACAATTATTGTTACAGCATGAATTTTGTGATAAGCATTACAAATATGTAAATTTACAAGATGATATGGGAATTGAAAACTTAAGAAAAGCTAAATTTTCATACAAACCAGTATTTCTTTTAGAAAAATATTATATCAAAGAGGAGTTTTAAAATATGGCTATAGTTATTATTGAGTCATTGTATGAAAATTGCAATAATATAAATGACTTGTGGCACAAATATAAGAAGATTTTAGATAATAATGATATTATTTCAGTCAACCAAAAATGTCAAATTATTAGCCAAAAGCAAATTTCCCAATTCTATAAAAAGTATTTAAACTCATATCAACCTATATTAAATGCAGGTTGTCTAAAAGGTAAAACGTTAATAATCGCAATTGGCTCTGAAGATACGATCAAAAATTATCTACCTATCGATTCTGATATTATTTATATTTCTCAAACATTAACCAACAAAGTTTTTAGTGATATTGATTTATCAAATAGTAATATTAGAACTATATCTAGTATAGAAAACGCCGATATTACAAAGAAAATTGTAATTAAAATAAAAAACAAGAAATTTTCTATTCAACAAAAACTTGAAAAAGAATTGTTTTCAGAAGCCTGTAAAGATTTTAAAAAAGTAGCGGATTGGTACTATGCTTTGGGCCTTTTAAGTACGGCTCGCACTTATTATGGCTACTCTGCAATAGCTGCAGAAAAAACAGAAAAATGGCGTGAGATTAGCTATTTGTGGTATTGTGCCTACAAACCTATAAAAAGCGAGAAAAGTTATCAGGACTATAATTCATTAGAACATACATTTCCTTCTATCTCTTTTGAGAAGTGGGCGACTTTAAGTGATGCAGAAAAGAAAGGGCGTGCTCTTCAATATTCTGCATATAGTGATGATAATCACGATGGTCCATCGGATTCATATTGGATTTATGAAAAAGCTGCTTTAAAATATCTTGAAGCTGATAATTATGAAAGGGCAATTGAATGTGCAGTATCTGCCACCAATAGGTACGCCATTTATTTTCATCAAGTTGATGAAAAGTTAATGTCGCTCTGGAAAAAATTAATCAATGATGCGCGAGCATCACAATATTATAAGTTGCTATATATTTCGTTTAATGATATATATAGAAACTTAAATTTGTATAAGTCAGAGGAAGCTGATTTTTTTTATATTGAAGCTAGAAAAATTCAAGAAAAAATGTTAAAAGAAAAAAAACATTATAGTAGATTTTTTTTAAGTAAAATATGGTCTATATCTACAAAATATGGAACAAATATTTCTAGAATAGTAATTGTTACAATTTTTTTAGTGTTTTTAGTATTTCCACTAATTTATTTTTGTTGTCAATATTATAAGATGGAGCAAACGCCCCTGCTATCGTTTGAAAGTTTGTACCAGTTTATAAATTGTATAGAGATGTCTATGGATGTTTTTCTAAACATTGGTGATGTACCTATTACATGTAGAGTTTCACATTTTACTGTTATTATAGAATCTTTTTATGCATACATAACGCTAGTTATAATAAGTAGTAGTATCATAAGTAAGCTTCTTAGTCAAAAATTGTAAGGAAGTATCATATGATTAAGCAAATTTGTCCAAAAAACAAGCCTTCTAAAGAAATCTCGTTGGTAATGGCAACAAACAGAAAATATAACGCATGTGAGAATATCTGTAAGGATGATATACAGCAACATTGTAACACTTATTATTTTAGTGTTAAAACTCATACATTTAGTAGCATTGTTTTTGATTTTGATCTTACTGTACACAATAAAGCTTTCCACTCTACTATTGAAGATGATATCTTTCAATTAATTAATTTATTATTAAAAAATGATATCAAGATTGGCATTGCAACAGGGAATGGAGAATATGTAGCAGAAGAAATTAAGAAAAGGATTAATCCTGAATTTTGGCACAAAGTGATAATAGGTTATTATAATGGGGGCTTAATATTACCTTTGGATAGCACAATTACTTATTACGATCTCGATATAGATATTCCTTATGATTTTAAAAAACTAATTGACTTTATTAACTTAAATATTCCATCTGGTGTACTAGTTACAGAAGGAATAAAAGAAGAAAACCCTTTTCAAATAAACTTTTTTTCCGAAAAAAAAGACCATTTATACATTGACAAGGTAATAAAGTACATTTATGAATCCACAAAACTAAAAATAATAAAATCACCACATTCTTATGATGTTGTACCTAGTTCTACAAGCAAAGTTAATGTTTGTGATTATTTTTGTGATCAGGGCTTATCTCTAGACGACATTATAACAATAGGTGATTATGGTGCTTATGGTGAAAGCGATTACGAATTGTTAAATCGAAAGTTTAGTTTGAGTGTCAATACCGTTTCTGATTCATTAATCAATTGCTGGAATTTTTCTCCTGAAAACAAGAAAAACTTAAAAGCTACTTTAAACTATTTGGAACATATTCGTTTTTTAGGGAAAGGAAAGTTTATTTTTGATATATAAATTATTCAACAGAGCGTAATCATTTTTTGTTAATTATAGTTATACCTGTGCCCGTGATTTGAAAACTTTACTGTATAATACAAAGAATAGAGAAGCTAATAACAAAGTCCGTTATGATGTACTCTATATTCATTTTTCAAAAATATGTGTTGACAAATCCTTCTCTCATGATATAATCAAAACGCAAGAACATTTGTTCTTGCGTTTTGTGCTTTTAAAACTAAGGGGTGAAGATGATGGATGAGAAATTTCTCAAGATTTTTAGGGCTGCTGATATGATGCATGACATACCTGAATATTAGGCAAATGTGGAAAAGGCGGATTATCTTTCAAAAATGCCGTTGATGGATTAGTCCTGAAAACAGGGAACTGTTTCAACGAATAAAAATAATTATGCTAAGGCGTGGAGCCTTTCAGAGTTTCATAACTCTCAAGAGAAAATCTTTCAAAAACTTCTCTCCTCTTTCTCCGGTGAGAATGATTGCTACTCGTATGGAGATAATTGTATTAAGTGCAGTTGCAAGGTTGATTGAAGAAGGCAGAGCAAAAACAATGATTGAATGGATAAAAGAAAATAGGAAAGATTTGATTTGATAAATAAATTTTCTATAAAAAGTAAAGGGCAGATTTTATCTGCCCTTTACTTTTTATTTTATTCCATCTTTTAAATCTTTAAAGAAATTATTTGTGTATTGGTTCATTTCATCGCATAAGGGAATTGTTTCAGGTAAATAGCATTTGTTTTGGTTTAAAACATTCTTTTCCATAAAATCCAAAGTCTCAATTAATGATTGTCCTCTGACAGAACCGGTAATCAGAGTTTTTACTATCAAGTAAGTTTTCCCGCCTTCTAATACATGGGCATCGTGCAAAATCTTTCCCTCAATAGTCTCAGGTATTTCACTTCTTTGAGACTCCCATGCTATTTTTATTGTTTTAGAAATCATTTCTTCATTATAATTCTGCGCAATCATCCATTGCTTGATTTTTTCTTCATCCATATAGATGAAACCATGAAAATAAGTTGCTAATTTTAAACATTCTTCATCAACAGTATAATTAGAATCAGAAAGTATTCTGTCCACCATTTTTTGTACTAATTCTATATGCCACATATTATGCATAATATCTTTATCTGTGTAATATGGTCTAACAAATTCAAGTAACTCCATTTCATTTAACATATCTATATACCTCGACAAATTCAAGTTCGTAGAAATCATTATATCATAAAACATCCAACTTTTCCAGAGCGGTTCGCTCTCGCTGTAATCGTTTCTTTTAATCATTAACCTCGATGAATTTTAAAGCTTCCTCTGCTGTCAGTTCACCCTTGAGATATTTATCTCTTGCTTCAGTTGCGTTGTCATTCCACTCATAAAAATCGTTGTAAGTTAATCCTTTTTCAGACATATATACTTTACCGTCGTTACGCTCGTATCGGCGGTACATTTTTCTTTTGTTTCTATCGTATGCTTCAATAACTTTATCGCTTGAAGCTAATTTTTGATGTTTCACAATAGGTGCTATTTGTTTGCAAGTTAAATTATTTCTGACAATTCGGTCACAGTACTTTGTTGGTTTTTTAGTTTTAGGAACAAAGAATTTCCCACAACATTTACATCTTGTAACATTAGGATTTGTGTTTAAAAATTGCATAGTCAGGAAAACAAAATAATCAACTATTGACCTGAAGAAATATCGTGCTTCTAAAACTCCTGCAAAAGTTAATTCTTGTTGTATCTTTAATGCTGAAAGAAAATAAAAATCAGTTCCATCAATAAGTGGAATTTTAGCATCCATATTATAGAATAAACTGTTTATGAAAAAGTTGTAGTCAACGATTGCTCTTAATTGTTCAGGAATTATTTTAGTAGCTAAATATGCGTACTCTACAGAATCATCATTTATTGGTAATGAATCTTGTATTGTAGTTCTCAAAAGCAACCCTGGAATTTGTTGCTCTTTTTCTAACTCATCCAGTAAATCTTCAACTAATGAACTAAAAGAATTGAATATTTCTTTTTCTTCTGTTGTCATTGTTTCTTTATCTTCTAAATCTAATTGGTCTGCTATGTTTTGAATAGCATCCACAACCTTTGAATAAGGTTCAAAATTTAATTCCGAAAACAGTATAACCTCATCTTGAATGCTGGTAGAAGGAAAATCTTCTTCACCAGCTTTTGAGATGAGAGTTCTTTTTATATAACCATTATCTTCTAAAGTTACATACAAGCCGAATTGTTGTTCGTGAAATTCCATAGGTCTCCTTTTTGTGAAAAAGTAAACTTTTGATTTTTTTACTGTTTTCACTTTCTCATTCTTAACACAAAAATATCTGTTAGAATTATATCACGGTCAGAGAAAAATTAAAAGTCTATGATACAAATTTGAATGCAGAAAGGTGTTGGTGGTAAATATGATTTCTATCCTGTAAGGATAGGCAAGCATATTGTTTGTATATACAACCGCTGGTGGCGGCCGCATACAAACAGCTTGTCGGGGTGAACCCCGAACCCCCGTCTTCGTGTAAGACAATAAAAAATACAAGGTAGTGTAAAAGACACTACAGAAAGTGAGGATAACTAAAAACAACAATAAAACAAAAATGATTGCTATGAGATTCAGAGAATCTGATTACACAGCAATCAAGAAAAAAGCAGAAAAAGTGAATATGAACTTCACCGAGTTTGTAACATTCTCGGCTCTGAATAAGCCGATAGTTGTCATAAATGATTTGGGCGAAGTGCTGAAAGAACAGAAAGCAATTGGCAGAAACATAAATCAGATTACTACTCTCTGTAATATGGGTAAAATAAATTGCCCTGACTTAAGTGAGATAAAACTGAAATACACAGAAGTGTTATCTGCTCTGAATGAAATTATCAGGAGGTGGTGTTAATGGCAACCTTTGTAGCCATCTCTGAAAAAACTCAAACAGCTACTGCCATGAAACGAGTGCTGAATTATGTAATGCAAGATAAGAAGACCAACTACAATGGTGTTAATCTTGTAAGTGGTCAGAACTGTGTTCCTGAATCAGCATACGAAGAATTTATGGCAACTAAAAATCATTACGGAAAAGCAAGCGGTGTATTCTTCAAACAGTATGTACAATCCTTTAAACCTGATTGCGGTGTTACTCCACAGACGATACATAAAATTGGTTTAGAAATGGCAAAAGCATTTGATGGATTTGAAGTAGTAGTTGCGACTCACATTGACCGTGACCATTGGCATAATCATTTTGTGGTGAATTCAGTAAACTGTGAAACAGGCTACAAAATTCAGATAAACGAAAAAGGCTTGGAGCAGTTACGAAAAAAGTCTGATGAAATATGTCAGCAATATGATTTAGAAACATTAAAACCATACGAAAAACCGAAACAACGCTCAATGAATCAGAAAGAATACAGAACTGCTCTTCGTGGTGATAACAAGAAGATTAAACTGACCAATGCAATTGATTATGCAGTTGCTAAAAGCAAATCTAAAAATCAGTTTATTGATGAAATGAATAAACTCGGATATGGTGTAAAGTGGATTGACAGTTACAAATATATCACCTACACCACACCAGACGGGCAACGATTTAGAGATAATCGTTTGCTCGATAATAAATATTTAAAAACTAACATGGAGGAATTATTTACTTATGGATATGAACAAATTAAAACAATTGAATCAGATAGAACAAGTGACAAACGAAACAATCAAAGAATTGACCGAACCGATACAGCCAACATACCTGACGTTGAAACCGGAACAATACAATGCGATAGCACAGCATATCTCATTGACTGGGAAAGCCATTGTCGAAAACACGGCTTTGATATCAGAATTACCGACACAGGAAGATTTGAATCAGATAGTGGAAGAAACACTGAAAGCGTATCTGTGGAAGATAATAGATACTACAGAGCACGAGATGAAGTCAATGAATGGTACAGTCAACAACCGACTTATCGACCAGACAAATATTCTGGAGAAGAAGGTCTGGGAGCAGTATTGGAATATAGTGGAGAGATTACAAAACAAAGAGAAAATGTTGAACAAACTCAAAATGAAGTGGGCTGCGATTGGAGCGAGCTTGCCATTAATACTATGCATCTTATTAATAATATTTCAAAGATAGGGAGAGATGATTATGATGAGGATGATAAAAAGAAACCAAAATGTATTAAAGAACGAAAAAATTATCAGAAAAAGAAAAACGGACATACCCACGATGGTGGTATACAGATGAGTATGTAAGGGGGTTGCATAAAGAATAATCAGATGAATGTTGTGTTGCCTTATGAAACGAGGCGACTGGAATATTCCTGAATATGAATTAGAATCATTAGTGAAATGTTTCTTGCCAGATATTCAAGAGTTTTACGCCACAGACGAGGGCAAAGAATACTTTAAAGAGTATCAGGCGAAGAAAAACTCGAAATAAAAGAAAGAGCCGTTAAAACGGCTTTAAACGAAAAGTACGGCAGAGAGTAAAATCTCTGCCGTTAACTTATTTCATTTTACAATTTGAGTTAGGATACTCACAAAAAAGAATAAACCCGAACCCATCTCCAACTATGAAAAGGTTCGGATTTATACCGTTTGGTGCGGGCGACAGGACTTGAACCTGCACGGGGTGCCACCAGAACCTAACGGTAACACCACCTGGATGACAAGCCGTAAACCCAGTAGAATCAAGGGTTCTCGGCTTTTTGGTTTTTCAGATTTTCCAACTATTTGCATAATAGTATAGAAAAATCGGTTTGTCAAGACAATATTGGCGGTTATCTTTAATCTCAGACAACTTGCGTTTGTTTGTTATAAAAAATATTGATACTAATATTCAAAAACATTAATGCTGTTAATGCTTGACAACTACAAATGCTAGTAGTAGAATGTAGGAAAATTGAATATGTTTTTAAAGGCTATGACGAAGAGCGTCGAGGTTAAAGCATCACAGAGAGCCGAAGTTAGCTGAAATTCGGTATGATAATATCTCAAGACTACTCCCTTCCGAGCCGGGTGTTTGAAAAGCCAGTTGGAAAATAGGACGCCCCGTGTATGCTACGTGAGTGCATAGAGGTTGTTGGACTTCGAAACCAAAGGCGTTGATGAAGACGGAAACTGTAACGAATTTCTCAGAGAGTCGGGGATGGTGTGATCCCGGTAAAGGACTATAGATTTCCCATCCCTTCTGAGCCGGAAGCCCCAAAGGCATAAACACCCAGTAGGCGTTTCCCGTGTATGCTACGTTAGTGCATAGGAGTTGATGGACTTCGAAGAGGTGGCGAATTGTAATATATTCGCAATTTGAGTGGTACCGCGAGTGATAGTTTTCACCCGTCTCAAAGCAATTAAATGCTTTGAGGCGGGTTTTTGTTTTGCCTTAAAGCAAAGTTACGATGCATAGAATTAATGTAAGAAAGGCGGAATGAAAATGTTATCTCTCGACAAAGTATTTGATGCACAGACGGTGCTCAAAAGTATTATTCGTGAAACGAACCTTGTTCGTGCATACGGAATTGCACCTGATTGCGAACTATATCTGAAACCTGAAAACCTACAAATTACCGGCTCCTTCAAGGTAAGAGGCTCAGCGTATAAAATTGCAATGCTGTCAGACGAAGAAAAAGAGAAAGGTGTGATTGCCTGTTCAGCAGGAAATCATGCACAAGGTGTAGCCCTTGCGGCAACAAAAAATGGAATTAAGTCTTTAATTTGTTTGCCTGATACAGCACCTATTTCAAAGGTGGAAGCAACAAAAGGCTTTGGTGCAGATGTTTGTCTTGTTGAAGGCTGTTATGACGATGCTTATCAAAAAGCTTTGGAGCTAAAAGACAGTGAAGGCTATACTTTTGTGCACCCCTTTGATGATGAAAATGTTATTGCAGGTCAAGGCACAATTGCTCTTGAGATAATAAATGACCTTGATAATATCGATGCAATTGTAGTCCCTATTGGCGGTGGCGGTCTTATTTCAGGAATTGCATATACTGTTAAGAAAATCAGACCTTCGGTTAAGGTTTACGGAGTTCAGGTTGCAGGTGCACCGAGTATGTACAACTCCGTTAAGGACGGTAAAATTGAATGCCTTTCAGGGGTGCAGACCATTGCAGACGGCATTGCAGTTAAGCAACCGGGTGACAATACCTTTGAGCTTGTAAAAAAATATGTTGATGATATCGCTCTTGTAACAGATGACGAAGTGGCTTCTGCAATACTTGCTCTTATTGAAAAGCAGAAAATGATTGCAGAAGGCGCAGGTGCTACTGCAGTTGCCGGGGTGATGTTTGATAAATTCGGTCTCAAAGGCAAACGAGTGGTTGCAGTTGTATCAGGCGGTAATATTGATGTTACAAGTCTTTCAAGAGTTATAGATAGAGGTCTTCTCAATTCCGGCAGGTCATCAAGTCTTTTAATTGAGCTTATTGATAAACCCGGTCAGCTCAAGGAAATTTCACGGATTATTGCCGATTGCGGTGGTAACGTTACAGGTGTTCACTACGAAAAAGGCAACACCGAAAGTGTTAACGGTTGTTTCCTCAGAATCGAAATGGAAACAAGAGATTATGAACACGTTAATTTAATAACTCAATCTCTTCGAAATGAAGGATTTAATGTGATTTGAAAGGAGTAAAAATATTATGAAAAAAGTACAGACCAATATGGCTCCGGCGGCAATCGGACCTTACTCACAAGCAATAGAGGTAGCTAACCTCGTTTTTACCTCCGGACAAATTCCGCTAAATCCTGAAACAGGCGGTTTAGAAGGTACAGAAATTAAAGAACAAACCCACAGAGTTTGCAAAAATCTTAAAGCGGTGCTTGAAGCCTCAGGAACATCTCTCAAAAAAGCAGTAAAAACAACTTGCTTTTTAAGTAATATGGATGATTTCGCAAAGTTCAACGAGGTTTATGCCGAATATTTCACCGAAAAGCCAGCACGTTCTTGTGTGGCAGTTAAAGAGCTTCCTAAGGGTGCTTTGGTCGAAGTGGAAGTAATTGCTGAAAAGGAGTGAAGCGCTATGATGGATTCAAGTAAATACCGAGTGGGATATTTCCCTGTAGATAAAAAATATAACAAATGGGTAGAGAAAGACCATATTGAAAACCCTCCCGTATGGTGCAGTGTTGATATGCGTGACGGTAACCAAAGCCTTGTTATTCCAATGAGCCTTGAAGAAAAGCTTGAATATTATAAGGTTCTTCTTGATGTGGGCTTCAAGGAAATTGAAGTGGGATTTCCTGCCGCAAGTGAAACAGAATATGAGTTTTTGAGAACTCTTATTGACAATAATATGATTCCCGAGGATGTTACGGTTCAGGTGCTTACCCAATGCCGTGAGCACATTATCAGAAAAACCTTTGATGCCTGCAAGGGTGCACCAAGTGCAATTATTCATTTTTATAATTCCGTAAGTGTTGCACAGCGTGAGCAGGTTTTCAAAAAATCAAAAGAGGAAATCAAGCAAATTGCAGTTGACGGTGCAAAGCTTGTAAAGAAATTAGCAAGTGAATATGACGGTAATTTCCGATTTGAATATTCACCCGAATCCTTTACTGGAACAGAGCCTGAATACGCATTGGAGGTTTGCAATGCAGTTCTTGATGTTTTAGAGCCAAGTGAAACAAACAATGTAATTATCAATCTTCCTGTAACGGTTGAAATGAGCCTTCCCCACGTTTACGCTTCGCAGGTTGAATATATGAGCGAAAACCTTAAATACCGTGAATATGTAACTCTTTCCCTTCACCCTCACAATGACAGAGGAACAGGTGTTGCAGATACGGAGCTTGCACTCCTTGCAGGTGCAGACCGTGTTGAAGGTACACTTTTCGGCAACGGCGAAAGAACAGGTAATGTAGATATTATCACTCTTGCAATGAATATGTATTCCCACGGTGTTGACCCGAAGCTTGATTTATCAAATATGACAGAGCTTGTTGAGGTATATGAACGTTGCACCAGAATGCATGTTTACGACAGAGCGCCCTATGCAGGTGCACTTGTATTTGCCGCATTTTCAGGCTCTCACCAGGATGCTATTGCAAAGGGTATGAAATACAGAAATAAAAATAAGCTTCATCAATGGAATGTACCGTATATTCCCATTGACCCGAAAGATATTGGCAGAACTTATGATGCTGATGTTATCAGAGTTAACTCTCAATCAGGTAAGGGCGGTATCGGTTATCTTCTCGAACAGACCTTCGGTTATAACTTACCACCGAAAATGCGTGAGCATTTCAGTTACCTTTGCAAGGATATTTCAGACCACGAGCACAAAGAGCTCAAAACCGACGAAGTGCTCCGAATTTTCACAGAGAATTATCTCAACACACCCTCTGCTATCAGTGTTACAGACTTTGAATTCTCCCGTGAAAATGATGTGGTGAAAATTATCATCACATTTATGAAAGACGATGAAGAAACTGAAATGGAAGCAGAGGGCAACGGCTCTCTCAATGCTATAAACAATGCACTCAAAGCCTATACGGGCGAAGAATATACCTTGCAGGTATTTACTCAACACAGTATGCAGGGTCAGGGTTCTCAGAGCGTTGCTGCTTCTTATATCGGACTTGAAAAAGAAAACGGTGATATGTTCTGGGGTGCAGGTACAGATACTGACGTTATTAAAGCAAGTACAAATGCACTTCTCAGTGCTTTTCACAATATGACAAAAGGAGATGACTGATAATGGGTATGACAATGACACAGAAAATTCTTGCTTCTCACGCAGGACTCGAAAGCGTAGTTGCAGGTCAGCTTATAAATGCAAGGCTTGATATTGTTCTCGGTAACGATATTACAACTCCCGTTGCTGTTAATGAGTTTAAAAAAGCAGGATTTAACAAAGTATTTGATAAAGACAGAGTGGCTATCGTTCTTGACCACTTCGTTCCCAATAAAGATATTAAGGCAGCGGAGCAATCCAAAACCTGCCGTGAATTTGCTTGTTCCCATTGTGTAAGTCATTTTTACGATGTCGGCAAAATGGGTATCGAACACGCACTTCTTCCCGAACAGGGCGTTGTTACTGCAGGTGACTGCATTATAGGTGCAGATAGTCACACTTGCACTTACGGTGCACTTGGTGCATTCTCAACAGGTGTAGGTTCAACAGATATGGCGGCAGGAATGGCAACGGGTATGGCTTGGTTTAAGGTTCCTTCTGCGATTAAATTTAACCTTACAGGAAGGTTACCGAAAAACTGTAGCGGTAAGGATGTCATTCTCACAATTATCGGTATGATTGGCGTTGACGGTGCTCTTTACAAGAGCATGGAATTTACAGGTGACGGTGCTCACGCTCTTTCTATGGATGACCGCCTTTGCATTTGCAATATGGCAATTGAAGCAGGCGCTAAAAACGGAATCTTTCCTGTTGACGATGTAACAACGAAATATCTTGACGGCAGAAGTGAAAGAAAGCCTGTTGTTTTTGAAGCAGATGAAGATGCAGAATACGAAAAGGTTATTGATATTGACCTTTCAAAAATTGTTCCGACAGTTGCCTGTCCTCATCTTCCCGAAAATACACACCCTGCAAGTGAACTTCACCATATTAAAGTTGACCAGGTTGTTATCGGTTCTTGCACCAACGGCAGAATGGAAGATATGGAAGCTGCATACAACATTTTAAAAGGCAAAAAGGTTGCAGATGGTATTCGTTGCATAATTATTCCAGGCACAATGCAGATTTTAAGAGAATGCGTTGAAAAAGGCTATTACACCGCCTTTATTGATGCAGGGGCAGTTGTTTCCACACCAACCTGCGGACCTTGTCTTGGTGGTTATATGGGTATTCTTGCAGCAGGTGAAAAATGCATAGCTACAACTAATCGTAACTTTGTAGGAAGAATGGGTCATGTCGAGAGCGAGGTTTATCTTGCTTCACCTCACACCGCCGCCGCAAGTGCCTTAACCGGTTATATTACAGAATACAAGGAGGATTAAGAGATGAATACACAAGGTAAAGTTTTTAAATATCCCGATAATGTTGATACAGATGTTATCATTCCTGCCCGTTATCTTAATACTCCCGATGCAAAGGAATTAGCCTTGCATTGCATGGAAGATATTGATACTGAATTTGTTAAAAAAGTAAATGACGGTGACATTATAGTTGCAGGCTGGAACTTCGGATGCGGTTCATCCCGTGAGCATGCACCTCTTGTTATTAAAACCTGCGGTACAGGTTGCGTTATTGCAAAAAGCTTTGCACGAATTTTCTATCGCAATGCCATAAACATAGGTCTTCCCATTCTTGAATGTGAGGAAGCGGCAGAAGAAATTAATGTAAACGACGAAGTAAAGGTTGATTTTGATACAGGCGTTATTACAAATATCACTACGGGTAAAGAGTATAAGGCACAGCCTTTCCCCGAATTTATACAGAATATTATTAAATGCGGAGGTTTACTTAAATCTCTGAAAGAAGGTGAACAGAATGGTTAAAAATATTGCGGTTATTCGCGGTGACGGTATAGGTCCCGAAATAGTTGAACAAGCACTTAAGGTTCTTAATAAGGTTGCAGAGCTTTACGGACATACCTTTAACTACACCGATGTTGATATGGGCGGATGTGCAATTGATAAATACGGCGACCCGATGCCGGAAGCTGAACTTAAAAAATGTGTTGAGTCCGATAGTGTTCTTTTAGGTGCAGTTGGCGGAGATAAATGGAATGATGTTCCGGGCTATATGCGACCCGAAAAAGGTCTTTTAAGACTTCGTGCAGGAATGGGTGTTTATTCTAATAACCGTCCTGCAAAGATTTGGAAACAGCTTGCAGATGCTTCCCCTCTTAAGAAATCAATTGTTGATAAGGGTATTGATTTTATCATCGTAAGAGAACTCATTGGCGGTATTTACTTCGGTGAACATAAAACTGAAAATGTTGACGGAAAACCTACTGCAATTGATATTCTTACATATAACGAAGAAGAAATCGAGCGTATTGGCAGAATCGGTTTTGAAACTGCGAGAAAAAGAAATAAAAAGCTTTGTTCGGTTGAAAAGAGCAATGTTCTTGATAGCAGCAGACTTTGGAAAAAGGTTATGCACAAATTAGCAGATGAATACCCTGATGTTGAGCTTTCAGATATGCTGGTTGATAACTGTGCAATGCAGATTGTAAAGAATCCTGCACAGTTTGACGTGGTTGTAACTGAGAATATGTTTGGTGATATTCTTTCCGACGAAGCATCTATGATAACAGGCTCAATCGGTATGATTCCTTCATCAAGCCTCGGTGCTACCACCTGTGGTCTTTATGAACCAATACACGGCTCTGCTCCCGATATTGCGGGAAAAGACCTTGCAAACCCAATCGGAACAATTCTTTCAGCGGCTATGATGTTAAGATACAGCTTTGATATGGATGAAGAGGCAGATGCAATTGAAAATGCAGTTTCAGCCTATCTTGATGCAGGTTACCGCACCGCTGATATTATGAGCGATGGTATGACACAGGTGGGCTGTGAAAAATGCGGTGACCTTGTTATAGAAAATTTAAGAAAGGTGTGATTATATGCTCCTTTCCGGCGCAGATATACTTGTAAAAACTCTAATAGAGCAAGGCTGTGATACCGTTTTTGGTTACCCGGGCGGACAAATTCTCAATGTTTATGACAGCCTTTATACTCATCAGAATGAGATTAATCATATTTTAACCGCACACGAGCAAGGTGCGGCTCACGCAGCAGACGGCTACGCACGAACTACGGGCAAGGTTGGCGTTGTTATTTCAACCTCAGGTCCCGGTGCTACAAATCTTGTTACGGGAATTGCAACGGCATATCTCGATTCAATTCCTATGGTAGCTGTTTGCGGAAATGTACCAACAACACAAATCGGCTCTGACAGCTTTCAGGAAATTGATATTACAGGCGTTACACTTCCCATTACAAAACATAATTATTTTGTTGGAAAAGTAGAGGATTTAGCAGATACAATCCGTGAAGCATTTGTGTTAGCTAAATCGGGAAGACCCGGTCCTGTTCTTATTGATGTTCCCAAGGATGTGCAAATTGCTAAATGCGAATATGAACCAAAATCACCTGTAGAAAAAGAAGAACCACAACCTGCAAAAAAAATAAGAATAGAAGAAGCAGCAGAAATAATAAATTCTGCAAACAGACCATTTGTATATTTTGGTGGCGGTTTGATTACAGCAGATGCACAAGAAGAAATGCTTTCTCTTGCAGAAAAGATAGATGCACCAATCGGTTGCTCTCTTATGGGTCTTTCAGCAATTCCTACAGACCATCCCAGATTTCTCGGTATGCAAGGTATGCACGGACACTTTGCATCCTCTATGTCAATGCACAATGCAGATGTGATTATTTCTCTTGGGGTTCGTTTTAACGATAGGGTTACGGGAAATCGTCAGAAATTTGCAAAAGGAGCAAAAATCATTCATATAGATGTAGATGGCTCCGAGCTTAATAAAACTGTTAATGCTGTTTGCGGTCTCAGAGGAGATGTAAAGCTTACTTTACAAAAGCTTCTGCCCATGCTGAATGAAAGCAAAAAAAGTGAGTGGATGGCAAAGGTAGATGCGTTCCGTCAGGAAGAAGAAAATTATCTTGATAACCGTGACGGCTTGACACCACGCAGAGCCATTTTAACATTAAATAAATATCTGGGTGAAAACACTGCAGTTTGTACCGATGTTGGTCAGCATCAGATGTGGTCAGCACAAAATCTTAATTTCAAAACCTCAAGACGATTTGCATCCAGCGGTGGTCTCGGCACAATGGGCTATGGCTTTGGTGCTGCAATCGGTGCGGCATACGGAACAGGTGAACGAAGTGTTTTAATTACCGGTGACGGTAGCTTCGGTATGAACCTTAATGAGTTGGCTACTGCAGTAAGATACAATGTTCCTATCGTAGTAATTATTATAAATAACGGTGTGCTTGGTATGGTTCGTCAATGGCAGACCCTGTTCTATGATAAGCATTATTCTAATTCCGTTCTTGAACGAAAAACAGATTTTTCTGCCTTTGCCAAAGCATTTGGTGCAGACGGTGAAGCAGTTACAACTCCCGAAGAATTGGATGAAGCATTGAAAAAAGCATTCAACTGTGAAGGCCCTTATATTATTGATTGTAAAATTGATAAAGACGAATTCGTTCTTCCTATGCTACCGCCCGGTGGCAGTATGGATGATATTATTACAAAATTGGAGGTGCAGGAATGAACAGATATACATTAGCAGTGCTTGTGAAAAATCAGTTCGGTGTTCTTAACAGATTAACAAGTATGTTCCGAAGAAGGCAGTTTAATATAAGCTCCATTACCGCAAGTGAAACTGAATCAGCTGAATATTCCCGCATTACCTTCAGCTTTGATGGTGAGGAAGAAGGAAAACAGCTTCTTATGAACCAGCTTTATAAACTTCCCGATGTTTGTTCTATCAAGGAATTAACAAATGAAAATTCATTGAGCTGTGAGCTGATGCTTATTAAGATGAAAAATGATCCCGATACAAGAGAGGAAATTCATTCAGCGGCAGAAGCTTTTAAGGCGGAAACAATTGATTATTCGAAGGATTCTATTGTTCTGAGATTAATTGGTAACAGCAGAAAAATGGACGATTTCATTTCACTTATGGGAGATTTCACTATTTTAGAAATATGTCGTACAGGAACAGCTTCTATTGAAAAAGGCAGTTCAGTACTCAGAAAAAATTTGAACTTATAATTTAGAAAGAGGTAATAAAAATGGCAAACAGAATTTTTTATCAGCAGGATTGTGATCTTCAGAAATTAGCAGGAAAAACCGTTGCAATTATCGGTTACGGTTCTCAGGGACACGCTCACGCACTTAATCTTAAAGACAGCGGTGTTGACGTTATCGTAGGTCTTTACAAAGGTTCAAAAAGCTGGGCGAAGGCAGAAGCTCAAGGCCTTAAGGTTATGACTGCCGCCGAGGCTTCAAAAAATGCAGATATCATTATGATACTTATCAATGACGAAAAACAAGCTGCTCTTTATAAAGAAAGCATTGAACCTAATCTCACAGAAGGTAAAACTCTTGCTTTCGCACATGGCTTCAATATTCATTTCGGTTGCATTAAGCCTCCCAAGAATGTAAACGTTATTATGATTGCTCCCAAAGGTCCGGGACACACAGTCCGTTCTGAATATCAGGCAGGTAAAGGTGTTCCTTGCCTTATTGCAGTTGAGCAGGATGCAACAGGCGATGCATGGGATTTAGGTCTTGCTTATGCTCTCGGTATCGGGGGTGCTCGAGCAGGCGTTCTTGAAACAAACTTCCGTACTGAAACAGAAACAGACCTTTTCGGTGAGCAGGCAGTTCTCTGCGGTGGTGTTTGCGCACTTATGCAGGCAGGCTATGAAACTCTTGTAGAGGCAGGCTATGACCCGAGAAACGCTTACTTTGAGTGTATCCACGAAATGAAGCTTATTGTAGACCTTATTTATCAGAGTGGTTTTGCAGGTATGAGATATTCTATCTCAAATACTGCAGAATATGGGGATTACATCACAGGTCCTAAGATTATTACAGAAGATACCAAGAAAGCTATGAAACAGATTCTCAAAAATATTCAGGACGGTTCCTTTGCAAAGGACTTCCTTCTTGATATGTCTTCAGCAGGCTCACAGGTTCATTTCAATGCTATGAGAAAGCTTGCTTCCGAGCATCCCAGTGAGGTTGTAGGTGCAGATATCCGTAAGCTCTATAGCTGGAGTGATGAGGATAAGCTTATCAATAATTAAAGGTGATTTTATGTCTAAAGAAAATATAGTAACAGGCGTGCAGAATGCTCCTCACCGTAGTCTTTTTCACGCCTTAGGTCTCACAGAAGAGGAGCAGTCAAGACCACTTATCGGTATTGTAAGCTCATATAATGAAATTGTTCCCGGTCATATGAACATAGATAAAATAGTTGATGCGGTAAAATTAGGCGTTGCAATGGCAGGCGGTACGCCCATTGTATTTCCTGCAATTGCAGTTTGCGATGGTATTGCTATGGGTCACAAGGGAATGAAATATTCCCTTGTAACCCGTGACCTTATTGCCGATTCAACTGAAGCTATGGCTCTTGCCCACGGCTTTGACGGTCTTGTTATGGTACCTAACTGTGATAAAAATGTTCCCGGACTTTTAATGGCGGCGGCAAGAGTAAATGTTCCCACTGTTTTTGTCAGTGGCGGTCCTATGCTTGCCGGCAGAGTGGAAGGCAAAAAAACAAGCCTTTCAAGTATGTTCGAAGCCGTTGGTGCTTATAATGCAGGAAAACTCAGCGATGAGAAACTTCTTGAATATGAATGCAAAACCTGTCCCACCTGCGGTTCTTGTTCGGGAATGTACACAGCAAACTCAATGAATTGCCTGACCGAAGCACTCGGTATGGGTCTCAAGGGTAACGGAACTATTCCTGCGGTATATTCTGCCCGTATTGAGCTCGCTAAGCACGCAGGTATGGCTGTTATGGAAATGGTAAAGAAAAATATCCGCCCCCGTGATATTATGACAAAGGAAGCACTTATGAATGCTCTGACGGTTGATATGGCTTTGGGTTGTTCCACCAACTCTATGCTTCATTTACCTGCAATTGCACACGAATGCGGTGTTGAACTGAGTCTTGATATAGCAAATGAAATCAGCGCAAAAACACCTAATCTTTGTCATCTTGCTCCTGCAGGCAGAACATATATGGAGGATTTGGATGAAGCAGGTGGAGTTTATGCCGTTATGAACGAGCTTACGAAGAAAAATCTTATTAACACCCATTGCCTGACTGTTACAGGTAAAACTATTGGTGAAAATATTGCAGACTCTTTCAATCTTAATCCCGATGTTATTCGCCCTGTTGATAATCCTTATAGTGAAACAGGTGGTATTGCGGTGCTTAAAGGTAATCTTGCACCTGAAGGTAGTGTTGTCAAGCGTTCTGCCGTATTACCTGAAATGCTTGTTCACGAAGGTCCTGCAAAGGTGTTTGACTGCGAAGAAGATGCACAGAATGCTATCAACGCAGGAAAGATAGTTGCAGGTGATGTAGTTGTTATTCGATACGAAGGTCCTAAAGGCGGTCCCGGTATGAGAGAAATGCTCAACCCTACATCTGCAATTATGGGTATGGGTCTCGGAAACAGTGTGGCTCTTATTACTGACGGCAGATTCAGCGGTGCAACAAGAGGTGCTTGTGTAGGTCACGTTACACCTGAAGCTGCATCGGGCGGTATGATTGGTGTTGTTAAGGACGGCGATATTATCAGCATCAATATTCCCGAAAACACAATTGAACTTAAAGTTGACGCAGTAGAGCTTGAAGAAAGAATGAAAAACTTTGTACCGAAAACCAAAGAGTTGTCAGGTTATCTTAAACGATATGCAGCTCTTGTTTCAGGCGGTGCAAGCGGAGCGATTTTAAACTGATATGAAAAAATTAAGAACAAAATTATCAACCCTTTGCATTTTCAGGGATTTGCTGAAAGACAATGTAATAGATGCATTGTGCGTTTATCTGAAAAAACCAAATGCATCGGCTTATGCAGAGTTCGTATCTGCTCTTTATAAAGCAAATGGTGGTAATCTGGGTGAATATATAAAGGAAATTTGCTCTAATAGCGACAATGTGTATGTGCGCAGTATAGGTGCAGGGAAAAATGTGCCTAGCTTTATGTATAACACTATTGTTGCGGAGCTTGATACCTTGCAGGAAGTGGCAGAACTTACCAAGGATGATTTTTGCGCAGATATTGATTGCGATGCATATCTTCCCGATTTCACAACCACAAGGTTACGGCTTAAGGATATTTATCTGCACAGAGCAGAAAACATCAGTAAATACGGCTATGGTATTTATGCAAAAAACAAAATGTTTTATGCAGATGAATCAGGAAATGTAGCTCCTGTTCATAATCCCGATACTACAAAGCTTTCACAGCTTGTGGACTATGAGCGAGAAAGGCAGATTATTATTGACAACACCAAGGCGTTGCTTTCGGGAAAGCCTGCCGCAAATATTCTTTTAACAGGCGATGCCGGTACGGGTAAATCCTCCACCGTTAAAGCGGTAGCCAATGCCTTGTGGGAAGACGGACTTCGTATTGTAGAGGTAAGAAAGGACCAGCTTCGTGTTATACCGAAAATTCTTGATGAACTGTCAGAGAATCCGTTGAAATTTATTCTGTTTATAGATGACCTTTCTTTCCTTAAGGATGACGATAATTTCAATGCTCTTAAGGCAGTTCTTGAAGGCTCGGTGACAGCAAAATCAAGTAATGTTGTTATTTATGCTACAAGCAATCGCCGTCATATTATAAAGGAAACTTTCTCCGACCGTGACGGTGATGATATTCACAGAAATGACACAATGCAGGAGCTTGTTTCCCTTTCGGAGCGCTTTGGTATTCATGTTACTTTTTCTAAGCCTAACAAGGAAACCTTTCTTCATATTGTTCATCATCTGGCTGAAGAGAATGGCATCGATATGCCGAATAAAGAATTAGATTTGCTTGCAGAACGCTTTGCTTTAGAACGGGGCGGAAGGTCCGCACGTCTTGCACGGCAGTTTGTTGATGGGCTGCTTTCAAGGTGAAAAAACGAGAGATTCTCAAAAAGCGGAGAATCTCTCGTTTGGTTTTATATTTAATTTGAAAATTCTTTTTCTTTTACATATTCAATAAAAGCTTTTAAGCTTTTTGACATCCATTTATTTTTGTGATAAATAAGCTGTTTCCAAATGTCTATATTCAAATCACGCACATCAAGATAGCAAAGCTCACCTGAATCTATCAAAGGCTGTGTTACAAAATCGGGAAGGTATGAAATCATATTGCTTTGAGTAAGCATTGAAGTGATCATATCCGTTCGCCCTATTTCGAGAAACGGAGTTATTTCTAAGGATTTTTTCGCAAGCTCTCTGTCAAAAACTCGTCTGTAGCCTTGTCCGTGTTCCGTTAAAATAAAAGGTTCGTTTATTATATCCTTAATTGATAAGTTTTTACGATTTGCAAATTTTGAGTTTCGAGCGGTAACGAAATGCATTGAAAGCTGTTGTTCTTTTGCTATTATGTAATCTTTGTTATATAAATGATTGTCAAGAGTTATTATTACATCTGCTTCATTATGGTCCAGCATATCAAGCATAACTGCAGAGTCTCCGGTAGAGAATCTGATGGAAATATCAGGATATCTGTTATGAAAATCTATATAATGAGAATTTATCATTTCTTCACATACAGAGTCAGGAGTAACGATGTGAATATGACCGCTGCATTCATCGTTTTCTGCGACACTTTCTTTGAATCCATCTGTTAAAGCACGAATCTGATGCGCACAGGAAACAAGCTCGTGACCTTTTTCGGTAAGTGTTATTGTATGATTTATTCTTTCAAACAAAAGGCAACCGAATTCTTCTTCAAGCTGTTTTATCTGAAAAGAAATAGAAGGTTGTGAATAACCCAACTGTTCGGCAGCTTTTGTAAAGCTCCCCAATTCCGCTACGTGAATGAAAGTAATTAAATTTTTTAAATCCATTTTAGCTCCTTTCATCATAAAGAAATTTTATGGTAAATATAGAAATCATTTGTTTGACTTATGGTTAATTGAATTATACAATGTAGCCATGGAAAATGCAAGACATAAAAACAATCTTGCATTTAAAAACTTGAATTAGGAGAATTTATTATGAAAAAAGTATTATCAATCGTTTTAGCACTCGCTATATGTGTTGGCGCTTGCTTTGTTTTTGCATCCTGCAGTAAAGACGACGCAGACGCACCCAAAACCGATGCAGTTAAATACAAAATCGGTATTGTTCAGCTTGTTGAACATGTGGCACTCGATGCTGCAACCGAAGGCTTCAAGCAGGCAATTATTGATGAACTCGGCGAAGATGCTGTTGAGTTTGATTTCCAGAATGGTCAGAACGACCCCAATACTTGCTCAACTATTGCAAACCAATTTGTTTCAAACGGTGTGGATCTTATTATGGCAAATGCTACTCCTGCTCTTCAGGCGGCTGCGGCAGCAACTGCAGATATTCCGATTCTCGGTACTTCTGTTACAGAATATGGTGTTGCTCTTGAACTCAAAGATTTTAACGGTACAGTAGGCGGAAACATTTCCGGTACATCTGACCTTGCTCCTCTTGATAAGCAAGCAGATATGATTACAGAATGGTGCCCCGATGCAAAAACAGTTGGTCTTCTCTATTGCTCAAAGGAAGCTAACAGTCAGTATCAGGTAGACGTTGTTAAGGCAGCACTTGAAAAGAAGGGCCTTAAGGTAACTATGTATCCGTTCACTGATTCAAATGACCTTGCTCAGATTTGTACAACAGCTGCAGATAATTCGGATGTAATTTATGTTCCTACGGATAACACAGTTGCTGAAAATACAGGTATTATTGATAACATTTGCGAACCTAAAAAAATTCCTGTAATCGCTGGTGAAGAAGGTATTTGTTCAGGTTGCGGTGTTGCAACTCTTTCAATCAGCTACTATGACCTTGGTTACACAACAGGTAAAATGGCAGTTAAGATTCTCAGAGACGGCGAAGATATTTCAACAATGCCTATCGAATATGCAGAAAAACAGACACCTAAATATAACCAGCAGAATTGCGATGCTCTCGGACTTACTCCTCTTGAGGGTTACGAGGCTATCGAAGCAGCAGAATAATTTCTGATTCGTTTTGTAAGGCGGAGGAGGATGAAAATTCTCCTCCGATTACACATTTTTAATCATACAGGTGAATTAAATGGAAATTTTAGGACAGCTTCTTAATGCTCTTCCGGGCTCTGTTTCCCAAGGGCTTATCTGGGGCATTATGGCAATCGGTGTTTACATTACATACCGAATTCTTGATGTAGCAGACCTTACTGTCGATGGTTCTTTTGCAACAGGTGGTGCAGTTGCGGTTATGCTTATTCTTAACGGATGCAATTTGTGGTTAGCTATGCTTTTGGCGTTTGTTGCGGGTCTGATCGCAGGTGCAGTTACAGGTCTTTTGCATACCCTTATGGGAATTCCTCCAATTCTTGCAGGTATTCTCACTCAGCTTTCTCTTTACTCAATAAACCTTAAAATTATGGGAAAGGCTAATCAATCTGTAAATGTTAATCAGACAGATTTGTTGATTTCACTTCGTTGGGTTAAAGAACTCGCTTTCCACAATCCGCTCATAACAGTTGGCATTGTAATTATTGTTCTTATTGCAGTTCTTTATTGGTTCTTTGGTACAGAAACAGGGTGCGCTCTTCGTGCAACAGGCGCAAACATCAATATGAGCCGTGCACAAGGTATCAACACAAGCTTTAATAAAGTTCTCGGCATTATGCTTTCAAACGGTCTTGTTGCTTTTTCAGGTGCTTTCCTTGCACAGTATCAGGGCTTTGCCGATGTAAAAATGGGACAAGGTGCTATTGTTATAGGTCTTGCAGCCGTTATTATTGGTGAAGCTATATTCGGCAAGATATTCAAGAATTTTGCATTAAGACTTCTTAGTGTTGCTTTAGGTTCTGTTATTTATTACATTGTTGTTCAGGCAGTTATTACAATGGGCCTTGATGCTAACCTTTTAAAGCTTCTTTCTGCAGTTATCGTTGCAATATTCCTTGCCATTCCTTATTGGAAAAACCAGCACAAAGCTAAGCATATGGTAAAATCAAAAGGGGGTAAGGCAAATGCTTGATATTAAAAATGTTGAAAAGACCTTTAACCCCGGAACAATAAACGAAAAAAAGGCTCTTAATAATATAAATCTTCATCTTGACGAAGGTGATTTTGTAACTGTTATAGGTGGTAACGGTGCAGGCAAATCAACAATGCTTAATATGGTTGCAGGTGTTTATCCTGTGGATTGTGGTAGCATTGTTATAGATGGTGTTGATGTCACAAGGCTTCCCGAATACAAGCGTGCAAAATACCTGGGAAGGGTTTTCCAGGACCCGATGACAGGTACTGCTGCGGATATGCAAATTGAAGAAAACCTCGCTCTTGCGGCACGAAGAGGTAAAAGAAGAACTCTTCGTGCCGGCATAACCGCGAAAGAAAGAAAAGAGTATATTGAGCTTCTTAAAATTCTAGATTTAGGTCTTGAAAAAAGACTTACTGCAAAGGTTGGTCTTCTTTCCGGTGGTCAGCGTCAGGCTCTCACGCTTCTTATGGCTACACTTAAGCAACCTAAGGTACTTCTTCTCGATGAGCATACAGCAGCGCTTGACCCTAAAACTGCAAAAAAGGTTTTAGACATTACGGAATCAATTGTTGAAAAGAATAATCTTACAACAATTATGATTACTCACAATATGGCAGATGCAATCAGAGTAGGTAATCGACTTATAATGATGCACGAGGGTCAGATTGTGGTTGATGTTAAAGGTGAGGAAAAGAAAAACCTGACAATTGAACAGCTTCTCCAGCTTTTTGAAGCATCAAGCGGTAGTCAGTTCACAAGCGATAAGGTAATGCTTTCTAAATAAATTTTATAATAAAATTTAAAATAATTTGTAATGACGGTTAGTCGCATAAAAAAATAGCGATTGATCGTCATTATTTTTTCTGGACTTATAAAAACTTTTGTGATATATGTTTGTGTTGCGAGAAAGGAGTGCAACATATGAGAATGATTGAAGATTTATTCTATGGCAACATATGTCCGTGTGAAAAGAGTTTAACTCGTGGGAGCGAGTATTCACACCTCTTGGATTTAGCAGTGAAGAACGAGGAAAATCTTTCAGCACTACTATCACCACAACAAAAAGATGTGTTTGAAAAACTAAAAGAGTGTATGACAGATATGAATAACATCTTGGAAAAAGAAGCTTTCATAGATGGCTTCAGGTTAGGGTTGAAGCTTATGGCAGAATCGGTTTATGACAAATCAAGTGATATATAATCAAGAGTGAAATTTGCCGTTTGTTCGCCACTGTAAGCCTAACAAGAAGAGTTAGAGTAAGAGCGGGGAAACTAATCCTTGCTCTCATTTTTTCTTTCCTTGCCCATATGTAAAAATTTTAACTGCATAAATCAAAGAAGAGAAAGTCAAGAATTTTTTCCGGAAACAGTGACGCAAGTGACGCTAATGACGCATCTTTTATGGGTGCTAAAACTTTCGTCACTTGCGTCATTTGCGTCATAACTAAACAGTTTCGGTTTAGATTGAGCATTAGCGGTACTGTAAATGGTACAATGGATATGGTAAGATATGATTGTAGATGTTGTAGATGTAGATTGTAGATGTGGAAACCGATATGATAAAGGAGATTGAAATTGTGAAAGGAAAAAACAAAAGGTTGTTCGCCGGATACTATAAGAAATATGATAACAGCTTGATTTATGTTGTTACGCTTGTAACTGATGTGGATACAGGTGCTGAAAGTGTAATTTTTCACGAAGGCGTATATGCAGAAAATGTAACATTCAAATCAATGAGCAGAGAATCTTTTTGCGAAATGGTTGAGGTTGATGGTGAGCTGGTTGATAAGTTTATTCGCCAAACTAATATGAAGATAACCGAAGCTCATGACACAAATATAATAGAAGCCGGATTCAACCCTCCCATGAGAAAGCCTAAAAAAGAAGAT
>JAZOAO010000041.1:0-10913 GCA_045595505.1 Acutalibacteraceae bacterium | reverse complement strand
TTGTTTGTAGCATAAAACATTGTTTTTTCAACTTTTTGTATTTTTGGATAAATTTATGGGGTTCTACAGGAAAAATTAACCTATTGAACCCCTTGATTTATATTGTTTTATGCGGTCTGCGCTTTTTTTACATCCCCTTTTTTATTTGTGGTCTCTGTAATATTGTGTATGTGTTTTTGGGTGGGGATTATTTTCCCATATTTCTGTTGCCACCGGTTTCCAGGCGTTGCTGAAATCGTCACATTTTGAGCAAAGCTCTTCAACTGTTTCCTGAGAAACAAAATCCGTGCTTTTCGCTCCTGTTTCTCTGATAATCTTTCTTAAAATATCGGGATTTTCAAGCATAGGGCAAGGCATTAAATGATTATCGTTAAAGGGTTGCCCTTCTCTGTATGCCATAAAAAGCGGTTTTTGTAACGCTTCAAGAAGAGTATCTGTTTTAATATTTGAATCAGAGTAGTGAATAAATACACAAGGCTCAATATCACCTTTTGAATTTACGTGGAAATAGTTTCTGCCACCTGCTATACAACCGCCCACATATTCACCGTCATCCTGAAAATCCATAACGAACAAGGGCTTTCCCGTATGACCGTTACGCATCTTTTTCAGCCAATAATACATATATTTTCTCTGCGAGGGTGTAGGAATCAAAGACTTGTCCGCACCCTTACCAACGGGCATAAAGTTGAAATAGAAAGCATATTTAACACCCAAGTCAACCATTTTATCAAGAAACTCATCACTTGTTACTTCGTTAACATTTTTACTTGTGTAACAAACGGAAATACCAAAAAGAATTTTTTCTTTTTTTAGAAGCTCCATTGCTTCAATAGTTTTTTCGTAAGCGCCTTCACCGCGACGGTCATCGTTACTGCATTCGTCACCCTCAATGGAAAGAGCAAGGGTAATATTTCCGCAACGCTTAATATCGTCACAAAGCTTTTCATCAATAAGTGTTGCATTTGTATAAATAAGAAACGTGCATTCGGGATTTTCAGAAGCGAGGGTTATGATTTCTGCTTTTCTTATAAGCGGTTCTCCGCCTGTCAGCATATAAAAATGCGTACCCAAAGCCTTTCCCTGATTTACAATGCCTCTCATATCATCGAGGGAAAGCTGAAAACTGTGACCATACTCTGCCGCCCAGCAACCCTTGCACTTGAGATTGCAGGCACTTGTAGGGTCAAAGAGAATTATAAAAGGAATATTGCAATTATACTTATCACGCTTTGCGCGAACTGTTTTTGTGCCGAAATAGCCCGCGTGAATACCGAGAGAAATGAGCAAGGATTTTACTAAATCGCGGTCAACGTCATTCAAAATGTTCTTTGCAAGCTGCATATAAACATTATCTTTATCTCTCACTGCCCTGCGCATTTTTTTGTAGTTTTCTTCAGGATACATTGTGAAATATTTTTCCGCAACCTTTAAAATCTTCAAAAGATTTTCTTCAGGTGCTTTATCAATGTACTTTAAAATCCTTGAAAGTGCCTTATCAGCAGCAAAATGAACTAAACCATGCTCCAACTGCAATACCTCCCTTCAAAATACTATAACTGTATTATAATATCACACATTATAAAATTTGTAAACATTTGAAATACCGGACAACAGAAAAATTATTGGTAATTTTATGTGTTTTATTCAAAATTCAAATTTCTTGACACATATTACAATTAGAATTATAATATATCCATAAATTTATTTGGGAGTGTTTCTATGAGCAAAAACAAAATAAAAACCCCGTCCGAAAATAAGCTTTCGGGCAGAACGTGGTTTAATCTGGGGCTTTTCTGCTTTTTAGGTCAGGTTGCCTGGAATCTTGAAAATATGTATTTCAACACATTCCTTTACAACTCTGTCTATGCAGGCGCTTCCGCTGAAGCTCTCGCAGGCACAATGGCACCCACTACCGCTATCAGCAGAATGGTTGCCCTTTCAGCTATAACTGCAGTTTTAACAACCTTTGTAATGGGAACCTTCAGCGACAGAATGAAAAACCGCAAGATTTTCATTTCTATCGGTTACATTCTCTGGGGTATTGTCACTGCTCTTTTTGGTTTTATCACCAGAGATAATATTTCGGCAATTTTCGGTCTTTCAGACAGTATTCAGATACTGACAGTTACTGTATGGACTGTTATTGTAATGGATATGGTTATGACCTTTATGGGTTCAACAAGTAACGACTCCGCCTTTAACGCCTGGGTTACTGACGTTACAACCCCCACCACAAGACCAAAAGTTGAAACAGCTTTCACCTTTATCGGATTTTTAGGTATGGGTGCCGTTATGGGTGTTGGAACATTCGCACAAAGCGGTGCGGTTTCCTACAAGGCATTTTTTGGCGGATTAGGCTTGCTTGTTATGATAAGCGGTGTTGTTGGTCTTTTCACTCTAAAAGAGCCTGAAAACAAAGCCCCCAAGGCAAAGAACACAAGCTATTGGGCAGACCTCTTCTATGGTTTTAAACCAAGCGTAATCAAAGAAAATTCTCAACTTTACCTTATTCTTTCTTCAATTTGCATATTTAACTGTGCTTTCCAGGTTTTCTTCCCATATCTTTTTGTCTATCTTCAATATGTTGTTCTTGCAGATAGTGCAAATGCTGCGTTACTTTCGCCCCTTTCTCCCTCGCTTATTGCTGTTGCAGTCGGCGCTATTGCAGTGCTTGTTGCGGGAATAATTATATTAATGAAAATCTCAAACAAAAATAAGTTTTTAGCTTTTTTCCCCGGTGTAATTTTACTGATTGCAGGTTTATTCATATTCTCCACTTCAACAAGTCTTTACACAATTCTTATAGGTCTTGCACCTACCTTTATAGGCTATCTTGTTCTTACAATTCAGCTCAATGCCGCTATTCGTGACTATACACCCAAAGGTAAAACAGGCCTTTTCCAAGGTATAAGAATGATTTTTGTTGTGCTTATTCCTATGGTTATTGGTCCCGCAATCGGCGATATTGCTTGCAGAAATGCCGGTGCTGTATATACAAATGAGTATGGTGTTGAAACTATTGTACCCGATGCTACAATGTTCCTGTATGGTGCAATTATTTCAATATTAGTATTCATCCCCCTTATAGCTCTTCGCAAAAAAGGTATTGATAAAAAAGAGGGTTAATTATGAAAGCTGTTTTATGCTCTTCTCTCACAAAAATTTTTAAAGAAAAGGAACCGAACTTTAATGAGTTCGATTCCTTTTCCTGCCTAAAAAACGAAACCTTTTCTTTTCAAGTGGCTTTTAAAGCGGAATCTAAAGAAGAAACTAAAGTAAACATTTCTGTTTCTTCACCTTTAAAAAACGACATTAAGCTTTATCTTGTAAAAGATATTCCCGCCGGACGAAACGGCTATGACCATTCCGACTCTTTCCACTATGACCTTAACAGAAAAAGCTTCCCCGACTTGCTTACGCCAATCGAAAATGCGATAACTGTTAAAAAAGGTGAATGGAGCTCTGTTTGGGTTGAATATACACCTGAAAAATATGTTAAAGGCAAAAAGAAAGTCACTGTTACATTAACAGCAGGTGAAGCTATTACACAGAA
This sequence comes from Acutalibacteraceae bacterium, assembly GCA_045595505.1. Classification (GTDB taxonomy): domain Bacteria; phylum Bacillota; class Clostridia; order Oscillospirales; family Acutalibacteraceae; genus DTU089. The sequence continues at coordinate 7,357 of JAZOAO010000041.1, read as the reverse complement.
AGCCCTTACTCTTAATATAATTGACAAGGAGCTCCCTAAACAAGAGCTTCTTTTCACCAACTGGTTTCATAATGACTGCCTCTGCACCTACTATGACGTTGAAGTTTTTTCAGATGACTATTGGCGTATAGTGGAAAACTATATAAAAAATGCCGCCCAGCACGGCGTTAATATGCTTCTAACCCCTGTTTTTACACCTCCCCTTGATACCGAGGTAGGTGGCGAAAGACCAACGGTTCAGCTTGTGAAGGTTATAAAAGAGGGCAAAAAATACTCCTTTGATTTTGAAAACTTCAGAAAATATATAAAAATCTGCCTTGATTGTGGCATTGAAGCCTTTGAAATTTCTCATTTCTTCACTCAATGGGGTGCAAAGCACGCACCAAAAATTATTGCGACGGTTAACGGCAAGGAAAAGAAAATTTTCGGTTGGGAAACAAAAGCAACGGGAAAACCCTACACAGAATTTCTTGAAGCATTTTCAAAAGCTTTCATCAAAGAGGTTAAAGCTTTGGGTATTAAAGACCGCTGTTGGTTACACGTTTCCGATGAACCTAACAAAGAGCAATTTAAGGATTATAAAAAAGCTGCAGATACCATCCACAGACTTTTCCCCGGCTTTAATACCTTTGATGCTCTTTCAGATATTGAATATTATCGCAACGGACTTATTAAAAATCCTGTTTGTGCAGAAGGTGAAGCAGATATTTTCAAAGCAGAGGTTAAAAATTTCTGGACATATTACTGTTGCGGTCAGGTTGATAAATTCTTACCAAACAGAATGTTCTCTCAACCCTCACAACGCAACAGAGCTTTGGGTGTTCTTCTTTATAAATATGATGCAAAAGGCTTTTTACAGTGGGGGCATAATTTCTGGTATTCACAATATTCAAAATACCCCATCGACCCTTATAAAGTAACAGATGCTGACGGTGCTTTCCCCTCGGGTGATGCATTTGTAGTTTACCCCGGGAAAGACGGTAAACCCCTCAACTCCTTACGACACCTTGTTTTCTATGATGCTCTTCAGGATTTAAGAGCCTTAAAGCTGTTGGAAAGCCTCACGTCTCGGAAATATGTTCTTGAATTCATTGAAAACGGTTTAGATGTTCCGTTAACATTCCAAACCTACCCCCACGAACAACAATGGCTTCTTGATTTGAGAGAAAGAGTAAATAAAGAAATAGAAAAAAGATAAAAAACAATCGTCTGAAAACTTTGATTTTCAGACGATTATTTCATATTTTATTTAAAAACCGGAAACCTGTGCCATACCATAGCCGAACCATTGACCTATTCTGAACATTGACTCACCGCAGTAATGTGCTCCGTCATTTTCACCGTTCTCATTATTGTTCTCCAATTTGGATTTACAAGTAGATGTGTCAATCCAGATTGAGTTCGGAAGTGTAGAAGATGTAGGTGCGGTATTTTCATAAAGACCTGCCGTTGTTTTGTTTATTACATTTCCGCTTGTGTCCTGAGGTACATACCACTGTGCTGCGTTGTTGCTCTTATGAGTGTTAACAATATCAGAATAAACCCAACCATTGTAGGTGCTGTTGTAAGCTGCAATGGCACCGTCAACAAAACCGATATGAGCATCTGAATCTCTGCTTTCAAAGGTGGTACGCACCTTGTTTACAAGAATGTTCTGCAAATCGCCGTATTGGTCTGCCCATTCTTTAACCATAGAGTCGCTTTCGCCCTGCATCCACATAAACGAACGGATATTAATATTACCGACACCGTGCATATTTACAATTTCGTCAAGAGCAGCATCAACATATCCGACCATTCCGTCTGCAAGATAAACGCCGATGTCATTTTTGATGTTCTCGGAATTAGATGCATTATAATATTTACCTGTTGTATCATACAACCAGTTGCCACCCAGGTAGGTTCCCGCTGCAGTACATTTAATAATATACCAGGTCTCGTCCTTAGTTGCTTCATTGGTTGCAAGGTAATAAGAAAGTCCAACCTCAGGGCCAAACCACATATCCGCCTGACCGCCTATACCTAAACGGAAGGTTTCAAATTCATTGTTAGAATAATAAACTCTCCAGTTATTAGTCCCATCAGCACTGTTGATATTAGTATACTTAATTTTTACATTTGAGAAATCCGTATCTCCAACTGCATCACGAACTTCGTGCGTTAACGGACTTGCACCGTAAGCATTTGACTGTCCGCAAAGGATAATTACATTTGCTTTTTCGCTTCTCATTTCAATAGATTCTTCCATATTTGTAAAAACAGGTTTCACAGAATTTTCACTTTGTTGGATTAATAAATCCTTATCATTAATATCAAGAACACCGTCAAAATTCAAATCGCAGGCATATTTCTGCCTTGTATTTAATTTATCCTGATTTATGAGACCTTTTTTTATAGCCACTATATCTTCCTGCGTAAACGGAACTCCGTCGCAATCGAAATCTCCTTTAAGATAAACATCAACTTTATCTAAGTGCCCTGTTATTATCAACTGCATAAGCGAGCAGTCTATAACATCAAGATATCCGTCACAGTCAATATCGGATTTGTGCATATGAGTAAAATCAAGTTTTTCATCCGAAAGAGCCTGATTTACAACCTGCTGATAGTCAACAATATCAACATCCTCATCCTCATCAATATCTCCGATATTCACAAGAACATAATTATCTTCATTTGTGACCGCATTTACCTTGTAAACACCGCTCTTATCAAATATTGGTCCTGAACCCGATTCCGTGGTTTTCTGTCCCCAAAGCTGTTCTGAGTTTCCGCTCTGCAAAAGGTATGCCACTTCACCCTTTGCAAATTCCTCAATAGTTTTTGCCGAACCGATATTATTTTCCGCGGTTCCCGAGCTATCTGTTGCGGCATTCGCAAGATAATAGCAATTTAATGCACCTGATGTGCTTGAACCTGCTACACCGCCAACATAACTGCTTGCATTTACAAGACCTGCACTGTAACAATTCTGAACCGTACCGTTATTGTAGCCTGCTATACCGCCCGCATAAGAATTTGCTTGAGTCATTATGTAGAATGAATAGCAATTATCGATTTTACCGTCATTCCTGCCGCAAATACCGCCTATATATTGATTACCCCTGAAATATGAATAATCAACGCCAACTTTTTCAATTACTGCACTTGAAGAGGTATAACCGAAAAGACCGCCGTAAGAAAGAGCGGAGTCATTCATATAAAGTCCGTTTATTGTATAACCCTGACCGTCAAAATGACCGTTGTATTTGTATGTTGAATTTCCTATGGGTGTCCATTTTCTGAAGGATGATGTATCACTTGCTACTGTACCATAGCTTGTAAGAACCCCATTGTTATCTGTAATATCGCAAATTAAAACTGCATTTGCATTAATATTACCGCTGTTTACATAATCTCTGAACCAATGAAGCTCACCGGCAGTTGAAATTTCGTAAACATTTTCTTCATTAAGTGTTGGTGCTACAGCTTTTCCGCACATATCACAGAAGCCGTTTGTGTTTGTTCCGTTGCAGATATCCGAACCGCTCTGTGCAACAGTCTTGAAGCTGCTGCGGATAGTATCCACATTACCTGTTTTTAAATAATAGCAATATGCAATTGGCTCATAGCTTTGGAAATGAAGAGTATCAACAACACCGATATATGAGGTTGAATCGTGATTTGCTGCAGGTTGATTGTCATCATCATCCAGGGAAGTTAATGTATCTCTCTGGTAAACACCGGGATGATAAAGAGTCTGACCGGGGGTGTATATGCCTATACCATAGCCGCTTGAGCTGTCACCGACAAAAGCCGCCCAATTCTCATTACATTGATAATCCTGGTCAGTTGCAGTTCCCCAGAAATCCAAATCGGGTAAGGTTGTTTTCTGGTTGCTGTCCGTCCAGGCTTCTCCACCTGTGTAATAAACAAAGTTGTTAAGAGGCTCAACGCAATAGAATGCAGGAACCTCCTGTGTTGTTGTAACCGAGGGGTAACCTGAATAATCCACAAACCTGCAGGTTGCTCTCATCATACCGTTCTCGAGAGTGTACCAGGCCTCCATATATGAGGGTGTTATGTCTTTTGCTTCTTTTGCCCAGTCGAGAGGACGGCATTTAATATAAAGCTCATTATCGCTGACCTTAACATCAACAATTTTACTCGCTTCGTTATAAAGATTACCACCCTGAACAGGGTTATAGTTCCACACCGCATCACCATACATACCCGGTTCATAAGGATATGACCCCGTACCGTAATACGACTGCTGAACAAGTCGTCCCGTGTCGTGAGCGTTGATTAAGTTAACATTACCTATTGTGTTATAACCGGATAATACCGAGGTGCTAAAGTCAGAAGAGAGTCCAACCTCTACAGGATTATTGTTGGTTCCGAAAAGCTTCTTTTTCTGTGCCGCTACAACACTGTTTGATAAATCTTCAAGATAAGTGAGCGCACCGCCCCAGTCCAAATCAATACCGATTTTATAGTTGCTGTCAGAAAGGTAAACCATACCGCTTGAATCACCGGGATTGGTGGCTTTTGATAAATCAATGGATTTTAAAGTAAAAGCCATTTGGCTTTTATCGAGAGGCTTAAATGTTACATTTGTAATTGCGGTCTGAGTTGTTCCGCTGATAAAACCGTCAATATAACCTGAAAATTCGCCGTTTTCATTGGGCTCTAAAAAGAATTCTTCAACTGTTCCGTTAAAATTCAATTCGCCTTTAACATAAGCATCGGAGGTGTATTTAATTACATAGCGGTTAAAGGCTGTTCCGCTGTAATTAAGAGTATATACATTATTTGCGTAAGCAACATTTTTCTGAAAACCGTTTATGCTGACGGTTTTATTATCGGATGCTTTAACATTCACCTCGAATGCTACTGAACCGTTACCGTATGTAACTGTAACGGTCTGCGTTCCCGCATTTGTAAAATATTCGGGTGAAACACTAAAGCCCTCATCAATATTCTCGCTTGTTCCGTCAGGGTATGAAACGCCAATAACAAGACCCTTTGTATCCAGCTTTTCACCTATGCAATAGGTTTGATTTATCGGCAAAGAAACAATAGATAAATCTCCGTCAATAATCGGGTCCCATTTGGAATAAAGGCATCTGCTTGCAGGAGTAGCCGCCGTGCTTGAGGTGATTTTTTCACCTGTTCCGTCAGGCCCTGTAAACCAGCCTGCAAACACAAGATTCTCTCTCTCGGGAACGGGAAGAGCTCCGTATGTTGCTCCCGCAGTATATGTAAAGGTTTTGCGATAGGTATTGTCCTTTGCAAAATCATAAACTTCCTTGGAGCGTATTTTTATATCAGAAACAGTTACATTCGATTGCGGAGAGTTATTGTCAAATCTTACTTGAATATAGGCGGTATTTTCGGGAGTTGTGAAGCTCCACTCGTTAAGTCCGTATTGATAGGCATTCTTTGCTTCGTGGGTTGTGTATTGTCCGGACTCATCGAAATAAAACACAAAAGCTTCAAAGTTGGTTGTCGTTCCGTTTGCAACATAAGAAAACATATACTCAGTATTCTCTTCAACGGGCATTGAATAAAACGCTCCTACCGAGCTCATTGAAAAGGCTGTGAAAACCTCTGTGGCTTCAGTATTGTTTGTAAGCACAAAGCTTCCGTTTTCAACATCAGTTGTTAATGTACTGCTTGTAGATGAATCTCCTGCAAAAACCTTTAAACTCGGATGGTTTGCCCATTGCTCAAAAATGAACAAATTATCAAAGGTAAGCTCGTAAACGCCTGATGCCGCGAAAGCAACGGGAGTAAGAAAATTAACTGCAAGTAATATTGCACAAGTACAAACTACAGCAACCTTTTTTAAATATTTTTTCATTCAGAAACGTCCTCCGCCATTTAATTTGCCTATACACAATAAGTATACTATAATACGAATTTTTCCTCAATATGTTGATTCAACAAAAAAAAGCACGTAAACTTATAATGATTATATAAAATTTCGTCAGAATTACCTATGCATAAATAAAGGGCAGAGAGCGAAAGCTCTCTGCCTTTACCTTTCAATATAAACTCCAAAACAAGTAGAATTTGCACCTGTTGTGGTATCAATAGTACCAACACCTATTTCATAATATTTTCCGTTCATACCATAATCATTACTTACCTTTTTAAATTCATCATTAGCGAAAAGGTGTTGAGTAGCAAAACCCGTATTACCATTACCATCAAAATTAAAATACAATGTTGACATTCTACATTGGTTATGTTAGAATTCTAATAGAATACAAATGAAAGGTTGTAGAATTCTATGGATTATGAAAAGATCATTGTTGAGTTATTGAGCAGAATACAAACTTTAGAAGAACAGGTTACTGTTTTGATGGCACAGCAAGATAGTAAGAAAGAGAAGGCGGAAGAAAAAGTGACCACCGAAGATATTCGACAATACATCAAGCAATTAAAAATAAATTCAAAAGCCGCTGGAAAGGAAATTTTGATTTTAACGGCACGAGATGTTCATAGGGAATTAAATTTAAAAAGCAGATTCCCTATGGTGTGTAATGCTATGAGAGATTGCATGAATGATGATGACACTATTTTATTTCAACCGCCAAAAGGAAATTCGTCAACACTTGAAATTGAATATAAACTTTAAATAATTTTAGGTGAACAAAATGGCAAAGAAATCAACCAAAGGCAGAAAACTTGGACTTTTTATCGGCGGAGTAATGTACGGTTTAGTTCGTGGTGTTTTTTTGATAATAAATATGTCCGTAAACATAAAAGAAGATTCTAAAAATTAATCTTAAATTATTCGCTCAACTCAAGTTTCGGTCGTTTGAATCTATCTTGACATAAATTTTAGTGATATTCCGACTCTGTCGGAGTGATATTATGCCTGACGGCATAGTGATATTTTCACTTCGTGAAAGTGATATTGAAACCTGCGGTTTCAGTGATATTCAATAAGGTGCATAGCACCGTCATTCTTCGTAGCAAGATTTATCTTGCGGAGAAATATTCGCCTCCAACACTGCCCGAAGGGCAATATCACTCGGCTTTAGCCGAATATCACTGCGTAGCAATATCACTCGCTGAAGGCGAATATAACTGAAAAAGACGATTGCTTTCGCAATCGTCTTTTTCTTGGTGGGAGCGGGTGGATTCGAACCACCGAAGGCGGTGCCAACAGATTTACAGTCTGCCCCCTTTGGCCACTCGGGAACACTCCCATATACATTATTCAAAAAAATGGAGCTGGTGGACGGACTCGAACCCCCGACCTGCTGATTACAAATCAGCTGCTCTACCAACTGAGCTACACCAGCAACTTAATGCTTGACTACTATATCATAAAAGGTTTTGTATGTCAAGAGAATTTTCAAAAAAT
>JAZOAO010000040.1:0-2136 GCA_045595505.1 Acutalibacteraceae bacterium | reverse complement strand
ACATAAGCTTTCTACATCCTTGACACTCATGGCATTGACTTTTTCTTCGACAACCGATGCTATATCAACATTTCCTGCAACACTTTCAATAAAGGCAGATACTAAACCACTGTATGCTACTTTAATAACCTTTCTTAAAACGTCCTCATCAATTTTGCCGGAAAGTTCATATAACGGCCAGTTGGCAAGTTCCTCAACCTGTGAGTGTATAGCGGGAGCAACCTTTTCCTGCCCGTGTTCTGCAATATATGTATTAAGCTTCTGTGCAAGCTCAGACAGAACCATTTCGAGCATATTACCCTTTAAAAACATAGCAAACATTCCAAGTGAATCCTGTGCTTGGTTAAAAATTTCAGTGCTTTGCTCTTTTATAACAGATCCTATGTCCACTCTTTGAAGAACTGCAATCAGCTGGGTTGATAAGAAGTCAGAAAGGCTTTCTTTGGTTTTAGTAAATTCATCTTCATCTATGAATTTTGTTATTGCAGTATTGAGAGTTTCCAGTTCATCAGAATCGTTAAAGACAGTATCTGTTTTAGTGATTTTTTCAATGATTCCATCAACAATTTTGTCTGTTGTATCGTTTGACATCAGCAAGGATTTCAGGTCTTCACTTGTGAAAAGATTTTTACCCACGGCATTTCCGACAGCTTTTGCAAGTGCAGATTTTCTTTTTGGCATAATACCCGGAGTAAAGGGTAATTTCCATTTGCCGATGTACACGGGTTTATATGGATGAAACAACATCTTAACTGCAATATAATTTGTAAAATATCCAATTACTGCACCTATAACCGGACCGGATAGGTATTTTAAAAAGAAGTTCATATGTGCCTCCAGAGAAGTTTTAATTTATTTCAAGTTGTTTAAGAAAGAATTCCTGAGCTTTTTCAATGTCTGCCTGGTTAGGTCTGCCGAATGTTTGCTTGCAATGTTCCATTGCGGCGATAGCCTGTTCGTTTTCGGGATCGTGTTCAAGCATGGCTTTTACCTTTTCAATTGTTTCATCAGAAACCTGCCCTATACACATATGCAGTCCCTTATAGTCACAATTGTCAGGGAGAAATGGTTCCAATCTTCGCTCTGTTTCCTCAATATGTTCCTGTGTAGGATCAATAGATGCAGTTACAAAGAACATAATTGTTTTTCCTTCAAGTTTCTCTAATATTTCCATAATTTTGAGAGGAATGGCGTGGTGCTTCATTCCAAAACCGATTAAATATACATCCGCTACATCGGTTAGCTCTTCACAAGACAAATCTGTGACAAAAGTATCTTTTTCGGGCAGTGCGTCTGCAATCCCGTGAGCAAGCTTTTCGGTATTACCCGAAGCACTTATATATGCAACTTCATATTTCAATTCTATCAGCTCCTTTTTTTAATCATCTGTTTCTAAATTCTTTATATTCGGTTTTCTGCTTTACATTAATATATGCCGGACGGATGATTTTTCCGGCATTCTGAATTTCTTCAATTCTGTGTGCACTCCAGCCTGCAATTCTTGAAACTGCAAAGATAGGAGTGAAAAGTTCAGGAGGTAAATCAAGCATTCTGTAAACCATACCGGAATAAAAGTCAACATTAGCGCTGACACCTTTATATATTTTTCTCTTCTCGGCGATAACTTCAGGCGCTAAACCTGCAACCGTTGTATATAACTCGAAGTCATCATCGCAACCCTTTTCGGCAGACAGTTCTTTTGCGCACTTTTTTAGTATGTCGGCACGTGGATCCGAAACAGAGTAAACTGCGTGTCCCATTCCGTAAATAAGTCCCGATTTATCAAATGCCTTTTTTTCAAGCAATTTTACAAGATAATCTTTAATCTGACCTTTATCCTTAACATTAATATTGGTTTTCATATCATCAAACATCTGAACAACCTTTATGTTCGCACCGCCATGGCGCGGACCTTTAAGAGAACCAAGCGCGGCGGCTATAGCGGAATAGGTATCCGTGCCAGATGATGTTACAACGTGGGTTGTAAAACTGGAGTTGTTACCGCCACCATGCTCTGCGTGAAGTACGAGAGCCAAATCAAGCACCTTTGCCTCCAAATGTGAAAACTTACCATCTTTACGAAGCATATTTAATAAATTTTCAGATGTAGACAATTCGGGGATTGGCTTACGGATA
>JAZOAO010000039.1:0-136358 GCA_045595505.1 Acutalibacteraceae bacterium | reverse complement strand
TTTCGATACTCTAGCGTATCGCTTTCTCAAACTTCTTTCGAAGCCCGAATTCTACTGTCGCAAAATCTCTTTTACGCTCAAATAAATCTCAAGGGTTTCTTTTCTCTCGTTGTTTAATTTTCAAGGTTCGTTCGCTACTCTTTTTAAGACCTCCCACGAACCACTTTTGCAGTTCGTTTTCGCCCCTCTCGAAGAGTGCCTTGATATAATATCACCACAAGCAACATTTGTCAAGCATTTTTTTCAATTTTTTTTAAATTTTTTTTGACTTTTTTACTAATCACAAGATATTGTGGTTGTGCATAATTAACAACCACAATTTCTGTGTTCAAAACCTTGTAGAAAGCACGTATAATCCGCTTTTTTGCGAAAAAACTATAAAAAAACTATATGAGGTGCTATATGAAAAAGAAAAAATTTGACTACGGTTATCAGAAATTTATACATTCAAAATACAGCAGATTTTTGGGAATCGTTTTGTCCCTTTCCATTATAATCGGCGTAGCTTTTATTTACTCAAATCAAGAAGAACAAACACAATCTCAAGAAGTTCTTTCTAAAATCGGTTCTCGCGGCGATGAGGTCAGACGAATTCAGAATAAGCTCAAATCCCTCGGCTTTTTTACCGGAACGGTTGACGGTATATATGGCGTTCAAACCCAAAGTGCAGTAAAACGTTATCAACGCTCTGTAGGTATAACCGCTGATGGCATAGCCGGACCAAAAACGCTTTTATATTTAGGCCTTAGTTCGTCCTCGGGCAGTTCAACCGGTGGTTACAGTTCTTCTGATGTATATCTTCTTGCGAAGGTCATTGCTGCTGAAGCACGTGGCGAAAGCTATACAGGACAGGTTGCCGTTGGTGCAGTGGTTCTAAACCGGGTTGACTCTTCGTCCTTCCCCGATACAGTTTCGGGTGTAGTTTATCAAGCCGGAGCTTTTTCTGCCGTCAGAGACAGTAACTGGTCTGTATCTCCTGATGCCACTTCCCGAAAGGCTGCACAAGATGCACTAAACGGTTGGGACCCAAGTGGCGGTGCTTTATATTATTACAATCCTGCTAAAACCTCTAACCAATGGATTCGCACGCGTCCCGTTATCACCACAATCGGACGACACGTTTTTTGCCGTTGAGCAACTATATATATAATAGTATATAAAAACATTTTAAAATCTCCGCTTTTTGTATTTTTACAATAGCGGAGGTTGCTTTTTGCATACAAAAACAATTTATTGGCAGAATATTAAGGATTTTTAGTTATATTTTTGACAAATTTGTAACAATTCTCTTGATAAATTCCACCATTTAGTGTATGCTAAAGTGGGGAAAATTGGTAGGCAGATTTTTCCAATCTTCTACCTTAATATAAAACTTCCTTATACAATATATAATATAAAGGAGAAAACGCAAATGCAAAAGGTTCAATTTACCGAAACCGTGTTGCGTGACGCTAACCAGTCACTTATCGCAACCCGTATGAAGTTCAACGAGTTCGAACCGATTCTCTCAAAACTCGACAAAGCAGGTTACTATTCTCTCGAGTGCTGGGGCGGTGCTACATTCGACTCTTGCCTTCGTTACCTTAAAGAAGACCCTTGGGAGAGACTCAGAAAAATTAAAAAGGCCTGTCCTAACACAAAGCTCCAGATGCTTTTAAGAGGACAGAATCTTCTCGGCTATCATCACTATCCCGATGATGTTGTTAGAATGTTCGTTAAAAAGAGCGTTGAAAACGGCATTGATATAATCAGAATTTTCGATGCACTTAATGATGTTAAAAATATTGAAGTTGCTGTTGATGAAGCAGTTAAAAACGGTGCTATTGCTTCCGGTGCAATCTGCTATACAATCAGCCCTATTCATACACTTGACTCCTATGTTGAACTGGCAAAGAATATGGTTAGCATCGGTTGTCAGACAATTGCTATTAAAGATATGGCAGGTATTCTCAGTCCTGCAGAAGCACACAAGCTGGTTTCTTCACTTAAAGAAGCAGTTGATGTACCTCTTGTTCTTCATACTCACAGCACAACGGGTCTTGGTTTTATGACCTGTCTTAAGGCTGTTGAAGCAGGCGTAGACGTTATTGACACTGCAATCTCCACAATGTCAGGCGGTACTTCACAGCCTGCAACAGAAACACTTAATTACACTCTCGCAGAGCTTGGTTATGAAACAGGTCTTGATAACGAAGCTCTCAGAGATATTGCAGATTTCTTCAAGCCCATCAGAGCAAAAGCTCTTGAAAGCGGTCTTCTTAACCCCACAGTTCTTGCAACTGATGCAAAAGCACTTGACTACCAGGTTCCCGGCGGTATGCTTTCAAACCTTGTTGCTCAGCTTACTGCTCAGGGTAAAATGGACAAATTTGATGAGGTTCTTCTTGAAACTCCCAGAGTTCGTGAAGATTTGGGTTATCCCCCTCTCGTTACTCCTATGAGCCAGATGGTTGGTGTTCAGGCTACTGCAAACGTACTTGCAGGCGAGCGTTATAAAAACGTTTCCAAAGAAGTTAAATCCTACCTTATGGGTGAATACGGTAAAGCACCCGGCAAGGTTAACGAGGATGTTAAAAAGCAGATTCTCGGTGACGAAAAAGAAATCGAAGGCAGATATGCAGATACACTTGAACCTGCATTTGAAGCTGCAAAAGCAGAAATCGGCAAAAAAGCAAAGAGTGACGAAGATGTTCTTTCATATATCGCGTTCCCCACTCAAGCAGAAAGCTTCTTCGATTATCGCGATGAAATGGCTTCTAAAACATACAGCTATGAAATTAAAGCTATTGACTAAGGAGGGTTTAAAATGACTTTTCTTCCTTTGTTCAGCATCACCGATGCTCTCGGAACATCAGGACTCGGCTTTCTCATTGTTCTTGCAGTTCTCGCTGTAATTATGTTATTTGTCAGACTTCTTTCCAAGGTTTTGGGCGGAAAGTCTAAAGAAGAGAAAAAAGAAAAAATTGTTGCAGAGGTTCAGTGTACCGTTCCTGTTAAGTCTGCACAACCCGAAACAGTTGTTGCAGAAGAACCTGCAAAAGCAGAAGCCCCTCTCCCCTACACCCCCGGTTATGTTACACTTGACGGTGTTAAGGAGCAGGATGCGGCAGTTATTATGGCTATCACCTCTCACGAATCAGGCATACCCCTTGAAAGACTTTGCTTTAAATATATTAAGCGCCTTAATCAGGAACCCGAGCTTATAAACATAGAGGAACAGGATGCCGCTGTTGTTATGGCAATCATTTCCGATAAAACAGGCATTTCTCTTGATAATCTTATATTCAACTCAATCAAATTAGTGGAGGAATAATAATATGAAATACAATGTTACTTTAAACGGTAAAATTTATGAAGTTGACGTTACAGAATCCGATGCAGTTGTAACCGGTGTTACTCAGGTACCCGTTGCAGTTGCTGCTCCCGCTGTTGCTCCTGTTGCAGCTGCACCCGTCGCTGCTCCTGCTGTTGCTCCTGTTGAAGCACCCGCTGCTACTCCTGCAGTTGCTCCCGTTTCCGCAGACGGCACACAGGTTAAAGCTCCTATGCCCGGCACAATTCTTGCAGTTAAGAAAAATGTTGGTGAAGCAGTTAAAGCAGGCGATGTTATCGTTGTTCTTGAAGCTATGAAAATGGAAAATGACATTGTTGCTCCCTGCGACGGTACAGTTAAATCCATCAACGCTCCTAAGGGTTCAACTGTTAACACAGACGATGTTATCGCTGTTATCTGATTAATTTTCTTCGTTACTTAAAACTTGAAAGGTTTTATCTATGGACATTTCTTCAATATTAACTAACCTTTGGGAACAGTCCGGCTTCGCTCTTTTGGAGTGGCAGAACCTTGTAATGATAGGGGTTGCAATTTTCTTCTTGTTCCTGGCTATCAAAAAGAATTATGAACCTCTTTTACTTGTTCCCATAGCATTCGGTATTATACTTGCAAACCTTCCCGGTGCAAATATGATGCTTGATACAACGGGCGGTCAGTTAGGTAGTATCGGACAAGCCGCAATTGATGGTACTCACTGGTATGATTCCGGTGTTCTGCGTATTCTGTATACAGGTGTTAAATCCGGCATATTCCCCTGCCTCATCTTTATGGGAGTTGGTGCTATGACAGACTTTGGCCCGCTTCTCTCAAACCCCATAAGCCTTCTTTTAGGTGCAGCGGCACAGCTTGGTGTTTATTGCGCATTCCTTCTTGCAATTGCATTCGGCTTTGAGCCTGCAGAAGCAGCATCAATCGCTATTATCGGTGGCGCAGATGGTCCTACTGCTATTTTCCTTACTTCGAAATTAGCACCTCAACTACTGGCACCAATAGCTTTGGCGGCATACTCGTATATGGCGCTAATACCCGTTATTCAGCCGCCAATTATGAAAGTGCTTACAACGGAAAAAGAGCGTAAGGTTGAAATGAAGCAATTAAGAAAGGTTTCTAAAACGGAAAAAATCATTTTCCCTATTGCCGTTCTTATTCTCTGTGCTTTCCTGCTACCTTCCGTTGCTCCGCTACTTGGTATGCTTATGCTCGGCAACCTTTTCAAAGAATGCGGTGTTACTGAGAGACTTTCCGAAACTGCTCAAAATGCACTTATGAATATTGTCACCATAATGCTCGGCGTTACGGTTGGTGCAACAGCTAACGGTCAGGATTTCTTACAGTTAAGAACTGTTCTTATTATCGGACTCGGTCTTATTGCTTTCTGCTGTTCAACTGCCGGCGGTGTGCTTTTCGGCAAGCTTCTTTATGTAATTACAAAAGGGAAAATCAATCCTCTTATCGGTGCGGCAGGCGTTTCCGCTGTTCCTATGGCGGCGCGAGTTGCACAGAACGAGGGCAGAAAATACAACCCCACAAACTTCCTTTTAATGCACGCTATGGGCCCCAATGTTGCCGGCGTTATCGGCTCGGCAGTTGCCGCAGGCTTCTTGCTTGCAGTATTCGGATAAAAATAATTATTTAAGCCCTCGATTACTTTTTCGGTAATCGAGGGCTTATTTCAATTCAATGCCACTCTTGTAAATAAGCGTTTCATTTCTTGTGCTAAGAGATGGCGTTCCTCTGTTGAAATTGAAACTTCGTTATCAACAAGCTCTTTTGCGGTTTTCTGTGCTTCATAAAGGATTCTTGTATCTGTCATAAGATTTGCAATTCGCATATCGGGAAGACCGTGCTGACGGGAACCGAAGAAATCACCGGGACCTCGCATTTCAAGGTCTTTTTTTGCTATTTCAAAACCGTCTGTGGTACGGCACATTGTTTCGAAGCGGTCAACTGCCTCTTCATTTTGTGCATCGGAAAGAAGAACGCAGTAGCTTTCTTTACTGCCTCTGCCGATTCGACCTCTCAACTGATGAAGCTGTGAAAGACCGAAGCGTTCTGCATTTTCAATAACCATAACAGTTGCATTGGGAACGTCAACGCCGACCTCGATAACAACCGTTGAAATAAGGAGCTGAATTTCTCCCGAATAAAAACGGTTCATAACCGCATCCTTTTCTTTTGGCTTCATTTGTCCGTGGAGAAGACCTAATGTGCAATCGGCAAAATAGGTGGATTTTAAATAATCATAATATTCCGTTGCAGGAACAAGGTCGCTGTCACTTTCGGAAACCAAGGGGCAGACAATATATGCCTGTTGCCCTGCAGCAATATTCTTTCTTATAAATTTATAAATTCTTTCGTGGTAGCTTGTCGGCACGTGATAAGTTTTTATGGGTTGTCGTCCTTTGGGAAGCTCATCAAGAACGGAAATATCAAGGTCTCCGTAAATCATCATAGCAAGTGTTCTCGGTATTGGTGTTGCCGACATAACAAGTGTATGGGGATTATTTCCCTTATTTGAAAGACTTGCTCTCTGCCCAACACCGAAACGATGCTGTTCGTCGGTTATAACAAGACCTAAATTATTAAACTCAACATCATTCTGAATAATGGCATGAGTGCCTACGACGATATCACATTCTCGGTTTTGGAGCTTTTCTCTTATTATTCTTTTATTTCTTGCGGTAACCGAACCGGTTAACAGCTCAATTTTTATATCATCACCAAAGAAATTTGAAAGTGTTTTAAAATGCTGATTTGCGAGGACCTCTGTGGGTGCCATTAAAGCTGCCTGAAAACCGTTTTTCACCACATTATACATCAATGCCGCCGCAACTGCTGTTTTGCCCGAACCAACATCACCCTGAAGGAGTCGATTCATTTGCTTATTGGTTTTCATATCTTGAACCGCTTCTGCAACTGCTCTTTTTTGGGCGTTGGTAGGTTCAAAGGGTAAAGAATTATAAAATTCTTCTGTATAGTCATTGTTAACAGGAATTGAAGTCCTGCTTCCTCCCTCTGTTTTTTCGCTCAAAAGACCCATTTGCAAAAGCAAAAGCTCCTCAAAAATAAGTCTGCGCTTTGCAAGGGCAAGCTGTTCTTCACTTTCGGGAAAATGAATCGTTCTTAATGACTCCTCAAAGCTCATAAGTCTATATTTTTTTACAATATATTCGGGAATTATCTCCTGAATGTTGCCTTTAATTTCTTTTAAAGCAGTTTCGACAAGTCTTTCGGTTGTTTTTGAAGGCATTGACGAAGTTGCTTTGTAAATTGGTCTAATTCTTTGCTTTTCGAGAGATTTTTCAAATCTCGGTGAAAGCATTGTTTTATTATTATATTTGTCTATAGTAATTTTCCCAAAAAATAAGTATTCTTGGTCCTCAATGAGCTGGTCTTTTACATATTTATTGTTGAAAAATGTTACAGGAATGTAGTCGCTACCATCGGAAATTACGGTTTTAACAAGAATTCTGCCTCCGTTAATTTTAACAACCTGAGGATTCTGGGCAACAATCGCCCTTACGCAGACACTTTCATTAACCTGCGCATCTCTTAAAAGTGTTGTGTTGTTCCAATCCTCGTAAGCCCGTGGATAATTTCTTAAAAGGTCACCAATGCTATAAATCCCTTGTTTTGCAAGGCTTTTTGCTCTCGCCTCACCGACACCTTTTAAAAATTGAATTCTTGTGTCAAAATTAACCATAAAATCACCACCTGCAAAACCATTATTATGGGCAGTCCTATCATAAACCTTTTATGCTTCGTTTTATGTCGTATTCCGAGCATAGTCAGAAATTCTGCAAAACTTCCACCTAAAAATGCCAATAAGAACAATATTTTTTCCGGTACTCTGTGTTTTGTCCATTTCTTTGCGGCTTTTTTATCATAAAAAGTAATTATTAAAGTAATTAGAGAAATAACTGCAAAATAAATTAAAATATATTTCATTTCATTTTCACCTTTAGAACATTTGTTCTTATATATGTTATCATATTTTTAGATACATTTCAATATCTTTTTAAAAATATGATAAAACTTACAATTGTAATTCCTCTCATCTACAAAGTTAAGCAGTAACGGGGCAACCCACCACCATTCCGCCCGAACATTGCTTATACAAAAACATATCGACCGAAATATTTACATCGTTACCATTTTACCCAAATAAGAACGGTCCCCCTCCCTATTTGCCTTTAGGGCAAACAGGGATGATAAACCTCGCAATACTTTTACAATGCTGACCGCAGGTCCCGACACTCCTAACTCCTAACTAAAAAACGGAACAACATCAGTTGCTCCGTTTTTCTTTATTCAGTTACAACGCCTTTTTTAAGAATTACATTTGCATAAAGTGCCATTTCACTTGTTGCAATAATTGCATAAGCAGTTTTTGCTCTGTCATAGAAAGCAAAACGCTCAATTTCGCTCATTTTTGTTTCGCCGTTGTGTTTATCAACAATTTCCTGATATTCTGCCCAGATAGTTGGTGTAGGGTCGCCTTTAGTTGTTTGCATAAGCATAACAGGGCTTTCTACATATGTATCAAGGGGCATTAGCTTTAAAATAGCGTCAAGAAGTTCGGGAACATTGTGTCCGTCGCAACGAATGAGTCTTTGTGCATTCGATGCGGCAGGGAAATTACCGTCGCCGATAACAATTTCGTCACCGTGACCCATTTCGTCAAGAATTTTAAGAAGCTCCGGTGAAATAATATTAGGAATACCTTTTAACATAAATTTATCTCCTTTATTTGTTCTTCTGTCTTATATCAGTTCCGAAAAACTGAATGATTTCAAAAGTATTAAGTCTTGATGCAACCCTTTCGCCATATCTTTCCTCGAAGGCTGTTTTATCTAAATTTGAAATGATAATCATAGGCTTACACATTAAAACAGCATCATCAATAAGTCCGTTAATAACAGATGTTGCAAAGGGTGTTTCATACTCCGCGCCCAAATCATCTATAATGATTAAGTCGTTTCGGTTTATATCTTCATTAAAATCCGTATCATCTTTGGCATATTGTTCGCTCTGAAAGCGTTTAATTACTTTTCTTGCAGAGGAATAATATACACTGTAACCGTTAGCAGTAAGCACATTAAAAATCGCAAGTGCTAAATGAGTTTTTCCCAGACCTGTTCCACCACTGAAGAAAAGACTTGAGCTATCGGGTCCGAAGTTTTCAGCATAGTTTTTGAGCATTGCAAACACGCCACCCATAATTTCACGATGGGAGAAACCTAATTCAGCATCTTTCACAGAGCTGTAATACCCTAAATCAAACGATTCGAAAGTGGATTTTGCAAGAATAGGACTGCAGGAAAGACTTTCGACAGAAAGCTTCTGTAAAATTGCAAGGTGACATTCACAAAGCTTCCCATTATATATTCCACTGTCGTTACACCTTTTGCAGGTGTACGGAACATCAAGATAATCAGCGGGGTATCCGTTTTTTATAAGAAGCTCTTTCCTTTTTGCCTGCGCTTCTAAATTAGTTTTGGCAACCTCTGAAATATTTATCGGTTTCCCGTTTGAGCCCACACTTCTGATTACTTCAAGAGCAGAAAATTTCATTATATTTTCGATATCAATAAGCTCGGGGAATTTTCCGGCAAAATGCTCACGACGTGTTTCAGCAAGCGCTTCTGCACGAACTCGTCTTTCCTTTAATTCAGCTTCTGCTTTTGAATATATTATTTCGGAATATTTCATTCATTTTCCTCCCCGTCTGCATATTTTTTAATCCAATCAAGAACGCTGTTCTTGCCGATTTCCTCGGTTTCATAGGTCTTTTTGACTTCTTTCGGCAACGCTTTTTTCTGCTTTTGTTGAGCTTGCTCAGGGCTCTGAATTCCCGACTGCACATATTTTTTGAGAAGCTTGTTAGTATCTGTTAAAACCTTTTTACTTTCTTTTAAGGCAAATATAATCAGTTCTTCAGAGCATTCCCATTCTACTGCCCAGGTACGCAAAAATTTAGAGATGCGGGTTGTTGGAATATCACCCGAAAAGCCTGCAACATCTTTAACTGCATTGAAGGTTTTTGTTATTTTTTCAAGGGCAAGAAGCTCTTCTTCAACAAGGTCAAGAGAATCAATGCCTCTTTTTGCCCAATCCTCTGCCCTGCTCTTAATAGAAGATGAAGAAATCTTCCCTTCATATTTTTGATGCTGTAAAAGCGTAATTATAACTTCGGGCGGAAAACCGTAATGGTCGTAAATCATTAAAATAAGACCTTGCATATCATAACCGAAGGTTCCTAAAATGCTTTGCGCCTCGTTATAAATTATTCCAAGCTCCGGACTTTCCGATAAACGCATTGCGATTTCTTTTTGGGTGGGTTTTTTTACAGGAAGAGCTTTAATCGTTCTCTTTATATTTTTTGTTGTCTTTTCTTCTTCCTTTAAAACGTAAGCCTTTGCATTTCCAACAGAGGCTTTAATTGCCTCTTCCGAAACCTTTTCTTCCGTAATTTCTATTACACCGTTATTTTCCCAAAAATCAAGGCAGCTACGCACATCATCGGTGTTAAGACCTGTGCACATTCCGATTTGCTTTGCATCGGCAGTACCCTCGGGATTCCTTAAAATAAAAAGCAAAACCTTAAAACTTGCCACAGGGGCAAGTTTTAAGTGTTTGTCTATAAGCTCTGTAGGTACGGCAACCGCACCATTTATATAATCACATTTTATTTTTATCATTATTCGGGAAATTTCACAATAACACCCACAGATTTATCTGTAACATATTGTGAGATGCCTTTCATATCTATATCTTTTGAAAGTGTTCTTCCTACAACAATGTAACCGCCATCCTCTGCAAGACAAATAGCGTTAGCGCTTTCACTCTTGGTTCCGCCAAATGAACGTGCCCATGAAAGCTCCCCATATTTATTGAAGGAAGCAATAACAATATCGTTTCCTCCGCGTGTTGTAACGCCTTTAAGGTCTCGAGAAGAAGAATTACTTGAACCCGCTGCAATAAAGGAGCCATCCTCAGCTTCAACAATACAAGTCAAGGTATCATCATTCTGACCTCTGAAGGTTCTTGCAAATGCAAGGGACATATCGGAATTACATTTTACTATATATGCATCATAACCGCCACGGGAAGCAAGCTCGGACACAAACATACTGTCAGTTGAACCCGCATCAGATGAATTTGATCTTCCTACTACAGCCACGCCACCATCTTTACAAGCTGTAATTCCGGTGAAATTTTCATTTCCGCTTCCGGAAATGGGACGAACATTTACATACTCACCATTGCTTGTGTACTTTAACACAGAACTATCTGCATAACCTAAATTTTTGAAAAATTCTGACGAATAAAAATTACCTACGCAGAAAATGCTACCATCCGTACCTTCAACAACACCTGTTAAGGAGTCTTTATTTCCGCCTATAATATCCTTCCACACAAGCGTACCGTCAGAACTATATTTTACAATTGCCGCAGCAGATTCATACTTGGGTTTGCCAAAGCCTTTTGCATCCTTGTCATTATTACCAACCGAGCCTACAGCAACAACTCCACCGTCACTTGTAAGGGTTGCAGAATTAAAAATATCTACGGTGCTTGTTCCGAAAGTGCTGCACCAGAGCTGTTCGCCTTTTTTATCAAATCTTGCCACTGCTCCGTCATAATAACCTTTACTGGTACCTCCGCCAACACTGTTTCCGTAACCTACTGCGTAGAAGCCGCCATCGTCAAGTGCAATGAGGCTTGTTATTATTGTTACGCCCTTTCCGGAACCAAAAGCATTCTGCCAAGCTATATCGCCGTTTTTGGAATACTTTGTGAAAACTGTATAAGGTGTTGAATATTTTAAATCCTTAAACTTTGCAAAGTTACCGTCTGTTGAGTTTGTAACGGTTGCAGTTATGTAACTACCGTCTTCAAGAGTGGCAACGCTTGAAACATAATCAGCCTGTGTGCCGCCTAAAGAAGCTTTCCATTCAATGTCAGCAGTTTCAACAACTGCAGGAGTTGAGGTGATTTCTACAATAGTTGTAAAAACATTTCCTTGATTATCAACTGTTGTGTGACCTTGACCATCAGTAACTGCAACTGCAGATGTGCCAACAACAACATTTCCGTTTTTCTGTGTAGTCGGTGTTATTACCTGTTGCTCCGTAACAGTTTCGCCGGATTTATCTGTAACAGCTTCGCCATCTTTATCTGTAACAGGAACATTTACTGTAACATCCTTATACACAACTGTTGTTTTCTTTTCTCCGTTTGCTCCTGTATATTCATGAACCTCTGTTTCAGGAATTACCGTAACAGGCTCACCTTGCGCATCTGTAACGGGAACGCCGTTTGCATCGGTAACAACAATGGGGGCAGGTATTCCGCCGTTTTTATCAGAATTGTTATTTTTGAGAACAACTGCAACAATAACTGCCGCAACAATAATTACAATTATGACGGGAATCAGAATCAGCAACTTTTTATTCTTTTTATCATTTTTATTTTCTTTTTTCGGAACAACGGGAGGTGGTGCGGGGATTTTTGATTCATTTGCACCGTTTGTTACTTTTTTTTCTTCCATTATATTTACCTCCAAAGGATTAAGTCATAGTAATTGAGTATAATTTTTATTATGGGCTCATTTTACCACAAAGCTTTTATTTTTTCAACGAAAAAAATGTTTATTTAAAATATTCGTAACATATTACATAAAAACAAACTCCGTTTATTATATAATATCAATAATATTTACATTTTACTCAAAAAAATCGTTGTAAAAGCAAAAAATATGTGCTAAAATACCAATTATAGTTGCCATAGTGTTTATAAATATTAGGGTAACGTCATTTTATAATTTCAATCAGGTAGAAATCCCTGCTCATTTTAGGAGGAATTCATTTGAAAGTTTATGCTAAAGAAAACATCAGAAACGTGACCATTGCCGGTCACGGCGCAAGAGGTAAAACAACTCTTGCAGAAGCAATGCTCTACATAGCAGGTGCTTCAGACAGACTCGGAAGAGTAGCAGACGGTAACACCGTTCTTGATTTTGATGCCGAAGAAAAGAAAAGAAAAGTTTCAATTTCTTCCGCTATGGCTTGTATCGAATGGCGCGACAGAAAAGTAAATATTATCGACACTCCCGGTCTTTTTGACTTTGAAGGTGCAAGAAGCGAGGGTATCCGTGCAGCAGAAACTGCTGTTATCGTTCTTTCCTGCGGACACAATGTTGACGTTGGAGCAGAAAAAACCTTGCGCATTGCAGGCAGAAAAGGCCTTTCCAAATTTATCGCGGTTTCCAAATGTGACGGTGAAAACCGTGATTTCTATAAAACACTCAATGACCTGAAAGAAAAATACGGCACAGCTATTTGCCCCGTTGTTGTACCTTATGTAATTGACGGCGTTGTTGATTGCTATGTTAACTTCCTTCAGAACAAGGCATTCAAATATGACGGTATAAAAGCAACAGAGGTTGCAATTCCTCAGGATGCTCATATTGAAGAAATCTACAATGCTTTCATTGAAGCAGTTGCTTCTGCAGATGAAGACCTTATGATGAAGTTCTTCGAAGGCGAAGAATTCACACACGATGAAAAGGTTGCCGGTCTTTCCCAGGGTGTTGCAGACGGTACTGTAATTCCTGTTTACGCTTGCTCAGGTTACACAGGCGAAGCTGTTGACCTTCTTCTTAACGGTATTACAAAGCTTGCTCCGGCTCCAAAGGGTGAAGGCGATATCGCTTGCGATGCTAATGGTCCTCTTGCCGCTATCTGCTTCAAAACAGTTGCTGACCCCTTCGTTGGTAAAATGTCCTTCTTCAAGGTTGTTTCCGGTAAAATCACTTCTGCTACAAAGGCATACAATGCTCGTACAGAAGAAGAAGAAAAAATGGGTAAAATCGTTTTCGTCAAAGGCGCAAAGCAAGAAGATGCCACAGAAATTGTTGCCGGCGATATCGGTGTTGTTACAAAGCTTTCAGGCTTTAAAACAGGCGACACAATGTGTGATGCTAAAAATCCCGTTGAGCTTGCTACTGTTGACTTCCCCGCTCCCTGCTATTCAATGGCAGTTAACGTTGTTAAAAAGGGTGAGGAAGATAAAGTCGCTTCCGGTCTTAACAAGCTTCAGGAAGAAGACGGCTCAATGAAATTCTACACTAATAAGGAAACAAAAGAGCAAATTGTTTCCGGCCTTGGTGAACAGCATCTTGAAAGCATTGTTTCCAAGCTTAAAAACAAATATGGTGTTGAAGTTCAGCTTACTGCTCCTCGTGTTGCTTACAGAGAAACAATCCGCAAAACTGTTGACAAACAGGGACGTCATAAAAAACAGTCAGGTGGTCACGGTCAGTTCGGTGATGTTTGGATTCGTTTTGAACCCTATATGGGCGAAGAAGAATTCGTATTCAACTCCGACGAGGTTGTTGGCGGCGCAGTTCCCAAGAACTTCTTCCCCGCAGTTGAAAAAGGCTTACGCGAATGCGTAGCATCAGGTCTTATTGCAGGTTACCCGATGGTTGGCATTAAAGCCTGTCTCCACGACGGTTCATATCACCCCGTTGACTCCTCTGAAATGGCATTTAAAATGGCAGCAAGAATTGCTTTCAAAGCTGCAGTTCCCGAAGCCGCTCCAACAATTCTTGAACCTATCGGAACCCTTAAAGCTTACATTCCCGATAAGGATTTAGGCGATATTATGGGGGATGTTAACAAACGTCGTGGCAGAGTTTTAGGTATGGGACCGGCAGAAGAAACCGGTACTCAAGAGCTTATTGCTGAAGTTCCTATGGCAGAAATGAGCGACTTTGCAATTACCCTTCGTTCCGTAACAGCGGGCAGAGGCTCATTCTCTCTTGAATTTGCCCGTTATGAAGATGCTCCCAACAATATCGCAGAAAAAGTTATTGCAGAAGCAAAGCTTGCTGACGATGATGAATAAAATATAAAAAAAGAACCTGATCTTTCCAAAAAAGGTCAGGTCCTTTTTTGGTTAGAAATAGAAAACGATAAGTTACAAGCACATCAATAAGAACAAAATTTACAATTTATTCATAAAAATTTTTTCACAATTCACCCTTTGAATTTGTTTTAATTATATAGGAAATTTATGAAAGGAAATATAATCAGCAGATTATTGACATCTAAGATGCAACAAACAGAAAATCGTGTATCAGAAGAGCATATAAAAGCATTGATTGATAAATATAGCATTCTCTTATTCAGAATAAGTTATTGCGTTCTCTGTAACAAAGACGATGCTGAAGATGCCGTTCAGGAAACATTTCTGAAATATTTAACTAAAGCACCTGAATTTTCCGATGAAGAACACGAAAAAGCTTGGTTATTAAAGGTTGTAGCCAATATCAGCAAAAATATGTTTATGCTTCGGCTAAGGCGTAATTCTATTTCCATTGAAGATTTAAGCGATATTGGCGTTAAAGATAAAGATTTTGAGCTTTTCGAGCTTATAATGGGATTACCCTCAAAGTATAAGTTGGTTTTAACACTGTACTATGTAGAAGGCTATAAAACAAAAGAAATTTCTCATATTTTAAGTATCTCGGAAGAGACTGTAAGAAAGCGTCTCCAAAAGGGAAGAGAAATCTTAAAAAAAGAATTTGAAAGGAGTGAAGCCACTAATGGATAATTATTTAAAAGAATATGTAAGGGTAATGAACAATATAGCCCTTGAAGATGATTACATAAAAAGTATATTTGATAAAGTTGCAGAAAATATAGGTACGAGCAAAAACGAAACAAGAAAGCAAATTGCAGTTGCATCAGTTGCGGTAGTTGCTATGGCAGCTTGCATTTCTTATTTTGTTCGTTTAGGAAATAAAACAAGGTGATTTTTATAAATGGAAAACAAAAGAATGATTAAAGAACCGCTTCTTTATCGAGTTATAAAGCCTTTGGCAGTTGGTTTGTTTCGCATGGTTTTTCGCCCAAAAATTATTGGTAAAACAAATATTCCGAAAAGAGGTGCCGTCGTTTTAGCCGGTAATCATATAAAATTTTGGGATTGTTTTATGGTTATG
Source organism: Acutalibacteraceae bacterium (assembly GCA_045595505.1). Lineage (GTDB taxonomy): Bacteria > Bacillota > Clostridia > Oscillospirales > Acutalibacteraceae > DTU089. Next base: position 121,011 of record JAZOAO010000039.1, on the reverse strand, counting down.
GCGGCTACAAAACGATGTGTGCATTTTTTAGCCAAGGCTGAATTATTCGGCAACTTTTTTACTAATTGGTTTTTTAAAACTGCAGGGATTATTCCCGTTCACAGAAACAGAAAAGATAAATCCGCGCTTGAAGATGCAGAAAAATATCTTCTGAACAATTGCGTTATCGGAATTTTCCCGGAAGGGACAACAAATAAAACCACCGCGCCTCTTTTACCCTTCAAAATTGGTGCAGTAAAAATGGCTAACGATACGCAAACTCCCATAGTTCCTTTTATAATCAGAGGAAAGTACATACCCTTTAAGAGCGGTATTGAAATTGAATTTTTACAACCGTTTTATATTAGTAGCGAGGATTTATCTGCAGAAAATGAAAAATTAAGAGATATAGTTATCTCAAATTTAAAATTTAAGGTGATAAAATGAAAAATTTTGATTTAAAATTAAATAATCCGTTATTTGATTTTGTAAATGATGATTCTGAATTAGGTTTTGACATCCCTGATATTTCAATGTTTGGTATGTTGAAAATTTCCGAAAAAAGCCATCCCGATGCTTTGGCTTATGAATATTTCGGTACAAAATCCAGTTACCAAAAAGCTGTACTTGAAATTGAAAAAATTTCAGGTTGTTATCACGCGTTAGGTGTCAAAAAGGGTGATATTGTAACAATAATAATGCCTAACACACCGGAAGCGGTTTTAAGTATTTATGCTATTAACCGAATTGGCGCCGTTGCTAATATAGTTCATCCGCTTTCTGCAGAGGAAGAAATTAAAAGTTATTTAAATTCAGTTGAAAGCAAGGTTGTATTATGCATAGATCTATGCTATCCGAAAATGGCTAATATCATTGGCGATACAAAGGTTGAAAAGGTTATTTTAGCTTCTGCAGGTGACTCAATGCCCTTTATAATGAAAACCCTGTATTCTTTAACAGCTAAAAAGTCCAAACCCGAAAAAACTGATTCTCGTTATATTTATTGGAAGGATTTTTATTCAATTGAACAAACTGTTGACGAGTATTTGCCTACAGGCACTGAAAATGACGAGGTTGCCATTATTCTTCACAGTGGCGGTACCACAGGCATTCCAAAAGATATACAATTGTCCAACCGAAATTTTAATGCATTTGGAATTCAAGCAGTTTTAACTCTCAAGGATGTTAGTGTAGGCGACAAAATATTAGCTATTCTTCCGATTTTCCACGGCTTTGGATTAGGTGTTTGTGTTCACGTCGCTTTTTGCTTCGGTGCCTGCTCTGTTTTGATTCCGCAGTTCAATGCTAAAAAATTTGCAAGCATTATAAAGAAGTACAAGCCAACTATGCTTTTCGGAGTTCCCACTCTTTACGAAGCACTTACTAAAGCAGACGGCACTGATAAATTAGACCTTTCTTTCTTAAAGTATGTAGTAAGTGGCGGAGATTCTTTACCCAAACCTCTTGAAAACAGTGTAAACGCATTTTTAGAAAGTCATAATTCTAAAGTAAAAATATGTGAGGGTTATGGTATGACTGAGGGCTTAGCTGCTCTTAGCCTTTCAGTAAGCGACGCCTATAAATCAGGTACAATCGGTAAACCCCTTATCGGCAATAAAATGTGCGTTGTTACTCCCGGAACAACTGATGTATTACCTGCAAATACTGAAGGTGAGTTATGTATTAACGGCCCAACTGTAATGATCGGTTACAGAAATGCGGAAACTGAAACCACCGACACTTTAAAAATACACAACGATGGCAAGCTTTGGCTTCATACAGGCGATTTAGCTTTAATTGACGAGGGCGGTTTCGTCCATTATAAAATGCGCTTGAAAAGAATGATTATTTCCTCCGGCTTCAATGTGTATCCCACTCAAGTTGAAAGAGTTGTTGAATCTATTGATTTTGTTGAGAAATGTGTTGTTGTTTCAATGCCCCACGAATATAAAAAAGAGGTTCCGAAAGCTTATATAGTTTTAAAGGAAGGCAAACCTAAAACAGACGAAACAATAAATGAAATCAGAGATTTTTGCAAGAAAAATCTTTCTCATCACAGTGTTCCTTATAAATATGAATTTGTAGATATTTTACCAAAGACCGCATACAGTAAAATAGATTTTATGAAGCTCCAGAAGGAAAGCTACGAGGAGGCTGCTTCTCATTGAACACCAAAAATGCATTGGGTTTTAAAGTTGCTTCTACTATTCTAAAACCAATTTTCTGCATTTGGTATAATCCTCAGGTTATCTGGAAATACAATATTCCCAAAAAAGGTCCTGTTGTTATTGCTTCAAATCATAAGCATATTATGGATCAATGTATGGTAATTATCAGTACACACAGACCAATAAATTATATGGCAAAAGCTGAATATTTTAGCGGATTAAAATCTTTTTTCTTTAAAATGACCGGCTGTATTTGCGTTAACAGAAACGGTAATGACCAACAGGCTAAGCAAACTGCTTTAGAGGTTTTAGAAAACAACGGCGCATTAGGGATTTTCCCTGAAGGAACGAGAAACAGAACTGATTGTCTTTTGATGGATTTCAAATTTGGGGCGGCTTCCCTGGCTTGCAAAAGTTCTGCTATGGTTGTGCCTGTTGCAGTAACAGGTGATTATAAATTCCGTAGTAAAAATCTAACAGCGCGAATTGGCGAACCCTTTTCAGTTGATGGAATGAGTGTTACGGAAGTTAATCAGGAATTAAAAAACAGAATAAGTAACTTGATAAAAGAAAATCTTGAAGCCGGTTACGGAACAGAAGATGAATATTTTAAAGCTGAAAAATATTTCGGCGAAAAAGTAACCGTGGATAAGTCGGACTTTCTTTGATTTAATAAAAAAGGATTGGCAGCGAGCCAATCCTTTTTTATTATGCTTCAATTCTTTCTTTTGCATCATCGTACATTTTTTCGATTTCTTCGAAATGACTGTAGTTTTCTTTTTGTTTAATGAGCTTTTCTGCATCAAGGTAAACCTTTGCAGCGCGGTTGAAGTATGCGTGTTTGTCCATTTCCTCTTTTGAGGACTTACGAGCATCTTTTCTTTCTGCTTCAACCTTCTTTATTTCTTCTTTAATTTCTGTTACTTTAGCAGAATCTTTTGCTTTTTTTGCATCTATTTTGCCGTTATAGAGGGCTTTAAGTTTTACATCACATTCGTCCTCAATATCGAAGAATTTATCGAGTATTGCAAAATCAGGTTGTTTGAAATCCTCGCCTTTACTGAAATACTTTTTAACTGCCTTGTAAGAAGCTTTCTTGCTCTTTGCAATTTCAATAGCAGTTTTACGGATTTCTTTTTCTTCTTTAGTTGATTTAGACATTGCCTTAGCAATAGCAATTTCCTGTTTGATAATAGAAATATCCGCATTAAGAAGAGCATCAAGACCTGCTGCATATACCTTTTCATTTTCTCTTACCTGTAGCTGAACTGCAGGAGTAGAGAACTTATCAAGTTCTTCGCAAACAAATTTGCCGATTTCTATTTCATCGTTAAATTCTTTATCTGCAAGATATGCTTTTTTAGCAACTTTTCTTGCTTCTTTATCTTTTACAGATTTATAGGACTTTTTGTCTAACACTTTAGGCGAAGCTACTGCCATTTCTTTAGCTTTACGGATTATATCAATAACCTCAACAAGCTCTGCATCTTTGAGAACACCGTTTCCGTAGTCCTCGAACATAGCGCGGACTTTAAGAACACGAATAACTGATTTCTGCTTTACTTCGTTAAAGTCATACCAGATATAAGGAATTACATTCATTAATGCGCCTACAGCAGCAACAACGATAAGAACTTTAACAAGACTTAAAAGAATAGCAGGGTCATAAAGAGCTGAAAGAGCGTTATTATAGTTATCCTGTCCGTTCGCTAACTGCTCTGAAAGAAGCTGACCGACTGTTTTTCCGTCGCCTAAAACTCTGTTTAATACTTCGGGGTTTGATGTAACAAGAGCTGCATTTTCTCTTGTAAGACCGTTCTTTTCATAGATAATCGGAAGAACAGAGGACGTTGCAAGAGTTATAACCGTACCGATTGTTGTAACTGCAGAGAACATACCATCTATGCGTTCACCTGTTTTATATTGCTGATAATCACGAATATCTGCTTGAATAGATGGACCGAGAATATGTGCAAATGAACCCATAAATGCATTGAGATAAAGACAACCCAATATCAGCCAGATTGTAAGATTATGTATCTCGTTGGTAAATGGTAACATCATAAGGATGAATACCACATTAAATAAGTTTGTAACAATTAGAACTGCTTTTTTACCCCATTTACGAATACAGAAGGGTGCAATAAGCATACCCCAGAGCGATGCGTTTCCGTAAACAGTTGTAACAATACCGTATGCATTACCGGAACAAGCACCGCCGTAGTTATAAAGCCAGAACATAACATTTGAATAGGATGATTCAAGGAAACCTATCCAACCTGCAAGGGAAATAATCCAGAAATATTTATTCTTTGCTACGGCTTTAAGAGCATCAATAAATTTAATCTGAACAATATGTGTTCTCGCTTGAACGATTTTTTCCTCTGTATATTTGTAAACGACCATACAAAGAAGAAGTCCGAGAACTGTTAAAATAGGATAAAGGAATCTGTAAACACGAATATCTGTTGTATTTGTATGGAATAGATTAGACGCAATTATCGGTGTCAAAAGGTTAACAACTGTGGGAGCAAATGAATAAACTATGCTTTTAACAGATGCAACATCAGCTCTTTCTTGAGAGTTTGATGAAAGAACGTGAATGAGGTTTTCATAAGCATCATAGAAGAAATAATAGAAAAAGTGCAAGAATAAATTAAGTACCATTACGATTGCACATTTAGCTATGTAGGCTTTTGTCTCACCAAAAATCATTCCGTCACCAAGCCAATCGGAAAGCTTAGCATATGGGAACCAGACCATTATATTACATATGATTGCGGCGGGAATAGCCATTCTGACTATATACGGTCTGTATTTACCTGCTTTGTTACGTGTGTTATCAATTATATTAGCACGTATTCCTGTAAGAAAAACATTTGCAAGAACAGCGATAACATACATTACATACATATCAGTCGGGTCAATACCCAATACACTTGAAAGTAATGTATTGTTTGCAGCAAGCAAACAAGCTGTACCCATTGTAATAATCATATATGCGCCAATACCGCCACCGGAATAAGCAGCAATTTCTCTGAACGGCATTTGTCTGCCTTGCATTGGGTTTTTCCAATGTTTTTTAACCATTGAAATACCGTTCGAGGCTTTTTGTTTTAAATTCATTTTCCTACTCCTTTGTTCACAAAATTATGCTATTATATAACATTGTAAATTATATCATAAAATGAATCAATGTTCAATTGAAAATAAAAAAGATTAACGAAGGTTTTTAACTTTCGTTAATCTTCAACAAAGTTATATTATTTAAAATGTGCAAAACAGATATTATTTTTCAGAACTGTCTCCGTCACCGTCTGCAGAAACATCAAGAATTGCAGAGCCACCGGTTGCATAAGGGAGTTTGCCGTCCCATTTTTCAATTTTATTGTTTTCAAGAACGTTTTTATTAAGTGATTTTGCAATCGTTTCGTTTGCCTCTGCCTGAGCTTCTGCTTTTCTGAGAATTGCTTTTGCTTCTGCTTCTGCTGCAATAACTTTCTTTTCTGCCTGAGCATTTGCTTCAACAATTACCTGCTCCTGCTCGGTCTTTGCTTTGAGAAGATTCTGCTGAGCAACTTCTTTTGCTTCAATTGCTTTTGCAAACTCTTCTGAGAATGAAAAGTTTACAATATTGAACTTTTCAATTACAATACCGTACTCTTCCATTTTTTCTGCAAGAGTTTCTTGAATTTCAAGTGCAACTTTGGAACGGCTTGTAACAAGCTGTTCAGCTGTATATTTTGCAGTTACGGCTTTAAGGCTTTCGTGAATTGCAGGCATAAGCATTATTGTTTCATAATCTTTTCCGATTTCTCTGTAAATTTTTGCAGATGAATTATCACCTATTTTATAGTTTACAACAATAGTAGTTGAAATTGCCTGAAGGTCCTTAGAAACAGATTCTGCGCCTTCAATTTCACATTTTTGAATCTGGTTGCTCATTTTAACAACATTTTGAACCAATGGTGCTTTAAAATGGAAGCCCTCAGACAAAACATTACTGCTTACCTTACCCAAGGTAACAACAACACCGGTATGCCCGGCAGGAACTATTGTAACCGAAGCTAAAAGAGCAACAATTGCTACTACTGCTATAACTGCAACAATGATAATTTTCTTTGCATTGGAAAAATTGAATTCACCAACAACTTTTGCGTTTTTAATCATAATATGTACTCCTTTTGTTTTTTGATTTTTTGTTCCACGTGAAACATTTTTGACTTCGTTCCCGCGAAACAATTATTTTAGTTTTGTTCCACGTGGAACATTAGTCGTTCATAAAATTCTGAAGCATTTCATCCGCTTCGTTTTTAAGATTAGAGGAAATATGTGCTAACATCATAATTTCAAGAGCATTGCGCAATTTCTCTTTGCCTCCGGAAAAAGGCTCTTCAAAATCTTCAATTTGTTTGTCAATAACGCCGACAACCGTTTCCTTATTCAAATTTCCTATTCTGTCAATTTCATCGATAACGGAACACATAATACTATACAGTTCACCGTCGGGAATGGCATCGTCACGCCTGTCGTCAACCTTACCGTTGATATATGACATCAAGAAAACAATGTTGGAGAGCTGCATTGCACCTTTGAGCATATTGATTATAAGAACTCTTGCAGTAGATGCTTCTCCATAGCGACGGTCTTTCGGCGGTTCAATCCATCCCCGTTTTACCCAGTTTTGAATTGTTGTAGCTTCAAGACCTGAAATCTCTGCAAGCTGAGAAAGGGTAAAGCCACCGGTGAGCTTCATTGCTGTCCTTATAGGTTCAAATGTCTTTTCTTTCGTTTGCATTCTCTCACTCCTTTCATCCCACGATTACTTATCGTGTTAATATGATGATATCACAGGTTCACGTGACTGTCAAGTGTTTTCTAAAGATTTTTTGATATTTTTAAAATATTATACAAAAACCCCTTTTTGTAGTTTAATTTATGTTTAACACTATATTCACAGTTTACTAATAAATTCTTGCTATGCTTTAGTTGTACTTGGAAAGGGAGCCGCACCCGAGTACAAGTATTAACTCCTTGCGGAGTTAACCCCTCCTCAAGTAAACCTGAGATATAGAGTGTTATACTTTGTATCGGGAATACAGCGCCTGTCCCCTCAGGTGCTGTATTTCTTTTTAAGTCGGAAGTGTCAAATGGCAAATTTCGTAACCTGTGGTCAGCGATTTTAGTGCATAATGCTTGACTATTAACAGATATAGTTGTAAAATATATAATTGATTTAATTTGTAAAAAATTTGAAATTACCGGATTGGAGGCATCATTTTGGCTATCATAAAAGTTGACGCTCTTACAAAAGCATATGGCGACAACATAGTTCTCAATGATATGAGCTTTACTCTTCCCGAAGGCGAAATAATCGGTTTATTCGGCCCTAACGGATGCGGTAAAACTACGCTTATGAAAATTCTGACAGGTCTTATCCACGATTACAAAGGTAATGTTTTTGTTGACGGAACAGCACCGGGTGAAAAAACCAAGTCCTTTACTGCTTATCTTCCTGAACAGACCTTTGTCCACGAATGGATGAGGAATATTGATGCAGTTGATTATTTCAACGATTTCTTTGCAGACTTTGATAAAAATAAAGCTCTTGAAATGCTTAAAAGATTTGGTCTTTCCGAAAAACAGAAAGCAAAGACTATGTCAAAGGGTATGCAGGAAAAACTTTTATTATCTCTTGTTATGTCGAGAGATGCAAAGCTTTATATATTGGACGAGCCAATGGGCGGTGTTGACCCTGCAACAAGAAGCTCCATTCTCAACTTTATTATGGAAAACTACGCAGAAAAATCAACTCTCCTCATTTCAACTCACCTTATAAACGATTTACAGTCTGTTTTCACCCACGCTTTATTTATGGGTAACGGCAAAGCTCTTCTTAACGACAGCGTTGAAGAACTTACCAAAGACGGCAAGTCAATCGAGGACATTTTCAAGGAGGTATTCTCAAATGTTTGGTAAGCTCTTAAAAAATGACCTTAAAGCCCAATGGCATTCAATGTCAATTGTTTTTCTTTGCACATTCATAGTTGCAGTTGTGGCAGAAATTTTCACTTTAACCTCTGATAACAAGGTTGTTACCGTAATGGGTGGTTTGCTTGTAAGCCTTGCTTTAGGCTTTGCTTGTATAATTATTATTATTGCGGTTGCAATGATGTTTTCAAAAACAATGTTCGGCAGGGCAGGTTATCTTACATTAACTCTTCCTGTTAAAACAGGTTCACTTTTAGCTTCAAAGACACTTTCAAGCCTTATCTGGATATTTGTTGTTTATGCTTTGTTTTTGGGTTCTCTTTTCCTCTGGGTTTTCCAGGTTAAGGATGCTTTAGGTGAAGAGGTTATGGAAAGCGCAGAAAGCCTTTTAAATCTTTTCGGTGTCCCCTCTTTCTTAACGATTTTTATGGGTGTTATTTCTTTCTGTGTCTCTCTTATAGTTTTAGTGCTTGTTGCAGTTCAGTCTTTGCAATTAGGTTTAACACTGTCTCATGTGTCCCCTATCTTCAAATTCGGAAATATTGGTGCAATTATTATTTTCTTCGGTCTTTTTGCAGTAATTCAGTCTGTTTCAAATGCAGTTGCGGATTTACTCCCCTGCGGACTTGTTATTACTCCCGAGGTTATTAAAATTACAAGTGATATTCATTCAACGAAAGCTGCTTTGGGTATAGATGCCATGGGTGTTAATATTGTTGGTTCTCTTGTCAGACTTGCAATTGCAATCGGACTTCATTTCCCCACAAAATATCTTATTCAGCATAAGATAAATGTTAAATAAATAATCATTCTTTCTCGAAAGGGCGTATAAATATGGAGAATATGAACGGTCTTAAAAGATCCGTTTACTGCGGTGAGCTTCGCAAAGAAAATATCGGTAGCGAAGTAACCGTTTGCGGTTGGGTTGCAAAACAGCGTGACCTTGGCGCACTTATTTTCGTTGACCTGCGTGACAGAACAGGTATTGTTCAGTTAGCATTTGACGAAACAACAGATAAAGAAATTTTTGAAAAGGCTTTCACCGTAAGAAGCGAGTTTGTGCTTATGGCAAGGGGTATTGTCCGTGAGCGTTCTTCCAAAAACAGCGAAATCCCCACAGGTGATATTGAGATTGATGTTAAGGATTTGAGAGTTCTCTCAAAAAGTGAAACTCCCCCATTTGATATTGTTGAAAACTGTCAGACATCGGAGCTTACAAGACTTAAATACCGTTATCTTGACCTTCGCCGTCCTGATTTACAACAGAATATTCTCTTCCGTCACAAAGTGACAAAAATTACCCGCGACTATTTTGATGAGAACGGATTTATTGAAATTGAAACTCCTATGCTCATTAAATCAACTCCCGAAGGTGCAAGAGACTTTCTTGTTCCCAGCCGTATTCATCAGGGTTCGTTCTATGCTCTTCCTCAATCTCCCCAGCTTTATAAACAGCTTTCAATGGTTGCAGGCTTTGACAGATATATGCAGATTGCCCGTTGCTTCCGTGATGAAGATTTAAGGGCGGACAGACAGCCTGAATTTACTCAGATTGACCTTGAAATGTCTTTTGTTACAATGGAAGATGTTCTTTCAATAGGTGAGGGCTACATAGCAAGAGTATTTAAAGAAGCTCTCGGAATTGAAATTCCCCTTCCCCTTCCCAGACTCACTTACAAGGAAGCAATGGAACGTTACGGTTCCGATAAGCCCGACACTCGCTTCGGTATGGAAATATTCGACCTTACCGATATAGTTAAAGACTGCGGTTTCTCCGTATTTTCTTCTGCAGTTGCAGGTGGCGGTTCCGTTCGCGGTATTACTGCTAAAAATGCCGTAACTACATACACAAGAAAAGAAGTTGACAAGCTCACCGAATTTGCAAAGGGTATCGGCGCAAAAGGTCTTGCCTGGATTCGTCTTACTGATGACGGTATTGCTTCTTCCTTTGCCAAATTTATGACAGAGGATGAAATGAAAGCAATCCTTGACAAAGCAGGAGCAGAAAAAGGCGACGTCGTTTTCATTGTTGCAGATACAAAGAACAGCTCCGTTCTTTCGGTTCTCGGCTCACTTCGTAACGAAACCGCTAAAAAACTTAATATAATAGGTGACGGATTCAACCTTTTATGGATTGTTGAATTCCCCTTCTTTGATTGGGATGAAGATACTCAGCAATTCGTTGCTATGCACCACCCCTTCACATCACCTCTTCCCGAATGTCTCCCCTATCTTGAAACAGATAAGGCATCCGTAAGAGCAGAGGCTTATGACCTTGTTCTCAACGGTGTTGAGCTTTCTTCCGGCTCAATCCGTATTACCGATTCAGATTTACAGGACAGAATTTTCAAGCTCCTCGGTCTTTCCGATGAAGAAGCTCAACAGAAATTCGGTTATCTTCTTGATGCTTTCAAATTCGGTCCTCCCCCTCACGGCGGTATGGGTATCGGTCTTGACAGACTTATTATGCAGCTTCTTCAGGTTGACTCTCTTCGTGATGTTATAGCATTCCCCAAGGTACAGAATGCAAGTGAACCTATGACAGAATGTCCTTCAAAAGTTGATAATATTCAGCTTGAAGAATTAGGTATCAATTTAAACGAAGAAAATAAATAATATATTGAATTTTTTCCCTATAAATTGCCAAAATATAAAAAAAGACTTGAAAATAGGGGCGAAATGTTATACTATTATTATGTAAAAATATGAAATTCATTTTCGGAGGATTTAATTATGGTAACAGCAGGCGATTTCAAAAACGGCGTTACATTCGAAATGGACGGTAAGGTTTACTCCATCATCGAATTCCAACACGTTAAACCCGGTAAAGGCGCAGCTTTTGTTCGTACAAAAATCAGAGATGTAATCAACGGCAGTGTTGTTGAAAAAACATTCAGCCCCACAGACAAATATCCTACAGCTTTCATTGAGAGAAAGGATATGGAATATTCTTACGAAGACGGCGGTCTCTACTACTTTATGGACCCCGAAAGCTACGAAATGATTCCCGTTGATGCTTCAAACCTTTCCGATAACTTCAAATTCGTTAAGGAAAATATGACTTGTAAGATTCTTTCTTATAAAGGCAATGTTTTCGGTGTTGAACCCCCCACATTCGTAACTCTTCAGGTTACAAAGACTGACCCCGGTTTCGCAGGTAACACAGCTACTAATGCTACCAAACCCGCTACTGTTGAAACAGGAGCAGAAATCAAAGTTCCTCTTTTCATCGACGAGGGTGAAATGATTAACATTGATACAAGAACAGGTGAATACCTCTCAAGAGCGTAATTACTTTTGAGTATTCAATAAATAATAGGAGGTCATTAAAATGACACTTACAGAAAAGGTTGCATACCTTAAAGGACTTGCAGCAGGTCTTGACCTTGACAAAGAGTCTAAAGAAGCTAAAATTTTTGAAGCTATGTTCGATATTCTCGAAGATATGGCACTCACAGTAAGCGATATCGATGAGGATCTCAGCGCAGTTGAAGATCTCGTTGATGCTATCGACGAAGACCTTGACGAGCTTGAAGAATATATCTACTGCAACGAAGATGACGATTTCTGCGATTGCTGTGATTGTGAAGACGACGAACTCTACGAAGTTGAATGTCCTTCATGCGGCGAAGAAATCTATCTTGATGACGAAATGCTTGATGAAGAGTTCATTGAATGTCCCGCTTGTGGCGAGAAGCTTGAACTTGATATCGATTTCGACGATTGCTGTGATTGCGGTTGCGATTGCTGCGGAGATGACGAATAAATAACAACATCCGTATCAACCGATACGGATGTTGTTTTATTTTTATTTGGTTCTTTATTTGAAATATTAAGCCCAACAGTTGTTGCAACAAAAGATATAATAAATAAAAGAATAACAATTATTGCAATTACAATTCTTCTGATTGTTTCTTTTCTTTTAACAATTCTGCTTTCACCAATAACATATTTGCTTGACCCTAATTTACCCGGATAATTTTTTGCAAATCCATAATAGCTTTTTCGTTTTTTAACGTATTCATTATTTTTAGCCATTATGCCGGCGCCTCTTCATCAAGAGCAAATTCTTGTGTTGTATCGGGTATAGTAGGTGAAAGCACCGAAACAGAAGCTGTTGTGTCAGGAGTATCTGAATATTCAGTTGTATCAGGTACTTCAACAGTTATGTCATCTGTAATCGGGTTTTCAGTTTCAGGCTCAGTAGAAAGTTCTTGTGTTGTGTCAGGAATATCTTGGCTTATTGTTGTTTGGGGTGTTGGCTGATATTTCTCTTGAGTTGTTGGAACAAAATTGTCAGATGAGAAACTATTTGAATAACCGCCTGTGTAATTTGCACCCCTGTAAACATCTATAATTGAAGTTCTACCTTCATTTAATGTTATATTAGACTGTCCATAAAGCTCATTTTGAAGCTTATATGAAGCTAACTGATAATCAACAACCCAAATCCAAGCATTAGCACTGCCGGAAATTCTGCATTCTTCATCCGGCATCTGGAGTTGGGTTCTTTCGTAATTAAACCATTTTCCCGTTAAAGCTTGAACACCGATAGAAAGAATTTGTGATTTGCTGTAGCCCGTGTCAATATATGGAAGAAAAATATCAATATATTTATTAAGGTCGCTCATAGAAGCAGTAGTAACTTTATCTATAATTGATTCAATAACCTGTCTCTGTCTGCGGGTTCGGCTTATATCACCATCAGAATCGCAACCGCGGATACGGCAGAAGCAAAGAGCTTGTTCTCCGTTAAGTGTAACATCTTCACCATAGGGGAGAGCTATTTTGAATTTTTTATAGTTATAATCCGCCTCATATTTCTGCACATCAACGGTTACACCGCCCATAGCGTCAATTATTTCAACAAATGAATCAAAATTAACCATAACATAGTTATCAATTTCTATTTTATAGTTATTTTCAATTGTTTCAATAAGACATTCAGGACCACCCATGGAAAAAGCAGCATTGAGCTTTGTGCAATAAGAACCGTTAGGACTGTCAATATAAAGGTAACTATCTCTTAAAAATGAAACAAGTTTAAGTTGCTTTGTTTTCTTATTAAGAGAAACAATCATCATAACATCTGTATTTCCCGAGTTTGTTCCTTGGTCTGCTCCAACAAGAAGAACATTTATAACATTCTTGCTTGTCATTTTATTTTCATTTCCTTGAGTTGCCCAGTCCTGTAAAGCCTGTTTAAAGTCTGCAGAACCAATATCAATATTTATTTCTCCAAAATCTTCATCCTCATAGATGGTATCATCATATTCAGTATTATTGATATTATCACCTAAAAGACCGAATTTTTGAGCCACAAATATACCAACAACTGCGGTAAAGGTAATTATAATTGCAAGAAGAATCGCAATTATACTTACGATAATTTTCTTTTTTTTCGGTAAATTATTGTACCAATTTGAAATCCGTTTGAAAATATTTTTTTCTTTTTTAGAAGAATTTTCAATATCAACCAAATCAGATTCAATTTCTAATTTGTTTTTAATAGGGGGTGGGGAAGGCTTTTTTTCTTGACTTTCGGCATCTTTTTTAGCCATTTCATCAAGTAAATCCATATAATCCTGTAAGCCCTCTTCACGCTTATTACTGTCAGACATAATTTACTCCTCCGTTGTTTCCTCTATTACGTCTTCAGTTCCTATATCTTCATTATCTCCTGAGGTGTCTCCCGCACCTTCTGTTGCAGTTCCGTCATCTTCAACCTCACCGTTGATTTCGTCTTCGTCGTGTTCGGTTGTTGAAAGAGTAACTACTTTATCACCCTCACCAAGACGCATAACTTTAACACCCTTTGAAGGACGAGCACAAACTCTGACTGCTGCAGCCGGTATTCTTATAATAATACCGTCCTGAGAAATAAGAATAATATCATCTTCCTCGTTTATGTCACTGATAGCAGCAATTTCGCCGTATTTTTCAACGTGATAGTTTTTAAGACCTTTACCGCCTCTTGACTGTAAACGATAGTTATCGTTGTCACTGATACGACCGAAACCGGTTTCACTAACTGTGAGAAGCTTTCCGCCCTCACTCATAACACTCATACCAACAACTTCATCGCCCTCTTTGAGAGTTATAGCTTTAACACCGCTTGCAGTTCTTCCGAGAGGTCTTGCATCATTCTCATTGAAACGGATACACATACCCTTCTTTGTTGCAACAAGCAAGTCATCATTACCTGATGTAAGCTTAACCCAGGCAAGCTCATCGTCTTCACGAAGAGTAACGGCAATAATACCATTTCTTCTTGTATTTCTGTAAATATCAAGAGAAGAACGCTTAATAAGGCCTTTTCTTGTTACCATACAGAGGTACATACCCTCATCATCCTTAGGCACCTGAATCATAGCAGAAACTTTTTCTCCGTTTTCGAGGGGAAGAATATTTACAATATTAGAACCCTTACTTGTTTTACTGCCTTCGGGAATTTCATAGCCTTTAAGACGATATGCACGGCCTCTTGTGGTATAGAACATAATTGAATCATGAGAAGAAGCAATAAACATTGTTTCTGCATAGTCGTCCTCACGCCTTGTCATACCCTTAACACCGCGACCGCCTCTGTTTTGAATAGAAAACTGGTCAACAGGCTGACGCTTAATGTAACCCATATTTGTATAGGTATACATACATTTTTCTTCAGGAATAAGGTCTTCAATATCAACCTCACCGCTAACATTTTCAATAGCTGTTCTTCTGGGGTCGGAATATTTTTTACTGAGAACAGCAAGCTCTTCCTTAACAATATTTAATACTCTTTCGTGAGAACCGAGAATATCTTCATAATCTTTGATTTTTTCACGTAACTCATTGAGTTCATTTGTAATTTTAAGAATTTCAAGTCCTGCCAACTGACCTAAACGGAAAGCAACAATAGCAGCTGCCTGTGCTTCGTCAAAGTCAAATTTTTCCATAATAGCGGTCTTAGCTTCTGCCTGACCACCTTTACAAGCACGAATTGTTGCGATAATATCATCAACAATATCAATAGCCTTTGCAAGACCGTCAAGTATATGAGCTCTTTCCTGAGCTTTTTTAAGGTCAAACTGAGTTCTTCTTATAATAACATTACACTGATGGTCGATATATTTTTGAAGTATTTCTTTAAGAGTAAGAATTTTCGGTTGACCGTCATCAAGAGCAAGAAGAATTACACCGCAGGTTGATTGGAGCTGAGTATAAGTAAATAACTTATTAAGAACAACCTGTGCATTGGCATCTCTTTTAATATCAATTTCAATGTGCATACCTGTTTTATCGGAAGAATAGTCGTTGATATCGGAAATACCTTCAACTCTTTTATCTTTAACAAGGTCTGCAATTGACTCAATAAGTCTTGCTTTATTAACCATATAGGGAATTTCGGTGATGATAATTTTAAATCTGCCGTTTTTACCCTCTACAATTTCACATTTAGCGCGGACAATAACCTTGGCTCTACCTGTAGCATAAGCAGCTCTGATACCTGCTCTGCCCATAATAATACCGCCTGTTGGGAAGTCAGGACCTTTAATGTGCTCCATAAGGTCTTCGAGTTCTGCTTCAGGGTTATCGATAAGGCATTCAATAGCACCGCATACCTCACCTAAATTGTGAGGAGGAATATTAGTTGCCATACCAACCGCAATACCTTGAGAACCGTTAACAAGAAGGTTCGGAAAACGGGCAGGTAAAACAGTGGGTTCTTTAAGTCGGTCGTCATAGTTTGGAGCAAAGTCAACAGTATTTTTTTCAATATCTGTGAGCATTTCCAATGCCATCTTACTCATACGAGACTCTGTGTAACGGTATGCAGCAGCAGGGTCACCGTCAACGGAACCGAAGTTACCGTGACCGTCAACAAGCATATATCTCATTGAGAAATCCTGTGCCAAACGAACCATTGCATCATAAACAGATGCATCACCGTGAGGATGGTATCTACCGAGAACCGAACCAACCGTATCAGCACACTTACGGTATGCC
This sequence comes from Acutalibacteraceae bacterium, assembly GCA_045595505.1. GTDB lineage: Bacteria > Bacillota > Clostridia > Oscillospirales > Acutalibacteraceae > DTU089. Next base: position 104,884 of record JAZOAO010000039.1, on the reverse strand, counting down.
TTATCGGGAGTAAGGTTGTTCTCGTACATTGTGTAAAGAATTCTTCTGTGAACAGGCTTTAAACCGTCGCGTACATCAGGAAGAGCACGGGCGGTAATAACAGACATTGAATAATCAAGGAAAGCCGTTCTTACTTCATTATTGATTTCAACATTTATAATACGCTGATTTTCATAAGGGTCAGGAAGATTATTAACACCTTGAGTGACGCCTTCAGTTTTTTCATTAAATTCGTCCATCTTTTAAATCCTCCCTTTCTTAAATATCAAGATTTTTAACAAACTTAGCGTTTTTCTCAATAAATTCTCTTCTGGGTTCAACCTTATCACCCATAAGAATTGAGAATGTTTCGTCTGCTTTTTCTGCATCTTCAACTGTAACTCTTAACATAAGTCTTGTTTCAGGGTTCATAGTTGTTTCCCAAAGCTGAGAGGGATCCATTTCACCAAGACCTTTATAGCGCTGAATTGAAAAACCCGTTCCCACTTCTGCCATTATTTTATCTCTTTCTTCATCAGAATAAGCATATTGATGCTTTTGACCTTTACTTATTCTGTAAAGAGGGGGTTGTGCAAGATAAACGTGACCTGTTGTAATAAGCTCAGGCATATAACGGAAGAAGAAGGTTAGAAGAAGTGTTCTGATATGGGCACCGTCAACGTCGGCATCGGCCATAATAATAATTTTATCATAACGGAGCTTATTTATGTCAAAATCTTCTCCTATACCCGTACCGAGTGCAAGAACAACAGGTGTAAGCTTGTCATTACCTATAACTTTATCAAGCCTTGCTTTTTCTACATTAAGCATTTTACCCCAAAGAGGAAGTATTGCCTGGAACATTCTGTCTCTGCCAAGTTTAGCAGAACCGCCCGCTGAATCACCCTCGACGATATAAACTTCGGTTCTTACAGCATCCTTTTCAATACAATCTGCAAGCTTACCGGGAAGATTATTACTCTCAAGAACAGATTTTCTTCTTGCATTGTCTCTTGCTTTACGGGCTGCTTCTCTTGCTCTTGAAGCATCGAGTGCTTTACTGAAAATGGCCTTTGCCTCAGCAGGATTTTCTTCAAAATATGTTGAAAGTTTTTCATAAACACATTTTGAAACAAGGGGAGTAATATCGGTATTACCTAATTTACCCTTTGTCTGTCCTTCAAACTGAGCTTCCGTAAGTTTTACGCTGATAACAACAGTAAGACCTTCACGGACATCATCACCCGAAAGATTTTTATCATTGTCTTTTAACAGCTTATATTTTCTGCCGTATTCATTAAATACTCTTGTTAATGCAGTTTTAAAGCCGTTTTCGTGAGTACCGCCGTCAATAGTTCTTACATTGTTAGCGAAGCTGAGAATTAACTCATTATAGCTGTCGTTATACATAAGAGCTATATTTGCTTCTCTGTCACCGCTTACTGCTGAAAAATGAATTGGCTTTTCGTGGAGAGGAGTAAGACCTCTTTTATTAGTTTCAAATTCTACGAAGGATGAAATACCTCCTTCAAAGCAATAAACTTCTTTTACTTCATCAACATCACGTTTATCAGTAAGAGAAATTGAAAGACCTGCATTAAGGAAAGCCTGTTCCCTGAGTCTTCTTTCAAGAGTTTCAAACTCATAAACAGTTGTTTCGGTAAATATTTCGGGGTCAGCTTTAAATCTTATAAGAGTACCTGTTTCTTCTGTGTCGCCTATAATCTTAAGGTCACAGGTAGGATTACCTCTTTCAAAACGCTGATAATGAACGTGACCGTCCTGAGAAACTTCAACCTCAAACCACTCGGAAAGAGCATTAACAACGGATGAACCAACACCGTGAAGACCGCCGGAAACCTTGTAACCGCTTCCGCCGAATTTACCGCCGGCGTGGAGAACCGTAAGAACAACCGTAACAGCAGGAAGACCTTGCTGTTCATTGATACCAACGGGAATACCACGTCCGTTATCACGAACGGTAATAATGTTATCAGGAAGAATTTCTACTTCAATATGAGTACAAAAACCTGCAAGAGCTTCGTCTATGGAGTTGTCAACAATCTCATAAACAAGGTGATGAAGACCTTTAGGCCCTGTTGAACCTATGTACATACCCGGTCTTTTTCTTACAGCTTCAAGTCCTTCCAAAACCTGAATTGCACTTGCGTCATATTTTTCTGTAACCACAGTGTCAATTTCCGCATTGTCATCGAGAATTACTTCGTTTTCTTTAGCTTCCTCGCGAAGCTCCTCTTCGGTTTTAATAATGTTTTCGTCCAAAATACTAACCTCCGTAGAAGATTCAAAATAAATATATGAAATAATTTATTTATAAAATATTTTTATCCGATATTTCCGGATTCTATTCTCCTCAAAACAGTTCCTACTGAAACAGGAGAAATATAAATTTTTTTTCCTTTTGGTGTCCGGCAAACAATAAAAGATTTCGGAAGCTCAAAAGGCGCAACATTAATTACACTTTTTTCTTTTTCCGCATTATTAAGATAATCTATTGTTTTTTTCATAACCGTTGTGTTATCCATATCAAAAATGCCGATAATTTCCTTATCAATAACAACTGTATCCTGACCTATGTGAATAAACATTAAACTATCTCACCGTCCTTAATAAAAAAGGACTTACCGCCACATAATCTTAAAACCTGCGACGGGTCACAGCAGGTAAGAAAAACCTGCCTGTCATTTATGTGATTAAGAACATAATCCTGGCGTTTTTCGTCAAGCTCGCTCATAACATCATCAAGTAAAGCAACAGGAGTTTCACCTGTTACTTTTTTTATAATTTCAGATTCTCCCAATTTAAGTGCTAAAGCACAAGAGCGTTGTTGACCTTGAGAACCGAAGCTGCGGGCACTGACATTATTTATAAGAATATTCAAATCATCTCTGTGTGGACCAATTGTAGTTGTTTTTAAAATTACATCCTCTTTACGAGCTTCTTTAATTTTACTTAATTCGTTTAAATAAATATCTTTAACAGAAAATTTTTCATTTAATAAATTGCATCTTGAATAAGAAACAGAAAAAGCTTCTTTATTTTCAGATATTCCCGCATAAATACTTTTGCTATATTCTGAAAGCAAATCAATGTAATTAAGTCTTTCTTTAATGACTACTGCAGAATATCTTGCTAATTGGTCATCCCAGGTATCGAGCATATCATAAAGCCCGGTATTCAAATGTAAATCCTTAAGAAGAGCGTTTCTTTGAAAAAGAGCTCTTTTAAATCCTGCAAGATGTTCTGCATAAGACGGCTTTAACTGACAAAGAGCAGTATCTAAAAATCTTCTTCTTGCTGATGGTCCGTCTTTAATTAAAGATAAATGAACAGGAGAAAAAATAAACGCGTAAAATGAACCTATAAGCTCTGCAGAGGAGCGTAGCTGAACACCATTGTGTAAAACATTTTTCTTTTTTTCACTTATAATAATTTCAGATTTTTTTTCTCTTACATTATCACAAAATGTCAAATCAATTTTAGCAAATTTTTCTCCGAATTTTATCAATTCACTGTCCTTTGCTCCTCTAAAGCTTTTACAACCTGTAAAAAGCCATATTGTTTCAAGAATATTTGTTTTCCCTTGAGCATTTTCGCCGTAAATAACATTTACTCCATTATGGGTGGTAAAGCTTAAATCGGCAATATTTCTGAAATTTTTAATTTTTACAGAATTAACCGTCATACTTCACCGCTTCTTACAAATTATTTTATATCATATATTATTCTTTCATATTCGGCGAAGTCGCCTTGACGAAGTTTTTTACCGCGCATTGTACAAACCTCACCATTTACTTTTACTTCTCCGTCTTGAATAATTATTTTTGCGTGTCCGCCCGTATTAACAACACCAACATTTTTTAGAAGGTCATCAAGTCTTATATAATCACCTTTTAAAATAAAATCTTTGTGTTCCTTTGGTGCTACTTTAACTTTTATTTTCATTTTTTAAACATTCTTTCAAATATTGTTTAAAGCTATCAGCTTATATTTTCATTTTTTAATCTCATAGGGATAATAAGGAAAATAAAGCTATCACCCTCAATAGGTTTAATAATAATAGGAGAAACAGGGCTTGAAAGCTCAATATTAACTTCGTCAACATCAACAGTACGCAAGCAGTCTGTTAAATAAGTATTATTAAAGCCTATTTCGACTCTTTTTCCTTCAATTGATGCAGAAATTTTATCGGTTGCCGCACCAAGAGAGGTTGCACTTGAAATTCTTATTGTATTGTCGTCAAAAATGCAACGAATAGGGCTTTTAATTTTACTTGTAATAAGAAGAGAAGTTCTTTCAACACTTTCAAGAATGAGTTTAAGATTAACCCTTGCTTTTGTTGAGCTTTCAGAGGGAATTGCATTTTTATAGTTGAAAAACTCACCTTCTAAAAGACGGGATATTATTCTGTAATTTCCGATTTCAAAAAGAATAAATTTCTTTCCGATTGAGAAAGTAACGTTTGCATCATCATCCTCTGTTAATTTAACAACCTCTGAAAGGGTTTTTGCAGGAACAACAAAGGTCATATCTTCGCCTGAGTATTCGATAGCTTCATTTCTTATTGCAAGTCGGAAGCCGTCGCAGGAAATAAGGCGAAGGTTATTGTTTTCAATTTCAAATTTAATACCCTTGTGAACAGGCTTTATATCCTGAACGGCAACTGCAAAAATTGTTTGTTTAACCATATTTTTTAGGATACCCTGTTTAATAGCAAAAGGAATACCACCCGAAACTGTCGGAAGCTCCGGATAATCGTCAGCAGGAATTCCTACAAGAGAAAATTCTGCTTCGCCCGATGTTATTTTGCAAAGATTGTGGCTGTCAGAGCTAATAGTTACGCTTTGAGAGGGAAGACGTCTTAAAATATCGCAAAGAAGACGAGCGCTAAGAACAATGCTTCCTTCTGATTCAGCAGAGCATTCTATTGAAGTTGTTATTCCTACATCAAGGTCATATCCTGTAAGTGTAAGTTTTGAATTTTTAGCCTGAAGGAAGATACCTTCTGTTGCAGGAAGAGTGCTTTTTTGGGGAACACTACGCTGAACGATGTTACATGCTTCGGCAAGAACGGTTGTGTTGCAAATTATTTTCATAATGCTACCTCCATAAAGATAGAAATTAAAATTTTTGATTTTGTGAATAAAACGAAAAATTAAGTAAAAAATATTAAATTAAACAGTAGCAGTAGTAGGTACTGTTTAATTGTCAGTTGATGTTTGTACAAGTTTATTTTATAAGGGTTAAAAGCTTTTTTAACGTTTGTAAAATAAATGTTTAAAAATGTCAGTTTAATAATTTTTAAAAACAGCAATGTTCAAAATGTAGAAAAAAGATAAACGATTAACGTTCAAAATGTAGAAACTTGCGCAAATTAGTTATCTATTCTCTCGTCCTTAATGCTTTTCATAATATCGTATATATTATTTTTAAGTGAGGGGTTGTCCTCCATTTTGCTTTCGCAGGATTCAATAGAATAAATAACAGTTGAATGCTTTTTACCACCAAACTGACCGCCTATTTCCTCAAAAGTAAGGTTTGTAACCTCTCGCATAATATACATTGCCGCCTGGCGGGCATTGGAAATTTCAGCTTTTTTCTTTTCAGAGCGAATATCCTCGGGAGAAACGCCGAAACTTCTTGCTACTTTATCAATTATATTATTTATTGTAACCTCAGTAGGTTGGGCATAATAAATGATATCTTTTATAATATCGTTTGCAACGCCTATTGTAGGAGCACTGCCGTCAATGGAATAAACAGCATAAAGCTTATTAACAACACCTTCAATCTGGCGAACATTATTTTTAAGGCGTTCCGCAATAAATTCAACCACATCATCGGGAATCGCCATATTGAAAGCTTGTGCCTTACGGCGAATAATTGCAATTCGTGTTTCAAGCATAGGGGGTTGAATATCTGCAAGAAGACCCTGAACAAAGCGACTGCGAAGCCTTTCCTCAAGTGTGGGAATATCTTTAGGAGGACGGTCTGATGTAAGTACAATTTGTTTTCCTTGGTTAATAAGTGCCTCAAAGGTATAGAAAAATTCTTCTTGAGCAACACTTGTTTTACCAATAAACTGAATATCGTCCATCAGTAAAATGTCGGCATTTCTATATTTGTTATGGAACTCCGACATATTTTTTTCACCCATATGGTTGATCATTTCATTAAGAAAATTTTCGCCACTTGTATAAATAATATTCATAGTAGGCTTTCTTAATTTAAGCTCTGCCATTATAGCTTTAAGTAAGTGAGTTTTGCCAAGACCGGAATCGCCGTAAATGAAAAGAGGATTATGAACGCTACCGGGATTATTTGTAACCGCAACGGCAGCAACATAAGCAAACTGGTTTGTAGAGCCAACGATAAAGTTAGCAAAAGTAGGTTCCAGTTTTGAAGAATCAAGCTCGCTTTCAACAGAGAGCTGATTATTGTCAAACCCCGCACCATTATTTTTTACATTTTCTGCATTTTTTGATGATGCTTCGTCAACGGTAACGCAAACATTAACAGGAAAACCGATAACTGCTTCACAGGATTTTTTAATTTCGTTTAGAAAGCGATTTTCGATAATATTCTTTTTAAATTCAGAAGAGGCTTGTACAATAACGCTGTCACCATCAAAGTCAACAGGAACTAAATCTTTAATCCAGGTAGATAAAACCGCATTTGAAACACTACCCGTTATTTCTTTAAGAACAGCATTCCACAAATCGATAATATTGTCCAATAAATTCACCCCAAAATTCACTTTATAATGTATATAACTACTATAATATATCCTATAAAAGTATATCATATAGTGGGGTATTTTTCAATAAAATTGAGAAAAAAATCGACAATTTTCAAAATAAATGTTCAAAAAATTTTAAATATGTTAAAATTATAAAAATTTAGGCTATAAAATATTGCATTTGAGAAAAATTTACTGTAATATTTAGCGTGAGAAGATATAATTACAATCAAAAGAAAGGCGAAAAATGAAATACACAAATTTTAAATGCTCTGTATGCAAAAAAACTTTTAACGAGGATGATGATGTTGTAGTTTGTCCGGAATGCGGAACTCCCCATCATAGAGAGTGCTATATTGAAAACGGCAAATGTTTCAATGAGGACAAGCACGGAGAGAATGAACCTATTGAGGTAGAATTTAAGGATGTTGAAGAAAAACAAAATATTAACACTTTTTCCGAAACAGAAGCTACCGAAAAAGAAAATGAAGAAAAAAATCCTCAACAGGTGGTTCAAGAAATTTTTGAAGAAATAAATAACAACGGAAATGATTTTTCTCTCAACGGAAAGCATATTTCTTTTTATGAGTCTGCTATCGGAAAAAATCAAAAATACTACATTCCGCGCTTTATGCTAATCGATAAAACTAAAAAAGGCATATCTTGGAATATAGCGGGATTTTTTGTTCCTCTTGCCTGGAGTTTATACAGAAAAATGTATAAACTTGCAGCAATAATATTTGCATTATACGTTCTTGTTTTTGGTTCAATTTACTATTCAATATTCAGTAATGAAGCAATTACAAGCTCAATGGTAGCCTGTCAAGAGGAGGACCCATATTTTGCAGAAGATATTCTTCTCTATTATTCAAACGCTGAAAGCGCAACTTTGACTAAAGCTCAAAAAGAGCTTTATGATGCATTAGAAAATTTTAAATTGCCCACTGTTGTAACAGTTTTAAAATATGTAGTTTCTTACGGAATTCGTATAGTAATGGGTATTTATGCAACAAAATTGTATTATAAAAAATTAACGGCAAAAATCGAACAAGTAGAAAAGCTTGATTTGTCACCTGATATGAAACGGTCTGTTTTATTCAGAAAGTGCGGTACATTACCTTTCATTCTTGTGGCGATAATAGGATTTTTTGAATGGCAGATGTTTTAAAAGTAAATTTTAGGAGAAAGCTATGCACACACCCCTTGCGGACAGAATACGTCCACAAAGTATTGATGAAATAGTTGGTCAACAGCACCTTATAGGTGAGGGTAAGCCTTTAAAAAATATTATTGAGTCGGGAGAGCTTCCGAACCTTATATTTTACGGTCCTTCGGGTACGGGTAAAACCACATTGGCAAGAATGATTGCAAAAAAGACCGACAGAACTCTTAGAAAGCTTAACTGTACAACTGCAGGCACTCAAGATATCAGAGATATTGTTGAAGACCTTAACGCTTTTACTGCTCCTAACGGAATTCTTCTCTATCTTGATGAGATTCAATACTTTAATAAAAAGCAACAGCAAACTCTTTTAGAATATATTGAAGATGGTTCTATAACTCTTATTGCTTCTACAACTGAAAACCCATATTTTTATGTATACAGCGCAATTTTAAGCCGTTCTTCAGTTTTTGAGTTTAAACACGTTACACCTGAGGAGGTTGAAAAAGCGGTTAATCGCGGATTTAAGCTTTTAGCAGAAGAAAAAGGCGAGGAATTTCAGGTTGAAGAGGGCGTTTCATTACATATTGCAACTGCTTGTGGCGGAGATGTGAGAAAATCTCTCAATGCAGTCGAGCTTTGTGTTCTGGCTGCCGCTAAACCTAAAGAAAATGAAAAAAGAATAATAACTCTCGAAAATGCCAGAGAGCTTACTCAAAAAAGCGCAATGCGTTATGACAGAGAGGGTGACGAGCATTACGATATTTTGTCTGCTTTTCAAAAATCAATGCGTGGCTCCGACCCCGATGCAGCAGTTCATTATCTTGCAAGACTTCTTGAAGCAGGGGATATGACCTCGGCAATACGCCGTCTTTTAGTTTGTGCGGCAGAGGATGTTGGTCTTGCTTACCCGATGATTTTACCCATTGTAAAAGCCGCAACTGATATTGCTCTTCAGGTGGGTATGCCCGAGGCAAGATTACCCCTTGCTGATGCGGTAATTCTTGTTTGCAACTCTCCAAAATCAAATACCGCCCACGATGCCGTTAATGCAGCTATGGACGATATAAGAAAAGGTAAAAGCGGACCAATTCCCCGTCAGCTTCAGAATAAGCATTTTGACGGTGATGATGCCGAAATTAAAGGTCAGTTTTATAAATACCCTCACGATTACCCGAATCGTTGGGTAGCTCAGCAGTATTTGCCGGATGCTCTTAAAAACGCTAAATATTATGAATTTGGCGACAACAAGCAGGAGCAGGCGGCAAAGGAATATTGGAAAAAAATAAAGGGGGACTTAAAATGAAAAAGAAAATCGGAATTTTAGCCCTTGTTCTTGCAGTTTTAATGTGTTTTTTAACCGTTGGTGCATTTGCAACGGGGGAAGATAGCGGAAATTCACAAATACCCTTCGTTGACTCTGACGAAATTACTCCCGAATACCCTGATGTTCAGACAGAAGCAGACCTTTTCGAAGAATTTGAAAAAATGTTTGGAGAAGGTTCGGGGAAAATATTAAGTATTGCAATGTTTGGCGTATTTTTTATGAGCTTATTTTTCCCGGCTCTTATAACTGTAATTGTATTCGGTATTCTCAATGGTAAGACTAAGAAGAAGATAAAAGAATACGAAAGATTTTTCGGTCCTGTACCACAAAGTGTCCCTACATATTACAATCCTAACATAAACAACACCCCTTATGCAGCAACGCCTGTAAATCCCACAGGAGTACCTATGGGAACAGCTCCTACAGGAAATACATACACTCCTCAAAATGATGTAAATAATCAGCAAGGAGGTAGTTTTTAATGAAAAATATAAAAAAATTCACTTTTATTCTTGCAATAGTTTTGATTGTTTCAGTTGGTTTTTTAACAACTGCAATTGCTCACGATAGTGATAGATACATTGAAGAAAACAACAAAATTTATGCTAATATTCCTTGGGAATATGAATTGAGCGTTTATGGGGATGATTTGGCATATAGCCACGAAAACGGAAATTATATTGAATTTTGTGTGGATGAAAATACTTTTGCTCCCGAAGGTATAACCCTTTTGAAAGATTGGCAAGTAGAAAAGGTTTTTGAGCATTATTATTTAAATGAAGGCGAGCTTGAAAATTTTGATGATTATATTGTCATTTATGACAAAGCCGAAAAAATGTCTGCTAATGGTTATAATTGTTATTATCTTGCAGGTAAATATGCTTTTAGTGAAGATGAGATTGATACTGATTTTGCATATTATTTTCACGCTACTGTTTTTGCAACAAAAGAAGATATTTTCACAGTTGTTTTTGAAAGTTATGAAAAAAAATCAAGGCTTTCAGATACCGATTTGCCTGTAGTTCTTTCAGGAATAGTATTTAACGGCACTCTTTTTGAAGGTGATAAGCCCGAATTATATGCAGACCATAATTTTTCCGATTCACCTGATTATAACGAGGTTGTTTCCGGGGAACAAGGTGCTTTATTCGGAGATATGTTTGAAGATGAAGGTATGCTTTCTATGGTTATTGCAATGATAATTCTTCTCACTATTATTCCAACTGCAGTTTTACTTATTGTAGCAATTGTCTTGATAACCAAATATTCCAAAAACAAAAAGAAATTAAAACGCTATGAATTAACTTACGGCAGTATTACCCAATACAACGCCTACCCGCAGAATTATGGCGGTTACGGTTATAATCAGCCTATAAATGCTCCATATCAACCGTCTGTAAATCCTGTATATCAGCAAAATCCCGTAAATCAAAATGCTCCTCAAACTCCATCTTATGTTACAAATGCGGTTAATAATTTAGAGGAACAACAAGCTAATCAGCCTGCTCAACCTGTGCAGACAAATCTCCCACCCGAGATGCAGGAAATCCAAAATAATAATGAAAATAAATTTTAAATAAATTTTTCAGAGGTGTTCAAAATGAAAAAATTCCCTATTGGTATCATTATTAACAGCTTCAGAACCGACATCCCAACTTCCGTAAAAAAAGCGGCAGAATGCGGTGCTCAGGGTATTCAGGTTTATTCTACCCACGGTGAAATGGCACCTGAAAATCTTTCTCCCGAAAAGAGAAGAGAGTTTTTAAAGCTCGTTAAGGACAACGGACTTATTATTTCCGCTCTTTGCGGTGATCTTGGCGGTGGCGGATTCATTCACAAGGACCTTAACAAAGAGAGAGTTGAAAAATCCAAAAGAATTCTCGACCTTGCAAAAGACCTTGAAACAGATATCGTAACAACTCATATCGGTGTTGTTCCCTCAGACCCCAACCACGACCGCTATAAAATTATGCAGGAGGCTTGCCACGAGCTTGCAGAATATGCAGATTCCATTGATGCTCATTTTGCAGTTGAAACAGGCCCCGAAACAAGTGCAGTTCTTAAAGGCTTCCTTGACAGTCTTAATTCCACAGGCGTTGGTGTAAACCTTGACCCTGCAAACCTTGTTATGGTAACCGGTGATGACCCCGTTCAGGCAGTACATAACCTTAAAAAATACATTGTTCATACCCATGCTAAAGACGGTAAACAGATTTTCTTCCGTGACCCCGAAATCGTTTACGGAATCAAAAAAGATGTTATTGTTACGGATGATTCATTTATTGAAGTTCCTCTTGGTGAGGGTAGCGTAGATTTTCCAAAATACCTTTCAGCACTTGAAGAAATCGGTTATAACGGTTTCCTTACAATTGAACGTGAGGTTGGCGATGACCCTGCAAAAGACATCAGAGCAGCGGTAGATTTCCTTAACGGACTTATGAAATAAAATTAATTACTCCATACACATTTTTACAAAAATGTGTATGGAGTAATCTTTTACTATTTATCGTGTTCAGAAGTAAACACATCTGCAACCTCGCTGATAGTTATAAAAGCGTGGGGGTCGGTTTCGTGAACAATTTCTTTGAGTTTCACAACCTGGAAACGGTTTACGATGAAATAAACCATTGTTTTAGGTTCATTTGAATAACCGCCGATTACATCTATTTTTGTTGTTCCCGTTTCAAAAACCTCTCCGAGAATAGCGCAAATATCGTCAGGCTCTGTGGTAACAATCATAGCGCATTTTGCACGGTCAAGACCCTCAACAATAAAGTCAACGGTTTTAAGTGCCGCACCGTAGGCAACTATAGAATAAAGGGGTAAAATCCAGCTACCCATTATTATACCGCAAAGTACATAAAGCACTACGTTATAAATCATAACAAATGTACCAACAGTTATACCTATTTTCTTTGCGAAAACAACTGCCATAACCTCAACACCGTCCATTGCACCGCCGTAGCGAATTGCAAGACCGCTTCCCACACCGGAAATCATACCTCCGAAAAGGGCGCAAAGGAGTAAATCTGTTCCTGCAAGGGGAGAGGCAATATTAACGTCTATGGGAAGAACATCAGTAATAAGCCAGGCCATAAGAGAATAAATTCCAACGGTATATATAGCATAAACTGTGAAATGAACTCCCTGTTTTTTTAGACCGTATAAAAATAACGGAACGTTCAGAATAAGAAGAAAAATTGAAAGTGTAAGGTATTCCGGAGTGATTTGAGCAAGAAGCATAGAAGTACCCGAAATTCCGCTGTCATAGAGCTTTACAGGGCTTAAAAAAACTGTAACACCGAAAGCATTTATAATACCTGCAACAGTCAACAAAACAAAGTTTTTAATTTTAAACTTTTTTACGTTATAAAGTATTTTTTGTTTTCTTGATTCGTTCATATTCATCTCCAATAAATAATAAAATCATTTTCAACTATTATAACATATATGCAAAATTTCCGCAAATAAAACAAAACTCCACCTCTTAATTGAGATGGAGTTTTTAACTTGCAAATGATTTAAGCGGTCTTATGCTTTATTCTTTGTAACTGCTTTGATAACAAAGAGAGTACCAATCATAAGACCGAAAGCGATAGGAAGAACTATCATCCAGTTGGGAACGAAGCCTGCAATAACATAGCTTACTGTGGAAACGCCTGCAACTGTAAGTGCATAGGGAAGCTGTGTTGAAACGTGGTTAATGTGGTCGCACTGTGCACCTGCGGATGCCATAATTGTTGTATCGGAAATAGGTGAGCAGTGGTCGCCGCAAACCGCACCTGCCATACAAGCGGAAATTGCAACGATTGTAATGGGTTCGCCTGCACCGAATACTGAGAGAACGATGGGAATGAGAATACCGAATGTACCCCAGGATGTACCTGTTGCGAAGGAAAGACCAACAGCAATAAGGAAGATAATTGCAGGAAGAAGAGCCTGGAAGCCTGCTGCACTGCCTTCGATAAGCTGAGAAATGAAAATCTTAGCACCGAGAGAGTCTGTCATAGCTTTAAGAGTCCAAGCGCAAGCAAGAATCATAATAGCGGGAACCATTGCCTTAAAGCCCTCGGGAAGAGATTCCATAATCTGTTTGAAGGAAAGAACTCTTCTGAGAAGATAGAAGATAACAGTAAGAATAATTGCAACGAAAGCACCGTAAGCAAGACCAACGGAAGCGTCAGAGTTTGAGAAAGAATCAACAAAGCTTTCACCGCTGAAGAAGCCACCGGAGTAAATCATACCGATAACACAGCTTACGATAAGAATGATAATGGGAACAATAAGGTCGCAAACTCTGCCTTTTTCGTTAACTTCCATTTCCTGGATAGCCTGTTTTGTACCGCTTGTGAAAAGGTCCCCTGTTTCTTTTGCATTCTTTTCGTGTTTTTTCATAGGACCGTAATCAAGTCCTGTGATAGCAAGGAAAATCATCATTACGATTGTAAGAAGAGCATAGAAGTTGTAGGGAATAGCCTGTATGAAAAGACTGATACCGTTTTCTGCACCTGCACCTCTTGCGAAACCTGCAACTGCTGCTGCCCAGGAAGAAATGGGAGCAATGATACAAACGGGAGCTGCAGTAGCATCAATGAGGTAAGAAAGCTTTGCACGGGAAATTTTGTGACCGTCTGTAACGGGGCGCATAACTGAACCAACTGTAAGGCAGTTGAAATAGTCATCAATGAAAATAAGAACACCCAGAGCAATTGTTGCAAGCTGAGCGCCTACTCTTGATTTAATATGAGCAGTTGCCCATCTGCCGAATGCAGCAGAACCGCCTGCCTTGTTCATCATAGAAACAAGAGCACCAAGAAGAATAAGGAATATGAGAATACCCATATTGTAAGAGTCTGCAACGTTTGCAATGAAGCCGTCACTTACAACGTGAACGAGAGTTCCTTCAAAATTACCGCCTGCATAGATTGCACCGCCAACGATAATACCGATAACAAGTGAGGAATAAACCTCTTTTGTTATAAGAGCGAGAACGATAGCAATAATGGGAGCAAGCAATGCCCAGAAGGTTGCATACTGAGGAATTGACTCGCGAACCTTTTCAATTGCTGTGTTTACGTTTGTTTCGAAATTGGGGTCTGCTTCGAGGTTGTCAGCATAGCTGTCAACATAAGCGAGAGCGGAGTCACCGTCGGAGAGGTCATATTCTGTTTCGCCGACTGTGATAATTGAAGATTCAGCTTCATTGGAGATTGTCATTACCGCTGCATCTTCATCAGCTGTTGCGGAGCAGATTGTGCCGAGAGTGAACATAAAAATGCACATAATAAGCACCGCAAAAAATCTGCGTTTTCTTTGGTTTTTCATTAAAACCATCCTTTCCGTATTTACCGTTAAATACATAATAATTGTATAATGACAGTAAAATTTTGTCAATAAATGTTATATTTTTAACATTTGTCATTTTCACCGAATATTTGAGGGAAAATTTTACTTTATATCAATTGCAAAGAAAAATATTTGTGATATACTATTAAATGAAATAATCTGTGCGCCTTGCACAGTTGAAAGGATGATATTATTATGGCAGAGAACAGATTTCTCGGCGAATATCCCGTAATCGGTATTCGACCCATTATCGACGGCAGACGCGGTCCTCTCAAGGTTCGTGAGTCTCTTGAAGACCAGACTATGAATATGGCTAAGGCTGCTGCTGAGCTTTTCACCAAAAATCTTAAATATTCTAACGGTGAACCCGTTAAGGTTGTTATTGCTGATACAACTATCGGCCGTGTTGCAGAAGCAGCTGCTTGTGCAGAAAAATTCCGTAAGGAAGGAGTTATGATTACTCTTTCCGTTACACCTTGCTGGTGCTACGGTTCTGAAACAATGGATATGGACCCTGCTACAATCAAGGGTGTTTGGGGCTTTAATGCAACTGAAAGACCCGGTGCAGTTTACCTTGCAGCAGTTCTTGCAGCTCACGCACAAAAAGGTCTTCCTGCATTCGGTATCTATGGTAAAGACGTTCAGGATGCTGATGATACAACAATGCCCGAAGACGTTAAAGAAAAGCTTCTTCGCTTTGCAAGAAGTGCAGTTGCAGTTGCAACAATGAAGGGTAAATCCTACCTCCAGATCGGTTCAATCTGTATGGGTATTGCAGGCTCTTCAATTGATACGGATTTCTTTGAAGAATATCTCGGTATGCGCGTTGAATCCGTTGACGAGGTAGAAGTTATCCGTCGAATGGAAGAGGGCATCTATGACGAGGCTGAATATCAGAAAGCATATAAATGGGTAAAAGAAAACTGCAAAGAGGGCTTTGATAAGAACCCCGAGTTCGTAAGAAAGAGCGATGAACAGAAAGAAAAAGATTGGCAGTTCACAGTTAAAATGATGTGTATCATCAAGGACCTTATGAACGGCAACAAAAATCTTCCCGAAGGCAGAGAGGAAGAAATGGTTGGCCACAATGCTATTGCCGCAGGCTTCCAGGGTCAGAGACAGTGGACAGACTTCTATCCCAATGCTGACTTTGCAGAAGCAATGCTCAACTCAAGCTTTGACTGGAACGGCGCAAGAGAACCCTATATTCTTGCAACAGAAAATGATACTCTCAACGGTGTGAGTATGCTTCTTATGAAGCTTCTTACAAACAGACCACAGATGTTCGCTGACGTTCGTACATATTGGAGCCCGGAAGCAGTTAAGAGAGTTACAGGCTATGAACTTGAAGGAAAAGCAAAAGAAGCTCAGGGCTTTATTCACCTTATTAACTCCGGCGCTTGCTGTCTTGATGCTTGCGGTGAGGTTAAGGATGAAAACGGCAACGGCATCATCAAAGAGTGGTACGATGTAAGCGAAGAAGATATCAAGGCAATGAATGCCGCAACAGAATGGGCACCTGCTGACAACGGTTATTTCCGTGGTGGCGGATATTCCAGCCGTTTCCTTACAAGAGCTGAAATGCCTGCAACAATGATTCGTCTTAACCTTGTTAAAGGTCTTGGACCAACAGTTCAGATTTGCGAAGGCTACACAGTTGCGCTTCCCGATGAGGTTTCCGATATTATCTGGAAGAGAACGGACTATACATGGCCTTGCACATGGTTCGCTCCCAAGCTTACAGGTAAAGGACCCTTCGTTTCCGCTTATGAGGTTATGAACCATTGGGGCGCAAATCACGGTGCAATTTCCTACGGTCATATCGGTGCTGATATTATCACACTTTGCTCAATGCTCAGAATCCCCGTTTCAATGCATAACGTTGACGAAAGCAAAATTTTCCGTCCCGCTTGCTGGAACGCATTCGGCACACAGGAGCTTGAAAGCGCAGACTTCCGCGCTTGCGAAGCTTACGGTCCTCTTTATAAATAATTATCAAAAAACTCCTCTCGATGTTAAGGCGAAAGGAGTTTTTATTTTTTGCATTTCTACTGAAAATTTTCGCAATATTACGCAAAAATTTTCAATTTATGTTATTTTTTTATCAAACTAAAGCGATATTAACAACATTCTGATAATCTGAAGCATCAATTTCTTCTGCAATTTCACCGTTGGCAGCATAAATTTCATTTTGTGAGGGTATTGAAAGGTTGGCGGAATATAAATAAGCTACAGTCGCATCCAAAACATCGCAAACTCCGTCACCATTCAGGTCACCTTCGGTTATAAGAGTGTAATCACCCATATAAGCTCCTCCGTCAAAAACGGTAAAAGCTGAGCCTGTTCCGTAATATTTATTATTTGAGTAAGAATCTGCAGTCAATTTCATTTCTTCGGGCGTTATGACAAGATTATCTGCATTGTTGCACATCAGATCTGATGTAAAAATAAGCTGATTGGGAAAATCAACGGTAGTTTTGTTGCCCTTTGCTGTTATCGTAGGAATTATAAAATCCGTTCCGTTTTCAATACAAAAATTATGAGCCGTACTGCCTTTTTCGCAAAGAACAAAACCGGAAAATCCGTCAAATGCACCGTCAGCAATAACAACGGTACTGTTAACATAATATTTATAAGTTAAATCTTCATTAGTATCTATGAGATATTTATCTATATAAAGCGCGCCGTTTTGCCAATTGGACGGATTGTTATAAAACTGTGTTGCGTAAAAGGCATCTGCACCAATGTGGATAACTGAGTCGGGAATTTTAATATCAATAAAATCAGCGCAAACGGGAGATATGCCGTCACCTATTCCCGTAACAGAAAAACCGTCAACGGTTGAGGGAATTTCAAAACTACCTTTTCTGCCGTTGTATTTTGTTATTGTAATTCCGCTTTCGTTTTCAACATATTCAAAGCATAAGCAACCGCAAGAGGTGCAAATATTACCTGAAAAGGAATGCTCCTTCGGTAAAACGGTTGAGCTTGTAATGAGCTGTTCATTGCCTTTTAAAATGTTAAGTTCAGGGGTTGTGTAGCTTACAAATTCATAACAGCTTATATCAACATTTGTTTCAGAAAAGGGTGCTAAAACATTGTCCTTTAATTTGAATGTGATTTGCACGAAAGGTCTGTCGGAAGAGCTTGCAGTATAGTCCACATCACCGCCATACATAAATATTATTCCGTGAATGCCGTCGAGACCTGAAATTTTTCCGCTTTCATATATACCCGAAATGTTTTCAATAGGATCGCCGTAACTGTCCGTTGTCAAACAGGGTTCACATTCAACAACCTCTAAAACCGAGCTATCATATTTAAAGCGGATTGAAGCACCTGAAAAAGAAACTCCTTGTTTAAGAGAAGCTGCATATGTAATTGTTCCGTTGCAACTAAAACCGTCAGTTGTCACTTTGAAAAGCTCAGTTGCATCAATAGCTTTTGCAGTTGGCACATTAGAAAATATGCCAACAAATACTAAAGTCGCTAAAAATAAAGAAAGAATTTTATTCATCGTTAATTCCTTAGAATTTTATTTATGAAATCTCAACCATCTGATGGATATCAATTTCAGGTACAATAAATTCTGCTCTGCCGTTAACATATTCAAAATTCAACTCTTCTCCGGAGGGAACAAGGGCGATTTTTGAGGGCTTGTAATCACATTTTACGTTACATTTTACATTGTAAAGGGGTACTGTATCTTCAATAACCTCGGTATTTCTTCCGCGAACAGTTGTATGAGCAAAAAGCAGATGAAGAATATGTCTGTTTTCTTTTACTTGCTTTGTATAGGTAACAACCGCTTTATCGGGAACATCTGCAAAAGCAGTAATTTCATCACCCATCATTTTCTTAATAATATATGTGAAAAGCTCTTTAAAGCAAAGATGTCCGTGATTAGCGTAGGCGGTGAAAATATCCCAACCGATATAAGCAATATTGCCGTTAATAACTGCACCGGGGAAAGCTTCATCGGGATTATTAGGTGCGTGAGCGTGAGAGCAGAAATGCTCGAGCTTGCGGTTAAAATATGGATTCTGCATATATGCAACAATTTCACCATTGTTCACTTCAAATTTATTGAAATCACACCGCATTACGTATTCTGTTTTACCGTTTACGGTTTCAAAATCGGGAATGAAATATGTAGGATTGAATTCATTTTTACCCTTGAATTCCGCACCGAAATTAAGGAAGAATTTGCCGTCTTTCACCGGAGCTTCCCCTGTGGCGATAATTTTACCGCCGTTTTCTGCGAATGCTTTGATTTTTTCAACTGTTTCATCATCGAAGCCTGCAGCATCGGGTAAAATGAGTAACTTATATTGAGATAAATCTGATGTTTTATCTATGAAATTATAAAGCAAATGATTTTCAAGGAGCATTCTGTTTGCACCGATATCTGCTTTCGCATCTCTGTTTCCTGTAGTAGCTTCCTGACTTAAAACCGCAACATCGGCAACATTAATTGCACCATTTAACCAAGGCTCTTTTTCTTCAATCAGGGAATACGCCTTGCCTATAAGGCTATAGGTTGCCATATTCAGTTCTGAAAGGGGATGCATCTGGTCGCCGATTGAACAGCCTGCACCGTTTGCAACGCTTAAAGCAGTTTCATAAATTAGTGCATTGGGGTGCTTGTAACCGCCGAATTCACCCCAGCTATGATGGAATTTTCCTGTCATACCGAGAAATTCCGTGCCATTGAGAGTGCGAACATAAGAGGCGGAAAGAGGAAAATGGTCGTAACCCCAACCGCCTGTCGGTAAACTTTCAAGCTCCAAGTGGGTATTTGAATCAATATAACGGTAATCACCTTTTGCAATATGCCCTGCATTGTGAAAAATGGTTGCGGTTGCACTATGCTTTCTTACAGCCTTGTTGGTTTCTTCAAGATATTTATTGAATACTGCTTGAGAAAACTTCTCTCTGTCCTCTGCATTTTCAATTTCAAGACCGAGAGCCTTCATATCATTTACACATTTCTCACAATAGCAGATTTTGGGAGAAATAATGTCAAGAAAAATTCCGCAGGGGTTGTATTTCACCATAACCTCTTCAATTTGCGCACAAAGAAAATCAAGATAGCCTGTGTTGAAGCAAAGAAGATGAAAATGAACCTCATTGTTGTATTTCTCTATATCTTCTTTATTTAGAGATGGGCAATAACGCCATTCAGGGCGTTTGAGGTATTCCTTTTCATCAAAGCCTGCAGAAATATAAACGGGTGCATTAACATCAATCTCCTTGCAGGCTTCAAGCTGGGCACCTAATAAATCAAAATCCAATTCGGGATGAATTTCATTGACCCGGGTTGGATGATAAGACCAACCGTGATGGCATTTTGAAAATACTGTTATTGAATTAATATGACCCGCCTTTAAAGCGGCTTGAAACTGTTCTTTTGAAAAGTTTTTACCAACGGGCAAGGTGCCGTTTGTGTGAAAATCAAGATGAACCTGTCTTTTTCTGAGCATAAAAATACCCCCGAAAATAATTTATGAAATTATTATATAAGACAAAGACAGATATTGCAATAATGTTATTGCTTTTCAAAAATTTTTATGATAACCTAAAAACATACTAACTTACAGAGGGTGATTATATGAAATTAGGTATTATAAACGGCTGGGAAGAGGGCAATATCAAATATGTTAGCGAAAAAGGTCTTGAAGCTGTTGAATTTTGTGTTAACCATAATTATAATTCCGCAGAATTTCTTGCAAAAGCATCTGATATTAAGGGTTACTGCGAAAAATATAATGTCTGCGTAGGCTCAACGGGAAGATGGGGAATGAAGAGAGTTGATGATAAC
Organism: Acutalibacteraceae bacterium; assembly: GCA_045595505.1. GTDB lineage: Bacteria > Bacillota > Clostridia > Oscillospirales > Acutalibacteraceae > DTU089. The sequence continues at coordinate 84,489 of JAZOAO010000039.1, read as the reverse complement.
GGCGAAATCATTCCCGATGCTTTGCAGGATGATAAAAATATTATAGATGCTGCATCTATAATCGGTTGCCCTGTCTTTAACTGCGGTGTTAACTACACCGAAAGCAAAAGCTTCTATGAAAACTGCGAAATTGCAATCAGGTATCTTAAAGAGCTTATTTCTTACGCAGAAAATAAAAATGTGAAAATCGCAGTATATAACTGTAATTGGGAGAACTTCGTTATTGAGCCTAAAGCCTGGTATCCCGTTCTTTCTGCACTTCCCACACTGGGTATAAAATATGACCCTTCTCATTGCCTGAGCAGAGGTGGCAACTACCTTGCCGAAATCAGAGACTGGGGCGAAAGATTTTATCATTTCCATCTTAAAGGTGCTGTTTACATAGACGGTGAGCATTATGATGATGCACCTGCAGGTCTTGATATGATAGACTGGAAATCCGTTATGGATTTGCTTTATACAAAAAATTATGACGGTATGCTCTCTATTGAACCCCATTCGAATTATTGGAAAGGCAAAAAAGGTCAATGGGGTATTGATTACACAATAAATTATTTCAGACCAATGATTATGCCCGAAGATTACGAATACGAAGATAACCCCTATATGCCATAAATAACAAAACCGCAACTCCTTGATTTTTGAGGAATTGCGGTTTACCTTTTCATAGGAAAGTACTGCTGAAAAGCAAATTAAATATTCTCATAACCTTTCAAAAACTCAAAACTAATTCCCTAAAAATGCCCGAATTTAAAACGAAAATTTGCGGTTTTCCTTTGTGTTTTATAGTCTTTTCTATGCGAGAGATGGGATTTATGGAAGTGAGAGATAAGGGCAGAAAAAGGCCCCACTCTGTTGGAGTGGGGGAGGACTAGTGTTATTTTGAGACCTCGCAAAAATATTTTAAAGCTCTTTTTCCAAAGGATGAAACAACATTTTGCATTTCTTTTGTTCTAAACTCGCAAGGTATATATTTTAGGTTTTTCCAATCGTCTTTTACAGAATTAAAAGCATGTTTGGGGTAGTCAGGGTTTTTACTGTCAACAAATCTAATTACAGAACTATCTATTGATAATGCCGTTTCTATAATATCATTATCAATTACTGAATTAGGTATATATTTTAAAACACTTGGATTTTGTTTTATTGCTGAAACATAGAATTCTCTATCTAAGTATGATTCTGGTACTTTTTTTATGTTGACAGGAAGAGCTCCGACTAAGTTAATATATACCTCCTTAGTTAAGAACTCAGCGGGAATTTTTGAAAAAAGCTTACCATTGAGTTTAGAAATTTGATTATAAAAATCTTGAGTTCTATATTTTGAAGGAATATAATCCAAAGAATCAATATCACAATCGACAGTAAATGTCAGGTTTTCAAATGAAATAGAATCTAAAGGTAAAAATTCAAATAATATTTTTGTGAGATTTTCTCCAGTTAATTCAATGATTAGTTGTCTTACAAATTTTTCTGAATAACTAGTTAAGGGAATTAAATTTAAAAACTCACGCATATATTTTTGAGAGTTATCCATAAAAGAATGAGAACTTCCATCAAAGTGATAAATAATTGCCTGCAAACAAAGTTCGTCGTTTCGCATCTCTATTGGGACGTAAAACAAACTTTTATAATCGTATTTAACAGCATTAAAATATTGTTCATGTGTTGTTGCTTTATTTTCCTTTACAGCTAAATAGTCGTTTAGCGTTTTTTCTTTTTGTTTTTGTTTTTCATATGCTGAAAGTAGAATGGGAATAAGAAACTCAATACCTTTGTTTGAGATTTGGTATTTTTTTTCGTCATACCCTTCGTCATATATTGTTTCTATTGTGTTTCCGCCTACCATAACATTTAAAGAGAATTTTCGTCCTATTGTTGCTATACAATCTCTTTCAATTGCATCAATATAATATTCAGCATCGTATGATTCTGAACAATTGAGAACATATATTTCTTTAATATCTGCTGGACCATAAGTTATGTCAAAACCTGAATTTGGTTTTGTCCAATGGTCTATAATTCGTTTCTTTAAAGATTTTGTTGCTTTACCAACATAATACCCTTTTATTTCAGGTAAGCATAAAATATAAATGCCCTTTTGCGAAACGAAATCATTAAGATTTTCAACTTTTTGGAATAAAGAAACCTTTTTATATGTATATCTGTGCAATAAACAATTGAGTTTATTGTTGTATTCTTCTTCGGATAAAGAATCAATTCTTGCTTTGATTTTATTTCTTTGTGATATAGCAAAATTTATACTTCCACCCAAAGAAAAAAGATGACAAAGTTTTCTTTGATTGCAAAATTCTTCGAAAGAGTATTTTTCTTTGATATATTCGTATTCTGGTTTTTCGTAAATTTTTGAGCAATGGTTTGTACCACACCACTTTGCAAAACCCTGTATCCAATTGTTTAAAGAAGTGATGTGAGTATAACGCCAGGATTTTTGTTCATATATAGGAGTGAATTGTGTTCCAAAATGTATTACACTATTTTTTTTGGGTATTATAAAATTTTCGTTACTACATTTAAAACTGTATAAGTATTTTTCAGGAGAAACAATTGTCATTATATCGGTAAGACTAGTATATTTGTTTAATAAATTACCTTCATAATCATATTGACAAATTACACCTAAAACATCAGATTTAAATAGCTTTTTGTTTAAATAATCATCTCGTATAAGTGATTCTATATCAATGCTCGTAATGTTTTTTGTGTGCGGGTTTATATGTTGTAATAGATATTCTATATAATCTTCATTTATTTCTGTATCGACAGATTTTAATCTATCAACCCATTTTGAATCAATGCTGTATTTTTGATTTTTGTATTTTATGATATAGTCCTTCTCAATAGGAGTATATTTATCCCCAAAGATACTCTTTTTCATATATTCTTCGATTAAAGACATATAATCACCTCACAAAAATATTTTATCACAATATAAAAGCAAGTCAATATATCTGCAAGTTGTAGCACGATAAAAGGGACTGAAAATAAAAAATCACGGCGTAGCCGTGCATATCATCAATTTTCTTAAAAATTGTATATCACCAAAACGAAGTTTTGTATCTCATCATTGTGAAAGCATTTATACAACCTGACGGTTGATGCTATACGCTAACGCGATGAAATACACACTAAAGTGTGATGATATACCATTGCTTTCGCAATGGATAAAAAATAAGACAGTCCGAAGACTGTCTTATTTTTGGTGCGAGAGACGGGACTTGAACCCGTACGGGATTACCACACGCCCCTCAAACGTGCGCGTCTGCCGATTCCGCCACTCTCGCGAGTGCTTAAATACTATAACACCGAAGAATTGTTTTGTCAACTGTTTTTTTAAAAAAATTTCAAATTTTTATAAAGGTAAATTTATTGTGTTTTCGGAGGTGTTTTTATGTTTAGTATTTTTTATTTTTCTATTAAAAATTTATCAGTTTCTTTCAAATCTAAAACCTTAATAATATCTTCAAAATTCTCTTTAGCGGTTTTTAAAGCTTCAATTTTATGGGCGTCGCTACCAAGATAAAATTTGCAACCGCAGTCTTTTGCTATGTAATAGGGGCGCATAAGTATTTCTTTTTCTTCTTGGGAAAGGTTAAGGGTTTTCATATTCAGTTCAATTCCCACGCCTTTTCGGGCGCAATCCTCGAAAAGTGCATATAATTTTTTGTCTTCAAGCAGTTTTATAACCTCGGTTGTTCTCCCTTTAAAAATATGCCCGCAGGTAAGGTGAGCTATACCTGTTTTGTGCCACGGTAAATCTTTTTTCAAAAGCTCGTGGAGGCGTTTTACCCAATGTTCTGCCGCTTCTTCCGGAGTTTGAATTTTCGTTTTTACCGTGTTGCCTGCTAAATGGAGATGTGTTGTGGGAATTACTATAAAATCTAAATCCTTATATCTTTCCTCGCTTACTCCCACATTAAATTCATAATCCATATCCGCTTCTGCGCCGAAAAGAAAAGCTACATTTTCGTCTTGAGGTAGGGGAAGAACCTCAGCAAGACATTTGAATTGCTGTTTCGGATGCCACTCTGCAGGACTTTTCACCTTTTCATCCCATAAGTGATTGGTCAGGCAGATTTTTTTCAAGCCGTTTTCCTTTGCATATTTTAAAATGTTTTCAGGTGTTTGATTTTCATCGTGACAGCAGGGAGAAACTGTTGAATGAATATGAAAATCGTGGTCTGCAATATATCTCATTAGCAATATTCCTTTCGTGCCAAATAAAACCGCAACCCCAATTTTTCGGGATTGCGGTTGACTTCATTTTTAAGCTACAACCTCAAAGGGAAATTCATCCTCTTGGAAGCCGAGAATGTAAGCAATTCTTATGGGGATTTCGTAGTTATTGAAAACTTCTCCGTTTCGGATAAGCTTATCAGAGCCATAAACGAGAACAGGAACATTAGCTGCAGAATGAGAAACCTGTGTGAAAGAATATGTTCCGTTGGAGTTCAAAACAATTCCGCCTGTTTCGTGGTTAGAGGTAATAACAACAAGTGTTTCGCCATCAGCTTTTGCATAATTGAGGACATATTCAATTGTTTCGTCAAATTCCTGAAGTGCTTCTGTCATATTTTCGTCGAGATTACTATGTGAATGCTTGTCAATATGAGCGCCCTCAATCATAAGGAAGAAGCCCCGTCAGTGTCATCAAGAATATCAATAGCCTTCAATGCCATCATTTCAAGGTTGGGTGTGTTGACATCTGAAGGATTAAGTGTCCAGTGAACTGGGCAAAGCTACGGCTACCTTCTTCGAGAGCCAACATTTCAGAAGTTGTTGTAACATATGAGAAGCCGTTTCTCTCAGCATCACTCTTTGTTGCAACACCATTTTCAGCACCCCAGATTAAATCAATATCGGATGCCAACTGGTCCTCTGTAATATCCATTTTAAATCTTTTTATATTTTTTGGTTTTTATTTATTTCCTCAAGTAACAAAACACCGTTAATCATATGTATGATTTTTTTGCTGTCAAACTTTTTGAGTGTATTCCTTAACGGATATAAAACATTAATTGCCAACTTCATTAATGGTCTATATTTAATATTTAATTTGCAATAAGCTTTCCGGAAGCCGAATTTTTTTTCTAAAAGCTCCTGGTGGTTAGTTATGTGGTTTATATTTCTTTCTCCGTCGACAATATAATAGCCGTTTTTGATTTTGTCGGAGTAATGTTCAAGCATTTTCAGAATTAAGGCGTAATTAACATATTTTTTCTCGTATTCCTTAATTACATCTTGCCCTGAATAATATATTACCTCGTCTCTTTCAACAATAGTAATATAGCCACATAATTTTCCGTTTTCTTTACAAAATGCACCAAAAGTGGGTTTTTTGAAGGTTTTAACGCTTTTTGCAAATTGCTCCTTTTCAGGAATATTTCTGTAAGCTTTTGGGTAAGAAGAAAGAGCACTTACTCTGACTTCATACAATTCATCCACATAAGACAACGGTTCTATTATTTTTACATCAAAATTTTCTTGAGCCTTTCTCATTTCATAACGATATTTGCTTTTTAATTTCGAAACATCGTAAGGAGAATCGTGTATAATCCAATACCAAGAATTTTCAGTATCACAATCCCAATCAGAGGTATATTTTGCAAACAGAGCCTTTTTCCATAAAGGTTTTTTCCAAAGATTTTTATTTTCAAAAACAGAAATATCTGCTTCTTCGTGAGGTTTACAGGAAGGAAGCATCGCATTCTTATAGAGCTTCCATGAATTCTGCATAACGCATACCCCCTAAAAAGATATTTTGATTATACACTATTCCAATTGATATAGTCAATATTTTAATTCCAATTTTAATTTTTAGGTTTTGTATTTCTAAAACTTGTTTTATGAATAAATCTATGCTAAACTGTTACCATACAATAATAATACATAGGAGAGTTAATATGAAAAAATCTACTCTTCACTTTGGTGAATTCAAACAATATGACAAGGTTTTCCTTACTGCAGATAATGGAATTGATGTTGAAAACGTTTCTGATGTGGCATTTGACGGAGAAGTTCTTTACATAGCACAGCCTGACGGACTTCTTGAATATACAGACGGCAAAATCAAAAAGATAAGTGCTGATGTTTCAAAGCTTTTTGCCCAAAACGGCAAATTATATGCGGCTATTAACAATTCTCTTGTAGAAATTAAAAAGGGGAAAATTAAAAAGCTTGCAGATTTCAGTGCGCCTGTTGTAGATATTTCTGTTGCGCTTGACGGCTCTTTCTGGCTTATAACAGAAAAGGCCCTTTACCTTAAAGGTGATGAGGGTTTTACAGAAATTGTTGATGTTCCTGAAAAAACAGTTTGCCTTGCAGCGCACGATAACAAATCCAGATATGGTGAAACAGTTTATGTTGGCTCGTTTGTTGAGGGGCTTATGTCAATGAAGGGTAAGCGTCGCCATTGGGCAGAGCTTCTTCCCGGCAACACAGGGGTTTCAAGCCAGAAAATCAACTGTATTCAGATTGATGCTCTCGGTCATTTGTGGGTAGGCTCTGATGAAGGTCTTAATATTTATGACGGTAAGAATTATTGGTTTAACGGTAATGATTTTTATTCTGTTCCCGATGGTTCATTTAATGATATGTTTTTCGCAAAGGACGGCAAAAAATATTTTGCTACTAATACGGGCATTATTACTCTTATTGAAGGTAAAATTTCGTATTTCTCATTTGGTGCTTGGCTTATGCACCCAACAGTTACAAAAATTACTGTTTCAGATAACGGCACAATTGCTGCAGTTACACCTCGCGGTATCAGTGTTATCACCTCAAAATATATGACGCTTGAGGAAAAAGCAAATCATTATGATGAGTTGGCTGTTAAATACACAACCCGTAACGAAGGCTATCAAGTACAGAGAAGTCTTCGCAAATATGGTGATATTGAATCAGGTTGGCTTCCCAATTCCGATAACGACGGGCTTTTCACAGGTCTTTATTGTGCAAGTCAGTGCTTCCGTTACAAAGTAACCGGTGACCAGAAAGCCAAAGAAAATGCTAAAAGAGCAGTTGAAGCAATGATTAAGCTTACCGAGGTTACAGGTAAGCCCGGCTTCACTGCAAGAGCAACAAGATATTCTTATGAAGAGAATTTCGGTGACGGTAACAGGGAAGAATGGCATATCTGCGAAAACAATCCTGATTGCGAATGGCTCGGTGAAACCTCAAGCGACGAAATGACAGGTCACTATTTCGCATATGGCATTTATTTTGACCTTGTGGCAGATAAAAAGGAAAAGAAGAAAATTGCACAGGTTGTAAAAACAATTACCGACCATATTATTGAAAACAATTTCCATCTTTGTGATGTTGACGGTGTGCCTACAACCTGGGCAAACTGGGAGCCTGAACTTCTTAACAATGACGACCGTTGGTTCTATGAAAGAGGGACTAACTCTCTTGAAATGCTTTCTTTCCTTAAAACAACCTACCACGTTACAGGAGAAGAAAAGTATAATGATGTTTATAAAATGCTTATTGAAAAGCACCACTATGCTATGAACTGTATGCAGTACAAGGTTGAGGATGGACACGTTGCTCATATTGACGACCAGCTTGACTTTACGAATATTTATCCTCTGATTGTATATACCGATAGCGAGGCAGAAAAAGAAATTTTCAAAATGGGTCTTACTCACCATTTCGATTACGAAAAAATTGAACGTGCACCAATGTTCAATGTTATGTATGGCGCTCTTACAAATAACAACTGTGCAATTGAAGATGCGGCAAAGTCACTTTCGGAAATGAATCTTGACCTTATCAGATGGCCTGTTTTCAACAGCTACAGAAAAGATATTGTTATGGATACAGAGCAGGAGGAAATGGGCATTCCCGCACAGCTTAAATACCCTGTTGAATTTTCTTCAAGGCTTCTTGTTCATTACGATGGAAATCAATTCGTTTGCGACAGCGGTGCAGAAGAATTTGTCAATATCAATACAAAAGAGGTTAACAGAACATCAACTCTTCCCGGCACAAGTGGTGCAGACGGCAAAACAATGATGATGCCATATATTTATCTTCTTCCCTATTGGATGGGACGATACTACGGATTGTTAGGTGACTGATATTTTGAATTAAAATGTCGGGGGTTTTTGTATGGATGAAAAATCCAATATTTTTGCCGAAAAGGGAAGAATAAAATATCTTCTCGGGATTGATGGCGGCGGAACAAAAACAGAATTTTTGTTGACTGATATCAGCGGTAAAGAAATCAACAGAATTGTGTTGGGTGGCTCTAACCCTGTTAATTCGGGCATTCAAGAAACAAAAAAGGTTTTGATACAAGGAATAAATCAGGTATGTTCAGATATAAACCCCTGTGAAATTTCTGCTTTTGCAGGTATTGCAGGGGGAATCAGCGGTAACAACAAGGCTTTTATAAATGAAATTTTAACAGATGTCGGTTTCGGTGCATATTTTAACGGCAGTGATACAGACAGTGCTTTGGAAATCGCACTTAACGGAGAGAACGGAATTATTGTTATTATGGGTACGGGAGTTGTTGCTTTCAGTCAGAATAAAGGCAAGCGTCACCGTATAGCAGGTTGGGGTTATCTGATAGATAAAGGTGGAAGCGGTTTTTCCTTTGGGTCTGATGCTTTGGATTGTGCTTTCAAGGCTTTTGACGGCAGAGGCGGTAGTCAGCTTGTTTTAAAGCTTATCGAAGAAAAACTACAAAAACCGCTTGTTGAGGCTATACCCGATATTTACGGAAAGGGAACAGATTTTGTTGCAGCTTTTACCCCTGTTGTCTTTGAAGCATACAAAAAAGGCGATATTGAAGCAGAAAAAATTATAGAAAAAAATCTCCAAGAGATTGAGAAAATCATAAGAGCAGGAGATGTTTTTTCTCCTGAAGAAAGAGTAAAAACCGTAATTTGTGGCGGTATAGTTAAACAAAAAACTATTTTGCATCCGCTTTTACAGGAAAGGTTAGGCAAACGATACGATTTGATTTTTTCGGAAGAGCCGTTGGTAAACGGTGCAGTTTCACTTGCGGAGGGGAATATATGCTAAAAACAGAAAATAGAAATCCTCGCACTATGGAAATTGACCGTATGTCCACGTACGATATAGTAAAAATTATCAATGAAGAAAATAATGCCGTGACCGATGCTATAAATGAAGTCTTGAATGATATAGAAAAGGCTTGTGATGCAACTGCTGAAGTAATAAGAAACGGCGGAAGAGTTTTTTATATAGGAAGCGGAACATCGGGAAGATTGGGCGTTTGCGATGCGGCAGAATGTCCGCCAACATTCGGAGTTCCCTATGACCTGTTTAACGGAATTATTGCAGGCGGAGAGCAATGTATGTTTAAAGCCGCAGAAAATGCAGAAGATAACGGTTTACTTTCCGTTGAGGATTTAAAAAACAGAAAGTTTTCGGAAAAAGATATTTTAATAGGAATTTCTGCTTCAGGCTCTGCAGAATATGTAATTTCCGCTTTAAAATATGCGAAAAATCTCGGGGCGGTCACTGTTTCAATAACAAATAATCCTGATACATATATGGGAGCTATGGCAGATATCAGCATTTGTGCCGACACAGGTCCCGAAGTGATTACGGGCTCTACCCGAATGAAAGCGGGAACGGCACAGAAGATTATATTGAATATGATTTCTACTGCGGCAATGGTCAAATGCGGTTATGTTTATGAGAATTTAATGATAAACCTTAAACCCACTAATAAGAAATTACGAAATAGAATGATTGACATTGTTACAGAAATTTTAGGTTGTTCAAGCGAGCAGGCGGAAATTTTATTGGAGAAGAATCAATGGAATATTAGTTCTGCCGTTAAAGGTAATTAAGGAGGTTTCATTATGGCGGTTATTATGAGGTGGTTGTCGGCAATTTTATCGGTTTTGTTAGGCTTACCTCTTTTGGGGTCTTCTGTTTTGCAAAGCTTTACTAAAATTGGTTACGATGAAAAAAACACGGCTGCAATCAGCGCAAACTATCTTGAGGGTTCTGAAAGCTTTATCAATGAGGCGCAGTCAGGAAAATGGTCCGTTGGCTATTCAAAAAGCAGTATTACTCCCGATGATATTGACAGTTATACTTATTTTATGGGCGGATTTTTAAAATTTCCTGCTCAGGAAGTAACGGGCGTGATTGATGACCTTTGTGTAAGGGCGGTTTGCCTTGATGATAATTCCGGCAGAGGTGCAGTTGCTCTTGCCTGGATTGATGGGATCGGCTTTATGAATGCAGATGTCAAAGCGGTTCGTGAAAAGCTGGCTGATATTACGGGTGACGGAAAGCTAATCAGCATTGATATCGGAGCTACCCATACTCACAGCGGTATTGATACTCAAGGCCTTTGGGGTTATATTCCCAAAAGCGGAAGAGACCAGAAATATATAGATGTGCTTGTGGAAAAGACGGCAGAAGCTATCAGAACGGCTTATAATGAGCGTACCGAGGGAGATTTGTATTATTCTTCTGAAAATTGTGCCGAGCTGTTTTCAGATGGTCGTGACCCGGTGGTTTTTGATGAGGATATTCACCTTTTTCGTTTTGTTCCGGACAATACACAGCAAAATGAAATATATATAGCAAATTTCGGCGCGCATCCTGTAAATGTCGGTTCAACAAACACAGAGCTGTCGGGCGATTTTCCTTATTATATTGAACAGGCAGTAAAAGAAAACAATAACGCAGCTTTTATTTTCATTCAAGGTGCAATCGGTGGCGGTATTGGTTGCAATATGAGCGAGGAAAACGGAATATCTCAAGATGCAACCCGTTTTGAGCAAATGAAAGAATACAGTGCCATTGTTGCTGATATTCTTTCTGATTTAACCCGAAAAGGAGAAAAAGTTGAGCCCATTCTCAATGTGGCACACAGTCAGGTTGATTTTGAGGTTGATAACTTTATATTTAACCTTGCAGAAAGAGCAGGTCTTTGCAATGCAACTGCATATATCGAAAACGGCAAAGTGCTTCTTACAAGTGAAATAGGTTATATGGAAATCGGTAAAGATATAAAAATTCTTCAGGTACCCGGAGAGGTTATGCCTGAAATTGTTTACGGCGGTTTTTATTCTGCTGAGGAAGCCTGCAATGGTACGGAATATGGTTACGAACCATTGAACACATATTTTGATGAAGGTGACGATATTCTTGTATTTGGGCTTTGCAATGATGCGGTAGGCTATATTGTGCCCGATAATGACTATTCTTCTTCAGGTGACGAGGGTCATTATGAGGAAACAGTTTCTACCGGCTCAACAAGTGCATCTGCTTTGTCACAGGCTTTTGGAAAGCTTTTATCAACGAGGAGGTAAAACACAATGGAAGTTTTGCGTATTTTGGGTTTCCCCCAATTAGTCAGAAGCCTTATAGCGTCAATATTGTCGCTTGTTATTACAATGATGCCCACTTCAATTTATACAACTGAAGATGCTTCATCCGAATATATGCTTTCAGGCGATGAGGTTTTCTCTTATGAAGCAGGAGATAAATGGACAGTTGGCTTTGCACAGGAAAGCCTTACTCCTGCTGATGTAACCGCAGATACTTATTATATTGCCGGTTACAATACAAATAACCCTGCTCAGAGTGTTCTTGATGATATGTATGCTAAAGCTGTATATATTGACGATAACACGGGCAGAGGCGGAGTTGTGATTTGTGCTATCGATTGCGTTGGTATCAGTCGAAACGATATAAATGAAATCAGACAAAAGGTAATTGATAGCGGAAAAACAGACAATATTAAATCAATAAATATTTGTGCGACACATACTCATTCTGCAATTGATACTCAAGGTCTTTGGGGTGCAAATTTCTATTCCGACGGTAAAAATGAGACATTTATGGAAGAGCTTAAATCAAAAACCGCTCAGGCTATCATTTCTGCATACAATGCGAGAGAAGACGGAGAGTTGTATTTCGGCACTGTTGAGGCAGAGGGTATGCAGTGCGACACAAGAACCCCTATTGACTATGACGAAACCATTACAAGTATACGGTTTTCTCCTGAAGATAACAGTGCAGATACATATATTGTGAATTTTGCTTGCCACGCTGAAATGTTGGGTAGTAAAACTACAGTTGTAAGTGCAGATTTTCCTGCATATATGGCAAAAGAAATTGATGCCCAAACAGGCGGAGCAAATGTTGTTTTCGTAAACGGCGCTATCGGCGGACTTATTTCAGGAGCAGAGCTTGATAGTGTACTTAATGATGAAAGCTTTGATTGCCTTGCTTACACAAAGGAATTCGGTCAAGAGGTCGGAAAGCTTGTAATGAGCATTGAAAACGAAAAAAAGCTTTCTCCGATTATCAATGTTAAATCCCAGGCGGTAAGTGTTGTTTGTGATAATACTGCACTTCTTTTGGCAAGATTTATCGGAGTGCTTAATAATGACATAAGAAAAACAGGCTCTTCGGAGGTATCAATTATAACGGAAGTTTCATATATGGAGTTAGGTGACAAGAATATAGGAATTTATATGATTCCGGGTGAGCTTTCGCCCGAGCTTGAAAGCGGTAATTTCCTTTCTGCAGAAGCTTCCGCAAACGGAACGACTGCAGATTACAAGGTTCTTTCGGAAATGTCTGATTGCGAGCATACCTTTGTTCTCGGGCTTTGTAATGATGAAATCGGCTATATAATTCCTGATAATGACTTCCTTCTTCACGAATGGTTCCCATATTTCAACATCAGCTATGATGAAGCTGGCAGGAGACATTATGAGGAAACAAATTCCGTTGGACCCGAAACTGCAAGAACCTTGCTTGAGGCTATGGATGAGCTTATAGCTTCTGCTAAAAAATAACAAAAATGAAAAGGAAAAACATATGAGCTACAATGGATATAAATGGTTTGTGGGTGTGCCCCATTGCCATACAGTTGCTTCCGATGGCGGTTTAACCTTGGAGCAGGTTATAGAAAAGGCTAAAAAGAGCAAATTAGATTTTCTTATGCTTACCGACCACAATGTTAATTGCAAGGATTTCCCCGAAGCTGACGGTCTTACCCTGATTTACGGTGCTGAGCTTACAAAGCACGGCGGTCATTGTAATATGTGGGGCGTTAAGGATGTTATAGATAAAGAGGATTACGATACCTGTGAGACCTACGAGGATTTTTTGCGAGTTAAGGACGAAGCAAAAAGACGCGGTGCGGTAATTTGTATGAACCACCCTCACTGCAAACAATGTCCCTGGAGATGGGAGAAGAATGCAGAGGATGTTGATGTACTTGAGGTCTGGAATGCTCCCACTCATTTTGACAACCTTGAATGCACTGAATGGTGGCACGAGCAATTAAGAAACGGTCATAAATTGCCCGTCGTTGGCGGTAGTGATTACCATAAGGACTATGTTGTTACAAATCTTTTGACCTGGCCCGTTACATATGTTTATGCAAAATCCAATTCCCCCGAAGATATTCTTGATGCTATCGTTAAAGGTCATACTACAATTTGCTTTGATGTGGGAACAACATTTATTGATATAACAAGCGGTGATGCTGTTTTAGGTGACACCGTAAAGCTCAAAGAGAACACAACCGTTACAATTGATGTTAAAAAACTTCGTAAAAACCATAAATTGATTGTATTTAATAAAGACGGTGAATGTTTTACACATACCGCAAAGAAAACAGGGGATTATTCCGTGACACTTCCTGTAGAAAAGGACGGTTTCTTGTGTGCTCACGTGGTTTTTGAACCCGGATTTTTGTACAGCAAAATTCACGATATTGCAATTGCATCAAGAATTCCCGAGCAAAAGGGGATGGATTTGCCCCCTTTGATTTTCGCTCAAAGCGGAGCAATATATTTTGAAAAATGATAGGTGAATAAAATGGAAAACTTTTTTACAAACGCATTTAACAATATGGATGAAAAGGCAAGGGAGAGCTTTTATAAAACTGTTTTTATGAATGATGATTCCGAATATGCCGCAAAGCTCAGAGTTGAATATTACAGGAAAAAATTCAAATCAATGGGTGAAAATGTCACAATCGGCAAGGGTGTTAATATTATAAATCCCGAATATATTTCAGTAGGTAACGATGTTCAGATTTCCGATGGTTGTACTCTTATTGCAAGAGGACCAAAGGGAATAACACTTAATGATAATGTACGCCTTCAGCACAGAGTTTATCTTGATACTGAAAGAGTAGATGAAGGATATATCAATGTTGGCAGAGGCACATATATCGGCACAGGCACAACCCTTTTCGGTCACAGAGGCCTTGAAATCGGTGAAGATTGCCTTCTTGCTCAGGGTATAAACCTTACTCCCTATTCACATATTTTTGATGACCCCAATGATATTATTTATCATCAGGGCGGACATTGTGAAAAGGTTACAATCGGCAGAGATGTTTATATCGGTATGGGATGCAAGGTTATGTATTCCGGTAATATCGGTGAAGGCTCTGTTATCGGTTGCGGTTCAACTGTTGTTAAACCCATTCCGCCATATTCAGTAGCAGTAGGAACACCTGCAAGGGTTATAAAAGAAAGAAAATAAAAATTAAACACTTGACCCCTTTGATTAAAAAATCAAAGGGGTCAAACTTTATTTATCTATTTTTTCAAAGGTGCTTCTTATTTCAGTTGTATTGCCTGTTGCAAGGTAATATTCATATTCGTAAGGGTCAAAGCTCTTGAAAATTCTGTTTTTTACAATTGCAATATAAGATGTAGGACCATCTTTTGAAGGGTCTTCGTTAGTGGTTTTTTCACGCTCAAAAACACCTGCAAGGAATGCTTCTTCGTTATCAACATATACACCGATTCCGAAGCTGTCCTCGAATTCACCTGTAAATGCTGACCAATTTTCTTTTGAATGAAAATTGGGATACCCTGCATCGGGCCAGAAAATCAAATCGGGTTCGCTTGTAAGTTCTCCGTTTGTCCAGGGCTTGTCGCCACCGTAATAAACAAAGTTGTTGAGAGGCTCGATACAGTAGAAAGCAGGAATTTCCTGAGTAGCTTCTGCTTCGGGGTAGCCCGAGAAATCAACAAATCTGCATTTTGCGTGAACTGCACCGTTTTCTAAAAAATATGTTGCTTCCATATAAGAGGGGGTAATATATTCTTTTTCTTTTGCCCAGTCAAGAGGACGGCATTTAATATAAATACTGTTATCAGTAACCCTTAAATCAACAATTTTGCTTGCATCATTGAATTGGTTTCCGCCTTGGACGGGATTATATCGCCAGTCGTTGTCCATATAAACCCCGTGGTCATATTCAATAGTTCCGTAATAGGACTGCTGAACAAGGCGACCCGTGTCGTTTCTGTTAATAAGGTTTACATTGTTGTTAACGGATTCTGCATTATAGCGTTCACTTGCATTTGAATCAACTTTTATTTTTCCGTCTACGGAAACTGCCTGAACATTGGAATCAAGGTCTTCGAGATAACTCAAAGCACCGCCCCAGAGCAAATCAATTCCTAATTTATGAGTTTCGTTTTCAATAAAAATTTCTTGTTCAGGAATTTCGCGGTTGAAAACAGAAAATCCGTAAATTTTAAAGTTTTCTTTTCCTTGGGTAAGAGCTTCAAAAGTAATTGAATTAATTTTATTTCCTTTTTTACTTGCTAAAGCATCATCAACAAAGGAATAAAAGGTGGTTTTTTTATTTGATGGTTCTAAAAAGAAGTCCTCAGTTTTAGCTTTTACTCCTGCGGAATAATTGATAGTTCCTTTTATGTAGCAGTCGGAGGAGTATTCAATTCCATAGTAGTTAAACCAACCGCAATTATTTAAGGTAAGGTCTAAAGCTGTAATTGCAGAATCATTTTTGCTTATGGCAATTTCTGTGGTTTCTTTTAAAAGAGAGATTCCGTTTTTCATTTCAAAATTCTCCGTTGTTTTAAAAAAACTTGTAAGATATGCAGAAAAAATTGAAGCTATAATAAGAAAAAACCCGAAAAAAGCAATAATGCCATTTATAAGTTTCTTTTTCATACTTTATTCTCCTTACTTTTTAAGTACCCAGACAAGCATATCTGTTTCGCCCCTGTTTGCATAAGCAAAATAGGGAATGAGTTTAATTTGAGTTTCAATAAGCTCTTCCGTTGCTTCAAAATAAAGACTGTCATTTTCAGGCTCTTTATATGCTTTAAGAAGAATATTCGGAACTAAAAATTCTTTTTCGGAAAGTTGAGCTTTTTCTTTAATATCAATTCTCAAGGAATTTAAATCCTTGCCGTTATCAACGCCCTCAAGACAGTAAACAACGGGTCCTCTCATAACCGCAACCCGTCCTGCGCAATCGTGGACTTTTTTATTGGCAGATATGAATTTAACGGGCATTGCAAGAGTTAAAATGATTTCGTCATTTTCGGCAACTTCAATGTATGCATAGCCGTTTTTAAGGGTATAGGCTTTGTTTATTTCAAAATTTTTGCACCAAGAGGGTATTCTTAAGGCAATATATTTTTTGTTGCTGTTTTCGATTTTAATTTTAATTTCTTCTGTTGAGGGATAATCTGTAATCTGTGAAACTTTTATTCCCCCAAATTCTGCATCGGAATTTATGTATTGGTTAACAAAAAGGGTATCTTCTGTGTGAGAATAAATATATTCACCGATTGAAGAAATAAATCTTATAACGTTTGGGGGACAGCAGGAGCAGTCAAAAACCTCTTTTCTTTGGGTAATAGGGAAACGTTTTCCGCCATCGGTGCATTTATTTACATTGTTAAAGTCAACATCAATTTCAAGGGGATTTTCATAGAAAAAGCCTTTACCGTCCATTGAAATACCTGAAATTGAGCCGTTATACATAACCTTTTCAACGGCATCGGCATATTTGCCGTTGGGATTAAGTTTTATCATTCTGTTTGCGAAAAATGCAAGAGCAATTGAAGCACAGGTTTCTGCATAAGCATCTCTGTTAGGCAAATCATAATCAATGGTAAAGGATTCGCCGTGGCAGGTGCTTCCTGTTGCACCGGTTATATACATTCTTTTGTCAGTAATGTTCATAAAACAGCGGTCTGCCGCTTCGAAAAGCTCTTTATCATTATAAATATAGGCAAGGTCTGCCATAGCACAGAAAAGATATAGTGCTCTCACACAGTGCCCGTCCGCAGTTTCTCTTTCCCTTACGGGAACATCATCCTGATTATAAAGCTCGTTGCAACCTTTATACATTGGCGGGTCTTGGGGGTTACCGCCGTGATTATCAACAAAAAATTTTGAAAGCTCAAGATAACGCTTTTCTCCTGTTGCTTGGTATAATTTTACGAGAGCAAGTTCAATTTCGGGATGACCGGGTGTGATGAATTTTGCAGTTTTTTCTTTTACGAAAACCTTTTCTATGTAGTCAGCGTATTTACACATTGCATCAAGAAAGGCTTTTTTGCCCGTTGCTTCATAGTATGCAACTGCCGCTTCCATAAGATGCCCTGCGCAGTAAAGCTCGTGCTCGGTGCGGTCGGTAAAACGCTCACCCGTAACAAGAAAATGGCTGTTGAAATAGCCGTTTTCATCTCTGTTTTTTATGATTTTTTCAATGGATTCGTCTGCAATTTCTTCGAGTTCTTTATTTTCGGAGTAATTGAGGCTGTAAGCAAGACCCTCAATCCATTTTGCAATATCGGAATCCCAGAAAACGTGTGGAATATCGGGGTCGCCCTTTTTCCGGGTGCAGTCGAGAGCATCAAAGCGATGAGTTTCCTTAAATCTGTCATAAACGGATTTAAGGGTAACATTATTCACCATATCCTGTTTTTCTTTCCAAAATCCATCTGTGATTTTAATGTTTTTACAGCTAACAGTTTTCATATAAGAACCTCTCAATTATCTGTTTTCAAGTTTTTCCTTAACACATTCTTTCCAACGTCTTGCAATAAGCTCGTGACCGATTGTTGTTGGATGAACACCGTCCCAAAGGAGCTTATAAATATCAGTTTTTCCTCTGAAAGAATCAAATAAATCCTGAAGAGGAACAAAAACCGCATTGTAATCCTCGGCAATCCTTTTTGATTTTTCTTGATAAGCACCGATTCCCTCTTTAAAAAATTTGTCAAGGTCTTCCTCTTTCTTATCACCGAAAAAGGGTTCCATTATAACAATGAGAGTGTCGGGATTTTGCTCCAAAACCTCATCAAGCAAAAGGCGATATATTTTCTCGTATCTTTCGGGGTCAGAGCCTGAACTGTGTTCCCAATTGAAAATCATATCGTTAACACCTACAAGAATGCTGAGAACTGTTGGTTTTAAATTGAGGCAATCCTCTTTCCATCTGCCGTAAAGGTCAGAAATTCTGTTTCCGCTTATGCCTCTGTTTATAAATTCTACATTTTTATCTAAATTGTCAGTGGAAAGCTCGGCGGCTATCATATATTGATAGCTATGACCGTGAACGTGATTAAGGTCAGAGCTTCTCCCTCTGTTACCGTCGGTTATAGAATCCCCCTGAAAAAGAATAACATCATTTTCCTTAAGTTTTATCATATCTATCACCTGAAAAAAGAATAACATTTTAAGACCTTAGTGTCAATTAATTTTGGAAATCATTGACAAACATATAAATATATGCTACTTTTAAGTAGCACTCCGTGTCGGTGCAAAATTAACCCAAATAAAATCTTAAAGAAAGGAGCTGGACATAATGATGAAAATGGTTAGAACAAGAAAAAATAATCCGGTTATTGTGTCCGCTTCCTGCTGACAGTTGCATTTAATATGCCATTTCTCCGGACAGTTAACGCTTTTCGGAGATTTTTGTTTTTTATGCAACTTGCAATGCAGGAAACGAAAGGATTTCTGAGTTCCTCTCACCTCAGAAATCAGCACACAAACTCCGGTATGGTTTCTTTTTGAAACCGAAACAAAGATAAAATGTGTCGTTAACATTTTATCGTAAATTAAAACGGAGGAAATATGAGAAAAAATAAGAAAGAAACGAAAAAAGAAAAGTTTGAAACACTGAAAAACGTATTTTACGCGGTAAAAATCATTAAAGAATGTTGCCCGTGGTATTTTACTGTTCAGATACTTGCAACAGGCGGTTTTTGGTTTTTTACAGCATTTGTTCAGGAGATTTGGTTCTTGCGGGTAATTTTGCAAGTGCTCGAAAAGGATTTGCCCTTTAAAGCATTTGTACTTGCTGTATTGATGTTTGTTGCTGCAGGAATTCTTGCGAGAATTATTCAAAGTTATTCAAATTATGTTTTAAGTGTAAAATTTAAACAGTTTTACAAGACTTTGAATGAGAAAATTTTTGAAAAAGCGGTCAGTGTGGATATGGCTTGCTTTGAAGACCCTGAATTTTTTGATAAGTACAAACGAGCAACAGAGATTATCACAGAATCTCACTACGATATGTTCATTTACTATTTTTCGAGCATTTTTGTCGCATCATTTACAGGAATATTCATAGTTGCTTATGTTGTTTCCATTGATCCGAAAATATTACTTATTCTTTTATTTATGCTTCCCGTTGTTGCAGCACAAGCATTAAAAGGGAAAATTGAAGTAAAAAAGGATAAGGAAATGACAATTCATAAGCGTTCAAAGGCTTATGTTAAAAGACTTATTTATTTAAAAGAATATTCAAAGGATATACGAACATCAGGCATATTTGATGTTCTTCATAAACGCTTTTCTGATGCGGTAACGAAAAATCGTGAAATAATCAAAAAATACGGCTGGAAAATTGCTTTTTTTGAAGTTGTTGGTGGCTTTTTCGGTCAGGCTTTACCTGTTGCAACAACCTATGCTTATGCCACATATCGCTATGCAATTAAAAGAAATCTTGCCCTTGCAGACTTTTCTGTCATTATGACGGCTATGAGCAATATTCGTGATATTATCAACGATATAGGTCAAGCAATTTCTGTTGTGAAAAATGAATCTCTTTATTTTGGTAATTTAAAAGAATTTTTCCAATACGAATCGAAAATCGTCAGCGGAACAGTGATACCCGACGAGCTTGAAACATTGGAGTTTAAAAATGTTACATTTACATACCCTCATGCAAATGAACCAACTTTAAAAAATCTTAACTTAAAGTTTAATAAAGGTGAAACAACGGCTGTTGTTGGTGAAAACGGCGCAGGAAAAACAACATTTGTAAAACTCCTTTTAAGGTTTTACGACCCTGATGAGGGCGCAATTCTTTATAACGGCAGGGATTTGCGAGATTATGATATTGAGGCACTTCGCAAAAGATTCGGAACCGTTTTTCAGGATTATAAGGTTTTTGCTGTTTCTGTTGAAGAAAATGTTATTTGTAAAGAGGTTGAAAATGAAGCTGAAAAACAAAAGGTTCTCACTTCCCTTAAAAACAGCGGAGCAGATACATTTATAAAACATTTGCCTGAAAAAGAAAAGACAATTATCACAAGGGAGTTTGACGAAACAGGTATAGGTCTTTCAGGTGGTGAACAACAAAAAATTGCAACGGCAAGAATGTTTTGCAAGGATTTTGACCTTGCAATTCTTGATGAGCCATCATCAGCACTTGATCCGATTGCAGAATATAATATGTATGAAAACCTTATTTCGGCAACAAAAGGAAAAACGGTTATTTATATTTCACATAGACTTTCAAGTGCAGTTCTTTCCGATAATATCTATGTTTTCGGTGACGGAACAGTAAGAGAAAGCGGAACACATAAAGAGCTTATGGAACTAAATGGAAAATACGCTAAGATGTTTACACTCCAGGCTTCAAGCTACATAGCAAAAGAAGGGAGTGTGGCTACATTATGAAAAAGCAAAAAACAGAAAAAGGTGTATTTTCAAACCTCTTGTATATGACAGGAGTTATGTTTAAACTTTGTCCGGGACTTGTTATCGGAGAAATATTTTTCCATATTCTATGTACCTTGCCGGGCAGACTTGTTTCTGTAATAGGTCTTAAATTTGTTATTGATGAAGTTAGTACAGGCGGAAGCCCGCAAAGAATTATATTTGGTATTGGTCTTATAATTGCTTTGCTTGTAGGCGGAGATGTTCTGAATGCGCTCTTTTTTGAACTCTTTGCCCACAGAGAACGGGAAAAGCTTGATTTAGGTTTGCAGTCTATGCTTTATAAGAAGGCAGCAATCATAGACCTTTCAAAATACGATAATCCCGAATATTATGCAGATTTTATTCTTGCAGTGGAAAACTCTTCAAATAGTATCCGTTATCTTATTCCAATGATTAAGGGTGTTGTTGAAGAGGTTATATCCTTCGCTCTTATTGGTACTCTTGTGTTTACAATTGACCCGATAGCACTTCTTATTGTTGTAGTGTCCACAGTTATTTTTATTCCCGTAGGAAAATACACAGGTGACCTTATGATAGAACGCCGTGAAAAAATAACTGAGGCTCATAGGGTTGGAGATTATTTTGCACGTATTTTCTATTTACAGGATTACGCGGGTGAGATTCGCACAAGCGGAATATTCCCGCTTTTGAAAAAACGGTTTGATACGGCGGCAGATGATGTTGTTGATATTCAGAAAAAATATGCAGGAAAGACAAATGCACTTTTCTTTTTGCAAGGAACATCAATAAATGTTATTGGTTTTATGCTTGTTTTAACTCTTTATATCGGTTATAAAACCATTGTTACAAAGGAAATGTCCGCAGGCGATTTTGTTGCAACCTTTAACGGTGCGGTGCAAATCGGTTCGGGAATAATCTATCTTACGGTAGGCTGTGTGAGAAACTTTACCGAACACTCAAAAATCATCGATAAATACCGCAAATTCTTAAAGGTTGAAAATGACATCAAAGACGGACCTCACGTTGCCGAGTGCGGTGAGCCTGAAACAATTTCTGTTGAAAATATCACATTCTCTTACGAGGGTAATGATAAAAATTCCTTGGACGGCATTTCTTTTGAAATCAAGCCATACGAAAAGGTTGCCCTTGTTGGCTATAACGGTGCAGGTAAAACTACTTTAACTAATCTTCTTTTACGTCTTTATGATGTGAAAGACGGTAGCATTAAAATCGGCGAAAGAGATATTCGTGAGGAAACAGTTGCTTCTCACCGTGACCGTTTTGTCGCAGTATTTCAGGATTTTCAGATTTTTTCTGCATCTGTTGGAGAAAATGTTGCTCTTTCAAAGGATTATGACGAGGAAAGAGTATGGAAAGCTCTCGAAGCGGTAGGCTTTGATAAAGAGCTTCCCAACGGACTTGAAACAATTCTTTTAAGAGAATTTGCTGAGGACGGTTTAATGCTTTCGGGCGGTGAGCAACAAAAAATTGCAATTGCCAGAGCATTTTATAAGGACTGCCCTTATGTTATTCTTGATGAACCCTCTGCAAACCTTGACCCTGTTTCAGAATACGAGCTTAACCACGCTATGATGACAGGTGCAACGGATAAAACAGTTATTTTCATTTCCCACAGACTTTCTACAACTCGCCACGCGGATAGAATTTTTATGATGGAAAAAGGAAAAATAATTGAAAGCGGAAGCCACGAGGATTTAATGAAATCAAACGGCAAATATGCCGAAATGTTCAATCTCCAGGCGGAGAAATATGTTAATTAAAAATGACCCTATTGTGAAAATTTTTCACAATAGGGTCATACCTTTTAAAATCCCTTATATTCAAAAACTGTATTATATGTTCCGCTTTCGAATTCGTATTCCTCATCGTCAAGATAAAGTGTAGCGTGGGAGCCGTTGGGAATGGTGAAGCTGAATTTACATTCGTCACCGTTACCTGTGTACTCCCAAGAGGAAATGATTTCGCCGTTCTCTGTGAGAATTCTTGCTTTTGCATAGCCTAATTCCTTTGAGGGAAGAGGACGGAAAATAATATGCTTGTAAGCGGGCTCGTTGAAATCGCTGTCAATACCTGCAACGGTTGTGTAGAGCCAGTCACCAACAGAGCCGTATGCATAATGGTTAAAGGAGTTCATTTCGGGAGTTGCAAAAGTTCCGTCCTTCTTCATACCGTCCCAGCGCTCCCACATTGTTGTGGCGCCTCTTGTTACCGGGAAGAGCCAGGAGGGGAATTCCTTTCTGAAAAGGAGCTTGTATGCAAGGTCGGTTCTGCCGATTTTTGTTAAGGTGTGAAGAAGATAAGGAGTTCCTACAAAGCCGGTTTTAAGATGACCGCACTCTTCAATGTCCTTAACGAGCTTCTCTGCTTCTCTTTCGGGGTTATCTGTGAGATTAAAGTAAAGAGCAAGAACATTTGCAGTTTGGGTTTCGTGCTCTGTTTTGCCGGTATTAAGATATTTTTCTCTGTACTTTTTAACTGTAAGGTCATAAAGCTCTTCAAAATAGCTCATATCCTCACCGATAACCTTACCCATTTCAATAAAAAGTGAGTTTGAATATGCAAGGTATGCTGTACCGATAAGGTTTTTATCTGTAAGTCCGCCCGTTGCCTCGTCACCGGCATCAAGAGAGAGCCAGTCACCGAAGTGATGGGGATGCTTGTCAAAAAGACCTCTTTCTGAGCCGTTCTTCTCCATAAAGAGAATCCATTTTTTCATAGAATTAAACTGGTCTTTGATTACCTGAATATCCCCATAGGTTCTGTATACCCAGTAGGTTACAACAACAATTGCATCTGCCCAGGCAGAAGAACCGTGAGACTCCCATCTCATAAGGTCGGGGCAAACATCGGTAATTGCACCGTTCTCTCTCTGGTCACAAGCTAAGTCGTGAAGCCATTTTTTAAAGAATTTATCTGTTCTGTATGTAGTTGAAGCAGTTCTTGCAAAAACCTGAGCGTCACCCGTCCAGCCAAGTCTTTCGTCACGTTGGGGGCAGTCTGTGGGAACATCAAGAAAATTACCTCTCTGACCCCATACAATATTTTCATAAAGCTGTTGAACAAGGTCGTGTCCGCAAGCAAAGTAGCCGGTTCTTTTCATATTTGAAAAAACAACAACTGCTTTGAAATTATCAAGGTCGATTTCATCCTTGTTGAAGCCCTCAAGCTTAATATATCTGAACCCTTGGAATGAAAAATGAGGCTTATAAACTCTTTCGTTTCCGTCAGAGGTTACGTGAATTTCCGCTTTTGCGCTACGGAGATTTGTTGTGTAAAAATTGCCGTCCTTGTCAAGAATTTCTGCGTGGTAAAGAGTGAACTCTGCACCTTTTCTTTGAGGAACAACCCATTCCACATAGCCTGTAAGATTCTGACCGAAGTCGATAACCGTTTCACCTTTTGGGGTAGTAATGAGCTTGAGTGCATCAAGACGAGCCATTTCCCGAACCTCTTCGCCTTCTGTGGGAAGAAGAATATCTTTGTTGATGTCGTCAAGCTCTTTTACGGGGAAGGTTTCTTCTGTGCTTACAGTGAAATCAACGATTTCACCATTGTATACGTGGGAATCAAGAATATTGCTTTTCTGACATTCCCAAGTCGAGTCTGTGGGAATAAGTGCTTCTGTACCGTCTTCGTATTCTATTTTTAAAGCTGCAATGAGAGCAGATTCCTTGCAAGTTATGCTTTCATAATTTTCGTGGGGGTTTCCGTGAAAGCGCATACCGTTACCAACTGCAATTTCAAGAACATTACATTCTTCCATCATTAATGTTACATCATATTCCTGATATTGAAGACGTTTGCCGTAGGTAGTCCAACCGGGAGCAAAAATGAATTTGCCCACTCTCTGACTGTTGAGATATGCTTCATAATAACCTAAAGCAGAGCAGAAAAGGGTAGCTTTATTGATTTTTTTATCAAGCCACACAACCTTTTTGAAAACGGGAACAACTGTACCGAAATCGGCATTTTCTTTAATAAATTTTGCATCTTTAATAGTGTTCATTTAATCACCTGCATTTTTTCATTGACAATGAAAATTCAAATTGTATAATTATATTATCTTAGTTGACTCTTTTTTTCAAGGGTTGGAGGCAAAAATGAAAAATCTTTCAGATATAAATGTTATAAAATCCGTAATGGGAAAGCACGGTGTGACCTTTAATAAGGGTTTAGGGCAGAATTTTCTTGTTGACCCCGAGGTTTGTCCCGCTATGGCAGAGGCGGCAGGACTTGATGAAAATACCTGTGCTATTGAAATCGGTCCCGGTGTTGGTGTCCTGACTGCCGAGCTTGCCAAAAGGGCAGGAAAGGTATTGAGCTTTGAGGTAGATAAAAGGCTTTTGCCCGTACTTTCCGAAACACTTTCGGATTTCAATAATGTTGAAATTATCAATGAAGATTTTATGAAAGCAGATTTGCCGGAAATCATTCAAGAAAAATGCAACGGTATGGAGATAGCGGTTGTAGCAAACCTGCCTTATTACATTACTTCACCAATAATTATGCTTCTTTTGGAAAGTAAATTGCCGATTAAATCAATAACCGTTATGGTGCAGAAAGAGGCGGCAGACAGACTTTGTGCAGAGGTTGGCTCCCGTGACGGCGGTGCGGTTACTGTTGCAGTTTCCTATTATGCAGAAAGTGAAAAGCTCTTTTTCGTTCCCAGAGAGTCATTTTTACCCCCTCCTAAGGTTAACAGCGAGGTTATTCAGCTTACAATAAGAAAAGAACCACCCGTAAAAGTTCAGAATGAAGAATTCTTCTTTAAATTAGTTAAAGCCGCATTTTCTCAAAGAAGAAAAACAGCAGAAAATTCCATTAGCGCAGGTTTAGGTATTAACAAAAAAATCGTTGCTGAGGCACTTGAAAAAGCGGGTCTTGAAAGGACAGTAAGAGCAGAAAAATTGACAATGAGTGACTTTGAAAAACTTGAAAAATTATTAACAAATACCACTGTTTGATTTGGTCAAACAGTGGTATTTGTTATAAAACTTGTATAATAAATAAATTTCTGTCAAAAAATAATATAAAAACATAGGAGGACATAATATGAGCGACAGAAATAACAATGATAACGACAAAAATCCATTGGAAATTCCCGAAAATACACCCTCGCAGGAGCCCAAACCCATTAAAGCCGGCACTAACAACAAGAATATGAAAAAGGTAAAATATGCTTATGCATTTGCGTTGCTTCTGGCATTGGGTACGGCGCTTTTCACAAAAATTTCCACAGAAAAAGCATTGGGAAATATAGAGCCGATTGAAAGTGATTATGTTACGGTTACAACACAAAAAGAAACAAGCAAGGACAGCGGTTTTCTCACAACCGAGCCTGATTTTGAGGTAAGGCAAAATCTTACAGACGTTCCCGATACAAGAGAAGAAACAGAAAAAAATACAGAAGAGCAAACCAAAGAAACAAAAGCAGAAACCACTAAAAACAGTAAATATGCCACACCCTACAAGGACTATTATTCTTTGCCTTTGGGAACAGATATTTTAAAGGACTATTCTCCCGACAAGCCAACATACAGTGCAACGATGGGGGATTGGCGTACTCATTCGGGCATTGATTTTAAAGCAGCCGAGGGTGAACAGGTAAAAGCAATTTCTTATGGTACAGTAAAAAATATTTATGATGATGCTCTTTGGGGAACGGTTGTTGTTATCGATCACGGTAACGGAGTAACTGCAAAATACTGCGGATTTAATAAGGATACAATTGAAGTAAAAAAAGGTGCAACAGTTGAAAGCGGTTCTCTTTTAGGTTATCTCGGTACAATACCTTGTGAAAAATCTGATTTGAGCCATTTGCATTTTGAAATTATTTATAACGGAAAAAATGTTGAACCGTTAGAATTGATGGGGAAATAATATATGAACCTGCAACGAAAAAATTTTTCGTTACAGGTTCATTTTATATTACTTTCCGTATACTATCAAAAAACTCATTATATCTATCGACCCATTTCTGCACATCTTTTCTGTCATATTTATTGGGTAAATAGGTTTCTGTTACCGCAAGCTTTCCCATCCACACGGCAAAGCTTGAGAACTTATCTTTTAAAATAACATTTCCTCTTATTTGGCGGATTTTTTCTTTAATAAGAGCTCTGCCCGGTGCGCCGAAAAGGTTATCGAGTTTGTTTGTCATAATCTGGGAAAGGTCTTCCGTCGTGAAAATTCCCGATTTAAAAAGTTCGTTTATTTCCTGCGCAGTAAAATAGGTTAAAAGATTTTTCATAAGGGCAATTCGTCCTGCAGAAAAGCCGATTTCCTTATAAAAGCTCCTCTCATATTCCCAGAGTGTTTCGGTGTCAAACAAATTGAGTGTATCGTTTGCTATTGCTTCCGCAAGCATTGACCCCGCTTTCATAGCATAAGAAATACCCGAGCCTTTTGTGGAGTAGGTCATAAAAGCGCTGTCACCCACTGCGGCATAACCGTCTGCAACTAAAACTCCGAGAGGTTGGCAAACGGGGATTTTTTGGTATTGTCCACCACGAATGAAATTTTTGCTGATGTGGGGGTACTCTTCGTAAATTTTCTGCAATTCCGTCAAAACCTCTTCTTGAGTTAAAGGGTAAAAACGGCAAATCAGAACATCAACAAAATCATCTTCTGTTACAACCCAGGAAAAGCCAACAGTTCCATCCTCTTTTACCAAAATATCATAGTATGTTTCCGGTTGGGGAACTGTCATATTCTTTTCAAAATGAGCACGGTAGGTGTAAACCACATCAAAATTTTTGATTTCTCGGTTCACATTCATAAACAGGGGAAGATTGTTCCTTAACGGTGAATCAACACCGCAAGCATCAATAACAACATCACCATAAAAATCACCGTCAGAGGTTTTTATACCCGCAACTCTGCTCCCCAGAATTATTGGTTCAATAACAGGGCAAGAATAGTTTATTTTAACACCGCTCTTTTCAGCAAGGGAAAGAAGATGGTTTATCAAAATTTTTCTGTCCATCACAATTGTCTCTTCTTCGGGTTGGGGCATTGTTAAGGGTTCGGTTGTGTTTTCCAAGGGAACAAAGGTTAACTGATTTTTGCATATTGTAATGTTTTTGGGTGAGGGCAGATCAATATAAGTGAAAGTGTCCTTTTCGAACACATCTTGTTGCGGTAGCCCCATTTCAGTTTTTTTATTTTTTTCAAATAAAGTCACGTCATAGCCAATCCGTGCAAGCTTTATTGCAGCAACTAAACCGCCGTGACCTGCTCCTGCAATAATAATTCGTGCCATAAGAACACCTCGCTTCCCATCATTCTTCGTACATTACATTATTATATATTAAATATAACATATCATTCATCAGGTTACAATCAGAAATAAGAAATTTTCTTATCACAAAAATTTCAAAATGTAACCTATTTTTGCAAAAAAGCGGTGATTTTTGTTTAGAATAGCATTATTTAACAAAATATATGGTGGTTTATAGTGCAATTTTCACATTGAAAAAGTACTTTTATTATGTTATAATGCCCAAGGTTGTTACAAAAGGTTACAAATTTGTAATAATTGGTTACATTCTTGCAATAAATATTAGTGATATAAAACTTACGAAAGGCAAAAATTATTCTATGACAAAAAGCAGAATTAAAAGAATTGCGGTTGTTCTTCTCACCACTGTTCTCATGGCAACTTCCGTTTTCAGCGTAAGTGCAGCTGCCAAAAGCGTCGAATACTCCGCCTCATCCTCTTACAAAAACAGCGTTTATTATGAAAATTTAATGAATGTAAAGCTTACCGGCGACCAGGTTACTGACATTGTAAATGTTGCAAAAAGTCAGGTTGGTTACCACGAAGCAAGTTATTCCGATTATTCCGGTACATCTGTTGGCTATGGTAATATTACCGAATATGGCAGATGGTACGGAAGACAGGGATATTGGTGCAATGTTTTCGCATCCTGGTGCGGTTATGTTGCGGGAATACCCTCCTCTATTTACCCCAAGCTCACAAGTGTTGGTGCATCTTATTATTCAACACTTCCCTCTGTTGGTGCAGAATGCTTTTCATTCTCCTCAGGTAAAAAGCTTCAGGCAGGTGACCTTATTTTTTGTTGCACTTGCTCGGGCGGTTACGGTTGCATCGACCACGTTGGTCTTGTTGTTGATGTTACAGAAGATACAATTTATACTGTTGAGGGCAATATGTCCGACCAGGTTTTAGCTTGTCAGTATCCTGCAAGTTCAGGTTATTCTTCGCGTCTTCACGCAAGAATCAACTATGTTGCAAGACCTCAGTATGAAAACAATTCTGAAACTGTTGCAACACTTTCAGAGGCATCAACAGTGAAAACTGTTGATGAGAGTGTATATGCACTTTTCGATGTTGCAGTAAATTATGAACAAGCAAAAGAGCTTTCCGAAAAAATGGGCGGTCAGCTTGTTTCAATAGGAACAAAGAAAGAGCTTAAAATACTTTCAAAGCTTGCAGGCGAAAACGGCTTCGGAAGATATTATGTCGGTGAGCATTTTAACAGCAAAGAGAGTGTTTGCTCTGTTATTACCGATGACGGTATTTCAAAATCATCCGAAAAAAGAAGCTTGACAGGCTTCATTTGCGAAATCAATGTAAATAAAATTGAAGCAGTAAATGGCGCGGTTTTAAACGGCGTTAAATACGAGGTTTATGACACACCCTTAACATACAGTCAGGCTAAAGCGGTTGCTGAAGCAAAGGGTGGCAGACTTGCAGAGGTTAGCGAAGATAATGCAAAAATGCTTTCTCTTCTTCTCAAAGACAGCAAAAAATACTTTGTTGAGTCTGAGAAAGAAGATTCTGCAAAAGCCCTTTTAAATAACGGCAAAGCAGAGGTTAAAAAAGCTAAAGCCTTTGATAAAAAATATAACACCGGTTTTATAGTTGAATATAATGAAGCTGAAAAATATACCGTAATCTACAACGCCAACGGTGGAGAAAATGCACCTATTGAAAAGGTTGCAGAAGAGGGAGAAACAGTAAAAATTTCTTTCCACATTCCCGAAAAGAACAACAAGGTTTTCCTCGGTTGGTCCTTTGATGAAAAAGCAAAATCCGCAGACGTTGATTTTGGTGACGAAATTACAGTAAAAGAAGATATTACCCTTTACGCTGTATGGGGATGATAAAAAACACTTGCATTTTTTTATATTATATGGTATATTACCAATGTACGAATATGAACTTGAGTGAGAGCAGGGGAACCTGCTCTCATATTTATTGCCGGAATGCTTGTGTGAAGCAAACAGCTTTCGACAATTTGAAAAAGTTTGTAAAGAAAAAAGAATGAATTTAAAAGAGGTGCTGATTTGGCAAAGAACACAGTTTCTCAGGTTTGGGAAATCGCAGAACCCATTGCAGAAGAATTGGGTTTAATACTTTGGGATGTTTGCTTTGAAAAAGAGGGTGCAAACTATTATCTCAGAATTTTTATTGATAAGGAAGACGGTGTAGGCATTGAAGACTGTGTCAATATGAGTCACGCTATGGATGCTCCCTTGGACGAGGCTGACTTAATTGACCGTCAGTATAACTTACAGGTTTCTTCCCCCGGTATTGAAAGAAAGCTCACAAGAGATTTTCATTTTGACTATGCTATGGGAGAAAAGGTTATTGTAAAACTTATTCGTCCCTTTGAAGGTCAGCGCGAATTTAAAGGAGTGCTTATTGACTACTCCGAAGATGGTGCAGTCACAATTGAATTTGATGAAGAAAACACAATGACTGCCGAGAAAAAAGAAATCGCATGGGTTAGAGTGAGTGGATTCGAACCAAATTAGGTTCCACTCACTCTTGGACGATTTCTCATTTTAATCAGGTTAATATTTAGTTTTATATATTGAAAGGAATGGTAGGAAAAATGGCAAGAAAATCTACTAAGAAAAATGAAAACAAAGAATTTTTCGAAGCAATACTTATGCTTGAGCAAGAAAGAGGAATTCCGGCGGACTATCTTCTTGAAAAGGTATGCGCAGCTATTGTAACATCAGTAAGAAGAGAATACGGCGGCGAGGATGTTGTATTTGTCGATTGCAACCCCGAGGAAAATAAGCTCCGTGTATACCTCAGAAAACAGGTTGTTGAAGAGGTTCAGAACGAATTTACTGACATTCTTCAGGAAGAAGCAGTTAAATATAACAAAAAAGCTCTTGTAGGCGATTTCGTTGAAATTCCTCTTGAAACAAAGCAGTTCGGCAGAATTGCCGCAACAACCGCAAAGAATGTTATCAGAGGCGACATTCACGATGCTGAAAGAGGTCTTATGCTCCGTGAGTTTGAATCAAAGCAGAAAGAGCTTGTAACAGGTAAGGTTCAGAGCATTGACCCCCAGTCAGGTAACGTTACTCTTGAAATCGGTAAGGCAACAGTTGTTCTTCCCAAATCAAGACAGCTTCCCAACGAAACATTCACAGAAAATCAGCTTGTAAAGGTTTACATTGAGGGCGTTAAAGACACTCCCAAAGGTCCTAAAGCAATGATTTCAAGAACACATTCAGGTCTTGTAAGAAGACTTTTTGAAACAGAGGTTCCCGAAATTTATGACGGAATTGTTGAAATCAAGGCGGTTTCCCGTGAAGCAGGCTCAAGAACAAAAATTGCGGTTATTTCAAAAGATGAAAATGTTGACCCCATCGGTGCTTGTATCGGTCCTAAGGGTGCTCGTGTGGGTACAATTGTTGAAGCTCTCGGTGGCGAAAAAATAGACATTGTAATTTATGATGAAGACCCCACAAAGTTCATCGCAGCTGCTCTTGCTCCCGCAGATGTTCTTGAAGTAGAAATCGACGAAGAAAGAGAAAAAGCTTGTCACGTAACTGTTCCTGATACACAGCTTTCTCTTGCTATCGGCAACAAAGGGCAGAATGTAAGCCTTGCCGCAAGACTTACAGGTTGGAAAATAGATATTAAGCCCGAAAGCGGATTCTACATTCCGCAGAGCAAGTGAGGTTTTTATGACTGAAAAAAAGATACCTATGAGAAAATGCCTTGGTTGCAACGAAATGAAGCCAAAAAGAGAGCTTATCCGAGCAGTCAAAAGTCCTGAGGGGGAAATAAGCCTTGACCTTACAGGTAAAAAGTCGGGCAGGGGTGCATATATATGCCCCGATAAAGAGTGTTTTAAGAAAGCGAGAAAAGGCAAGCGCCTCGAAAAAGCTCTTGAAACCGCAATTCCCGACAGAGTTTATGACGCTATGGAAGACGAACTTAAGTGATATCTTAAATAAGGTCGAAAGGACTGGGCAAAATTTGAATAAAAAAGATACTATGGGTTTTCTCGGTTTGTGCCGTAAAGCGGGTAAGCTGTGTTGCGGTCACGATGCTGTTAAAGAATCCATTGTAAAATCTACGGCGGAGCTTGTGTTTCTCTCGGCGGATGCTTCAGAAAGGCTGGAAAGAGAAATGACTCACGCTTGTACCTATAACGGTAAAAATATTCCTATTATACGTACTTCTTATTCTATGGCAGATTTTGCCGACGGTGTAGGCAAAGGTTCAGGTGTTTTTTCCGTAACAGACACCGGTTTTGCTAAAAAACTACATCAACAATTCGGGGAGGAATTAGATGATAACAAAATATAAAGTTAATGAGGTTGCAAAAGACTTCGGTTTGAATAACAAAGAAATCATTGAGGTTCTCGGTAAATTTTATGAAGAGCCTAAAAAGGCGCAGACCGCTCTTGATACAAAAGAGCTTGATGTTCTTTTTGATGTTTTAACACAGGAAAACAGTGTTGAAAACTTCAACGCCTATTTCGCAATGAAAAAGGTTGAAGAAAAGAAAGCTCCTAAGAAAGAGGAGAAAAAGCCAGAGCCTAAAAAAGAGGAAAAGGTTCAGAAAAATGCTCCTAAGAAAGAGGAGAAAAAAGCCGATAAACCTCAGAAAAAGGACGAAAAGAAGACTGAAAACAAGTCAGAAAAGAAGCCACAGGGTCAGTCAACTGCAAATCCTTTTAAAAAGAATGAAAAGAAAAAAGACGGTCCCATGCAGTCAAGAACCAAGGGCGAAATGCGTACTATCGACACAAGAGCAGACAATGTTCAGCTTGAAAAATATAACGAAAGATATGAAAATATCGCTCCTGTTCATTCTATCAACGACAATGTTCAGACGAAGCAAAAATTAAAACAAAAGAGTCAGCAATACAGAAAACAACAGGGTATGCGCTCTAAGAGAAAAGAGAGCGAAGCAGAAAGATTGAAGAGGATTGAAGCAGAACGCGCTAAAAAGACTCTTGTTATTACTGTTCCCGAAGAAATTACAGTCGGTGACCTTGCCGCTATGCTCAAGAGAACTGCCGCAGAGGTTATTAAAAAGCTCTTCTCACTCGGTATGATGGCAACAGTAAACCAGGTTATTGACTTTGATACAGCTGAAATCGTTGCAACGGAGCTTGGCGCAAAGGTTAAAAAAGAAGTTGTTGTTACTATTGAGGAAAGAATTATCGACGACCACGAGGACAACGAAGAAGACCTTCTTCCCAGAAGTCCCGTTGTTTGCGTTATGGGTCACGTTGACCACGGTAAGACCTCACTTCTTGATGCTATTAAAAATACTTCCGTCACAGCAACAGAGGCAGGCGGTATCACTCAGCACCTTGGTGCATACAGAGTAAATCTCAATGGTCAGGAAATCACTTTCCTTGATACACCCGGTCACGCAGCATTCACAGCTATGCGTGCAAGAGGTGCAATGGCAACAGATATAGCAATTCTTGTTGTTGCCGCAGATGACGGTATTATGCCCCAGACAGTTGAAGCTATAAACCACGCTAAAGCAGCAGGTGTTTCAATCGTTGTTGCCATTAATAAAATGGATAAACCTGATGCATCTCCCGATAAAATTATGCAACAGTTGACAGAGTATGAGCTCATTCCTGAAGAATGGGGCGGCGATGTTATCTGTGTTCCCGTTTCTGCAAAAACAAAAATGAATATTGACACACTTCTTGAATCTGTTCTTCTTGTTGCAGAAATGAAAGAGCTTAAAGCTAACCCCAACCGTGCAGGTAAAGGTATTGTTATTGAAGCAAGACTTGACAAGGGTCGCGGTCCTGTTGCAACTCTTCTTGTTCAGAACGGTACTCTTAAATCAGGCGATATTATAGTTGCAGGTACTGCAGTCGGCAGAGTTCGTGTTATGACAGATGACAAAGGCAGAAAGGTTAATGAAGCAGGTCCTTCCGTTCCTGTTGAAATCACAGGTCTTGCCGAGGTTCCCGTTGGCGGTGATGCTTTTGACTGTGTAAGTGATGAAAGACTTGCAAGAGAGCTTGTTGAACAGAGAAAGAATTCACAGAAAGAGGAAGCGTTCCGTTCAATGCAGAAGGTTACTCTTGATAATCTCTTTGATTCTATCAACGAGGGTTCGCTTAAAGACCTTAACATTATTGTTAAGGCTGACGTTCAGGGTTCGGTTGAAGCAGTTCGTCAGAGTCTTGAAAAGCTTTCCAATGAAGAGGTTCGTGTTAAGGTTATTCACGGCGGTGTTGGTGCGGTTAATGAATCTGACGTTATGCTTGCTAATGCATCAAACGCTCTCATTGTTGGCTTTAATGTTCGTCCCGACCCTGTTGCAGAAGCAAATGCAGAACGCGACAAGGTTGAAATGAGAATGTACCGCGTTATTTACGACTGTATTGAAGAGGTTGAAGCCGCAATTAAAGGTATGCTCGCTCCCAAATTCCGTGATGTTGAAATGGGTAAAGCAGAGGTTAGAAGTGTATTCAAGCTTTCAAGCGCAGGAACAATTGCAGGTTGCTATATTATTGACGGTAAAATCACAAGAAACTGCAAAATCCGTGTTGTTCGTGACGGTATTGTTGTATTTGAGGACGAAATCGCCTCCCTTAAACGTTTCAAGGATGACGTTAAAGAGGTTGCAACAGGTTACGAATGTGGCGTAGGTCTTGAGAAGTTCAATGACATCAAAGAGGGGGATATTCTCGAGGGTTATATCACCGAAGAGTATAAAGATTAATTAAGTATTCCAAAGGAGTTAAAATGGGAACTTATAAACAAAATCGTACAGCAGAGGACATTAAGCGTGAAATTGCTGCAATTGTGAGAGAGCTTAAAGACCCCAGAATTTCTGACCATCTTATAAGCGTAGCAAGAGCAGATGTTGCCGGTGATTTGTCCTATGTTAAAGTATATGTAAGCGCTGTTGAGGGCATTGAGGTTGCAAAGCAGGCAACCAAAGCTCTCACTGGTGCTACGGGGCTTGTGCGCCGTGAGGTTGGCAAACGTCTCGGTCTTCGCAAGACACCGGAGATAAAATTCGTTGCCGATAACTCTATTGAGTACGGTATGAATATTGTTAAAAAACTTGAAGAACTTTCAAGTTCCGATGAATGAGGAAAATTTATGGTAATTGATTTAAAACAGTGTGCCGATATTTTGAGAGAACACGATGAAATTGTCGTTATTTCTCATGAGCATCCTGACGGTGATACTCTCGGTTCGGCTTTTGCCCTCTGCGAAATTCTTAAAATAATGGGTAAAAAACGTGTTGTTAAATGCAGTGATGTAATTCCTAAAGATTTCTGCTATATGACAGATTCCTATATTGCCGACGATGTAACAGACCCGTATATTATCACGGTTGACGTTGCTGATGAAAAACTTTTGGGCAATATGATGTCCTTATATGGCGGAAAGGTTGATTTGTGTATTGACCACCACCGCTCTAATACCTATTATGCCAAAAATTCCTTCGTTGAGGACAGAGCGGCAGCTTGTGAAATTATTTATGAATTGGCGCAGGAGCTGGGGATTGAAACTAATTTGTATATGAGAGAATGTATTTACACAGGCATTTCAACCGACACGGGTTGTTTCAGATATCAGAATACAACTCCTCAAACTTTCAGAATTGCCGCAGACCTTATGGAAAAGGGCATAGATTCCAAGAAAATCAACAAGCTAATGTTTGAAACAAAAACAAAAAGTTTTCTTGAATTGGAATTACTGGCAAGAAAAACCCTTGAATATCATTTTGAGGGCAAATGCGCAATTATTACATTGACTCAGGCTATGTATAAAGAAAGCGGTTCAAGTGAGCACGAATGCCACCCCATAACCGCGCTTCCCCGTCAGATTGAGGGGGTGCTCGTCGGTGCGGTTATTAAGGAAAAGGAGGACGGAACCTTCGGTATTTCCGTTCGCACAGAGGGAGATATTGATGCCTCCGAAATTTGCGCTCATTTAGGTGGCGGCGGTCATAAGGGTGCCGCAGGAGCAAGTTTTTCCTGTTCTTATGAAAAAGGTAAAAAGGAATTACTTGATATTATAAAAACTGTTCTGGACGGTTTAAATCAATGACAGGAATAATACCTCTCAAAAAAGGTGAGAATATCACATCCTTTTTTGCAGTAAATAAGGTCAGAAGAATAATTGGTGAAAAAAAGTGCGGTCATACAGGCACACTTGACCCCAATGCAACAGGAGTGCTGCCGATAGCTGTCGGCGGCGCAACTCGTTTTATTGAACTTCTGCCGACACATAAAAAAGCCTACAAAGCGACTTTTAAAACAGGTTTTTGTACCGATACTCTTGATATCTGGGGTACGGTAACAGAAAGCTTTTATAAAAGTGTTACCTTTGAGGAAATAGAAAAAACAGCAGAAGAATTTAAAGGGGAGATTTTACAGCTTCCCCCAATGTATTCTGCAATAAAAAGAGACGGAGTTCGTCTTTATGAGCTTGCCCGTCAGGGAATTGAAGTTGAAAGAACTCCCCGAAAATGCGAAATTTATGAGCTTTCTGTGAGTGAAGAGAAAAACGGAGAATATTCTCTTTATTGCCAATGCTCTGCAGGAACTTATATAAGAACGCTCATAAATGATATTGGTGAGAGATTGGGTTGCGGTGCAACAATGACATCTCTTTGCCGTAGCTTTGCTTGCGGAATTGAACTTTCAGAGTGTTTTACTCTTGATGAATTAACACAACTAAAAGAAAAAGACGAAATTGAAAAAGCAATTATACCGTTGGAAAAATTGCTTTCAGAGTATCCTGAAATTCAAGTTACGGAAAACCAGGCAATAAGATTTTCCAACGGAGGAAGTCTTATGAGAGAACGGCTTCGCAATTTACACGAAATCGGAATTTACAGAGTTTACGGTAACGGTGAGTTTTTAGGTCTTGGCGAGCTTACCGAAACAGATTTATTGGTGAAAAGAGTTTATAATAATGTCTGAAAAAAGAAAGGTGCTTGTTGCACTCGGTACCTTTGACGGTCTTCATCTGGGACATAAAAAGGTGCTTTTAAGCGATACAACTGAATATGACGAGAAAATCGCGCTGATGTTTACGGAGCACCCTCAAAAAACTCTTTCGGGGACAGTTCCCGGTGAGCTCATCACTGCAAGTAAACGGGACGAGCTTTTGAGAAAATGGGGGTATACTCCCGTATTTATTGATTTTTCGGAAATTTCCCCACTTTCTCCTGAAGAATTTGTTGATAAAATTCTTATTGAAAGGTTCAATGCAACAGCTCTTTGTTGCGGATTTAATTACCGTTTCGGTAAAGGTGCAGAAGGCGATTCAGAGCTTTTAAAGAGATTTTGTGCCGAAAGGGAAATTAAACTTACGGTTTGCAATGAAGTTGAGTTTGACGGCGCACCTGTCAGTTCAACAAGAATAAGAGCCTGCCTCAAGAATGGGGATATCAGAACTGCAAACAAAATGCTGGGAAGATATTTTTCCTATAATTTTAAGGTTGTTCACGGTGATGCTCGGGGAAGAATTTTAGGCTCTCCCACCATTAACCAGTTTTTCAGCGAGAATTTTACTGTTGCAGAGTATGGTGTCTACGCATCTTTTACCGTTATTGACGGAAAAAAATATATTTCCGTTACAAATATCGGTGTTCGCCCCACAATAAAAGGCGGTAGTGAAAAGCGAAGCGAAACCAATATCGTAGGCTTTGACGGAGATTTATACGGAAAAAATATTGAGGTTTTTCTTGTTGAAAAATTAAGAGGCGAGATGGCTTTTAAATCCCTTGATGAATTAAGTGCAAGAATTTCTGCCGACAGGGAAAAAGCAACAGAAATAATTAAAAAGGAGTTTCAAAATGAATTTTAAGAATAAAATTAAAGTGGCTCCCTCAATTCTTTCTGCGGATTATGCAGATTTAAAAAAAGAAATAGAAAAGGTAAAAAATGCAGGAGCAGATATGCTCCACGTTGATGTTATGGATGGTCATTTTGTGCCGAATATTTCAATAGGCCCACCCGTTGTGAAATCCATAAGAAAAGCAACGGATATGTTTCTTGACTGCCACCTTATGATAAGCAACCCTTTTGATTATGTTGAAAGCTTTGCAAGTGCGGGTGCAGATTTAATTTCTTTCCACGTTGAAAGCGAAAGTGATGTTGAAGAAACTTTAGAAAAAATAATAAGCGCAGGAGTCAAACCTGCATTGGTAATAAAACCGAAAACACCTGCCGAGGCAGTTTTCCCGTATCTTTCAAAGCTTACAATGGTGCTTGTGATGACGGTTGAGCCCGGTTTTGGCGGTCAGTCATTTATGAGTGATATGCTCCCGAAAATTAAGGCAATAAGAGAAAAAGCAAATCAGGTAAACCCCGATTTGCTTATTCAGGTTGATGGCGGAATTGTTCCCGAAACTGCAAAATTATGTATTGAAGCAGGTGCAGATGTGCTGGTTTCCGGCAGTTATATTTTTGGTGCTCAAAGCGTTGAAAAGGCAGTTTCTTCTTTAAGATAAAGACAGACCATATTCATAAATTTTTGAAATTTCCGATTCGGTGCATACACTTGTGTTCCCGAATTCGCATAGTATATGTAAAATTTTTTCGGAAAATGTTAGTTTTGGACGAACTATAATATAAAAACAACTTTTATATTTATATGGCTCGAAAATTTTTATGAAATCCTTTAATCTTGAAATTATTTTCAATGAATCAATGAAAGAGTTTTCGTCCCACGGGCAAAAAAGAATAGGCTCGGCATCCTTTTTCATAACCAAACGCTTTTTGCCTTTGGAATCTGAAAAAGGTGAGCTTGTGAAATGGAGCACACATCCGCCATCCTCCAGAGGCGCAACCTCTATGAGTAGCTTGCCGTCTGTGTCAACGGATTTTCCTAAGGCTTTTCGCGCTCTGTCAAGAATTGTCCATATAACACGGCGAGTTTCAATGTTTGAATAGTCCATTTCGTCATATGTAATATCAAGATCGGTCATATCAAGGCGCGAAAGCGTAACGGTGATTTTTTCTTCGCCGTTTGATTCGATTTTCATTCTCTTCCCCCCAACGTAATTTATAGTATACTAATATCATAATACTCAAACGGCTTGGGTACAATGATAAAATATTGGAAAGGAATTTTACTATGAAATTTGCAGTAAGCAGCTACAGTTTGAGCGCCCTTGTGTCAAAAGGCGAGGCAACAGAAAAAGAGCTTATAACAATTGCCAAAGAGCTTGGGTTTGACGCAATAGAGTTTGCAGAAATACATACTCCTGACGGAAAAAACAAAAAAGAATATGCTAAAGAGCTTAAAGCAGAATGCGAAAAAGTGGGTATAGTTCCTGTTCAATATTCTGTGGGTGCGGATTTTATTTACGGCTCTGACGGTAACTTACAAAAGGAAATTGAAAGACTTAAAGGCGAGGTAGATGTTGCAGTTGAATTGGGTGTTCAAGGTATGCGCCACGATGCAACAGGTGGCTATCGTGATGAAGATAAAAAATATAAAGGCTTTGAACAAGCTCTTCCGAGAATAGTTGAGGGTTACAGAGCGGTTACTGAATATGCGGAAGCTAAAGGTATAAGAACAATGATTGAAAATCACGGCTTTTTCTGTCAGGATAGTGACAGAGTAGAGAGAATAATAACAGGGGTTTCCCACAAAAATTTCGGTGCACTTATAGATATTGGTAATTTCCTTTGTGCAGACGAGAATCCTGTTAACGCTGTTTCAAGACTCTCGGGTTTTGCTTC
This sequence comes from Acutalibacteraceae bacterium, assembly GCA_045595505.1. Taxonomy (GTDB): domain Bacteria; phylum Bacillota; class Clostridia; order Oscillospirales; family Acutalibacteraceae; genus DTU089. Next base: position 44,754 of record JAZOAO010000039.1, on the reverse strand, counting down.
CTATGTTCACGCAAAAGATTTTCATATTAAAAGCGGAAGCGAGCTTGCTCCTCAGGACTGCTTCTTTAAAACGCGGGGAGGAAATTATTTGCGCGGTGCGGTTTTGGGTCACGGTAATGTTCCCGTAATGCAAACATTGAGCATTTTAAAAGATAGCGGTTATAACGGCTATATAACATTGGAATTTGAAGGTTGTGAGGAAGCAAAAAACGCTTGTAAATGGGGATTAAACAACCTTAAAAATATTTGCGAATATCTGAACTGGTAAAATATGATTGATTTTGACAAAAAAGTAATTCTTGCCTCTCAATCACCAAGAAGGCAAGAATTGATAAAGCTTATATTTCATAAATTTGAGATTTTACCTGCCGAGTGCGACGAAACTCTCCCCGAGGGTATGGGCGCAAGAGAAGCGGTAGAATATCTATCTAAAATAAAAAATGAGGCATCCGCAAGGCTAACGGAAAAAGAGAATCTTATAATTTCCGCCGATACGGTTGTTGCAGTGGGTAATGTAATTCTCGGAAAGCCCGTTGATAAAGAGGATGCCGGAAGAATGATTTCTCTTTTGAACGGAAGGGTTCATCAGGTTTATACAGGTGTCACTCTTTCAATGAATGGTAAAACTGTAACCTTCAGTGAAAAAACCGATGTTGAGTTTTATGACTTAACACAAGGGGAAATTGAAGAATATATAAATACTCCCGAGCCCTATGACAAAGCCGGTGCTTACGGTATTCAAGGTAAAGCAGGACTTCTTGTTAAAGGTATAAACGGAGATTACTATAATGTTGTGGGTTTACCTGTGGCGAGACTTAAACGAGAAATTCAAAAATTTCTCTTTAGCGAGTAGTCGGGAGTGAGAAGTTAGGAGTCGAGGGCATTATATTGTTGAAAATCCTAACAGTTTATGATAACATAAAAGATAATTATTTTATTTTCAGCGAAAGGCGGTGCTTTTTTTGGCAGAGAAAACAAAAGAAGTATATGTTGAACCCCAAGTAACCGAAGAAGACATAGAAAAACAGAGAAGACAACAGGAAAAGGAATACCTGGGTCCGCGAGAAATGGCGGCATACATAATTTCAGGTATCGGTGATAAAAACTGGGAAACCTTTAACGGTAACAACGAGTTTTTCTATACCACAACTTTTCAACACGTAAGCCCTATTACGTTAAGTGTTGCGCAGTCGTTCTGCAGTATTATTGATACCTTTGATAATGCAATATCAGGTCCTATTCTTGACAGAACCCGTACTCGTTGGGGTCGAGTTCGTCCATACCTTGTTCTTACGCTTCCTTTCTGGCTTTTTTCTGCGGCGATGCCGTATCTTTTGCCAGACGGACTTTCTCAGGCAACTCTTTTAGGTCTTTTCCTTGTTATCAGGTATGTAGGCTCAATTTCAAACTCTTTCTATACACCTGCTTATCAAGCAGTGCTTTATAACCTTACACCAAATATAAACGAAAGAAACAAGCTTATTGCGGCAGATACATATGTTGACCTTTTCGGTGTGTGGCTACCGTCACTGTTTCCGTTTTTTGTTGACTATTTACCACGAACGATACCAACAAGAAATATTTATTTGACAGGTGCTATTATATTTATGGCTCTTGTAGTTGTATTCCGTGTGTTCGGTTTCTTTAGTCTTCGTGAAAGGGTGCCGTTGGCATCTCGTGAAGAAATGAAGAACACAAGCGTATGGAAATCTATTAAGCAGGTTGCCTCCTGTCGTCCTATGTGGGCGCTTCTTGCAAAGAACTTCTGCGGTATGGGTAAAGCGACGGGACAAAGCGTTGCTAACTATTTCTGGCTTAACTGCACGGGAAAGCTTTCCAATGCGGCGATTTCAGGCTTGTTTACAGGACTTCCCAGTTATTTTGTTTTGCCTTTTGCTAATAAAATGGCAAAGAAAATCGGTGTTAAAAAGCTTTCTGTTATAGCTTACGGCTACTGCGGAATAGTTTACCTTATAATGTTCTTCATCGGATATAATCCGACAGATAACAATGTTATAAATTTGATAATAATTGTTGTTGGTCTTACCTTTGCAGGCGCTATGAACTCCGTTCAGCGTTTCTGCGGTACTGCTCTTCAAGGGGATTTATATGACTATGTTGAGTGGAAAACAGGTATTCGTAACGAGGGTATGATGAGTGCCGCTATGGGTTACATTACTCTTATTACAAACAATATTTCTACAATTTTAAGCGGTGTTATTATCGCGGCAATCAAGTATGAGCCTCTTTTGAACTCGTACGGAGTTGTTATTCCTCAGACTGACCCCCATATGCTTAATGCAATTTGGGCAGTATTTACCCTTGCTCCCGCTTTCGGACGAATCGGCAAGGCAATTTCTCTTTCCTTCTTCAATGTTGACGGTAAGGTAAGAGAGCAGATGATGGAAGACCTTGCAGTATCAAGAGCGGCAAAACTAAAGAGCAGGACAGGTGATTCTTCTACAGAATCCACCGAAAACTAATTATAAATTATTCGGAGATGCTATTATAATGAGAATAGTAGTTAAAGTTGGTACATCAACCCTTGCCCACAGCACAGGGTGCATAAATATTCGCCATGTGGAAGAGCTTTGCAAGGTTCTTTCCGACCTTAAAAATGCAGGTCACGAGGTAATTCTTGTTTCCTCCGGTGCTATCGGAATGGGTATAGGAAAGCTCTCTCTTAAGGAGAAGCCTTCAGATATGCCCACAAAACAGGCGGCGGCGGCAGTTGGTCAGTGCGAATTGATGTATGCTTACGATAAGCTTTTTTCCGAATACAACCATACTGTTGCACAGATTCTGGTTACAGGTCTTGATTTGGAAGACCCAACAAGATATCACAATATCAAAAACACAATGAACAGGCTTATAGAGCTTAATGTTCTTCCGATTATCAATGAAAACGATACTGTTAATACGGATGAAATTTCTGTTGGTGATAACGATACATTAGGTGCAATTGTTGCTGTTAGTATGCACGCGGATTTGCTTGTAATGCTTTCCGATATTGACGGACTTTATACTGCAGACCCAAGAGAAGATAAAAATGCAATTCTTCTTTCCGAAATCACGGAAATTACCCCCGAAATCGAAGGCTTGGGCGGAAAAAGCGGAACAAATCTCGGTACGGGCGGTATGGCAACAAAGCTGACTGCAGCAAAGAAATGCGTTGCAAGAGGAACGGATGTTGTTATAGCAAACGGTTCTTCACCTTCCGTTCTTTATGATATTATGGATGGCAAAAAGGTTGGAACAAGATTTATTTCAAAGAAATAAGGGATTTTTATGAAATCAACTTTTGATATTTTAAAGGAAGCAAAGGTGGCAAAGTCCGTCCTTTGCTCTCTTAATTCACAAGAGAAAAACAATGCACTTTTAAAAATGGCAGAGGCTCTCGAAGAAAATTGCCGGGAAATTTTAGAAGCAAATGCTAAAGATATGGAAAAGGCAAAGGGAACAATTTCCGAGGTTATGCTTGACAGACTTTGTCTTACAGAAGAACGTATAAAGAGTATGGCAGACGGCATACGTGAGGTTGCGGAGTTGCCCGACCCTGTTGGAGAAATTCTCGCAAGAGTCGAACGTCCCAGCGGAATTGTTGTTGAAAAAACTGCGGTTCCTATGGGTGTTGTAGCTATTATTTATGAGAGTAGACCCAATGTGACCTCTGACGCGGCGGCACTTGCCCTTAAAAGCGGAAATGTGTGTGTGCTTCGTGGCGGCAAGGAAGCATTTCTTTCAGCGGATGCTATTGTAACTGCTATGAGAAAAGGTCTTTCTTCTTTAGGTCTTCCCGAAACTCTTATAAATCTTGTTCAGGATACAACAAGACAAAGTGCAAACGAGCTTATGAATGCGGTAGGGTATGTTGATTTGCTTATTCCTCGTGGTGGTGCAGGTCTTATTAAAGCAGTTACGGAGAATGCAAAGGTTCCGTGTATTCAGACAGGTACCGGCATATGCCATATTTATATTGACGAAAGTGCAGATATTGAAAAAGCACTCAATATTATTGAAAATGCAAAAACGAGCCGTCCTTCTGTTTGTAATGCGGCAGAAGTTCTTGTTGTAAACAGTAAAATTGCAAATACTTTTTTACCCCTTTTAAAAGACAGGCTTGTTAATAAAAGAGAAAAGGACGGCAAAATTCCCGTTGAGCTTCGTCTTGACGAGAGCGCCCAAAAAATTATTGACGGTAAAAGAGCGGGCGATAAGGATTTTGATACGGAATTTCTTGACTATATTCTTGCAGTGAAAATTGTTGAAAGCGTGGAAGAAGCGATTGAGCATATTTCTCTTCATTCAACGGGTCATAGTGAAGCAATTGTTACTGAAAATGAAGAAAACGCCGGGAAATTTACACGCGGTGTAGACAGCGCTGCAGTTTATGTAAACGCGTCAACCCGTTTTACCGACGGTGGAGAATTCGGGCTTGGTTGTGAGATGGGTATTTCAACGCAAAAGCTCCACGCAAGAGGTCCGATGGGACTTAAAGAATTAACTACCTATAAATTTATCATAAAAGGAAACGGTCAAATTCGTTGAAAGGGTGATTTTATGAAACAAATCGGTTTTATCGGTTGCGGAAATATGGGCGGTGCTTTGGCAAGAGCCGCAGTTAAATCCGTTGGTGCGGAAAATATTTTTGTTTATGATGTTGACTTAAAGAAAACAAAGGATTTTGCGGAAGAAACTGATGTTAATGTTGCAGATGCAGAGTACATTGTGCTCAATTGTGACTATATTTTTCTCGGTGTAAAACCGCAAATGCTTAAAACTCTTTTTGAAAAGATTGCACCTGTAATAGAAGAAAGAACAACTGATTTTACGTTAGTTTCAATGGCGGCAGGAGTTTCGCTTTCTTCCTTAAATGCTATGGCGCAAATTGATTGCCCCATTATAAGAATAATGCCCAATATGCCTGCAAGCGTTGGTGAGGGTATGATTCTTTATACATTAAATGAATTTGTTTCTAAAGAAGATGTTGATGGCTTCCTTGACACAATGAAATATGCAGGTCTTCTTGATAAAATTGATGAAGATAAAATTGATGCCGCAAGCTGTGTTTCGGGCTGTGGTCCTGCATTTGTATTTATGTTCTGTGAGGCTCTTGCAGACGGTGCGGTTGAATGCGGTCTTCCGAGAGATAAAGCTCTTCTCTATGCAGCACAAACTCTTATAGGCTCTGCAGAGATGCTCATAAAAACAGGAGAGCATCCGGGGAAACTCAAGGATGCGGTTTGCAGTCCTGCAGGAAGCACAATTGAGGGTGTTAAGGCTCTCGAAAACGGTGCATTCAGAGCAAGTGCTATGGATGCCGTAAGAAAGGCTTACGAAAGGACTCTTGAATTAGGAAAATAAAATGAAAAAGGAAAAGATAAAAACTATAGTAATTTCCGCTATGCTGGCATCCTTAACCTGTGTGGCAACAATGATTATAAAAATCCCTACACCGTTACACGGTTATGCAAATTTAGGTGATTGCATTGTGCTTTTGTCAGCATTCCTTTTGCCTGTTAGTTACGGTTTTTGTGCAGCTGCAATCGGTTCTGCTCTGGCAGATGTTTTATCAGGGTACGCTATGTATGCTCCCGCTACTTTTGTTATTAAAGGGTTAATGGTAATTGTAGCTTATTTCATATATAAGCAGTTTACAAATGATAAAAAGCTACTTCTCGGTAAAATAATCAGCGGTTTTATTTCAGAAATTGTAATGGTGGCAGGTTACTTTGTGTTCGAAGGCTTTTTGTATGGCTTTAAGGCTTCGCTTGTGAATATTCCCGCAAATGCAATACAGGGTGTTGTATGCTTAGTAGCGGGTATTCTTTTGATAAATATTTTTGAAAAAAACAAAATTTTCACAAAGATTCAATAAATTAACATCAGATAGAGTAAGCTTAAATTACCTGTCTGATGTTTTTTGCCTGATAGGGTCAAATTTGTTGAAATCTGTTTGTTCTTGTGTTAAGATTATAATGTGAAAATTTTGGCTTCGGGGTGGTTCTATATGATAAAAGCGGCAGTTTTTGACCTTGACCATACACTTTTTGACCGTTACGGAACAATTAAAAAAATTGCACCTGATATAATAAAAGGCTTTGATATGGCAGATGGAGTAACTGCGGAAATTTTTGCAGAAGAGCTGACCTTTGCGGACAAGCAGTTCGTTCATAAAGGCTGGCAGAAAATCCACGAATATCTTGTAAATAAAAATATGTTTAAGGTTGCCCCTACATATGACGAGTATGCAAAAAATGTTTTAAAATGCTTTAAAACAACAACGGTAAAATACGATTTTGCAATTCCTGTGTTATATGAAATAAAAAATATGGGCATTAAAACTGCTCTTATTACAAACGGAACACCCGAATTACAATATTTTAAAATAAAATCCTTGGATATGGATGACTGCTTTGATGAAGTAATCGTAAGCGGTGAAACCCCGTTTGAGAAGCCCGATGTAAGAATTTTTCAGTTAATGGCAAGAAGTTTGGGAATAAAAACAAATGAGATGCTTTATATCGGTGACCATCCCAAAAATGATATTGACGGCTCAAGAAATGCAGGTTGCGTTCCTGTTTGGGTAAAAACTACGGGAACCTGGGTTTTTCCTGAGATAGAAAAGCCTGAACTGCAAGTTGAAACAGTAGAAGAAATTCCTCATATAATAAAGAAAATTAACGAAAGGTAAGGATTATGAAGGGTACAAGATTTTTACCCATAACCGCAAAGGAAGTTGAAGAACGCGGTTGGGCAGAGGTTGATTTTGTATATGTTTGCGGTGATGCTTATGTTGACCACCCCTCCTTCGGCGCGGCTATAATCACGCGTGTTCTTGAAGGTCAGGGCTTTAATGTAGCTTTTCTTGCTCAACCCGATTTTCATAATTCTGAAGATTTCAAGCGTTTCGGAAAGCCCCGTTTGGGTTTTCTTGTCAGCGCAGGTAATATAGATTCAATGGTAGCACACTATACCGTTGCAAAAAGAAAAAGGAACTATGACTATTATTCTCCCGGTGGTAAAACGGGTCTTCGTCCCGATAGGGCAACAGATGTTTACTGCCGTCTTATAAGAGAAGCCTACCCCGATACAGCAATAATTATCGGCGGTCTTGAAGCATCACTCAGGAGATTTGCCCATTATGACTATTGGAAGGACGAGGTAATTGAAAGCGTTCTTGTTTCTTCGGGTGCGGACATTCTTACCTACGGTATGGGTGAAAATATTATCAGAAAAATAGCAAGCCTTCTTGATAAGGGAGTGCCGATTTCTAAAATAAGAGATGTCAGAGGAACTGTCTGGTTAGGTAATCGTGATGATAAAATTCACTACGATTCTGCAGGGAAATGGGATTTTGAAAGATTAAAGACTGATAAAGAATATTATGCAAAAGCGTTTTCCGTGCAATATAAAAATCAGGATAGTGCATACGGAAAAGCCTTGATTGAATATTACGGTGATAAAATGCTTGTGCAAAATCCGCCAATGCCACCCCTTGAAAGAGATGAACTTGACGCGGTTTATGATTTGCCCTTTATGAGAGATTATCACCCCTCTTATGAAAAGCAAGGCGGTGTTCCTGCAATTACAGAGGTTCAGTTTTCTCTCACTCATAACAGAGGTTGCTTCGGCGGTTGTAATTTCTGTGCCCTTGCTTTCCATCAGGGCAGAAGCGTTCGTTCCAGAAGTGTCGAAAGTGTTGTGGAAGAAGCAAAGCTGTTAACGGAGCGCAAGGATTTTAAGGGCTATATAAATGATGTGGGAGGGCCTACTGCAAACTTCCGTCATCCCGCTTGTGAAAAACAGCTTAAAAGCGGAGTTTGTGCCGATAAAAAATGCCTTGCTCCCGAGCCTTGTAAAAACTTGAAAGCGGACCACAGCGAATATATTGAACTTCTTTCACAGATTGAGAGGTTACCTAAAATAAAAAAGGTTTTTATTCGTTCGGGTATAAGATACGATTATCTTAATGCAGATAAAACCCCGTCGGGTAACGCTTTTTTCAAAAAGCTTGTTAAAGACCACGTAAGCGGTCAGTTAAAGGTTGCTCCCGAGCATTGTTCGGGGAATGTTTTGCGCCTTATGGGTAAGCCGGATTTCAAAATATATGAAAAATTTAAAGACAGATATTTTGAATTGACTAAAAGTTTCGGTATGGAGCAATATCTTGTGCCGTATCTTATGTCAAGCCACCCGGGAAGCACACTTTCCGATGCGATAAAATTAGCGGAATACATTAAACGTTGGAACTATAATCCCGAACAGGTGCAGGATTTCTATCCCACACCCGGTACCGCTTCAACAGTTATGTTCTATACAGGTCTTGACCCTTTCACAATGAAAGAGGTTTATGTTCCTAAAACCGCTGAAGAAAAGCGTATGCAGAGAGCACTTTTACAATGCGCGGATCCGAAAAATGCGGATTTAGTAAGAATTGCTCTTAAAAAATGTCACAGAGAGGACCTTATCGGTTATGATAAAAAATGCCTTGTTAAGCCATCATACAAAGATAGGGTTGAACAGGCGAAAAAGCAGAGCGCTTTAAGAAATAATAAAAATCAAAACCGAAGAGGAAACGGAAGAAATACACCGAAGGGGAAACGAAGATAAAATGCAATTATTGAAAATAGATAAAGAGAATTATGTCGGTCAGGCAGACCCCTATATTCTTAAACACAACGGCAAATTTTATATTTATACCACCGGTGATGACGGAATTTATGCTCATTCCTGCGACACTCTTTTAGGTGATTGGAAATTTGAGGGCAGAATTTTTACCATTGAGGGAAAGGAGCATTTCTGGGCACCCTCTGTTATTTTCCACGAAGGGAAATTCTATATGTATTTCTCCTTTGAATATTATGATGCCCCGCCTGACCAAGGGGGACACCATCAGACAATGCACGTAACGGAAAGTGAAAATCCATTGGGACCATTTTCCGAGGCAAAGCCTATATTAAAGCCTTTTTCAATTGACTCGCATATTGTAAAAACTGATGCAGGCTTATTCCTTTTTTATTCTCCCAACACCTTTGAGGGTGAAAGAATCGGTACATATATCGTTGTTCAGAAAATGGCAGACCCCTATACACCTGTGGGTGAGCCTGTTCCCGTGGTTAAAGCATCAATAGATGAGGAAATTTTTCGTCGTGACCGCTATAAACAGGGTCAGCATTGGCACACCATTGAAGGCGCATATTGGTTCAGAGAGGGAGAATGGCATTATGTTATGTATAGTGGCGGACGATACGAAGATGAAACCTATTTTGTAGGCTATACCGCCGCCAAAACAACCGAGCAGGATTTAAGAAAAGTTAAATTTCATAAAATGCCCGATGATAACACTTACGCTCCTCTTCTTCGCAGTAATGAGTGGGAAGAGGGAACGGGACACAACAGTGTTATAAAAGAAGACGGACAGTATTATATTGTTTATCACGCAAGAAACACAGAAGCCGATGGTCTTAACGGCGACAGAAGAAATGCAAGAATTGCAAAAATGCACGTTGAGGACGGCAAAATTTGGGTCGAAAGATACCCCGACCATATATAAGAGGTTAAGAGGTGCTGATTTATGATTATTGATGAGCTTGTTGGATTTTCCAATCTTTACGGCAGTAATGAAGAGCTTGTTCTTGCAGGTGGCGGAAACACCTCTGCAAAAGACGGAGATATTATGTATATCAAAGGTTCGGGTACTCGCCTTGCAGATATTACCGCCGACGGATTTGTGAAAATGAGCCGTAGTAAAATTGCAGAAATTTTTACAAAAACCTACCCCGATAACGACAAGGAAAGAGAAGCACTTTCTCTTGCAGATTTAATGGCGGCGAAATTACCTGACCAGGAAAATAAAAGACCAAGCGTTGAAACTACTCTTCATTCGCTTTTTCCGCATACCTTTGTTTTGCATTTGCATCCTGCACTTGTAAACGGAATTACCTGCTCTCTTAACGGTGAGAAGGTAGCAAAAGAACTTTTTGGTGACAGTGTTTTATGGATAGAGCCTTGTAAACCCGGTTATACTCTTGCAAAAAAATGCTGTGACACATTAAAAGAATACAAGGAAGCATTCGGCAGAGATGTAGATTTTCTTCTTCTGGCAAACCACGGTATTTTTATTGCCGATAATACCGTTGAAGGATTGGGAGAAAAGCTGTATTCGGTTATGGCAAAAATACGTTCAGTAACTGGAAAAGAAGCGGATACTTCCGTTGGTGAATTTGACGGAGATAAAGCTCAGGAGATTTTCAACGAAATCTGTGATGTTTTCGGTGAGGACTGTGTTATAACCTATGAGCCTTCGGCAGTTTCTTTGGAATATGCAAAAAGCAAAGAAAACTTCGGTAAAATTTATGAACCCTTTAACCCCGACCAGATTGTATACTGCAAGCCATACCCTGTTTATATTGAAGCAAAAGAACAGATTAAAGGAGTAGTCGATGCTTATAAAAAGCAAAACGGATTTTTGCCGAAAATCTTGTTTGTTAAAGATTGCGGTCTTTATGCGGTGGATTATTCCGAGAAGGGTAGCGAAACTGCGGCGGCGCTCTTTAGCGATGCTATGAAAATTGCCTCTTTTGCGGAAAATTTCGGCGGTGCAAGGCATCAGAGTCAGGAATTGACGGATTTTATTGTCAACTGGGAAGCTGAAAGCTACAGAAGCAAGCAATAAACAATAAATCAAACAATAAAATAAACAAAAAAAGCCTGCGTTATTTATGGAATGTTCCAAAAAATAATACAGGCTATTTATTTTGTTGGTTTTTAAGAAAAGGTATGTTAAAATAGAATTTGTATAAAAAGACTTAAAAGTCACAAGGAGGAATTTCATATGAGTAAGCAAGAGCTCTTTTGTGAAAAAAACGGTAAGCTCCATGTAGGGCATACTGTTCTCACAGGCTTCGCTTTTCTTGCATCTTCAATTGCATGGGCAATTTATGACCCGTACATTACAAAAATCCTTGACAGATTACTTACGGAATCTTCGTGGATAACATCTCTCAGCCAAAATCTTAATGAGGCATTCCCGGTTCTTGCAGAATTTGCAAAATCACAAGGTCAGGATGTTAATACTGCAGCAGGCGGAATTACCCTTGTTCCCTTGTTTATTGGTGTTATTATGACCTTTGATAACATCTTCGGTGTTATTTTCCAACCTACATTCGGCAAGCTTTCAGACCGTTGCCATTCAAAACTCGGTAAGCGCCGTCCCTTTATAGTTTTCGGCGCACCCGTTTCGGCAGCACTTTTTGCACTTATTCCCTGGGTTGCATTGACAAATTCCTTACCCGCAACAATGCTCTGCATTATTCTTTTTGTGTTCTCAATGTCTTTGTGGAGAGCTCCTGCAGTAGCCCTTATGCCTGCGCTTACTCCACCTGAACTCAGAAGTGAAGGTAATGCTATTATCAACCTTATGGGTGGTGTTGGTTCCGTAATCGGTATGGTTGCAGGCACTCTCGTAGGCGTTGTTTATACCGCAATTACCAAAACAGAGGTTACCGCCACTAATGAGCAGTCAACAACCTTCCCCTACGTTTTCCTTGTAGGTGCAATTGTTATGATAATCGGTATGCTTGTTGTTCGTGCTTTTGTTAAAGAACCCTCAAGCAAGCTTGAGGTTGAAGCCGCAAGAAGACAAGCAATGGAAGATAAAGCGCTGTTGGAGGCTGAAAAAGCTGCTAAAAAAGCAGAAAAAGCCGCAAGAAAAGCACAAAAGCTCTCAAAAGGCGAAAGAAAAAGCCTTATCAGTATGCTGTGCGGATTATTCTTCCTCTTCTGCGGAACAAATGCAATTACAACTTTCTTTGCACTTTTTGCCGCTGAGGTGCTTGGTAAATCAACAAGTGAAGCAACTATGATGACAACCTTATTTGCCGTATGCTCCGCAATTGCAGCCATACCTGCAGGTAAAATGGGCAAAAAGCTCGGCAGAAAGAAAACAATACTTATCGGTCTTGTTGTTTTTATGGTAGTTTTCCTTTTATACGTTTTAACAGGCAGTATGGCACTTATTTGGGTTGCTCTTGTGTTAGGTGGTTTTGCTAATATGCTTATCACTGTTAACACATTACCTCTCGTTCTCGAAATCGGTGGTATTGACAAGGTAGGCACATTTACCGGCTACTATTATACCGCAACTTTCTCAGCACAGATAGCTTCTCCAATTGTTTACGGTATCGTTCGTATGCTTTCGGGCACATATCTTTCACTATTTATTTACAGCCCCATTATGTTTATCTTGAGCATTATATGCATTCTCTTTGTTAAGCACGGTGAGGCTATTCCGGATGAAGTGATAAAAGAGGCAGAAGATTCAGAATAAATAAAATGATTTGACCCCCTGCAAATTCGTTTAAGAATTTGCAGGGGGTCAATCTTTGTGTCTTAATAATATCTCATCAAAGCGACAACCTTGCCGAGAATAACAACCTCATTTGTGATAATGGGTTCGAATTCGTCGTTTTCAGGTTGCAAACGGAAATGACCGTTTTCTTTATAGAAACGTTTTACCGTTGCTTCGTCCTCTATCATAGCAACTACGATTTCACCGTTGGAAGCATAGGGGGTTTTTTCAGCGATAACAATATCGCCGTTGAGAATACCTGCCCAAAGCATACTCTCACCACGGACCTTTAAGGCAAAGAGGGGCTTATCACGAGAAACCCTTCCTGTATAGGGAATGTAGCCCTCAATTTGCTCAACCGCGAGAATGGGCATACCTGCAGTAACAGTACCGAGTAGGGGGACGTGGGTAACGTTTTCTGCCTGGCCAAGGATTCTTATTGACCTTTTAAGAAGGGGGTCACGCATAATATAACCGGCTTTTTCCAAAGCATCAAGGTTTGCTTGAACAGAGGAGGTTGATTTAAGACCAACTGCTGCGCCGATTTCTCGAACTGATGGAGGAACGCCGTCTTGAGAACGCTCCACTAAAAATTCATATATTCTTTTTTGAGTATCGTTAATAGGCTCCATAATATCACCTTTCCGAACAAATTTTCTGCTAATATAATAACACATATATTTCAAAAAAGCAAACATTTGTTTGCAAAAAATAAAAAATTTTTTCATATATTTTAAAAAATAATTAAAATATCAGGGTTCGGAGTGGTTATATGTTTAAAATTTTTACCTTTAAGCAAATTGCAATTCTGTCTTTTTGCATTTGCTTTATTATGCTTTTCGGGGCGTTACTCAATTCATTTTCTCCCTATGTAGCCACATTTTCTCAAAATCAAATTAGTATACCGATAATTATGTACCACCAGATAAGTGAAAATAAATCTATCTGGGGAGATTATGTAATACCTCTTTCGGTTTTACAGAACGATTTTGAATATATGAAAAATCACAACATTAACCCAATTTCATTTGAAGAATTAAGCTTTTTCGTGCAAAAAGGTGAAAAGCTACCTGAAAACCCCATTATAATAACCTTTGACGATGGGGAAAGGAGCTTTTTGACAAAGGTTTTGCCACTTTTAGAGGAGTTTAATTACCCTGCAAATGTTAATTTAGTGGGCTCTCTTGTGGATTTATATACCCAAAACGGAGAAACTGATGACAGATATGCATATTTAAATGCAGGAGATATTAAAGCGCTTTCTCAAAATGACTTGGTAACTTTGGGCTGTCATTCTTACAATCTTCATTCTTTAAGCGGTCGCAGGGGGATGGGAAAGCTTTTTGGAGAAAGTGATGAAGAATATAAAAAAATTATAAATGCAGATATTGAACAGTTCAATAATAGCTTTGAAAAGCTTACGGGCGAAACTCCTGTTATTATGGCCTACCCCTACGGAATAAGAAATGATATATTAAAAACCATAGTTAAAGAAAAGGGTTTTAATATAACATTAACCTGCAGAGAAGCCGTAAACCGGCTTACAGTGGGCGACAGCTTAGAAAATCTTGGCCGGTTTAACCGACCATACGGAAGAAGCAGTGCAAGCTTTTTTGAAAAAATTTACACGACATAAGGGAGCAGTGTGTACTTGTAAAGAGTCTATATTTGTGATAATATGTTATAAAAGGATGTAGATGTAATGAATATTTATAAAAATATAGATAAATTAGTGGGGAATACTCCTCTTATGGAGATTTCCAATATTATAAAAGAAGAAAATTTGCAAGCAAAAATATTTGCAAAATTAGAGTGCTTTAACCCAACAGGAAGCGCCAAGGACAGACCTGCACTTCAGATGATTTTAAAAGCGGAAGAAGATGGCGTTCTTAAAGATGGTTCGGTTGTTATCGAGCCAACAAGCGGAAACACCGGAATCGGTCTTGCGGCAATAGGTGCCTCAAAGGGCTATAAGGTTATAATTGTTATGCCCGACACAATGAGTGAAGAGCGAATAAAGCTTATGAAAGCCTATGGGGCGGAGGTTGTGCTGACTGACGGCAAAAAGGGTATGCAAGGCTCAATTGAAGAGGCAATAAGGCTTTCAAAGGAATATGAAAATTCATTTATTCCGTCTCAGTTTGATAATTCTGCAAATCCCGAAGCTCATTACAGAACAACGGGACCTGAAATCTGGCAAGATACAGATGGTAAGATTGATATTCTTGTTGCTGGAATAGGCACGGGCGGAACGCTTTCCGGGACCGGAAAATTTCTTAAAGAGCAAAACCCCGAAATTAAAGTTGTTGGTGTTGAGCCGTTAAGTTCACCTTTACTTACAAAAGGTGTGGCGGGATCGCATGGTATTCAGGGTATAGGGGCAAATTTTGTTCCCGCAAATCTTGATAAAAAAATATATGATGAAATTATAGATGTTTCTGATGAAGATGCGTTCAGATATGCTCGTAAAATGGCACGAAAAGAGGGTGTTGCAGTGGGAATCTCTTCCGGTGCCGCTCTTTTTGGAGCGACAGAGCTTGCGAAACGTCCTGAAAACAAGGGTAAGAATATAGTTGCAGTGTTGACAGATACGGGAGAAAGATATCTTTCGACATCACTTTTTTCAGAATAAGAGGTAAACGATATGGACAGATTTCTGGAATCGATGGAATTGATAACGGGTACGGTGAAAAACCTTGAAAACATAAACGGTGAATGCTTTCTAAGGAAAGATTCCGATAAAGCACTTATTCCTAACAGGAACGAAGTTGTGAAGGTTATAAAGGATTTGCAGTCTCTTCTTTTCCCCAATTATTTTAAGCATAGTGAGGGAAGCGAAAATGTTTTATCACAAACCGAGCTTCTTCTCAACATTTATAACCGCCTTGTTGAGCAGATAAAGGGAGCTTATGCCTTCAACGGTACTCCTATGGAAGAAACTCCCGAGGAGCTTTGTGATGCTTTTATTGAAAGACTGCCTAAAATAAAGCAATTACTTATTAAAGATATTGAGGCAATTTACGAGGGCGACCCTGCGGCAAAATGCCATGAAGAAGTGCTTATCTGTTATCCCGGTTTTTATGCGATTTCTATTTTCCGCCTCGCTCACGAGCTTTATACCCTTAAAGTTCCGCTTATTCCCCGAGTTATGACGGAATATGCTCACGAAAAAACAGGTATTGATATTCACGCAGGTGCAACTGTGGGAGAATATTTCTTCATTGACCACGGCACAGGTATTGTTATTGGTGAAACCACAACGATCGGAAACCACGTTAAAATTTATCAGGGTGTTACTCTCGGTGCAAAAAGCTTTGAGCTTGATGAAAACGGAGCACCTGTTAAAGATATTAAACGTCATCCCGATATTGGCAATAATGTTGTTATATATGCAAATGCCACCATTCTCG
Source organism: Acutalibacteraceae bacterium (assembly GCA_045595505.1). GTDB lineage: Bacteria > Bacillota > Clostridia > Oscillospirales > Acutalibacteraceae > DTU089. The sequence goes on along the minus strand of JAZOAO010000039.1, from coordinate 28,992 downwards.
GAGGTAACACAAAAATCGGTGATAACTGCATTATCGGCGGTAACACCTGGCTTACTCATTCAGTTGAAGCTGGAAGCACTATATATTATAATGCAAAATAAAAAAATCCTCCGATTTTTCGGAGGATTTTTTAATACATCGCTTCGCGTTTTTTCTTTTTTATAAACCTATAAATTGCATAGGTTATAATCAATACTGCTGTAACAGAAAGACCGATATAAGCATCGAGATTTGAGTTGCCCTCAATTTTAAGCTCGTTCCAGAGCATATTCATATAGTTCTGGGTTTCGTAGTCAAGGTTCTCAAACATTTCTGTTTTAGGTGCATTTTTTTCATCCGGGTAGAGAACAGGCTCTCCTTTTAAATCGTAATCCTCGGATTCAAGCACTAAGCTGTGAGGGGTTGCATAGCAAATATAGTTAGCATTTGCTACGGCAATATCTTCTTCCAGCATAAAGTTGATATAAAGCTCTGCCGCTTCCTTGTTTTCTGCATTTTTCGGAATACACATTGCATCAACAAAGAAATTAACACCCTCTTTGGGGTAAACGAAAGCAAGGTCGGGGTTAATATCATACATTGTAAGGAAGTCACCTGCATAATAGGGCGCAAGAGCCGCCTCGCCGTTTTCCATTTTATTGAAAACTTCGTCCATTACATAGGAAGAAACAAGGTGATTTTGCTCTTTCAAAGCCTCTATAGCTTTGTCCCAATCCTCTACGGATTCTGTGTTTATACTTTGACCTAAATAGCATTGAGCAATACCGAAAGCATCACGTGGGTTGTTAAACATAAGAATTTCCCCGGCATAACGCTCATCCCAGAGTGCGCCCCAGCTATCGGGAGCTTCCTCAACCATTGTTGTATTGTATATAAGACCAACCATACCAACGGTATAGGGTACGGTATATTTGTCGTCGGGGTCATAATAAAGTCCGCGATATTTTTCGAGAATATACTTGTAGTTGGGAATATTGGAAAAGTCAAGCTCTGCCAGCATATCTTCTTCAATGAGCTTTGCAATCATATAATCCGAAGGAATTATTATATCATAATTTGCACCGCCCGATTGAAGCTTGTTATACATATTTTCATTGCTCTCGTAGTTTGAATAATTAACGGTTATTCCGTAACGCTTTTCGAATTCCTTGTTAACATCCAATGTTCCGTCCGAGCCGTCGGAAATGTATTCGCCCCAGTTGTAAACATTAAGGGTTGTTCCTTCAAGATGGGAATAATCTTTTTCCCCTCCTGCAAAGCAAGGAATAACAGTAAGAGTGAGAAAAATTAAAGAGAATATTATTGAAAAAAAGCGTTTCATTTTTTGGCACCGCCTTTTTTCGAAATTTTCTTATCTCCTCTTGAAGAAATAATATTTGAAACAATCAAAAGAACAAGAATTGCAAGGAAAATAATTGTTGAAAGGGCGTACATATCGGGTGTAACGCGACGTTTTGTCATAGAGAAAATTCTGATGGGCAAGGTCTGCGAGCTTGTTCCGCTTACAAAATAACTGATAATGAAATCATCAATGGAAAGAGTGAATGCCATCATAAGACCGGAAATAATACCGGGCATAATTGCAGGCAGAACAACCTTATAAAATGCCTGGAAGGGTGTGCAACCCAAATCCTGCGCGGCTTCCGAAAGGTGAGGGTCAGTCTGTTTGAGCTTAGGAAGTACATTCAGAATAACATAGGGAAGCTCAAAGGTTACGTGGGCAATCGTAAGGGTAGTAAAGCCCAATGTGCCTGTTTTTCCGAATATTCCGCCGATGAATACGAAAAGAAGCATCATAGCAATACCCGTAACGATTTCGGGATTCATCATAGGAATGTTTGTAACCGTCATAACGCTTGTTTTTAAAAACTTATTTTTGTAGCCGAAAATTGCTGTTGCGGCGGCAGTACCCATAACAGTTGAAATGATTGAAGAAACTACTGCGATGATTAAGGAGTTTTTAAATGCAGTAAGGGTTGCGGCATCGCGGAAAAGCTCTTCATACCAATGAAGAGAAAAGCCTTCAAAAACCGCCGTACTCTTTCCGGAGTTAAAGCTGAAAAGAATAAGAACCGCAATAGGTGCATAAAGGAATATGAACACAAGAGCAGTATAAAGCTTTCCGCCGAGAGAGGTTTTCTTTGTCATATTACAACACCTCCGTCATCATCGGAAAACTTGTTCATAACCGCAAGACAAATAAATATAAGTATCATAAGCACAAAAGAAAGAGATGCGCCTAAATTAAAGTTATTTGCAGTCTGGAACTGGGTTTCAATGATGTCTCCGATAAGGGTTGTTCCCGTACCGCCTAATTTCTGAGAAATATAGAAAGTACTCACAGAAGGCACAAAAACCATTGTAAAGCCTGATACCACACCGGGTATGCTCAAAGGAACGGTTACATTTTTGAAAACATCAAATTTATTACCGCCTAAATCCTGAGCTGCTTCAACAAGAGAACGGTCAGCCTTGAGCATAACCGTATAAATAGGCAGAATCATATAGGGCAGGAAGTTGTAAACCATACCTAAAACAACCGCACCTCGGGTATTTATAAGATGAACCGGTTCAAGACCCAAATTCGTTATGCTGTTAATGCCGTCTACCACAAAGTTGAGGGCGGTTGTAAGTAAGCCGTTATCCTCTAAAATTGTCATCCAGGAATATGTTCTCAAAAGGAAGTTCATCCACATAGGAAGCATAATGAGCATTGTCATTGTGCTTTGCTTCTCAGGACCCTTTGAAGCCATTATCATTGCAAGGGGGTATGCAATAACAAGGCTTATAACCGTAGCTAAAAGTCCCAACCATATTGAGAGAATTATTGTGTCGGTGTATTTACCGATACTGAGCATATTCTCCAAAGTAAAATTACCGCTTTTGTCGGTGAAAGCGTAGTAGGCAACCATACAAAGAGGAACAATAATGAAAAGTACCGCCCAGACAATGTATGGAGAGCCCGCTAAACGTGTCATAAGAGAAGATTTTTTCTTCATTACAAGCACTCCTTTTCAAATGTATGGGTAGATTTATTCGTCCTCTTCCTCGTATGTAGCGTCTGAAAGCTCGTCAAATTCTTCACTGAAGGAGCTGTAGTCGCCGTAAAGTCCGGAGTACTTGGATTTTTTCATAATATGTATGGCATCGGGCTCGATATTAAGACCGATAGTTGAACCCACGGTCTGATTATCGGTGGATTCAATCATCCATTTAAAGCCCTTGATTTCAACGATAATTTCATAATAATCGCCTTTAAAGGTTGTTGAAGTTACAATGCCTGAAATCATAGCGTTCTCAACGGGAACAACGTCAACATCTTCGGGGCGCACAACAACGTCAACCTCTTCATCAACACCGAAGCCCTTATCAAGACATTTGAATTTGTGACCTGCCATTTCAACCCAGAAGTCGGAGCGCATAACTCCCTCGATAATATTACTTTCGCCTATAAAGTCTGCAACAAAAGCGTTTTTGGGCTCATTGTAAATATCGGTAGGTGTGCCGATTTGCTGAATAACACCTGAGTCCATAACAACAATAGTGTCGGACATAGAAAGAGCTTCTTCCTGGTCGTGAGTAACATAAATGAATGTGATACCCAAACGCTTTTGAATGTTTTTGAGTTCAACCTGCATATCCTTGCGAAGTTTAAGGTCAAGAGCGCCTAAAGGCTCGTCAAGAAGAAGAACTCGCGGTTTAACAACAAGTGCACGCGCAATAGCAACACGTTGTTGCTGACCGCCTGAAAGAGAAGATATATTTCTACGCTCAAAGCCTCTGAGATTTACGAGAGCCAGCATTTCTGTAACAGCATCTTTAATTTCCTTTTCGGGAGTCTTTTTAAGGCGCAAACCGAAAGCAATATTCTCATAAACATTCAGATGGGGAAAGAGAGCGTAACGCTGAAAAATGGTGTTCAACTGCCTTTTATGAGGCGGAACACCATTTATTATTTTACCGTCAAAGATAACATCGCCCGAATCGGGTTCCTGGAAACCTGCAATAATTCGGAGCGTAGTTGTTTTACCGCAACCGGAGGGACCTAAAAAGGTAATAAACTCCTTGTCACGGATATATAAATTCATATTATCAATAATTGTTTCTCCGTCAAAAGCTACGGAAATATTCTTTAAATCAATAATGTTGTTGGACAATTATGCAGCCCCTTTCCGCAAATTAAGAATGGAATTATATAACAGTTATATTTATATATTCAGTAAAGAAAAAACCACCTACCCAAAGAACCTGTAATATAATTCTTCAAATTGGTGAATTTTTACTTTGTCCGTGGCATCAACTAAGTGGAACCCGTGACTGACAGACCATACATATAATATTTATAAATTTTTAATTTGCAACTTTAAATATATAGATATTTGCATAAAATGTCAATATATTTTTTAAATTGTTGTAAAATAAATTTTAACAAAATTTTAAGAGCGTTTTTTGTAGCTCAAATGCAATAATACAAAGTATCCCAGGCAGGAATGTATGGATGGTGACGGAGGTGGATTTTATAAGAAGGGTCTATACTGTTTATGAGTATGGGTAATTTAAAAATATCCTCGCTTTTATGATATGCGGCAATATTCATTTTAGGTTTATATTCCTTTAAAATGTTTTCTCCGCCCTTTAAAATTTCAAGCTCGCAACCCTCGGCATCGATTTTTATAAAGGAGGGCTCAACGCCTTTACAAAGTGAAGGTAAAGAAAGCGCTTGTATCATATTTATTCCACCCACAGCAGACTGCCTTCCTGCAAGAGAAGAAAAGCCGATTTCGCCGTCAAAATCCGTAACTGCCACATTCAAGCCCTTGAAGTTTCCAAGACCTTCACAGTTTTTTAAAAGCTTTAAAAAAGTCTTTTTATCAGGCTCTGCGGCAACAATATTTTTGTATTTTCTATTGGTATAATTCAAAAATTTTTCAATAGTATCTCCTCTGTAAGCACCGATATCAACAAAGGTTTCTTGATTTGTAAGGTTTAAAATATTGGTGTATGCTTCGCTTTCCTCGGTTTCTATTTCTTTTAAAAGGGCAATTTCTCCTCCGAATTGAAAATTAACATACCCCTCAAAAACTTTCTTCGAAAAATCATCTGCCAGAAGAGAGTGGGCAAGGTTTATTTCCTCTTCGTGACTCTCTAAAAACCTCCTGTCAAAAACTTCTGTTCCGATAACAGGAACGCAAGGTACAAGAACCCTGTGCTTTTTTGAAATATTAAAAATATTTTCCATAACTTCGGGAACTGATGTTCCGAAAGCGATTATAACAGCAAAATCCGAATATTGTTCTTCAAAATATTCCAAAGGTTTAACAGGGAAACCTCTGAAAAAGCGTTCTCTGACAAAGCCACTGCTCGCGGTTACCCCTGAGAGCTTAATGTTAAGGGAGTCTAAAACATCAATAACCTTATCGGCACCGTTTCCGGTACCGTACATAATTAAGGGATTGTTAGTTTTTTTGAGCTTTTCCCATACAGATAAATTGTCGATTTTAAAATTTAACATTATTTTCACCAATATGATTTTAACACAAAAAAACCATCTCTTCAATATAAAAACCGCTCTTGCTCCAAGGCAAAAGCGGTAAAATACTATGCAACAATGTTTCCGCAATAATCGCGCAAACCTAAATACATTTCATAGAGAACCGATAACTGTTCTGCTCTGAATTTATGAAAGTCTTCACGGGGAAGAGTGATTTCATTTTTTTCGTGGCGTTTTTTCTTTCGCAAACGGTCAACACGCCACCAATGGTATTCAATAAGAATGGCAAGTATTTTCAGTTTAAGGCTTTTCATAAAACAGTGTCTCCTTTTCTTATTATTAAGAACAAAACATAAAATCTATATCTTGTGGTTTTTCTCTGTGTTTCGCTCTTTAACTACATTATACATAATTACATTGTCGAAAACTGTCCCATTGTGGCGAGCAAAAAAGTTTTTTATAATTTAATGCTGTATTTTTCAAAAAAAGTTCGGATACACTCAATGATTTATAACATATTACATAACATAATTTATAACATATTAAAAATGATATGTCAAGTTAAAATAGTTTTAAAAGGAGTGATTCGAATGGACGAAAAGTTGATTATTAAGAAAAAAGACAAACTTAAAGGCTGCGATGGCTACAAGGTTTTTTCAGTAAGAATCAAGGATGAAACTGTTGAAAAACTTGACGAAATATCCTTAAAGACAAACCGCTCACGAAATGAACTTATAAACACACTCCTTGATTTTGCATTAGAAAAATGTGAAATTGAAGAAAAATAAAAGAAAAAACAAGCAGAAAACCACCGTCTCTCGACGGTGGTTTTCCGCTGTGGATGTGGGGTGTGAAAGAGAAAGATATGGCTTGTGGCTTTCGCCACTATATATAAACTCCAAATGGAGATTATACCGAAAATTGCGTTACTTTTACAAAGTTAAGAGGGAACGGGGCAACCCACCACCACGCTTACGCGCGGTCCCCCTCCCTATTTGCTAAAGCAAACAGGGATGATAAATTTTGCGATACTTTTACATACTGGTATCTGGTATCTGGCAACCTGCATCTTTTATATCGCCTGTGTAGTCACCGCTACCATATTAGATTCTTCAGGTTTTGAAATTCTTATTACATATTCAAAATATTCGTCGGTTTCGCTTTTTGCGGTGTCTGCTTCAATTCCTGCTTTTCTGATAATATCAACTGCGTGATTGAGTGTGTTCAAGAAAATCCGCATATCTTTGTACGCTTTAGTCTGGGGTTTACGCGGAGTTTTTCGTCTGCGGTGAACATCTGCTATAAGTCGCTCTGTTTCCGAAACGGTTAAATGTCGGTCTATTACAATATCAAGAACCCTTTTTCTTGTTGAGTTATCGGGTAGGGTTAGTAATGCTCTTGCGTGGCGTTCTGTAAGGCCTGCACAGGAAATCTTGTCACGGATATCCTCGGGAAGTCGCAACAGACGAAGCTTGTTTGAAAGTGTTGAAGGTGCTTTCCCTAATTTGTTTGCTATTTCATCCTGTGAAAGACCGTGTTCCGTCATAAGACGTTCGATAGCTACCGCTTCTTCGAAGAAATCGAGATTTTCTCTTTGAACATTTTCTATAATTGCAAAAAGAGCGGATTGTTGGTCTGATACATTCATTACTATGCAAGGGATTTTTGTCATTCCAATCATACGGGAGGCTCTTAATCGACGTTCTCCCGATATAAGCTCAAAATTACCGTCTTCCAAAGCCCGTACGTTTATAGGTTGGAGTATACCGTTTGCTCTTATGGAGCAGGCAAGCCCTTCAAGCTCGTTATAATCGAACCGTACTCGCGGTTGTTGTGGGTTTGGCTTTATCAAATCGTGGGGTATAAGTTGTATTTGATTGTTTGCTTTGCTTTTTGAAGATTTAATCATTGGTTTTCCTTTCTTTAAATACATTCATCCACAAAGCCTTGTCCGTCTCTCTTTGTCAATACTATATCACTAAAAGGATAAAAAAGAAAGCATTTTCGGTCGGGATAAATCGACTGAAAATGCTTGGTTTCGGGAGATTTAAAGGGGTTTTTTGGCGATTTGAGCCGAGGGTCGTGGATATTTTGGCGAAGTTTGCGAAATCTTTTTTACTTTTATTATGGCTCGCTTGTCTCCGCCGGGTAAAGTAAAGTCATTTATACTGTCAATTTTACCGCCAAGAATCTTTAAGGAATTATCTGCGCCGTCAATTTCTTCCTTAGCGGTTGCGCCTTTAAGAGATAAAAACGAACCGCCAACCTTCACAAACGGGAGAGTGTATTCCAAAAGAACACGAAGCTCTGCAACTGCGCGGGCAGTTGCGAAATCGTATTTATCACGGAATTCCGGCTTTTTTCCTGCTTCCTCAGCTCTTGAATGGACGATTTTTACGTTTTTAACGCCCATTTCTTCCGCTATATTTTCTACGGCATTCAGCTTCTTGCCGGTTGAATCAAGAAGAGTTACATTAACATTGGGGTAAGCGGCGGCGATTACAAGACCGGGGAAGCCTGCACCTGTGCCAACATCAATAATATTCATTCCGTCTTTAAATTCGGTAGCTTTACTTACAAGCAAGCAATCAAGAAAATGCTTAATTGCAATACCTTCATCATCTTTTATGGCAGTAAGATTGATTTTTTTGTTCCATTCCTTTAAAAGCCTGCCGTAAATTTCAAGTTTATCGGCTAACTCCTGATTAATTTCAATATCATACTCAGAAGCGTGTTTTTTTAATATTTCAATTATAGCCATAATTTAAATCCTTTTAATTGAACTATAGAGTCTATACCGGTAATTAGTATATTTCATAATTATGTCTTGCATTACTTTTATATACCGGCAACCGGTGGCTGGCGACCGGTAGCTTAAATCAACCTCTATATAAAGCCAATATTTCCTCAATAGGCCCTGAGAAATTATCTGCCATGGGGGGCAGGGGTTTCTCAGTTTTAAGGAATTCTGTGAAGAGAAGACCTTTTTTATCGTTACCCATCTGATACTTCGCAATTGTCTCCGTGAGAGCCTGTTTTTTATCAGTATTTGTAAGATATACGCAGTCAAGAAATTCAATTTCTACCGTATCGGTGGGAGCAATACTGTCAAGAATAATTGTGACAGTTTTGCCTTTTTCGGTTTTAAGAGCACGTTTCCTGCCGTTAACTTTAACTGTTATTTCACCGCTGACGATATCTTTAAAGAAGAGTTTGTAATTTCTCTTCTCCGGAACAACGCTGTTATCACCCTCGCCCTTATCAATTGTAAAGTAAACGGAAGAGCCGTTTTCCTTTACTGTAAAGGGAGTTTTGCAGAAAGCACCCTTCTGATAGGAAAGTGTTTCTCCGTCATCCTCATAGAGCTTAAAGGTGTTGTTGCCTCTGTAAATGAGAAGCTCCATATCAACAGGGTTTGTGCAGTCGTTTGTTCTGTCATTTGCACTCATGGGAATAATTGCACCTGCTTTTGCAAGTACGGGAATATTTTCGATATCGCGGTACATTCTTACGAAACGCTTACCGCTGTAAATTCTGCCTGTGAAAATATCGGTGTATCTTCCCTCGGGAATCCACACATTAACGCTTGCCATATTGTTGTCGGTTGATGTGTGCTCCGTAATGGGTGCAACAATAAGCTCCGTTCCGAAGAAGAACTGGTTTTTACATTCGTAAGCGCTCTTTCTTTCGGGGTATGCATAATACATGGGCTCGCATATTGCACGGCACTCTGTATGAGTACGGTAATTCATTGTGTAAATATAAGGAAGAAGTTTATGGCGAAGACGGAGATTTTCTTTTGAAATTCTTTCAATGGGGCCAGAATAGTTCCAGGGTTCTTTACCCATAAATTCATTGTTGGTTGAATGAAGTCGCATAATGGGACTGAAAACTCCCAACTGAACCCAACGGATGTAGAGCTCATCATCTTTCTTACCCATACAATGACCACCAATATCATGGCTCCACCAGGGGTAGCCTATGTTTGAAGCGGTAGCAGTAAATCCGGGCTGGAAGTCAAGACTTGCCCAGGTCTGAGTTGTGTCACCGCTGAAGCCTAATGGGTAACGCTGACTGCCTGCACCTGCGAAACGGGAAAGAATGAGGGGTCTGTTGTTGTTTTTAGCATTGTCATAGAAATGGTAGTGATTCAATGCCCAGAGGGGATCAAGACCGGGAACTGCGGATTTTGTGCCCTGTTGCCAGTCAATCCACCAGAAGTCAACACCCATTTTTTCATAGGGATGATGAAGCACCTTGAAATAATGCTCCATAAATTTTTTGTCTGTAATATCAAATTTAACAGGAGCTTTTTTTGAAGGGTCCTGTCCCATAACCTGACACATTTCTTCGTATTGGTCCTCATACCAGCGTACACCTTGTGAGGGATGAAGATTGAAGGTTACTTTATAGCCATCATCTTTAAGTTTTTTAAGGAAGCCTGCAGGGTCGGGGAAAAGGTCCGTATTGAAGCTGTAACCCGTCCAGCCTGCTGACCATACATCATAAACATATTCCATAAGGTTCTGGTGAACGGAAACCTTGTGGCTGTCTTTGCCGAATTTTTCTTTAATGTCAACCCAATGCCAGTCCATATCAACAGTTGCAACCGTTACGGGGATTTCTTCCTCTTTGAAGCGGTCCATAAGGTTGAGATATTCGTCCTGAGTATATGCTTTATAACGGCTCCACCAGTTAGAAAGAGCATAACGGGGAATAAGGGGCACCTGACCGGTTAATTTATAAAGGTCAGTTGTTGCACCGATATAATCGTTTCCGTATGCAAAATAGTATTCATCTGTTTCTTTGTGCTTTCTGGGCAAAATTGCACCATCCTCTTTGAGAACAAGAGTATCGCTGTCGTCAAGAATTGCAACACCGTTTTTTGAACAAACACCGTCGCCGAGAGTAATAACACCGCCGGTTATATCAAGAGTACGGCAAGTACCTTTAAGGTTACCTGCTTTGTAATTTGTTACAACTCTGCCGTCACGCAGTTTTATGCGAACCATTTTTTTGGCTTTCAGATTATAAAGGAAATTTGCCTTGGTGGTTTTAATTTCAATAGTACCGCTTGATTCGTTAACTTTAAATTCGGGTTTCTGAAAATCTCTGAACCATACGCTTTGAGTGGGTTCATCGCAGAACTTTCCTTTCCCTTGAGTTTCTACGCGTAAAAGACAAGGGGTAAGCACGGTAAGCCTTACACCGTCACGGACTAATATGTGACTTTTGTGTGCTATGGGTGAGCAGTCGATTTTAAATCTGTCGAAAAACTGTTCCATAATGTACTCCTATAAAAATATTTTTCCTGAGGTCTAAAATACTCTATTATAAATAATACAACTTATACAAATTAAAGTCAATAAATCAGTTGGTTTTTACGTTGACAAAATACGAGCGTAATGCTAAAATTATATTTTGTGAAAGGGTGATTTCTATGGTTTTTGAGAAAAAAATCGGTTTTGACAACGATATGTATATCGAAAAACAGTCTGAGCAGATTATGAAGCGTATTGACGAATTCGGCGGTAAGCTTTACCTTGAATTCGGTGGTAAACTTTTCGATGATTTTCACGCGTCCCGAGTTCTTCCCGGTTTTAAGCCCGACAGTAAATTGCAGATGCTTCTGAACCTTAAAGACCACGCCGAAATTGTTATTGTTATTTCTGCAGGAGATATTGAAAGCAATAAAATCCGCGGTGACTACGGTATAACCTACGACAGTGACGTTTTGCGCCTTATGGATGCTTTTGCAAGCGCAGGTCTTTTCGTGGGAAGTGTTGTTATTAACCAGTTTAACGGACAACCTGCCGCAATTAAATTTAAAGAAAAACTTGAAGCTCTCGGAATTAAGGCTTTTGTCCACTATACCATTGACGGCTATCCCTATAATGTTAAGAAGATTGTAAGTGATGAGGGCTTCGGAAAGAATGATTATATCGAAACCACCCGTCCCCTTGTGGTTATAACTGCCCCCGGTCCCGGTAGCGGAAAAATGTCCGCTTGTCTTTCACAGCTTTACCACGAAAATGTAAGAGGAAACAAAGCGGGTTATGCTAAGTTTGAAACCTTCCCTATTTGGAATTTGCCCTTAAAGCACCCTGTAAACCTTGCCTATGAGGCGGCAACGGCAGACCTTAACGATGTTAATATGATTGACCCATATCACCTTGAAGCATACGGCAAAACCACCGTTAACTATAACCGCGATGTTGAGGTTTTCCCCGTTCTTAATGCAATATTTGAGAAAATCGAGGGCGTAAGCCCTTATAAGTCACCTACAGATATGGGTGTAAATATGGCAGGCTACTGCATTTGTGATGATTTGGTTTGCAGAAAAGCATCTTATGAAGAAATTGTCAGAAGATATTTCGCTGCCCTTTGTGATAAGAAGACAGGGCAAAAAAACGACGGTGCAATAGCAAAGCTCGAAAGCCTTATGAACCAGGCAGGAATTTCTGTTGAAACAGAGCGACCGACAGTTAAAGCTGCTCTTCTTAAAAGCGAAACAACGGGTAACCGACCTGCGGTTGCAATCGAGCTTCCGGACGGAACAATTGTTACAGGCAAAACAAGTGACCTTTTAGGCTCTGCTTCTGCGGCACTGCTCAACGCTTTGAAAGCGGTTGCAGGTATTGACGACAGCGCCCTTCTTATTGAAAGAAAGATTATCGAGCCCATTCAGGATTTAAAAACAAGCATTTTAGGTAATCACAACCCAAGACTTCATACTGACGAAGTGCTTATTGCTCTTACAATGAGTGCGGTTGAAAGCCGTGATGCAAAAAAGGCTTTTGATGCGCTCAAATCTCTTAAAGGAAGCGAGGCTCACGCTACTGTTATTCTTTCTCAGGTTGACAGAGATACATTCAGAAAGCTGGGAATTAATCTTACTTGTGAACCTCATTATGAAAGTAAAAAGTTGTATCATAAATAATATATTTGACAACACCGCGAAAAAACTTTTCGCGGTGTTGTCGATAAAAGAAGTGGTAATATGGATTTATTTAATAAAAAATATATTCTTCTCGACGGTGGGTTTGGAACGGAGCTTATAAAAAAAGGTCTTTTACCCGAGGAAGATACTGTTAATGCGGTTTTTGATCATCCCGAGTGGGTAAAGGAAATTCACAAGGCCTACATAGCTGCAGGAAGCAATATTATTATGGCTGATACCTTCGGAGCAAATGCTTTTAAGCTGGAAAATTCGACGCATACTGTTGAAGAGTGTGTCAACAAGGCGGTTTCTCTTGCAAAAGAGGCAGCAGAAGGGACAGAAGTACTCGTTGCTCTTGATGTGAGCACAACGGGCAAGCTTCTTGCACCCGCGGGAGATTTGACCTTCGAAAGTGCATACGAATGCTACAAAGAGGTTTGCATTTGTGGTGAAAAAGCAGGGGCAGATATAATCAGCCTTGAAACCTTTACGGATTTAAGAGAAGCAAGAATTGCTCTTTTAGCTGCAAAAGAAAATACAAAATTACCTGTTAGCGTAACTCTTTCCTTTGATGAAAACGGACTTACAATGAACGGCAGTACCGCCTCTTGTGTAGCAGTAACGCTCGTTTCTGCAGGTGCGGATGCGGTTGGTCTTAACTGTTCTCTTGGTCCGGATAAATTATCAGGTGTTGTTGATGAGTTTTTGAAATATTCTTCAGTTCCCGTAATTGTAAAGCCCAACGCTGGACTACCCGATGTGCAAACGGGGAATTATTCAATGAATGCAGAAGAATTTGCTTCGCTGATGGCGAATTTTTATGAAAAAGGTGCGGTGATTTTAGGCGGTTGTTGCGGAACAAGTCCCGAATATATCGCAACCCTTAAAAAAGAGCTTGAAAAAACACCGGTTAAAGAAAAAAATGCGATAATTAAAGGTGTAATCAGCGGTTCAACAACTGCGGTTGTACTTAATGAACCAAGAGTTATAGGTGAAAGAATAAATCCCACGGGCAAAAAGAAATTCAAGGAAGCTCTTGAAAGAAATGACCTTGATTATATTCTCAGCGAGGGAATAGCTCAGGTGGAAGCAGGGGCAGATATTCTTGATGTAAATGTGGGCCACAGCGAAATTGATGAAGAAGAAATGATGCAAAAGGTTGTAACCTCTTTGCAAGGCTCATTGGGTATTCCGTTACAGCTCGACTCAACCTCACCGCAGGTTCTCGAAAAGTCATTGAGAATTTATACGGGCAAAGCAATTATAAATTCCGTGAACGGAGAAGAAAAATCGCTTTCAACTGTCCTTCCTCTTGCAAAAAAATACGGCGCGGCAATTGTTGGACTTACTCTTGATGAGGAGGGAATACCCGAAACTGTTGAAAAAAGAGTTGCGATTGCAGAAAAAATCATAAACCGCGCAATTCAAACAGGTATTCCGAAAGAAGATATTATTATTGACTGCCTTACAATGACGGTCAGCGCCAAGCAAGCTGCGGCGCAAATCACTCTTGATGCTATGAAGCAGGTTAAGGAAAAATTCGGTGTTAAAACAACCTTAGGCGTTTCCAATGTTTCCTTTGGTTTGCCTCAAAGAGAGGTCGTTAATACTGCATTCGTAACCCTTGCTCTTGAAAGTGGTCTTGATTTACCTATTATGAATCCTAATTCCGCTTCAATGATTGGTGCGGTGAGAGCGTATAAGGTTTTAAAAAGCATTGATAAAGATTCTGTTCAGTATATTTCCTCATTTGCAGGAGAAAAAACAGCGGTTCAGGAGAAAAAAGAACTGACAATTGGCGAATGCATTGAAAAGGGTCTTAAAAATCAAGGGGTGGCATTAACCGAAAAAGCGCTTGAGGAAACAGATGCGCAAGACCTTATAAATAATGTTTTAATTCCTGCTCTTGATAATGTTGGTGCAGGCTTTGAGAGCGGTAAGCTCTTTCTTCCTCAGCTTATGAGAGCAGCCGATACGGCAGGGGCTTGCTTTGAGGTTATTAAAGGAACAATGAAAAAGAATAAAACCAAAACAGAAAGCAAGGGTAAAATTATTCTTGCAACAGTTAAAGGCGATGTTCACGATATAGGAAAAAACATTGTTAAAACCGTTCTCGAAAATTACGGCTATGATATAATTGATTTGGGCAGAGATGTTGATCCAAGCGATGTTGTTAAGGCTCAAAAAGAACATAACGTGAAATTGGTTGGCCTTTCTGCTCTTATGACAACAACACTTCCTGCTATGGAAGCAACAGTCAAAGCACTCAAACAATCACAGCCAAGTTGCAAAATTATGGTTGGCGGAGCAGTTCTCACCCCTGAATATGCCCAAAAAATCGGTGCAGATTTTTATGCTAAAGATGCAAAAATGAGTGCAGATATTGCAAAAACAGTATTATAAGGTTATAATTAAAATGAATAATTAAAAGGTCGTGATTTTTTTGGAAAGTAAACTTCAGGGTTCTTCCCAACAAACTTATATTAAAAACAAGGAACTCGTCTTTTATCTTTTGGCGGTTTTCTTTTATACAATGATGACGGGTATTGTAGGTAGTTACCGCCAGGCGTATCTTGTTAATGTTGTAGGGCTGACAGATAATCAGACAACATTTTACAATACTTTTCTCAGCATAGGCGGATTTGCCATGAGCTTCTTCTATGCAATGATTATTGACAACCACAAAATCGGTAAAAAAGGAAAATTTATTCCTCTCGTTAATGCGGTTGCAATTCCTTTAGGCATCATAACAGTGCTCCTCTTTGTGACTCCATCGGGACTTACAGGCACACTTCTTATGATATACCTCATAACAATTGGTATGCTCCACGGTGCGTGTACCAACTTCGGTAACGCGATCAACCTTGTGTCCTATGTTATGACACCCAATAACAAGGAGCGCGATAAGGTTATTTCTTTCAGAAGTATTTCCAGTGCGGTAGGTAATTCCGCACCACTTGTAGTTGTGCTCGTTATAGGTATTTTCACTGAAAGTGAGCATATGCGTTACGTTATCGGAGCATCACTTGTCGGTGTTGTGGGTACAATAATTACTCTTATCGGTATGCACTTCATTAAGGAGCGTATGACTTACAGCACAGAAAAGAAAAATCCCCTTATCGGATTTATTGATGTTATTAAAAACAAATATGCCTGGGTTATTATAATTAGCGAAACTCTCAAGAGCTTCCGAGGTATTGCCAACTATATGGGCGTTTTCCTTGCAGCAGCGCTTCTTGGCGGTACTGATAAATTCTTGCTTTTCGGTCTTCCTACAGGTATTGGTACGGCAGTTGGTATGTTGGTTATCAACGCTCTTCTTAAAAAGTTCAATGCAAAACAGCTTTATATTGCATCCGGTATTTATTCCGTTATTGCAAATACGATTGCCTTTGCTATCGGCTATATATATTTCAAATCTCCCTCGATTGTTTTACAGGTTTTGTTCATTGTCTGCCTATTCCTTATCGGTCTTCAGTTCGGTGCCTCAAACCTTCTTCCCTCAATGTTCCAGGCGGATGTTCTCGAAACTCTTGAGGTACAGACGAAGGGCAAACGTCTCGATGCGGCTCTTCCTTTTGTTATCGGTATCGGAACTATGATAAGCGGAACCATAGCATCCGCGCTTTCACCCCAGATTCTCTATGGCGACGGTTCAATAATTCAATATATTCAGCCCACAGTGGCAAACCCCGAGCCGGAACAGTCATTCCATACAAAAGTTACAATGCTTTTCTTCTATACAATATTCCACGGAATTATGATGTTCCTTGCAGGTGTTCCGTTCTTCTTCTACAAATTAACAGGAAAAACCAAAGAAGAATATCACCAAAAAGCACTTGCACAGAGAGAAGCAATGGAAAATTGAAATAAAAAATTCCCGTTCCTTTAGGAACGGGATTTTTTTATGAGCTTAATACATTCCGCCACCCTGAGCTGCTGCCATTGCTGCTGCATTGGCTGCATCTGCTGCGGGGTCGGGTTTATCTGTAACAAGGCTCTCTGTTGTAAGAACCATTGATGCAACGCTTGAAGCGTTCTGAAGAGCTGAACGGGTAACCTTAGTGGGGTCAAGAATACCGGCTTTTGCCATATCTGTGTATTCTTCTTTAGCGAAGTCGTAGCCGTAGCCAACTTTTTCGGAACGAAGAATACCGTCAATGATAACTGAGCCTTCAAGACCTGCGTTAGCCGCAATCTGGCGAACAGGCTCTTCAATTGCTTTACGAACAATTTTTGCGCCTGTTTTTACATCTGCATCTTCAAGAGAAGCGATGTAAGCATCGAGAGCAGGAATTGCATTAAGGAGAGCAACACCGCCACCTGCAACATAGCCTTCTTCAACAGCGGCTTTTGTTGCTGCAAGAGCATCTTCAATGCGGAGCTTCATTTCTTTCATTTCTGTTTCTGTTGCCGCACCAACGCGGATAACAGCCACACCGCCTGAAAGTTTTGCAAGCCTTTCCTGAAGCTTTTCTCTGTCGAAATCAGATGTTGTTGTTTCAATCTGCGCTTTAATCTGCTGAACTCTGGCAGCAATTTCGTTGTTGTCGCCGGCGCCGTCAACGATGATTGTGTTTTCCTTGGAAATCTTAATCTGACGGGCTCTGCCAAGCTGTGAAACGTCTGCATCTTTAAGGTCAAGACCGAGCTCTTCCGTGATAACCTCGCCACCTGTGAGAATTGCAATGTCGCGGAGCATTTCTTTTCTTCTGTCGCCAAAGCCGGGAGCTTTAACTCCGACACAGGTGAAAGTACCGCGAAGTTTGTTTACAAGAAGAGTTGCAAGAGCTTCGCCTTCAATATCTTCTGCGATAATAACGAGCTTTTTACCTGCTTGAACGATTTTTTCAAGAAGGGGAAGGATTTCCTGAATGTTGGAAATCTTTTTATCTGTAATAAGAATGAACGGGTCATCAATTACTGCTTCCATTTTATCTGTATCTGTTACCATATAGGGAGAGATGTAGCCTCTGTCAAACTGCATACCCTCAACAACATCACAGCTTGTTTCTGCGGTTTTGCTTTCTTCCACTGTGATAACGCCGTCTGCAGTAACCTTTTCCATAGCTTCTGCAATGAGTGAACCGATGTTTTCATCAGCAGAGGAAACAGTTGCGATTCTTGCGATATCATCTGTGTTTTCAACGGGTTTTGAATTTGCCTTGATTGTTTCAACAACATTATCAACTGCAAGCTTGATTCCTTTTTTAAGAACCATAGGATTTGCGCCGGCAACAACGTTTTTCATACCTTCACGAACAAGAGCCTGAGCGAGAAGAGTAGCGGTTGTTGTACCGTCACCTGCAACGTCGTTTGTTTTTGTGGAAACTTCCTTTACAAGCTGAGCACCCATATTTTCAAAGGGATCCTCAAGCTCAATTTCTTTTGCAATTGTAACACCGTCATTTGTAATGAGGGGAGCGCCGTATTTCTTATCGAGAACTACGTTTCTGCCCTTGGGACCGAGTGTGATTTTAACAGTATCGCAAAGTTTATCGATACCTGTCTGGAGAGCTCTGCGAGCTTCTTCGCCGTAAATAATTTGTTTAGCCATAATAATAGTACCTCCAATTATTCTACAATAGCAAGAATATCGCCCTGACGAACAATAATAAGTGTTTCGCCGTCGATTTTAACTTCTGTGCCTGAATATTTGCTGAGAATTACTTTGTCGCCGACTTTAACTTCCATTTTGATTTCTTTGCCGTCAACGATTCCGCCGGGACCTACTGCAAGAATTTCAGCGGTCTGTGGTTTTTCCTGGGATGCGGCAGTAAGAATAATACCGCCTTTTGTAGTTTCTTCTGCTTCGCAGAATTTGAGAACAACTCTGTCGCCTAAAGGTTTGAGTGTCATAGTGTAACCTCCTGTATATAAAGTTAATTATTTGTGTTTTAGCACTCTGTATCACCGAGTGCTAAATATATAATAACTCTTAATTGTGAACAAATCAAGACTTTTTTGTAAATTCATCCATATTTTTCCCGTAAATTACCAAATATATACAATAAATAAGTTATGCAATTAAAAAAGGTTTAATGTATTAATGGTTGAAAAAATATATACCATTTGATAAAATAAGTTATTATGTATTGTAAAGGTGTAGGTAATGTTTAATTTTTTTGTTGATAAAGAGAAAAGAGTGGGCGACTGCTATTATATAACCGATTCTGACTATAACCATATCACCAATGTTTTAAGAATGCAAAAGGGCGACAGCTTCCTTGTAAGCGAGGAGGGTGTCAGTAATCTCTGCTTTATTGAAGCAATAAATAGTGATTCGGTTGTTGCTAAAATAATAAAAGAAAATTATCAGGACACAAAATTGCCCATAAAAATTGTTCTTTTTCAGGGTCTTCCCAAAAGCGACAAAATGGAGCTTATAATTCAGAAATGTGTTGAATTAGGCGTTGATAGCATTGTTCCAGTTGAAATGAACAGATGTGTTGTTAAAATTGAAGAAAAGAAAAAGAAAAGTAAACAGAGCCGTTGGCAAGCAATTGCCGAAAGTGCCGCAAAGCAAAGTAAAAGAAGCATTATTCCCGAAATTCAAAATATTGTTTCATATAATCAGGCTATGAAAATTGCGGAAGAGCTTGATGTTATTCTTGTTCCTTATGAAAATAAAGACGGAATGAAAGCCACAAAAGAAGCTCTGTCAGATATCAGAAGCGGTATGAGTGTTGGTATATTCATCGGTCCTGAGGGTGGATTTAATGAAAAAGAAATTCAATCTGCCGTTGAAAATGGCGGTAAAACAATTTCTCTCGGTAAAAGAATTCTCCGCACGGAAACTGCTGCCATAACCGCCGTGGGAATGTGTATGCTTTATGCGGAAACGGAATTGGGTGAAGAATAATGAAAAATTTACCCACTGAATTTTCCGAAAGAATGAAAAATCTTTTGGGAGATGAATTTAAAGATTATGAGAAAGCGATAAACGATACTCCCGTAAGAGCGTTCAGAGTTAATACCGATAAAATAAGTATTGAAGATTTTGAAAAAATAAATACTTTTTCTACGGAAAAAATCCCCTATGTAGAAAACGGATTTTATTTTGATTATGATAAAATCGGAAAGCACCCCTACCACCACGCAGGAATGGTTTATGTTCAGGAGCCGGGTGCTATGGCACCTGCAGAATGCGTTGAAATTGACCCTGACTGGACTGTCCTTGATATGTGCTCTGCCCCCGGTGGAAAAAGCAGTCAGTTAAGAAACAAGTTAGGGGAAAAGGGTGTTCTTGTTTCCAATGAAATCATCCCCTCAAGATGCAAAATTCTTACGGGCAACGTTGAAAGGTTAGGGCTTAAAAACACAGTTACTACCTGTACCGATACGGGAAAGCTGGCAAAAATTTTTCCCGATACATTTGATTTGATTATGGTTGATGCTCCCTGCTCAGGGGAGGGTATGTTCCGCAAGGAAGATATTGCAATTGAGGAATGGAGCTCCGAAAATGTCAAAAAATGTGCCGAAAGGCAAAGAGAAATATTAGAAAATGCCACAATTTGCCTTAAAAACGGCGGTTATATTGTCTATGCCACCTGCACATTTTCTCTTGAAGAAAACGAAATGCTGGTAGACAGCTTTCTTTCAGACCACCCCGAATTTGAAATCGTAAAAGTCAGAAAAGTTGTTGAAGAAAATAGCGAGGACGGCATTTTCTTTGATGGTTGCAAATGCGAAAACATTTCTTATGCCCGAAGATTTTACCCCCATAAAAACAGGGGGGAAGGGCAGTTTATGGCAGTTTTTCACAATAAAAATGAATACTATGGAAATTATGAAAAACTGAAAAAGAAAACAGATAAAATCGATAAAACGGTTTTCGATTTTCTTGATGATACATTAACGGAATATAATAAAGAAAATGTTTTAATGCATAGGGGTACACCTATATATTTCACTCCTGATTTTGATGTTAAAAATGTTACCGCATTTTCTGTAGGTGTAACAATTGGTGAAATTAAAAAGAATTATATTCAACCCCATCATCAGTTTTTTATGGCAATGGGCAAGGATTTTAAACGAAAAATCGAACTCACCGCAGATAGTGAAGAAGTGAAAAAATATCTTCACGGAGAAGAAATTTCTGTTGATTGCCCTAATGGTTGGGCAGTTGTTATGGTTGACGGTTGCGCTTTAGGTGGTGCTAAAGTATCAAATGGCAGAGCAAAAAACCATTATCCAAAAGGATTAAGGACGAAATAAAAATACTGTGAGAGTTTTTCTCTCACAGTATTTTTTATAGCTCAAATTCTGCAATAATCGGCAGATGGTCTGAAAAAATTTCTTCAATAGTTTCAGTTCTTTTACAAACTAAATCTCTGTAAAATATGTAATCAATTTTTTCGTTTGGTTTATCTGACGGGTAAGTTCCGTGATTTTTAACGGGGTTAAAATCATCGGTATCCTTGAGTCTTTCTTGTATTGGTTTTAAAACTTTATCATCGGGTGTTGTGTTAAAGTCACCCATTAAAATTACGGGAATACTAATTTCATCAAGCAAACTGCAGATTGTTTTAACTGCATTTTTCTGTTCGCTTGAATTAAGCCCCATGTGGCAAATGAGAAAGCAAATATCTTTTCCATCAATATTTGCAATTGCTTTTACAACACAACGGCTTTCAAAGGAATGTTTACCTTGTTTGATTTTAGGGTCAGGAATAGCAAAGGTTTCAACAGATTTAAATGGAAATTTACTTACAACAGCATTTCCGTAAGGGCTTGTTTCCTGAACTTTTATAGCCTCGCCAAAATAAGAACTGAAACCTAAACCATCAGCAATTGCGGTGGTTTGGTCGGTATAATCTTCTAAAGGACCGTCGCCACGAACCTCATTAAGCCCACAAACATCTGCACCATATTTTTTTATTGCATTTATAAACAAATCAAAGTCAATAATCTGCTTTTGATAATCCAAAGCATGTTGGATATTGAAGGTCATCACCTTAATCATAAGTATCATTCCTTTGCTCTTTAGAAACTACAACAGTATCAGTTATTCTGTTTCCTAATGTTTCACCTGTTGCAAGCAAAAGAAGACCCTCAACAGGATAAATAAAAAGAAAAATATTCTTTAAAATCAATTGTCTTTTTTTAGGCTCAGCCATTGTGTTTTTGTCCAAAGTGATCAAACCAAAAATTCTTTTACCCAAACTTCTTCCGTTGAAAATAAAATCTCTTAAAATAACAAGTGCAAATCCGCCAAAAACAAGAATGAAAGAAAGTAACATTGTTAAAGGTAAAAGTTTTTCGCTTTCTACTCCCATTGACAATGAAAGCTCGTATAAAAGCAGTATGGGAAGTAATGTGATGTTCCAATCAATTATAAAAGCAACCATTCTTTTTATACGAATAGCCATCATTTACCCTCCATCTCTGCCGCTTTTCTCAATATCTCAATAGACGGACCGGGGATTCTTCCTAAATGGTCAGGTCCAACATTAACAAGGTAGTTTATTCCCAATTCATTAAGATGCTTTCTGTTTTTATAAAGCTCTTCCGGAGATTTCCAATTATGGTCTCTGTATGAAAATCCCCAGGAATTATTAAGAGTACAAGCAGATTCATATAATCCGTATGGGCTTGGTTTAAAGCCGTCGATGCTTTGATAATTAACTTTATCAGGGTCAATCTTTGACAGCCTTTCCCATTCTTCCTTCGTTTTGGGGATTTCATTGTCACCCAAGGAAACATAGTCGTACATACCGTTTCCGAGTCGGGAGTTTATAAGGCAGTCGGGTTGTAAAGACTTAACCGTATCGTAAATAATTTTACTTTGCTTATCACTTAAAGTCATAGGCACATCAAACCAGGCAAGGAAAATATCACCGTAGTTTGACATAATCTCTTTAATCTGAGGAAGAATTTTATTTTCAAAGCAGATGTCAAAATTCTTTTCTTCGGAATTCGGAAAATCCCAACTGTTGTCCCAGGTAACGCCCGAACAACCCATATGGTTGGAAAGATAACCGCCACCGTGCTTTTCGTGCCAGTCAAGGTCTTGTGAATAATAAAAACCAAGCTTAACACCGTGTTTTGCACAAGCGTTTGCAAGGTCTTCGATTATATCTCTGCCGTAAGGGGTTGCATCAACAACATTGTATTTATCAACCTTGGAATGAAAAAGCGCAAAGCCGTCGTGATGCTTTGTTGTAACAACAAAGTATTTCATACCGCACTCTTTTGCCAGCTTTATTATTTCATCCGCATTAAAATAAACAGGGTTAAATGCCGTTGCTAATTTCTCATATTCCTTAATCGGAATTGCAAAGTGTGAGCCGATCCATTCGGCATAGTTATCACCGAATTTGCCCTTGTATTCGCCACCGAGAAGGGAATAAAGACCGAAGTGCATCATCATTCCGTAGCCTGCATTTTTGAAAAATTCAATATTGTTCATAGTATTATTTAATTCCAGCTTATAAAATTATATTTTTCCAAGGTTCTGAAATACTGTGAAAGCCTTTCGTAAAGGGGCTCTGCCTTTTCTCCGAAATGCTCTTCAACATATTTCCCGATTTCAAGAATATCTTTTTCACCGTCCATAAGTGGCCATATAAAGCTACCCATTTCATCAAGGTGAATGTAGCTGATTTTCGGCTTTTTTATGAGTTTTTGCATTATTCTGTTGGCAACGCCCTTGTTCTCCATTTGGAGAGTAACATTGCCGTTTTCGTCTTTAGACCATTTAAGCCCATCTTTGCAGACGGGCTTTTTTTCAAGATAATTTTCTGAATTTATGTTTTTCTTTTTCATACTTTTTTATCACGCTTTTTCCAAACTGTGAATTTAAGGACGGTGAGAATAATTAAAGCGAAGAGAAGTAAACCGCCAAGGTCGGAAACTGCAGAGGGGATGCCTAATTTCTCGGAAAGGTTGAGAGCTGAGTCAACTCCGAATACTGCAAGAAGAGCAAGGAGAATACCGACAAGACCTTCACCCGCAATCATACCTGAGCAGAAAAGAATACCGTCGTTAACGATTTCTTCTTTGTGTTCCGCTTTTTTGCCTTTGATTTTGTCAAATGCAAGTCTGATAAGACCGCCTACCATAATACAAGCATTAAGCTGAACGGGAAGATAAACACCAATTGCAAAGGGAAGAACAGGAATGCCGATAAGCTCAACTGCAACTGCGATAAATACACCGATAAATACGAGGACCCAAGGCAAATCGCCGCCCATAACACCTTCAACAATTAATTTCATTAAGGTTGCCTGAGGTGCACCAAGCTCGTCTGAGCCGAAGCCCCAAGCAGAGTCAAGAAGGTAAAGGGTTCCGCCGATAGCAAGAGCGGAAGCAACAACACCGATAACCTCACCTGTTTGCTGTTTTTTGGGAGTTGCACCTAAAATATAACCTGTTTTAAGGTCTTGAGATGTGTCACCTGCAATAGCAGAAACAATGCAGATAATTGAACCGATTGCAATTGCACTGCACATTCCGTCAATGCCATCTGAACCCGTAACCTTAAGAATAAGAGTTGCAATAAGAAGAGTTGCAATAGCCATACCTGAAACGGGGTTGTTACTGCTGCCAACAAGACCAACCATTCTTGAAGAAACGGTTGCAAAGAAGAAGCCGAAGATAACAATAATAATTGCACCTAAGGGTGAAACGGGAATAGCAGGAATTAACCAGATAAGGAATGCAAGAATAATAATTGCAACAATAACTATTTTAAGATTAATATCTCTTGCAGTACGCTCTGTTGAAGCTGCTCCTGCACCCTTCATACTCTTTAAAGCACCTGTAAAGGTTTTAACAATAAGGGGAAGAGATTTAACCAGGCTTATAATACCGCCGGCAGCAAGAGCGCCTGCACCGATATAGCGGATGTATGTGCTCCAGATGGCACTTGCGCCACCTTCAGCAAAAAGCTCACCTATAGGTGCAGTTCCGGGGTAAAGAGTTAATTCTGAACCGAAAAGCACAATCATAGGAATAAGTACAAGCCAGCTGAGAACACCGCCGGCAAACATATAAGAAGAAATTCTTGCACCGCAGATATAACCAACGCTCATAACAGCGGGGTAAATCTGAGTACCGATTTCACCTGCAAATCCTTTTACTCTGAAAGAAATTTCACCTGAAACAAGCTTAAGGCCGTCAATGATGAATTTGAAAAGTGCAGCAAAGCCCATACCTGCAAAAACAGTACCTGCGTTTGCACCACCCTTTTCACCTGCAAGAAGAACCTCTGCACAAGCAGTTCCTTCGGGGTAGGGGAGAGTTCCGTGCTCTTTAACGATAAGAGCATTACGAAGGGGAATCATAAAGAAAACACCCAAAAGACCGCCTATAAGGGCAATAAGAGTGATTTCAAGAAGGTCAGGCTTGTCCATTTTGCCTTCTGCTGCCCAAAGGAAAAGAGCAGGAAGAGTGAAAATAGCACCTGCCGCAAGGGATTCACCTGCAGAACCGATAGTCTGCACTACGTTACTTTCGAGAATTGAGTTTCTGCGCATAACAATGCGAATAACACCCATTGCGATAACTGCCGCAGGGATTGATGCAGAAACAGTCATACCAACTCGAAGACCGAGATAAGCATTTGCTGCGCCGAAAACAACCGCCAGAATAATACCCATAATAATGGAGGTAACCGTGATTTCGGGAGTTACCTTTTCTGCCGGAATATACGGCTTGAAATTGTTTTTATTGTCCATATTTTCTCCAATCTGTAAGGTTTTTCCGTAAGGAGAAGCCGTTACATTAAAATAATCGATTTATTTTATCATATTTGTTTAACAAATACAATATAATAATTATTTCAATTTCTCCAACATTTTCAAGAGCAGGTTAAATACATTTTCAGTTGAAGAAATGCTTAATTTTTCATTTACCGTGTGAACATCGAAAAGTGCAGGGCCTATGGAAATGCAGTCAATTCCGTCAATAGCATCTGCAAAAACACCGCATTCAAGGCCTGCGTGGATTGCTTCAACCTTTGGCTCTTTTCCGAAATAATCTTTATAAGCCTCCTTATAAAGCTCACGGAGCTGAGAATTCTCCTTGTATTCCCAAGGGGGATAGTGACCGTTAGTGTCGGTTTCCCAATTAACGGAATCAAAAAATGTAACAAGCCTTTCTATGAGAAAAGATAGTCCTGATTTTTTATTGCTTCTTAAACCGAAATGAAGAGATAAAACATCATTTTCAATTTTGAGTATGCCGAGATTCAAGGAAGTCTGAACAAGCCCGTTGATTTCTGCACTCATTTCAAGAACACCGTTGGGAACGCAAGTAAGAGCAAAAATAAGTTTATTTTTTATTTCATCGCTCAAAACCCTATATGAAGCCTGTTCGCTTATATCAAATGTGAAAGCAAATCCGCTTTCTCTGTCGTAAATTTCTGATTTAATAACATTAAGATATTCTTCCGATGTTTTAATAAATGAATCAACATCTTTGACACAAAGCTCAATTGTGCATTTGTTTGGAATGGCGTTGTCTTTGTCGCCGCCATTAATGTTTATTATATGAAAATCACAGCAACTTTTAATATGATTTAAAAATCTTCCTGTAAGAGTGTCGGCATTTATTCGGTTATTATTAATTTCAACGCCCGAGTGACCTCCTTTGAGACCTTTGAGCGTAATTGTAATTTTTGTACCGTTTTTCTCTTGGTAATCTAAAGGGGTTTTTGCAAGGAAGTGACATCCGCCTGCGCAAGAAACAGTAACAGTATCATCCTCTTCGGAGTCAAGGTTAATCATTTTTTTAGCACGAAGAATACTCATATCAAGCTCTCCTGCACCAATAAGACCGATTTCTTCATCAGAGGTGAAAACTGCTTCAATGGGTGGGTGAGGGATATTATCGCTTTCAAGAATTGCAAGAATCATTGCAACGGCAACGCCGTTATCTGCACCAAGGGTTGTTTCCTTTGCTTTGAGAAAATCTCCGTCAACAAAAAGCTCGATTCCTCGGTTTATGAAATCAGTGGTTGCATCTTCGGTTTTCTGACATACCATATCAGTATGCCCTTGAAGAATAACAGGCTCGCTGTTTTCATAGCCGGGTGTGCCGTCTTTGAAAATCACAACATTGTCTGCATTATCTTTTACATATTTTAAATTATGATTTACTGCAAAGTTTTTGCAAAAGCGAGCCATACCGCCACAGTTACCTGAACCGCGGGGCACATCGCTTATCTGCTTGAAATAATAAAATACTCTTTCGGGTTTTAAATTTGTCATTATTTTTCCTCCTCGGAAGAAGTTTTTCCTTCTGCAATTCGCTTTGAATAAATGCAACCGCAGTAATTTTGTCTGTAAAGATTATATTGTTTTGAAAGCTCGCAGGAACGCTTGTAACCCTCTTTCTTTTTGAAATCGGAATAAAGGTAATTTACACCATACTCCTTTTCAAGCTCACCGCCGATTTCATTGAGTAATTGTGCATTTTTGTAAGGACTGACAGAAAGGGTGGTGGTGAAATAATCAAAGCCCTTTTCTTTTGCATATTCAGCAGTTTTTACAAGGCGTAAACCATAACATTTTTTGCATCTTTTGTCCCCCTCGGGTAAATCCTCAAGTCCTTTTGCAAGTGCTTCAAATTCATTATTGTCATAATCGGGAACAACTATTTCAATATCGCTGAAATTCATTTCAACAATGAGACGTTTTAATTCTTCAAGACGGTAGTTGAATTCGTTTTCGGGTGAAATATTAGGATTATAGAAGAATAATGTGATGTTGAAATGCTCGTATAAATATTCTAAAACCGCACTTGAACAGGGTGCACAGCAGGCGTGGAGTAAAAGAGTTGGTTTTATACTCTGCTTTTTTAATTCTTCAATTGTTTCGTCAAGTATTTTCTGATAATTTATTTTCATTTTAAGCACCTAAAATATTTCTTAAAGGAATCCATAGAACTACTATTACAAGAATTATAATATCAAACACCCGGCAAGGTGGTTTGTAGTTGAATTTACCGTTTTTAATATAGCTTATAGCAGAGTTTAAATATACCCAAAAAAGATAGAGCATTTCAAGCGGGTAAATGTAATTATATGAAAAAGATTTAATAATGTCAAAGTGTAAAAGGGCTTCTAAAGCGTGGGTGTTTCCGCAACCTGCACATTTAAAGCCGGTTATTTCAAAAAACGGACATTTAAAACCCATTCCGGTAGAGCAATATACTAAATATATCAGAAAAATGCCCATCAAAGCAAGGAAAGTTAAGAAAAACAAACGAAAAATACGGTTTTTTATCGCTTTTCCCATTGTTGAACTCACCCCTTACTGCGTAATATAGTAATAATATAATAGAAATGGAATAAAAGCAAGGCAGAATAAAGACCATTTTATTACTTTTTTACCGTTTTTGCACAAATTTATGAACATTTTCCACTAAAATTTGTAGAATTTTGTTGAATTAGAAAAGGTGTTATGATATAATCTAAGCAATTTAAAGGAAAGGAGTTGTAATTATGCAACTTGAAAACAGAAATATAGTTAAATGTATTCTTTTAACTCTTATAACTTGCGGTATTTACGGTATCGTTTGGGGTGTAAAAATCGCCAGAGATGCTGTTAAGGTTAAAGACGTTAATGATGATGGTCTTGCAGAGATTCTTCTCGTATTGTTCTTGCCCTTTGTTGGATTCTTCCTTGCCGAAAGAAAGCTTAACGAGGGTTGTCAGGCTTGCGGTATTGAGCACAAGGATAATTCTGTTTTGTATCTTGTTCTCGGTCTTCTCGGTCTCGGAATTGTTGACTACTGCTTAATGCAGAGCGACCTTAACAAAATTGCAGATGCAGGTTATGTTTTTGCATCAGCTCCCGTAGGTGCACCAGTTGCTCCCGAAGCTCCTGCTGCTCCGGTTCAGGAAGTTCCTTTTGAGAATGTAGAAGCAACTGAAGAAAAACCTGAGGAATAAACATTAAATTTTAATCCGTCGAAAAATTTTCGACGGATTAAAAATTTTTTGAAAATTCTCTTGACATACAAAACCTTTTATGATATAGTAGTCAAGCATTAAGTTGCTGGTGTAGCTCAGTTGGTAGAGCAGCTGATTTGTAATCAGCAGGTCGGGGGTTCGAGTCCGTCCACCAGCTCCATTGTTTTTTGAGTCCTTAATTCGGACTCGAAGCCTGAGAGGGTGAGCGGCGTTAAGAAAATATCACGGTGTGATATTTTTAGGCGCGAAGTGTGAAGCGGCTGTGACGCGAGCACGGCAGACTTTTGAAAAAAGGCTGCGTCCGTCCACCAGCTCCAATTGAATATGGGAGATTTCCCGAGTGGCCAAAGGGGACAGACTGTAAATCTGCTGGCTTCGCCTTCGGTGGTTCGAATCCACCATCTCCCACCAAAATCGACAAGTTTCGACAGAAGCTTGTCGATTTTACTTTTTACCTCTTCACTCTTCACTTTTCACTATTCTCTGAGAAGTCGATTTTGGCAAGTAATAAGTAATAGTGAATAGTGAAGAAGTTTCGCGCTTTGCTTTGCAAAGTGTTGATTATAGATATAGTTTATGATATAATCCAACTGATAAATAAGAATTTAGTAAAAGGAATGTTGTTGTATGAAAAAGAAAAAA
>JAZOAO010000038.1:0-3234 GCA_045595505.1 Acutalibacteraceae bacterium | reverse complement strand
CGTTTATAATTGCTAATTTATTTGCGATTGTCTTAATTTCTGAATCCTCATCAGGATTGAATGTTTCGCCTAAAAGTACAGTAATAGAAGTTTCAAGTTCTTCTGCAACCTTTATTAGCATCTCGGAATCAGGAACAGATAGCCCATTTTCCCATTTTGATACTGTTTGCCGTACTACATTTAATTTGATAGCAAGTTCTTCTTGTGATAACCCTTTTGCTCTGCGAAGATTGTTAATATTATCGCTCAACATATGTGATTGACCTCCTTGTAAGTATTTTACATTGTAAGTATTTTACATTGTAAGTATACCTACAATCTATCGTTGCTTCAAGCAACGGATATTAACAAATTCTAATTTGTCTATTATATACCCCAAATAATTGAGGCGACATTATATAAAGTTACAACCAACAGGAACACTCCAAGCAACAAAAAATAAATTGATGAGTTCTTTTGCTGTTTATCCTTGTACTCTTTAGATGTTATAAACATTGTGGTTGTTAAACAAATAAATGTTATCGGCATTGTAACATCTGTTGAAAGAGCCTTTGTTAAGCCCAAAATTGCGAATGCTACTGTTAATGCCGAGAAAAATAGTTTTAGATTTTTCATATATCATCCCTCCAAATTAAAGTTTAATATCATTGCAAACCTTTATAATTTTGTCTGCAGCACCTTTTGCACCCGAAGAGTTTTTAAACCCTTCAGCAATCTTCTTGGCATGTTCTTTATAGGTGCTATCGCTGAAAATTTTATTGATTGCACTCAAAACTAAAACACCGTCTGATTTATCAAGTTTAATGCCTGAACCAAGCTGAGAAACTCGCTCGGCAACACCTTTTTGCTCTGATGTTTGCGGTAGCATAACAAGCGGAACTTCAAAATATAAGCTTTCGCTGACACTATTCATTCCGCAATGTGACACAAACACATCTGCTTTTTCTAAAACAGCAATTTGGTCAACATGTGAAAAAATTGATATATTTTCAGGAAGTTTTCCAAAGTCCTCCACAGACACCAAGTTACCAACAGACATAATTACATGATAATCTGTATTTGCTAAAGCTGATATACAAGCTTTGTAAAAAGGCATCATGTCATTATTGACAGTTCCCATTGATATATAAATCAGTTTATCCCTCTTTTTTTCTACTTCTTCGGTTGCAGGACGAATTGAAGGTCCCACAAATGCGAACTTTTCCGAAAAAGTTTCTGAACAAGGTTGAAATTCTGGAGAGGTATAGACAATAGTATGGGTGTTATCATCGTTACCGATAATATCAAGGATATTATTAACAGGATACCCCTTATCTTTTAATCGTTTGACCTGTTTTGATGTTTTTGGCATTGAGAAAAGCATCTTAAACAAATCTCCGAGACCTTGTTTCATAATCTTTGCCGAGTGCTGATTAAAGGCAAAAGTTGTTGTTGAAGAAACAAAAGGAATGCCAAGCTTTAATGCAACCGCTTTTCCCCATAGTGCCATGGAATCTGCAACAATTAAGTCAGGCTTAAGTTCCGCCATTTCCCTACAAACCTTGTCATCAAGAGCCAATGTGGTATCTACAAGTATTTTTGTAGAGAATGCCAGGTCTTTTCCTACACGGGTAGCATCTTTGGCACTAAGCTTTTGCTCCATATCATAATCGTCACAGGATATAAATGTTGCACCTGCCGACTCGATTTTTTCACGCATAATGTTGTATGAATAATACCAAACCTCGTGCCCACGGGAAACTAATTCCCGAACAACACCCAAAGTGGGGTTAGTATGTCCGTGCGCAGGAATACAAAAGAAAACTATTTTACTCATATTTTTATTCCTCTATTTCAGAAAAAACTTGTTTGATAGTATCTTGTTGCTTTGCTTTCGGAAGAATTGCTATTCCTCTCTGGGTGTCACCGAGAACCAAAATCTCATCTCCAGGCTGAAAATCAAACATCTCTCTTGCTTCTTTAGGAATAACAAACTGTCCCTTTTCGCCGATTTTGACCATCCATGCATATTTTCCATGGCGTATATTCATTTTTGTTCCTCCTTAGTATGATTGGTATGAATAATCATACCATAAATTTATATACATGTCAATAGTATGAGAATCTTTTTGGGCAAAAACAAAAGATGTGGCCGTAGCCACACCTTCACTTATTATTTGGTTTCATCAAGCGACCAACCGTGGTCTCCATGATAAATCATCTGCTTTGTCATACCGCCATCAATACAAATGTTTTCTCCTGTAATAAATCCCGACATATCAGAGCAAAGATAAAGCACCATATTTGCTATGTCAAGAGGATTGCCCACTCTTCCTGCAGGTTGCTGAACGGCATCTGCACCACTGTATTCTGCATACGATGTATCAATCCAACCTGGCGAGATAGAATTAACTCTGACCTTGCCCGAAAGACTTACTGAAAGTGCATGAGTAAGCGCCGAAATTCCACCTTTTGCGGCGGTATAGCTCTCCGTCTGTGGCTGACTCATTCGGTCTCTTGAGGACGATATATTTATGATGCTTGCCCCCTCACTAAAATAGGACGCAAAAAGTTTTGAAAGATAAAACGGCGCAGTAACGCCTACTTTTAGTGCATATTCAAAGTCCTCATAGGTTCCGTTTTCTATTCCGCACATTTTGGGTGCTGCATTGTTGATAAGAAAATCAACCTTTCCAAAGTCCTTGATTACTTTGTCTGCAAAGAATTCCAAAGCATTTTTGTCTGCGAGGTCGCCTACAAAATAGTCATTTTCTTGAATATCTATTATTGCAACTTTTACCCCTGCTTTTTCAAATTCTTCTGCAATACATTTACCTATGCCCTGAGCACCGCCTGTGACAACGGCAACTTTATTCTTAAAATCAAACATTTATTTTCCCTCCGCAAATTCAAGGTTAAATCCATTTCTTAGACCAGTTAAATAAGTTTTCAGACATCACACCTTCTTGATTTCCCGATATTTCGCGCGATACTCCATTGGCTCCCCTTGTTGGACCAATGCAAATTTTTCTCGAAAATTTGCTAAGCGACAACTCAGGTTAATTAAAGCCAGGCTTCAATTAAACTGCCATATACCGTGGTTAATACCGCAGGTCTGGGCGACACCTTGTAGCAACAAAGCTTGTTTACACTACCGTGTCCAAGCTTTGGCTACTGCGTTTAAGAAGCACTTCTTCATCTGCCACCGGCAGCAAAGTGCTGCTTAACTACCGACTTCGCAACGCTCAGTCGGTA
>JAZOAO010000037.1:0-8233 GCA_045595505.1 Acutalibacteraceae bacterium | reverse complement strand
TAGTCGGACAGCACATAAGGCTCCCGCGCAACATATTCTTCAATTATCTTACCGTCATCAAGCAGATAATCTACGCTCACATTCAGGAAGGCAGATAGCATCTTCAAATTATCGATGTCGGGAAATCCTTTGTCTGTTTCCCATTTTGCGATGGCAGAGCGCGACACATTCATCTTTTCGGCTAACTGCTCTTGTGAGAGGCCGCATTGCTTTCTCGCTTCTTTGATTTTTTCACCCAACGTCATTTTACAAAACCTCCGTCAATCGGTGATTTCAGATTATCTCACAACCCGCCAAAAAGCAATCAACATGCTGTGACATCCATGTTACTCTCCGTAACAGTCGTTATTACTCGCCGACAAATTCAAGTTTATCGAACTAATTATATCACACATAATTGGGGCTTTGTCCTTACTACCCACTTTTAAGCCACAGCCTTCAGGAAAATCGGCTCAACAAAGTGGATTTTGTCAGTTTACCCTACCTATCATATCAAGAGGGATTTCTTTAAAATCGGGAGCAGCTTTTCTGATTTCATCAATGTCTTTGATATTATAATCTCCGTTATCAACATCGACAAAGATTTCATCGCATTTGCCTACATTATATATTGCATTGTCGCTTATATCGCTGAACTGCCAAACGGAGCTGTAAACCTCTCCATACTCCATATTTTTATTAATGATAATATTATTTTTGAAGGTGCTTGCAGGATTGGGAATATAATCGGGCGAATCTGATTTTGAAATATCGTCTGTGCAGTTCTTGTATTCGGGGAATGCATTTTGCCAGGTTTCACTCTGCCAGGGTGAATTATACAGTGCTTCCCACATATCGCCGCTGCCGACGTGAGCATGAGTGAACCAACCGTTTTCAAGAGCACCTTCTCTTGCTCTATCATCAAATCTCAGGGCATTGTTACCGGGGTTAACAATGATATTGTTGGTTATGATGTTATCTCTGCCTCCACCTACGTGAATTGAGTTGCTGGGAATATTGATAAGAAGATTACCGTAAATCTTCTGACCTGAAACCGCATCATCAAGATAAATACCGTCGGGTCTGTGATTTTCTGAACCGACATTATAAATACAATTGTATCTTACAACATTGCCGTACCACACCCAGCTTCTTCCCGAATAAATTGCACCTGCATCATCCGAAAGAAGGCATACATCGTGGATAAGATTATATTCAATAATATGATTGTTGCCTTTGTACGTAATTGCTTCGTGAGGAGAGTTTGCCATTTCGTTGTGAGAACAAATATTTCCCACGCCTTCAAGAGTAACGGCAGGCTGATAGGTCTGGTAAATTTCCGACCAATCGTGAATGTAATTGTTGTCAGCCTTGCTGTTACCAGGAGTAAGAGTTTCTGTATCACCGCCGGAAATAATGATTCCGCCCTTTCCGGTACGGGTAATTTCATTGTTATATGCAAGATTGTTGCTTCCGTTCATAACAAGAGCATTGCCTGCAACATTTTTGATAAGACAGTTCTGAACGGTATTGTTATTGCCTGTTATAACCACGCCGTCACTTCGTGTTCCTTTTACGGTTAATCCGTCAAAGGTGATGTAATCAGCCTCGGAATTTATTACGGGATTGAGTGAGAGAGAAAGAATAATTTCTGCATTATCCTTGTTTTCAGGTTTCCACATACAAAGGAGTCCCTTTTCTCTGTCGAGATACCATTCACCCTCTGCAGTGAGCTCTTCAAGAACGTTGAAAAAATAGTACGGTGCATCGGTTTTTGTTCCGTAAAGACTGACAAACCTTGGAGAAAGTTCACGTGTGTCTTCATCAAAGCTTCCTACGGGAGTTGAAGCATCTGCCCAATCATATTTCCAATAGCCGAACATCCACACATCTTCAAGGTTTTTCCAGCCTGAAATTCTCTTTGCAAGTTCAGGATTAACCTTGTAAATATCCGGTTCGGGATTACGGATTTCATACCAATCTTTAACCTC
The DNA here is from genome assembly GCA_045595505.1 of Acutalibacteraceae bacterium. Lineage (GTDB taxonomy): Bacteria > Bacillota > Clostridia > Oscillospirales > Acutalibacteraceae > DTU089. The sequence goes on along the minus strand of JAZOAO010000037.1, from coordinate 6,263 downwards.
TGTAAGTGCACCGTCGGATTCTTTGCCCAAGCCTGTTTTTACAACCTCTTCGGTGTAAAGATATTCATTATCGGGATATCTTGCAACGGTTTGTCTGATATCATCCACGAAAAGCTCGCAATAAAGAGGACCTGTATAATCTCCGTCATAGTTATCTGCCGTATGGTATGAGCCGATTGCATAAATCTTACCCCAATCGTCGCTTGTGAGCGAATATGGTGCTTTTGTCAGGTCAACAACAATAACATTTTCCTGAGCATCGGCAGAAAGTCTCTCTGCAATTTCGGGATAACTTTTTACATTTTTAAAATCAGCGGTATCAAGTGTTATACCACCATTGATAACAACCTCACCGTTATAAGAACAGTATGTTACGGGACATTCCTCTGTGCCTGAATCGTCTTTTTTAAGTTCGAGAGAAGACACACGGTATTCACCCGCTTCAATGCAGACGGTTATTCCGTTTTTGCCTGTTTTATCTGTATTCCTTACAGCTTCAACCGCTTTTTCAATTGTCAGAAACGGTGAAGCTTTGGTACCACTGTTTTCATCGTTGCCATTTGTGCTTACATAAAAATCGCCGATAATCATTTTATCATCATTCTTTTCTTTTGATATTGTTGACATAACAGGTGTAGGAGCTGTGTAATTTTCGTAAAGTAAAACATAAATATGAGATTTGATATACGAATGACTTCCGAAGAGAAAACCGATAACAATAAGTATAGAGAGAACCGCTTTTAAAACCTTGTTGTTAAATATTCTGAACACACAAAGCAGAGCCATAACAGATGTGATAATGAATGTGAGATACACGGGGATAACCATTGCCGCCAGCTTAAGCTCACCGCTACCGATTACAGCATTTATCAAAAACATAAGTCCGATAAGAACAAGTGCCAAAACAAAAGCCGTTAAAACTGCATTCAATGCTGTTTTCTTTTTATCCGCTTTTTTGCTCAGGGGTATGGAAAGCAATGCGCCACCAAGGCAAACAACAAATCCGAGAATAAATTGAAGCGGTGTATATTCAAAACAGAGATATTGCATGTGGTAGTAATACAAACCGACAATTGTAAAAGCTATGCCCAAAACAAGAGAAATTGTTCCAAATAATTTTATCTTTAAGGTTTTCTTCATAGAAATAAATCCCCCGGATTCTGATTTGTTCAAATAATTATACCACAATATAACTCTTTTTTCAATCGGAAGTAACAGAATACTGCTACGTTTCTGTGTTATGTGGTTATGTTTGTTGCTCCGATAAATTGGGAGTTGTTGATTTCTCTCCCCGAAGGTTTACACGAATTTCTCTGTATTCCTCAGGTAATTCTTCAAGCTTCATATTTCTCGGTACTGCGGTTGTGCCTGCATTCTTTGCAGTGGTGTAGTACCATTCTTTAAATTCAAGAGTGCGGAGAGTTTCGGCAAGTTCTGCAATCTGTTTTTCAACTATCGCTTTTTGCTTAACGATAAGCTCAAGTCTTTCATCAATGGTGTCATCACCCTGCATTGCCATTTCAATGAAGGTCTTTATGTCTTTTAATTGCATGCCCGTCTTTTTAAGGCATTCAATAACCTTAAGCCATTCATAATCTGCTTCTTTGAATACACGGATGCCTCCGCTTGAACGCTCAACAAAGGGCAAAAGCCCTTCCTTATCGTAATACCGGAGTGTTGACGGTGCAACATTCAATTTCTTTGCCATTTCTCCCACTGTGTAAAACATTTTTTCACCAACCTCTTGACTTAAAGTTAACTTTAACTTGTACAATGTGAGTATAGCAGATTTTTGTTTTGAAATCAACTGAAAAGGAGTCATATAAATGGTATTCTATTTCACAGCAACGGGTAACAGCCTTTATATAGCAAAGCAATTGGACAGCGAACCTGTGAGTATTCCGCAGGTAATAAACAACTACAACCTTACTTTTGAGGCGGACAGAATAGGTATTGTCTGCCCCGTTTACGGTCACGAGATGCCGAAGATGGTTAAAGAATTCATCAGAAAGGCAACATTTAAAACCGACTATTTCTATATCATTCTCACATTCGGTATGCTTCACGGCGGTGCGGCAGAATTGGCGAATAAATATGTAAAATCTGTTGGCAAGAAGCTTGACTATGCAAAGGCAATTATGATGGTTGATAATTTCCTGCCTAACTTTGATATGGCCGAGCAGTGTGCAATGGATAAGAAGATACCTGAAAACCTTGCAATCATCAAATCAGACATAGATTCAAAAAAGAGACAGATTGAAAAAGCAGGGCTTAAGAACAAAATGATTCACAAGGGCTATACGGCAATGGTTAAAAATCAGGATGAAACCGTATGGGCAAAGTTTAAGGTTGAAGATAACTGTGTTCTTTGTGGTACCTGTCAGAAGATATGTCCCGTAAATGCAATCACACTCACCGACAAAAAAGCAGAGCATACAATGAATAATTGTCAGGCTTGTTATGCTTGCGTTCACGCTTGTCCCGCTAAGGCAATTAAATTCACTATTTCCGAAAAAAATCCCGATGTAAGATACAGAAACGAAAATATTACTCTTGATGAAATTATCAAGGCAAATAACAGAACATAAGGAGAAAGAAACTTAAAGCGACAAGGAGAGAGTTCCTCGTCGCTTTTTTCAGACCAAAACTGAAATAAATATTATTATGCGGTTATGTGTTTGTTTTTTGTTTGGAAGATTTTTTAAGAACAAAGACCTGTTTTTTCAAAAACTAAACCCCTTAAAATAGGTCTTATGTATAAAATAATTCAGTTTTTACTAATTTCACTGGTTCAAAACCGAGTGGAATTTTCCGAATTACAGCACAGCTCCGTTTTCTGCGAGCGTTTTTTGTAATGCTTTTATATCGACCGTATGCACATTTTTATTTGTGTTATGCGCTATAGCAATCGCCGTGCCTGCAGCTTCACCCAAACAACAACAAATCGGCATTATTCTGACCGATGCCTGAGCCTCGTGTGTCGCAGAAATTGAGCGGCCTGCAACAAGAAGATTATCATATTCTTTCGGCAAAAGTGAACGGTAAGGAATTGTATAAAATTCTCCGTCACTGAAATATCTGTGACTTGTTCCTGTTCCCGTAGGACTGTGAATATCTATATCGTAATTGCCGAGTGCAATTGAATCTTCAAAGCGTATGCAGTTTATGAGTTCATCACCGGTGAGGATGTGAACGCCTTTAAGTTTTCTGCTCTCTATAACGCCGATGTTTACAGCAACGGAAATTAAAGCACTTTCAGTAAATGCGTTTGAATTCTCCTTCAGAAATCCGATAAGCTCATGAATTTGTTTCCTTGCAACAACTTCCGCCTTGCTCACGTCAAACGGATTTGTCGGATCAAGCATAACGACACGGGTTGAGTTGAAGTGCAGAACATCTTCACCCACACCGAAGAATACAAGAATATTTTCTCTGGGATTTGTTATTTCTCCCTTTGCCTGTTTCTCCTTGTAAAGCTCTTGCAAACGGGGTCTTTCTTCGGTAAAAAGGTCAAGGTCAACTCCGCTCATTCTGAAACAGGTTGTCATAGGCTGACAAAGGCTGTCGCTTTCACGACCCAATTGATAATCACAACCGGCAAGATAAAATAAATCTCCGTCACCGGTTGCATCAATAAAGAAATCCGCTTCAGCCGTTATTTTTTGTGCTTTTGCAGTGATTTCAACAGATGATATTTTTCTGTTATCGGTTTTCACATCATATACAACCGCGTGAAAAAGAACATCAACGCCGGCTTCTGCTGTCATATCATCAAGAACTATTTTAAAATATTCCGAATTGAATTCGTGATCCTTGCAGTCATCAACATATCTGTCGTGACGCACCTTCATTTCCTTAAAAATTCCTTGAGAGAGATATTTTTTACCAACATCGTTACTGCCTTTTTGCTTTGTCCAATAAGGCATAAAGGGGTAAACAAGGTTATTGGAGATTGCACCTCCGAGACAGCCTGATTTTTCTACAAGCATAACCTTCAGACCTTCACGTGCAGCACTGACTGCCGCTGCAACACCGCTGAGTCCTCCGCCCGCAACAATAAGATTGTATTTCATAACGATACCTCTGAATCTAAAAATTCTTATAAGTTTTTATTTTTCAAAATGATTATAGCACTACAAAGCAAAAAGAGCAAGGCAACGCCTTGCAAAATACTTATTCCTTATTACCTATTACTTATTACTTTCCAAAAAATCCAGTACTGCCAAATTCACCGATAACCTTTCGGGCGGGTCAAGACCCGCCCTTACTCGTAAATTTGGAGTTGTCGATATGTCATTGTTTTCGCAATGGATAAAAAAATTCGACAAGTCGAAACTTGTCGAATTTTTTTGGCAGTACGTCTCATTTTAGAACCATATGTCAACACATTGGTATTTACAAGTTTAGTTAACTTCTCCATAAAACCATAATACTGTTTTATGCGTGAAATCGAAATCAGTAATGGTTTCATAATAACCTTTTTCTTTAAGATTTGATTCAATATGTCGCTCTTTGATAAATGACATGTCATGCTTGACAACTGGAGTCCAAGTTTGTTCCGCCGAATCTCTTTGCCAAAAAGAATCATAGTAGTTTTCATCATAAAAGATAATAATTTGCGAATTCCAAAGATTCCTCTCATCAATAACCGCAACAACTTTACAAAAAGGAAGATCACAGGGTTTATGTTCAATAATTTCAACTGTTTTAGCAAGCCAAGCTTTACAGAATGCAGTTTTTATTCTTCCACTCGTTTTGGGAGATGAAATAAAAGGATCACTAGGAACATGAAAATGTTCATATGGACAGTCGACATTTTGAAAATAACATATATTATTTATATTATTACATAACGCTTTAAATTTTCTATGCTGCCCTCTTTGCTTTTTGTATTTCATAAACCACACCTATTTTATCAGATTTTTATAAAAAAATTATACCACACATAATCTAAAATTACAATCGGGTGCGGTTAAAATCCGTTTGCCCGAAGGGCAACATCATTGTGCCGTCAGGCACATTTCATTGCGTAAGCACTTCATTTGCCGTAAGGCAACTTCGTTTTGTGTCCGCAAGCATAATGAAGTTGAGCTACTCTCAAATGAAGTTATCCGCTGAAGCAGATAAACGGAGTTGTGTCCTTGCGGACACAAATGAAAAATCCAAGTCCGTAGACTTGGATTTTTTGGCCTTACTTCCCAATTCTAAACCACACAAAACCACTTAAAAACTTTCTTTCTTTTTGATAAAATATGGCCCGCACAAATCATTTTCATGAGTTTTAATATATGCCCATTTGAAATTCTTACCTGTAACATAAACCTCAATCAAATCATCAAGAGCTTCTGCTGTATAAAAGTTTTGCGGAAGCTTTTTGGAACAATCATCATTGAACCACTCTATATAATAAGCATCTGATTTATCGATTTTATTATATGCCTTTCGAGCCTCATCACCGACGAGAAAGCTACTTTCATCTAACAAACCCCAAGAGAAAATATGCCATATATAATTACCTGTAGAAACAACATATTTATCGATATCTTTTTTAGGAATATCCGATGCAAAATTAACAAACCAGTTGCTATAAAATTCTTTCTTCGTCACAACAATCACCTCAAATTTATTGTATAACAACAAATCTAAAAAGTCAATCCGTTTGCCCATAGGGCAACTTCGTTGTGCCGAAGGCACACAATCAAGGCGAAGCCTTGTATATCATCAATTCCGCAAGGAATTGCATATCATCAAAACGCAGTTTTGTATATCATCAAAACGCAGTTTTGTATATCATCAAGCCGACAGTTATGCACACTTCGTGTGATAATATACGCCTACGGCGATGATATACACGCTAACGCGTGATGATATACCAAGCCTGTCGGCTTGGATAAAAAAATTCCAAGTCCGAAGACTTGGAATTTTTTGGAGGCGACAACCAGATTTGAACTGGTGATCAGGGTGTTGCAGACCCACGCCTTACCACTTGGCTATGTCGCCATATTAAAAATGGAGCGGATGACGAGGCTCGAACTCGCTACCTCCACCTTGGCAAGGTGGCGCTCTACCAGATGAGCTACATCCGCATAAAAAATGAATGAGCCGTGAGGACGACTCATCCGTGGTGCCTCCGGTCGGAATCGAACCAACGACACGAGGATTTTCAGTCCTCTGCTCTACCAACTGAGCTACAGAGGCAAATAAAAGTGGCGACCCGGAACGGGCTCGAACCGTCGACCTCTAGCGTGACAGGCTAGCGTTCT
>JAZOAO010000036.1:0-7510 GCA_045595505.1 Acutalibacteraceae bacterium | reverse complement strand
TTGTTTGTAGCATAAAACATTGTTTTTTCAACTTTTTGTATTTTTGGATAAATTTATGGGGTTCTACAGGAAAAATTAACCTATTGAACCCCTTGATTTATATTGTTTTATGCGGTCTGCGCTTTTTTTACATCCCCTTTTATAATTTTTTAATTTATTTAACTGCATCTCCTATTGCTCTGAAAAGAGAACCATCCTCTGTTGACGGCAAATCACAGTTATAATGCCATACCATTACACCGCCATAGCCATTATTCACGGCATAATCCGTTTTCTTTTCTACAACCTCGGGAGTATTGAACCAGAAATCCTTATTGGTTTCAGAGCAATGGTACCAACCATCCTCGTCAATTTCCTTATAGTAACCGTTGTAGCCGTACCAATATGCATCCATATCCGTTGGTCTTGAATAAAAGGGCAAACCAACATTTATTTTATCTCTGTCTATTCCGCCAAAATCTGTTTCCTCCAGAATTTTAACAGTATCTTCATAGGTGGCGTGTTTACCGTTTTCATCAACAAAATCGTAAGCCATAAGTTCAAATGAGTCTATTGCATTTTCTGCCTTTTTAGTAAATCCGATATTCCAGTCAACCCCTGCAACACCTAAAGTATAATCCCCAAGTTCTTTATCTAATGAAACAAGGAATTTATTGTAATTACGCCAAGCCTTTTTTGAAAGAGGGTATTCATAGTCAAAATGAACGCCGTCAAAGTCATATTCCCTGAGAACTGCAACAATATTTTTCTCTAAAACACCGCTTTTAAAAGCCTTGTTGTGTTCAAGGCTCTGAGCTTCCATCTGCTCTTCCCAGACCTGAGATTCCGAAGTACCTCTCGGTCCTAAAAGATTAAGGGTGATTCTCACATCCCTTTCGCCAATGACTTTGTGTATATTTTTTAAAGCGGTATTGAGTTTTTCTTTTTCGCATATTACCTGACCGTCACTGTTAAACGACGCACATTCAAAAAGAATAACATCTGTAATAATATCAAAATCCTCACTGTTCAGACTATCTTCCGTCTGAACATAATCACCGCGTATGTATGCTACAACTTTAAAATCGTCAACAGGTTTAATTTCTTCATTATTCGTTCCATTACCGCAAGCAACAAAAGCTATTACCACGAGAACAACTGATAAAAAAAGCAAACTAAATCTTTTAACCATTCCTTTTCACTCCAAAATAGTTGATACAATTAATATATCATACAAAAAAACATTTTTAAAGATAGACAAGCAATAAATTTTGTGATAATATTTTGTAGTAATATGTAGGATACGGTCTTGACCGTACCGTCAAATATATCAGTCGAAAGGATGCCAAAATTATGAAAGAACTTACAAAATATCACGGTATAATCCCCGCTTTTTATGCTTGCTACGATGATGAGGGAAACGTTTCCCCCGAAAGAACAAAAGCATTCACAAAATTCCTTCTTGATAAAGGCGTTAAAGGCCTTTATGTTTGCGGTTCCTCGGGCGAATGTATTTACCAGAGTAAAGAGGAAAGAAAACTTATTCTCGAATCCGTTATGGAAGTTGCAAAGGGCAAAATGACAATTATTGCTCACGTTGCTTGTAACAACACTACAGATTCAATGGAGCTTGCCGCTCACGCAGAAAGTTTGGGTGTTGATGCAATCGCTTCAATCCCCCCTATTTATTTCAAGCTCCCTGAAGAATCAATTGCGCAGTATTGGAACGATATTTCCTCCGCCGCTCCCAACACAGATTTTGTTATCTATAACATTCCCCAGCTTGCAGGGGTTTCCCTTACGATGCCTCTTTTCAAGGAAATGCTTAAAAATCCAAATGTTATCGGTGTTAAAAACTCTTCAATGCCCACTCAGGACATTCAGATGTTCAAAGCTGAAGGTGGTAATGATATTGTTGTTTTCAATGGTCCCGATGAGCAGTTCGTTGCAGGTCGCGCTATCGGTGCCGAAGGCGGTATCGGTGGCACATACGGCGTAATGCCCGAGCTTTTCCTTAAATGTGACGAGCTTATTAAAGCGGGCAGGCTCGACGAAGCAAGAGAAATTCAGTATGCAATAAATGAAATCATTTATGCAATGTGCGCCTGCAAATGTAATATGTATGCAGCAGCAAAAGAAGTTCTTCGTCTTCAGGGTATTGATATAGGCGATGCAAGAAAGCCCCTTGCACAGCTTAAAGAGGAAAGCAAACCGCTCGCAAAAAAAGTATTCGAAATGATTGAAGAGGCAAAAGCAAAGTTTTGCTGATAAATAAAAAAGGAATTCCCAATCACCAATTGCGGTGGTTGGGAATTAACTTTTTAAACATTTTTATTTCTTATACTAAACACAGACGGAACAAAATCCTTTGCAGTTTCTATTTTACTTTGTATAATAAACAATTCAATTACATGAATGCTCGCTATACTGCAAATAACAGCCATCCATATTTCTCCCGGCATAAATTGCATTGCCACAGGCAAAACGAAAACTGAACCGCCAAATAATTTTCCTACATAAGTATGTGGCAGATAAAACTTTTTAAACCTGTGCTTTGAAACAAATGCACAGCAACCAAAAAGCACGCCCGCGCTTATAATCCAAATTAAAATCCAATTAGGCACAAGCTTGTTTCTTGCAAGTATTTTTGTTAATGCCAAATAAGTAGCCACATCACCTATTGTATCAAGGGTCGCGCCCAGTGTGCTTGTACTGCCCGTTTTTCTGGCAATAGGCCCGTCAATCAAATCCGTAAAACCGCAAAGAACATACACAATTAAAAAAAGCTTTGAAATATCCTTGCACATAAACAGAACTACCGCGCCCACAATTCTGCTTGCGGTTACTATATTAGCAATATGTTTTTTCATTTTAATACCATCTCTTAAAACCAGTCTTATCATAGTATTTTACCATATAGCAAATAAAAATTCAATATTTAAATGAACAAAATCTACCGGAAATACAAATGCAAAAATTTACCAAAAAACATCAATCAACACACTAAAGTGCACTGTCGGAGTTTTATTTTGTCGGAGTTTTATTTTAAAATGAAGTTTTTCGGCTTTATTCAGCGCTGAACATAAGAATTATTGCTTTCTGACCCTCGGGAAGAGAAATGTTCAAGCCATAGTTCATAAGCTTAATGCCTTTTTCAGTATAGACATTTTCGGGATTGTCAATGTCATAGACTTTATAATCAAGTCCTGTTTTAAGACCATTGAACCTGACGGTATATTCAGTATCCTTAACATTCGCTCTCTTGTAAATCAACACAGCACCTTCTGTTGCATCTTGGTTTATAAATTCCATAGCGTGCATTTGGTCATTATCAAAGCTGCCGAAATCAATGGGATAATAATTTCCACCCATCAATGCTCTTTGTTCCTTGTAAAGTCCGAATTCAGGGTTCTGATGTGAATAGAAATCCATAAGCATCAAGGGCATAATAGCCGACCTTGCGGAATATTCATCAATCATATAAAGGTTTGCACCTGTTACGGGAAGCCAGAAGGAAATGCCGTATGTCTGTGATTGAGTTGCATCAAAAAGGTCGGGATGATATGAGCAGTTGTAGTCACTTCTCCAGAAAGCAATACTGCGATAAGTCATTTCAAGGTCAAGCCTTTTACCACCTGAAGCGCAGTTATCTATAATAAGCCCGTCAATATTTTCTGTAAGATAATCCAGGTATCTGTAAAGATTTGTTACATAGTGATTTTCGCAAATACCTGTTCTTCCGCCGTAATATTCCGTATCAGCCTGTTGCCAATATTTAAGTGGTGGGAAGTTAAAATCCTGACGATAAATGGTAACACCATTTTCCTTCATAGAATTTAAAAGGTAATCACAATAGTACTTGAAAGCTTCCTCGTTTGCAAGGTTCCACATAATGTTTTCTTCCCCGTCAACAGTGATTAACCACTGCGAATTTTCCGAACCAACACTATGGAAATTTGTGCCGGGGTAAATTCTTTCCGGTTCATACCAAAGAGTGTGACGAAGACCTTTTTTCTTAGCATAGTCAGAAAGCTCTATAATACCGTTGTCATATCTTGATGTGTCAACTGTCCAGTTGCCAACACCATCGTACCAGCCCTCGTTATAGCTGTACCAGCCTGCATCCATCCAGAAAGCATCAATCTCATCATATAAGTATTCAGCAATTTCATTGTCGAGAATGTTAATAATTTCGTCGGAGGTCCTCGTGGACATAGGGCCTGCCACTTCCATAACAGTATAAGAGCTCTGTGTCACATTTTCGGGGTAAACAGAATCCATAACCCATTTTCTGAAAAGATTGAAGCCTTTAAGAGCATTGTCGTTTTTATAAAAGCTGACAGAAACAAGGGGTGAACGAACCTCTTCACCCGGAAGAAGGTAAGCGTTGAAATTCTCTTGCTTAACAGTTATATTGGTTTCGCCTTCAGAACCTGAAATACCTGATGCCCATTGTCCTGTCCAACCGATACCGAGAATCATACCAAAGCTTTCACCGTGAATATTGAAATATGGGAGGAAAGCCTCAGTGGGCTTACCGTCGGTACCCGAGAAATTTCTTTCAATAAAGGACAAATTCTTTTTTATGAGCGAAAAATCGCTTGCAGCAGTATCGCTACCCATTGAATAATAAAGGTCTGCCTTACCTGTCGGAAAAGCAAAGTCCAGAGCATAAAAATCGCTGATAACTCCCGAATTTTTTTCATCTGCATTTTTAATATAAACGGTCCATTGGCAAGTAGCATTTTCTTGGAAAATAGTCGCTTCAACTGTTACCTGGAGCCCGTTATTCTTGTTTTTTAAAACTAAATAATCAGTTTTTCCGCCCTGATAAGCCGGTGCAGCTTCGGGAGCTTCCGTAATATGCTGCTCCCAATCGGTAGGATTGAATATCTCGCCATCAACCTTGAATGTAAAAGGCATTTTGCCTCGGGCATCAAAGAAATTATCTTTGTACCATTGAGAACAAAGCTCTTTTTCTTCTTCGGTTATATTCATTTCATCGGCTGCGATAGTATCGAATTTAATGTTTTGTTTATAATTAAGAGCTTTAATATTTTCTTTGTTTAAAATAATAACACCACCACAGGAAATTATGAAATAAACTATTGCAAGAACAACATTTAATATGGCGTATTTCTTCTTTGCTCTTAAAATGAAGGTTACTGAAAGAAGAATTGCAGATAAAGAAAAAGCAATAGTGAATGCTTTAATAACCACTCGGTCATTTAAAAGGCAATCTTTATTGATGCTTGCGTTGATGCCCCAGAACACCCCTTGAAAGAAAGCATTTCCCAAAAGAAAGGCAATAAGCTTTTTAACCCAACCTGTATTTTTCAACAGAGCCTGAACAAAAAGAAGTAAAAACCAACCTAATGCAGAGCCCGAAAGAATTGTATACAGATGCACATCGCCACCGCTTTGCGCTCCTTCAAATATGTACCAAAGGGAATAAGACGAATAAACCAGCAGCCCCATAAGGACAGTTGTAATAACACTTTCAATAATTATTTTGCTTCGTTCTTTATTCACAAGCTTACACCACCTAAATTTCTCTGTAAAATGCTTTGGATTTATAAATTCATTGTAACATAATCATTTTATCTAATCAACCATAATATACTGATTCTGATATCATAATTCCAACTGTTCTTCATCAAATTTTCAACAATCGTTGAGGTTGGGTTGAACTTGAGTTGTTGTTTACATTTTATATTTATGATATAATAGAAATACAGGAGGTGTTGTAAATGAAAATACAGTTTATTGGAGCAACCCACGAGGTAACAGGAAGCTGCACGCTTTTGGAGATTAACAATAAATACTATTTGGTTGATTGCGGTATGGAGCAAGGTAAGGATGTTTTCCAGAATATCTCTTTACCAATACCCGCAAATCAGATTGATGCGGTTTTTCTGACTCATGCGCATATTGACCATTCAGGTATGTTGCCCAAGCTATACAAGGACGGCTTCAAGGGCAAAATTTACGCTACCGACGTAACCTGTGACCTATGCAACATTATGCTGCGCGATTCTGCGCACATTCAGGAAGCCGAAGCAAAATGGCGTTCTCGCAAGGCTGAACGTGCCGGACTTGATGCAATTGAGCCTGTGTATAATATGCAGGATGCTCTCGGAGCCATTTCTCAGTTCCGCAGATGTACTTACGGCGAAATTATATATCCTGCTGAAGGAATTGAGGTTCGCTTTACGGATATCGGGCATCTTCTCGGTTCTGCCTGTATAGAGCTTTGGCTGACGGAGGGTGATGTTAAAAAGAAAATTGTTTTCAGTGGCGATGTGGGAAACACTAATCAGCGTATCATCCGCGATCCGCAACAGGTGGATGAAACGGATTACTTGGTTATTGAATCCACCTACGGCAATCGTTTGCACGACAGTGACAGAAGCAATGTTGTGTCGGAGCTTGCCGGCTATATTCAAAAGGCTTTGGACCGTGGTGGCAATGTTGTGATTCCGTCTTTCGCAGTCGGGCGCACACAGGAGATGCTGTTCGCCATCCGTGAAATCAAACAAAACGGACTTGTGAAGGGGCACGAAAATTTTCCGGTTTATGTTGACAGTCCCCTTGCTGCAGAAGCAACTGCTATATTTATGCAATGCAATTCCATCTGCTTTGATGAGGAAACTCTGGCGCTTATAAAGCAAGGAATTAACCCCATTTGGTTTGACGATATCCGTATGTCAATGACCTCGGAGGAATCCAAGCAAATCAATTCCGATAATGAGCCGAAGGTAATCATTTCTGCAAGCGGAATGTGTGAAGCCGGTCGTATCCGCCATCACCTGAAGCACAATCTTTGGAAAGATAATAATATCATTCTTTTTGTGGGATATCAGGCAGAGGGCTCTCTCGGAAGAAAATTACTTAACGGTGAAAAAAGCGTAAACCTGTTTGGCGAAGAAATTACGGTAAATGCCGAAATCTGCTCTTTACACGGCACCAGTGGCCACGCAGATCAAGCAGGACTCATCGCTTGGCTGGAAGGCTATAACCAAAAGCCCGAAGTTGTTTTTGTAAATCACGGAGATGAAAATGCGTGCGAGGATTTTAAAGATCTGCTTTGCAAAAAGGGATATCGCGCAGTGGCTCCATATAGCGGCACCGAATATAATCTTGCAACAGGAAAAATGACAATTTACACCGCAGGAAAAACAATTGACCGCATTCGTGCCTTCAAGGGTAATACCCGTGCCGATGTAATCTACAATGAGCTTGTTACTGAAGCAGAAAAATTGCTGACACTTGTAAAAGGTCGCAAAGGCAAGCCGAACAAAGATAATGCACGGCTCACCTCGCAGATTCGTGAGCTTTATAACAAATGGAAAGATTAACAGAAAAGCAAGGAGCTGTAAAAAAACGATACGTTTTTTTACAGCCCCTTGTTGGGGATAGGAAAAAAAGATGCAGAACGAACAAACTGAGGCAAAATAAGGCTTCAGACTTGTTTTGCCTTGCCCGAAGGCGTACAAAGGTACGTCGAGTGGCGAAGTTTGTTTGTAGCATA
>JAZOAO010000035.1:0-62216 GCA_045595505.1 Acutalibacteraceae bacterium | reverse complement strand
TTTCAATTCTACAATCTCTTGCTCATACTCTTTTATATATCTGTATTTTCTGGGCATAAAAATTCCTCCTATGGTAGTTTCTTTAATTCTACCATAGGAGGTCTCTTTTTTCTATTGTCCGTTTTTACTGGACTTGTGCATTTTTTCGGATGGCTTTTCTTATTGGTTATGTTATATTTTTCTAACCTTAATCACATCTTCATTAGCTTCAAGTGCTTTAACAACTGCATCGGGGATTGAGTCTGCAACAACGAGTGTATAAGCATAATCGCCTTTTGCTTTTGAATTAAAACCTTTTGTTTCAACACCGTTACTCATAAATGCACCGAGAACATCGTTCATAACGTTGAGTGCGTTATGGTGAATAACACCAACTCTTTCGCCATCTTCACTTAACTCAACATTGGGGAAGTTTACAGAATTTTTGATATTGCCCTTTTCAATGTATTCTCTGATTTCAACTGCCGCCATATATGCGCAGTTTTCTTCACTTTCGGGAGTTGATGCACCCAAGTGAGGAAGAGCAGTAACATTTTCAACACCGATAACCTCGTCTGACGGGAAGTCAGTTACATAAGCTGCAACCTTGCCTGACTTAACTGCCTCTGCCATATCAGCACCAACAACAAGCTCACCGCGGGCAAAGTTAAGGATTCTCACACTATCTTTCATTTTGGCGATTGTATCAGCGTTAATCATACCCTTTGTATCCTTTGTGCAAGGAAGATGAAGAGTTATGTAATCTGCCTTTTCATAAATTGCATCAAGAGAATCAACATATTCTGTATCTGCAGGAAGCTCACCCTTGAGCGCTTCATTGAAATAGGGGTCATAGCCCACAATCTTCATACCAAGGTTATTTGCGGCAACCGCAACAAGTCTTCCGATAGCACCGAGACCCACAACACCGAGGGTTTTACCGAGAATTTCGGGGCCTGCAAACTGTGATTTACCTTTTTCAACCAGCTTACCTACATTTTCACCCTCGCCTTTAAGAGTTTTGCACCAATCATAAGCGGCAGCAACTCTGCGTGAAGTAAGCATAAGACCTGCAACAACAAGCTCTTTAACTGCATTAGCATTAGCACCGGGAGTATTGAAAACTACAATACCTTTTTTTGTGCATTCCTCAACGGGAATGTTGTTTACACCTGCACCTGCACGAGCTACTGCAACAGTTTTTTCGCTGAAAGCGAAATCGTGCATTGCTGCGGAACGAACAATAATACCGTCGGGATTTTCGCAGCAGTCGGAAATTGCATATTTACTGTCAAGCTCTTTAAGACCGATTTGAGAAATTTTGTTTAATGTAAGAATATCGTACATTTAAATCACCTCTCAGGAATTTTCTTTTTCAAATTTTGTCATAAATTCAACAAGCTTTTCAACACCTTCGATGGGCATAGCGTTGTAAATGGAAGCTCTCATACCGCCAACAGTTCTGTGACCTTTAAGGTTAACAAAGCCTGCTTCCTTTGCTTCCTTAATGAATTTTGCATTAAGCTCCTCGCTGTCTGTAACAAAAGGAACGTTCATAAGTGAACGGTCTTCGGGAACAACAGTACCCTTGAACATTTTACTGTTATCAAGGAAATTGTAAAGAATTTCTGCTTTCTTGCGGTTTCTTTCTGCCATTGCTTCAAGACCGCCGAGAGATTTAATCCATTCAAGAACCAATTTACAGATATAAATTGTGTAGCAAGGGGGTGTGTTATAAAGAGAGCCGTTGTCAGCGTGAACCTTGTAATCAAGCATTGTGGGGCAGTAATCACGAGCGTTACCCAGCAAATCCTCACGGATGATTGCGATTGTAAGACCTGCGGGAGCTACGTTTTTCTGTGCACCGCCGTAAACCATACCGAATTTGCTGACATCAAGAGGCTCTGAAAGGAAGCAGCTTGAAATATCGGCAATAAGTGTTACGTCGCCTGTATCGGGGATTTCCTTGTAAACTGTGCCGTAAATTGTGTTGTTAAGACAAATGTATGCATAGTCTGCATCCTGACGGAAATCGTCCTTTGTTGTTTTGGGAATGTAAGAGAAGGTTTTATCTGCGGAGGATGCAACTGCTTTACAGTCACCGTATTTCTGTGCTTCTGCATATGCCTTCTTAGCCCACTGACCTGTGATAATGAAATCGGCTTTGCCTGAACCGTTCATAAAGTTCATAGGAATTGCGGCAAACTGTGTTGAAGCACCGCCCTGAAGGAAAAGAACCTTGTAGTTATCAGGGATGTTCATAAGCTCGCGAAGAAGTGCTTCTGCATCTTTAATGATTGTCTCAAATTCTTTTGAACGGTGAGACATTTCAGCTACGGACTGACCGCAACCTTCGTAATCAAGCATCTGTTCGGATGCCTTTTTTAACACTTCCTCGGGAAGCATGGAGGGACCTGCAGAAAAATTATAAACTCTGCTCATTGTAAAAACTCCTTTATAAAAATAAATTATAAATTATTTAATCGGGTATTTCCCCTACACCGCTTAAAACAAGTCTCGGACGGTAAGCGTAGTGATCAATATCTTCTTTTGAAGTAACTCCCGAAAGCACAAGAACCGTATCAAGACCGCCTTCAATACCGACAACGATATCAGTATCCATTCTGTCGCCTATCATAACCGCCTCATTAGAGTGAACACCCAACATATTAAGACCCGTTCTCATCATCAAGGGATTGGGTTTACCCACAAAATATGCCTCTTTACCCGTTGCCATTTCAATTGGTGAAATAAGCGCACGGCAGGCAGGAATAATATTGCCGTTATCGGTGGGACCTGTTACATCGGAATTTGTGCCGATGAGCTTTGCGCCGTTTCTCACAAGGTTAACCGCCTTGCAAACAGATTCGTAGTTATAGTTAAAAACCTCACCGACTACAACATAGTCCGGGTCAGTTTCGCTTATTGTGATGCCCTCGTTATAAAGTGCGCTGTAAAGTCCGGGCTCACCTATAACATAAACCTTGCAATTAGGTGACTGCTTACTCAAAAACTTTGCGGTTGCAAGTGCGCTTGTATAAAAATGACTTTCATCAACATCTAAACCCATATTTTTAAGCTTCTGTGAAAGCTCCATAGGGGTTTTACCGCTGTTGTTAGTTAAGAAAAGGAACTGCTTATTTTCTCTGTAAAGCCATTCAACAAATTCCTTAACCCCGGGGAGAATCTGATTTCCGTGATATATGACACCGTCCATATCACAAATGAAACCTTTCTTGTTTCGTAAATTTTCCATTATTGATTTTCCTTTCGGCGCGAATCGCCATAATCAACCATTTCTTAAATCTTTTCATTATATTCTTTTACCACTTTTAAATATTATATTATTTTTACTCTAAATACAATAATCAGAAAAACGAAAATAACAAAAAAAACTTGAAATTTTTGTTCAAAATTAACACCCCACCGATAAAACCGTGATTTTATCGGTGGGGTGTTATATATTTTTTTACTCAGCTTCGGGAGAAATTAATCCATAGCCGTTTTCATTTCTTTTATAAACCACATTTATTTGGTCCGTATCTGCATTAAGGAACATATAGAACTGATGACCTAAAAGATTCATTTGAAGAATTGCTTCTTCAACGCTCTGTGGTTTAAGTGCAATGCTTTTCTCTCTTATAACATCAAAATCCGTTTCCTCTTCCACCTCAATCATAAAATCATCAAGAACTGCAGAATGAAGCTTTTTATCAAGACGGGTTTTGTTTTTTCTTATTTGCCTTATAAGGGAATCAACACACTCGTCAAGGGCATCCGCCATATTGTCTGCACGTTCTTCCGCTCTGAAAATCATACCGCCTTTTGTAACGGTAATCTCAACAATATGACAGGTTTTCTCAACTGTTGCCGTTATTTTGGCGTTTGCCTCTTCGCCGAAGAGCTTTTCGACTTTTGAAAGGCGCTTTTCTGCACGCGCGCGGAAATCTTCCCGAGGGTTACATTTACGACCAACGATAGTAATATTCATAATAACACCCTTTCTGAGAGAACTAAAAACGGAGAACCGATTAAATCCAAAGATTTAAACCGTTCTCCTTTCTTCTAAATAATATCACATTGTCAGTTGAGTGTCAATAACTTTTGTGCATATAACACAAAAATAATCAATTTTTGTGTGTTTGGTAGTAGGTTTTGCTAATATCAATATAATGAAAATCAATTATTTTTTGAAATTTCATTTGACATCTTATTCATATAATGTTAATATTTTACTATATATAAATTATAGGTGGGAATTTTATGAAAAAATTTATTGCAATTCTCCTGACTTTGTCTCTTGTATTTTCCCTTTGCGCAGTAAGCGCAAGCGCGACTGAAGAGGACGGTCCCGATATTTCTTATGCAGTTGCTTCTGACTTGCATTTCAATTTTCCTGATGAAGAGCTTGAGTGGTTTTCAGAGGATCCGATTTACGGCTACGCTAACCGCCGTGCTGCAATGGAAAATGAAAGCGGTCTTATCATTGATGAGTTTTTAAATCAATGTGCAGAGGATGACAACATTGAGTTTGTTCTCATCGCAGGCGACCTTGCCGATAACGGCAAAAGTGATTACACAGAGCATATGGCAGTTGCAGAAAAGCTCAAGGCTTTTGAATCAAAGACCGGCAAATCTGTTTATGTTATTCCCGGAAACCACGATGTTTGCAATCCTTCTGAGGATGATGACACCGACCTTGCAAGATTTATGGAAATTTATGCAGATTTCGGATACGACAAAGCTCTTACAAGAGATTTGCCCTATGCTTCATATACAGCAGATTTAGGTGAAAAATACCGCCTTATCGCGCTCGACAGTAACGACCCTTCAAAGTCTACCGAAGACGGTATGAATGAACATAAGGTCCAGTGGGTTATTGACCAGGCATCACAGGCCTATAAGGATGGCAAATATCCCATTCTTATGATGCATCACAACCTTCTTGATCATTTACCTATGCAGAGAGTTTTGAGCCATGATTTCATTATCAGAAATCATACCTTCACCGCTGAACGTTGGGCAAATGCAGGCATTAAGCTGGTTTTTTCAGGACACGAGCATTGTAGCGATGCTACCACCTACACCTCAACAACCGGTAACACTATTTCCGATTTTGCAACTACCTCGCTTACAATGTACCCTCTCCAATACAGATACATTGAAATGCGCGAAGCTTCAATAACTTATGAAGCAAAAACCGTTGACAAAATTGATACAGACGTGCTTTGGGAAATGATTCCGGATTATACCCCTGACCAGATTGATGCTATGAATAACGGTCTTAATGCATTCGCTAAAAACTTCCTTAAAAACGGTGTCGAATGGAGACTTGAAAGAGGCTTTCAGGATGAGCAGTTGGGTATCGAGCCCGATGCTATTTATTATGACCTTGTGAGAGACGCAGTTGACGGACTCAACGATGTTCTCAATATGCCCCTCTACGGAAAAGGCAGTGCTCAGGAGCTTGGCAGAAAATACGGAATTGAAATCCCCGACAGCGACTATACAGACGGTTGGGACGTTGCAACAGAGCTTGTTTCCGCCCACTATGCAGGTTGCGAGAATTACCCGTTGAGTGGCAGAGATGTTACAATTCTTATGCGCCTTGTTTCAATCATTCTCAAAACAGAGCTTGCAATGGTTGACGATATGACTCTAACCCAAGCCGCAACCGCAATTGTTGCCGCAACAACGGGAACAGAGAAATATGTAATCGTTGAAAATTATCTCTTCGGCATCGGCTACGGTCCTATTTCCCCCGGTGAATATTTCTTATTGGCTCTCCTTTCTCCCCTTCTTCAGTCATTTGCAAATGACGATGAGGTTGATGATAACAACGGCGCTATCGATGGCTACGGCAACACCAATACATCAGAAAATATTAAAGCTAACTTCACTTTATCTGTAAGCGAAATATTAAGCAGTATCAAAATGGTATTAAAATTCATCCTCAAAGGCTTGCACGTTATAGGACAGGTTGAATAAAACTACAAAAACAGATGTTTTCAGTAAATTTGAAAACATCTGTTTTTATGTATTATAAAATATTTTGTATTGCACATACCTTTTGAAGTCGTGCAAATTACTCAAAAACAAGGGTTATGCAATATTCTTGTTTTAACGCTTCAGAAATATGTTTAACTGCCTCTTGTTGCGACACTTTGCCTTTATAAAAAAGCGTTAATGTTTGTTTATCCCAATATACACCTTTAGCTGCTCGATATATCATTTCATAATTTGCATTATCATCTAACTTCAAGTGCACAAATCCATCTTTATGAAAAACATCTTTAACCTTAACATTTTTCATTTTATGTTCTCCTTTGCGGTTTTACAAGAAGCGATCAACAATCTACGAATATTGCTACATAACTTCTCTGTGTATTGATATATTACAACATCAATTCTTTTGGTTTCGTACATCAGTTTCAGCCAATAGCTGGTTTCGTTAGATTCTTTCAATGCGATTCTAACTTTGCAACAAAATCTTTCTTGCTCTGTGCGTATTGGGCTTCGCGAATATTGGCTCCTAATGATGTACCGGCTCTTGCAAGCTGATCGGTCATATAAGAATTTTTGGGTGCAGTTACGCCATCAACAAGATTCACGATTGCAACTGAAAATTCAAAAGATAAGTCAAACAATTTGTTTTCAGACATAAATACACCTTCTTCCACTAATATTATATCATAAACCTACTTTGCTTTCAATGATATATCGCTGACCCGATTCTGTTCGCCTTCGGCGAGTGGGGATTCGAGTCCCCTTTGTTTTTTCAGCACAAAAAAAATAAAGCAACTACCGAAGCAGTTACTTTACTTTGGCGCGCCGGAAGGGACTCGAACCCCTGACCTACTGGTTCGTAGCCAGTCACTCTATCCAACTGAGCTACCGGCGCAAAATTTGGAGCGGATGACGAGGCTCGAACTCGCTACCTCCACCTTGGCAAGGTGGCGCTCTACCAGATGAGCTACATCCGCAAATGCAAAAAGTATTATACATACAAAACAACAACTTGTCAATACTTTTTTTAGATTAATTATAAAAATTGCCAAACTATAATTATATATATATTTAAAAATATTTTAAATTTTTTAAAAAAAAGTATTGACAAACCTTTCTTTGCATATTATAATTAACAGGCTTTCGAAAAGAGAGCAATTCGCCTACGTAGGTATGTATGTTGTTCACATATATGGCGGTATAGCTCAGCTGGCTAGAGTACTCGGTTCATACCCGATTGGTCGTAGGTTCGAATCCCACTGCCGCTACCAAATCAACACACCTACCTACTAAGGTGGTTTTATAAAAGGGCTTTCGAGCCCCTCATATACGGCCCGGTGGTCAAGCGGTTAAGACACCGCCCTTTCACGGCGGTAACACGAGTTCGATTCTCGTCCGGGTCACCACAAAAAACCAAGTCGAGTGACTTGGTTTTTTATTTGTTTTTATATATAAAAGCTACTTAAAAGAATAACAACAGTCGCCAAAAAACAAAATGTTTTTATATTATAATTTTTATGAAAAATATTATTGATTTTTTGAAAACTTTATAATATAATGTGTTAGTGACATTTGCCGGTGTGATGGAATTGGCAGACGTGCTGGACTCAAAATCCAGTGGTAGCGATACCGTACCGGTTCGACCCCGGTCACCGGCACCAAAACCGTTGAAGCCAATAACTTCAACGGTTTTAGAAACTGATATTTAACCATTTCGGGGTGTAGCGCAGTTGGTAGCGCGCTTGCTTTGGGAGCAAGATGTCGGGGGTTCAAATCCCTTCACTCCGACCAAAAACAAGTCGAAGCCTTCGGGCTTTGGCTTGTTTTTCTTTGTAATGAATAGATTTTAACTATCCAATATCCTGAACACAAGCAGACGCTTGCTTGCTTTGGGCTATGAACACGACCGCGTCCTGTGGACGATTCAGGAAGTGTTCATAGGCGCAGTGGTCAAAATTGCGCGAAGTGAAAACGAGCAAGCAATTTTGGGTACCACAAGAGGCACGTAGTGAGGATGTCGGGGGTTCAAATCCCTTCACTCCGACCACCTAACTATTTTTGGTTGATACAATAAGTACTCCACCAAAGATACAAAGAAAAGTCCTTTTAGTTAAGGGCTTTCTTTTTTTGCTCTTTTTTCAAAAATCATCAATAATGATGGCGTTTATAGTCCCAATAAACGGACTGTTGCGCCGAAGTTTTTACCCACATTTATTGTTTTTATGACGCAAATAATATATAATATAACTATAGAAATTAAAAAGGAGTGATACTATGTCACAGAGAAGAGACAATGTTTTTAAAGCAATAGAAAAAGCAAAAACGATGCACAATCCTACTCCTGAAGAAATTGAGTTTGCTGAAAAATTTGCATTAGGCACATATGGATATGATGATGAACAAGAAACAGAAATACACAATTACATAAAAGAATTAAATGAAGTTTCAAAGAAATACGGTGACCGGCTTGTTACCCTTCGCACTTGTGAAAACTTATCAAGAGCAAGAGCTTCTGAAATCCTTGCAATTCCTGTAACCACATTGGCTCGTTTGGAAAAAGGCACGAACGAACCTTCTGTAACTACGGCACTTGCTATTGCAAAGTATTATGGAAAGAACGTCGAAGAAATATTCGGAATATAAAAAATTTGACTTTTGCAATAGTTTGACGTAGTGTATAACATTTTGTACGATATAATTTATTATTGTTGTGATTTTATTTATTGTATGATATAATTACATAATAACACACAGGAGGTTTGAAAAATGACTAAGTGTTCGGTATGTGGAAAACGTGGTTTGTTTTTGAAAATTGATAAAGATGGTCGCTGCTCAACATGTGCAAGTAAGGCTAACAGAACATTAACAGCAGAAGAATTGGTTGAACGGATAAACCCTGAATTCAAGAAAATTAAATCTGATTTGGAGCATCAGGAAAAACTGCTATCATCTGTTTGGAAGGCACGGGAGCAATATAAAGTTGACAATGATATCAATAAATTAATTGCATCCTATGAATACGCAATGATCGAGGCTAAACCACCATTAAAGAACGCTCAATCTCACACAATGTATTTAGCTGAACTATACATCAAGAATAACCAAAATGACAAGGCATGGAGCTATCTTAATAGCATTTTACTTTCACATATGGATTTAACACACAAAATCCGATTCTTGCAATGTAAAATCTTAAAAAAAGAGAAAAAATATGTAGATGCAATGATAATGCTTATGATGGGACACCTTTTTAAGTCTCAAATAAGTTCAGGTTTTAATAAGGAAACTTTTATTAAGGAGGCTACTCCCATCGCAAATAAATTGGGATTGAGTAGTAGTAATGTTGAATATCTTGCATATCTTATCGAGAATCAAGTAAAACACCATAATTACGATGACCAAGTGTTGAGAGAAAGTTATAAAAAAGCTCTTACGGATTTTGGTATACAATAAGGTAAAAAGATTATTTTTAAATCTTGTAAATGATAAAAACGAAAACATAATATATGAAAATACATATCAATGTGCCATTATGAAAAAAGAATGGAAAAATTGAAGTGAACTATAAGAGCAACAGTTTTCACTGTTGCTTTTTCTTTTGTGAGTAGCGAAATAATGAGTTTGCAACCCCGTGCACCAAATTGCAACCCTCTTACACGATTTGCAACCTACCCCTATTTTGTATCATAGGTGGAGTAGTTAGACAAAAACGATTGAAAACCAATGGTTTTCAATCGTTTTTTTTATTGTTTTAATTATCAATTTGTGGTATAATCAACTCGACAAACTTGAATTTGCATATATGATAGGAGCTGCTATATGAAAAACATAACAAAAACAAAGTTTTCCTGTCAGCGTGATGGGTTGACCATTCGGGGATATGAATACAGACCCGAGGGTGAGAATCTACCGATTGCCATTGTAAGCCATGGTTTTATGGCAAACTTAATGACCGTAAAGCACTATGCGCAGTTCCTTGCGGAGATGGGTTATGTTGCGTTTTGCTTTGATTTCTGTGGTGGCTGCGTTATGATGGGCAAAAGCGACGGCAAGACGACCGATATGTCCGTTTTAACCGAGGTAAGCGACCTTTGCGCCGTCATCGAATACGCCAAGGGTCTTGATTATACCGATTCTTCAAACATACTTTTGATGGGATGCAGTCAAGGTGGTTTTGTTTCTGCGCTTACGGCGGCAAAGCTTAAAAACGAAATCGGAAAGCTCGTGTTGTTCTATCCGGCACTTTGCATTCCCGATGATGCTAAAGCCGGCAAGATGATGTGGGCGAAATTCGATCCGCAGAACATTCCCGAAATCGTCAAATGCGGCCCTATGAAGCTCGGTCGTTGTTATATTGCAGACGTTGTGAATATGAATTCTTTTGAAGAGATCAAGGGCTATGAGGGGGACGTGCTGATCGTTCACGGTACGGCGGATAAGATCGTAGCAAATCATTATGCAGAGGAAGCGGAAAGCGTTTATCGGGAAAGAGAGCAAGGCTCTGTCAAGCTCCACTTTATCGATGGAGGCAAGCATATGTTCTCAAAGAAGCACGATAGAATTGCGATAGAGTATCTCAAGATTTTTGTTCGATAGACAGATAAATTCTCGTTTGACGGAGGAAGTAAATATATGGAGTATTTATTTGCTGTACTGATTCCTATCGTTGCTGTGGCAATCGTTGTGATATTAGCGAAACGCATTGCATCGCATTCTTTCAAATGCAAGCATTGTTCCAAAGAGTTCAACATCAAATGGTCGAAGATAGTGATTACTGAGCATTCTGGTAACGAATATTTGTTGGTATGCCCATATTGCAAAACCAAGGACTGGTGTGCTGAGCAACCCACAAAGTAATTAACAAATTCCAATTTATCGAACTAAAAAATATAACATAGGGAGCTGATTTTGGTCAGCTCCCTATTCTTTGACTTATGCAGTAAAGTTTTTTACATCAGCAAAGAGAAAAGGAAAGGCTAATTTAAGGCTGACACATCTTCTACGATTAGTTTCCCCACTCTTACCACAACTCTCGTTACACGGCTTTCTGTGGGCAGTAAACGCTTTATTATCATCTGCCCTTTATACTTTATATAATCGCAAAAAAGATCAGCCACCCAAGTATAGCACTTGGATAGCTGACATTTATTTATATTTGGAAAGAAAATGAATTGATAATTTAATTTCCTGTTTTTAAGTTGTTTTTTTATATAGCTTATTTGGTATTCTATTATTATTGATTTACTCGATGAAAATATCTAAATATACAACAGAATATACTTCAGGCGCAACAGATATATTGTTGCGCCTGATTGTTTCTTTTTTATAATATTGTTATCTCTCTTGCGTTTCCTCTGTCACCGCGGTTTGTTACATACTGCATCGTACCACCGCGAAGCCTGCTCGCAAAACCGAAATGCAGATGCCCTGCAAGCACAGCCTTAATCACAGGCTCACTGGTAACATATTTGTAAAATGCCTTTGAAGCTTCTGTGGGCTCTGCTATATCGCCTTTGACCTCTGGATGAACTTCTGAATCGGAGCCAAGCAGGCATATTTCACCGTTCCAGAATTTATAACTTTTCTTATAAAGTTCTTTTTCGTATAAAGGGGCATGCACGAAAAGAATGATGGGATAACCTTTCTTTACTTCCTCTTTAAGCATTTCAAGCTGTTCATATTCTACCTGATGATAAGCGTCGTCTATTCCGACAAAATTAACACCGCCGATGATATGAGAATTAAAGAATATATTAACAGGATATCCGCCGATTTCTTCCAAACTGTTAAGACGGTAAGCCATATCCTCTTTTATGCCGTCATATTTTGCATATTCGTGATTGCCTGCAACGAAAAGAAACTTATCCCGCTTTAAAAAATCCTTTGCGAATTCAACGCAAGGCTTTGATATATAGTCGATAAGATCTCCGGTATGAACAATCAGATCGCAGTTCTTTTCACCGTACTTTATCAGCTTGTTGAGATTTCGTACACTTCTTTTCTCGTTTCGTTTTTTGCCCTGTCTTATCATATTCTCAGAGTCACTGTCACAATAAAACGGGAGATGTGAATCTGTCATATGAAGAATTTTCAGCGGTTTTTCGAGACCTATTTTTATTGTGGTTTTCTTGATTTTCAGCATTGTATTCCTAAACCTCACCTTCAGAACGGATTACATCAGAATATTCCTTTAATCGCTGCAGCCTGACCTGCTTTGAGGCTGAGCGATATTTTTTTATCCGTAACCAAAACATCGCCGATATACTCGTTTCCGTCTGCCGTGATGTTATAAACAATTGCTTTTTCAAATTCAGCATCGGGTATATTCCATTCACCTTTTCTGCCGTTTTCTGAATAGGCAACAAAGATTTTATTATCCTCTGTCAAAGGAAGAATAACATCGTTTCCGCTTTTGAGAACTACTCCGTTTTTGGTGATTGTTTTAGTTTTACCCGCACTTTCAACACCATCAGAAAAGCTTACAACAAAATTTCCTTCATCTTCCTTATAGCTCAATCTTTTATAGCGGTTGAGATAAATATACGGAATATGGTGAGTGCAGAATTCCTTAATAAACAAAGGAACCCATACGTCTTTTTCATTTCCGTTATTCATCCAAATATCTTCACCGTGCATTGTTCCGTAGAAAACTGTTTTCAGAACAGCATCTTTAAGATAACCGCTGAATTCAGATGGCTGAATGTTGATACAATCATCAATTGTAATATTTGTCATCCACCATACTGCAGGAATTCTGCCGAGAGTATGTATGGGAGCATTCTTCCAACTACCTACAGGTAAATCCTTTTCATACAGACCATAATATTTTCTTACAGGGTGATCGTCTGCATCTGCTCGCAACGGGAGCTCACGATATGTATATTCACTCGTAACATCAATACCGAGGCTTTGAACATAATCAAGCATCTTGTTTCTTGCCTCGTTCTGTTCTTCTGCATCTGTTCTCGGAAAAAAGTTTTCCGCAACACAGAAATTATCAAGGTGAACCGTTCCTGCTTCCTTTACGGGAACAGCTTCACAGAAATCATCAAAGATTTTCTTAAAAAGTCCGCTTTCCCAATATTGCTTATATGAAGTTTTATATGCATCTCTATCATTGAAAATTTCTATAACTGCAGGCGTACCATCAGCATTTCTTAGAACTGCACCTGCTTTTACAAATTCCTCGTGGGTAGGACTTTCCTTATATGCATCAGCCACATTACCGTGGAAGCTTATGACAGTATTGCATTTTTTAGCTTCCTCAACAAGCCACAAAAGGCTTTCTTTGGCAGTTGTATCGCAATCTCTTTTAAGATATGGGTTTATAACATCCATTTCAGGATAGCAGTCATCGTGACCAAAGCCCTGCCAGCCTACAAGATAAATAATTTTCTTTATTCCTTGTGTGATATTGTCAATGCCCTTAATAATTTC
Organism: Acutalibacteraceae bacterium; assembly: GCA_045595505.1. Lineage (GTDB taxonomy): Bacteria > Bacillota > Clostridia > Oscillospirales > Acutalibacteraceae > DTU089. The sequence goes on along the minus strand of JAZOAO010000035.1, from coordinate 48,794 downwards.
AAATGCCTGTTCAAAGTTTATGAGCACCTCTGATGTATTATTGGGAAAATCAGGCTTTGCAAGGAACATTTTCATCCACAATATTTTGGAATAATCATAGTTGAATTTTGTTTTATTCATTGTTTAATCCCATTCTTTATTCATTACTACAAAGGTCATTCTTTCCTGAATACTCGGACCACCGTGACCTGTACCGATTCCACCGTGGTCTGAAGTTACAATAATAAGCCAATCTTCTGTAGCATAGGTTTCTCTGTCTTCAATAGCTTTAATTACTTCGTAACCGTAATTATCTTCTTTGTTGAATGCATTTTTATAAACTGAGTTGTTGAATGAAAAGCCGAAATCGTGACCTGCAGAATCGGTGTTTTCATAAATAATAAACACAAAATCTGCACAATCTGCACTTGTAACTTCTTCAATTGCTCCTGTATGAATATCTGTTTTATTTTTACGAAGGTTAAAATCAATATCAATATTGTTTTCTTCGCAGTATGCTTTTTCATCCTTATAGGTTGAGTCTTCATCTGTAAAATGACCCTTCCACTTTGTGATGAATGCGGCATTGTCAATAACATTCTCTTCAATGAGTGTTGTCATAAGCATTTTGGGTTCAACTGCTTTTATTTCACTATTCCAGTTTATACCGTGAACATCAGACCATACGCCTGTAAGCATTGAACACCAGCCGGGTGCAGTTGAAGTTGCCTGAGTGTTTTCTGCAGGATAATTCACGCCGCCGCAATAGGTAAGGTTGATTGATGCACCGTTATCAATAAGATATTTTATTGCACCGTTGTCCTGCTTTTCTGCAAGAATATCTGCACGGCAGCCGTCATAACCGATTATGGCAACCTTCTTTTCGGTTTTGCCTCCGGGTAATTCAGCTTCAAAATGCTCTTTGATGATGCCGTAAACATCGGTAAATGGATAAGCGGTTTCTATAGTGTTTTCGTAGCCAACGGAAGCGACATTCTTTCTGAATAATTCTTCTGTATCTTTTTCGTCTTCGTGATATCTTGTGAAATACAGAGCCAGAGCGCCTGCAATAATTCCGAGAATGACAATTACAGAAACAACTGAGAGTATAATCTTTTTTGTTTTTTTCATTTCAGTACCTCCAAGGATTAAATCAGTTTCCTATAATAACCTCTTTATCCATTTTTCCAATAAAGATATTACCATCTGCTATTAAGGCATTAGCATCGGGGTTTTCGAGAATAATGCCATAGCTTGGTGAATCGGTTTCTTCAGGTGAAATAAAGACATTATTTTTCACCTTCAAATCATAAACCATTGGTCTGAAGAAAATGTAGCCTCTACTTTTACCGATTCTGCCCGATGGACCGTCAAAAATATTGTTCTCAATAAGAATATTGTGATGGTCAATATCACCGTGATGACCAACACCCGGAAAGCCGTCACACTTAAAGATGTTGTTTCTTATGGTAATATTACGGCAGACTGTGTCATCACTTTTAAAATCAATAAGAGTTCCGTCACAGTTACAAACAGGACCATAAGAGCCTTCTCGGGACATATCAAGCTGAATCTGCTCGTTGAAAAGGATATCAGTCTTGAATGTGTATGAAGGACCGTCAAAAATACAGTTTTGAACTGTTGTGTTCTCTGTGCCGTTAATTTCGATACAATGCCAATGAGCACAATGACGGAATTTGCAGTTTTCAATGGTAATGTTGCTGCAATGAACTGTGTTTACAAGGGTAATACATTCATCAAGATTTTTGTTGCCGTCAAAAATACCGCCTGAAATCACAACATCGTGAGTACCTATGTATTCGCCCCATTCCGGCTCGGAATAAGAAGCCAGCAAATATCTTGTTAAAGGCTCACTTTTATCACTTCTGAGAATAACTGCATCATCTGAAAACTTAAGATGCTGATATGAATAGAAAATCAAAGCACCTGAAATAAGATATGTACCATCGGGGAAATAAACAGTTCCGCCATCCTTCAATTCGTCAATGCAAGCCTGCAAGGCTTTAGTGTCATCGTGAATTCCGTCACCGAAAACATCTTTATTCTGCTTTACATTAATAAATTTCATATAATCGCCTCGGAACATATCGTTATTATTTTTGCGAAATAACCGCAGCCTCTGCAGTAACCGCTGCATCCTGCAACTTGCATGCATCGCCTTCTGCTGCAGCATTTCCTTCTTCAGCTCTTTGTTTGAGAACTTCCATAATGTGAGCGTGCTTTTCGTCTGTGAAATCCCACATAAACAGATATGGCAGGGTCATCAGTACGTATCCCGCAAGGTCAAAACAAAGACCGATAAGCATACATTGTACTCTGACATCACCCATATAAAGAACGTCCCAATCGGAGGTAAAGCCCACACGGTAGAACATAAGCGGAACAATCAGGGAAACGAGGGTTGTAATAGGTGTTGTAAACCAGCTGATGATTTTCTGATATTCCTCCAGTCTTTCGCCTGAAATATACATCTGATAATCCGTAACTCTGATTTTGGTGTCATCCTGTGCAATACCAACCGCAGCTTCAAGTGTATTGGAAACAAGCATAGCAATGTAAATTGCAAGACCGCATAGGAAATGAGAATTGCCAAGAAAGAGAATTGCCAGAATATATACTCCGTTTCTCATGGTTAAGACAATATATTTGAATACAATCAGCTGCTTATACTGAAAGCGTTTTCTTATCCAAGGTGCAAGGAATTGACCCGGATTACCGGACATTTTATAAATGATTTCTGCTATAGAGAAGAAAAGTCCTGTTTCACGCCAGGTATAAATGAGAAGGATTCTTTTCATATCAAGCATACCATTGCCCAATGAGTCAAGGAGCTCTGCAATTTTAATTATCCAAAGATATTTGTTTTTGAAAATACCTGAAACACAATGCCAGAATGAAAGATACTCTCTATTTTCAAGAGGTGGCATAGGAATTCGTTCTTTGATTTTACGAAGACCTATGAACATAACACCAGATGAAACCACAAAAAATACAGGGATAAGATATCTGAATGTGCCGATATCCTTAACGCCGTCAAGGAACATTACACCTGCGATCGTGGGAAGAAGAACATTCACTATATTCTGAACAAAGTGGCTGATTTTAACAGGGAATGAACGTACGTAAAGTCTTTCCTGAGGGTTGGGGCTGATGTTATCTGCAACAGACTGTGTAAAGCCCACATAATTGAATATTGTATAAAGCTGGAAAAGAAGATAAAGAGTCCATACTCTGTCTGTAAGAGGAAGCTTATAAAGAGGCAATTCGCATATAAGGATAACTACTATAATGCATTGGATAACATTTGCATAGGCAAAGATTTTGTATCTGCCGAGCTTTTTGAGAAGCTTCTTTCTTATAAGAATATTTCTGAATCCGCTCCAACCGTTTGCAAGAAAATGGGCACCGAAGATTTTGAAAATGTTGAAGCTGTTTATACCCTTCCAACGGGTATCAAGAATGTTTGCAACACCATCAGGAAGAATGAAAGAGAAATCAAATATGAGCATCAATAAGCCTAACATAGCAAAGATCAGATACACCGCATTATATTTTTGTTCAATCTTTTTAGGAAGAAATCCTAAGTTTGCATCAACACCCATTGTAAGAAGATTCCAAAAATATGTTGATGCAATAAAGAATACGTTAATTGCACTGAATGTAAGAAGAGGTATTTCGTAATAATGTGCAATAAGATAACAACCTGTACCAAAGGTAAGAAAGCTTTGGAGATATTTTAAGGTGTAATCGCCACCAACTGCGGCAAAAATTGAAAAATATTCTTTATATGGAACATGCTTTCCCTCAGCAGGAGTGTTCCAATATTTCTTCATTTCCTTGAAAATATTATCTTTTTTCTTATCTTTTTCTTTTGCCATCAGTTTTCATCTCCTTCCTTGAGCAGCTCGTTTATTGTTTCATTTGCGTCTTCACGTGTCATGCCATATTGTTCTTCCGGAGCAATATTAACAACTGCCTTTTTTATATTTTTTGGAAGCCAGCTATCGCCAAAGGTTATACTCTCTTTGCTTTCTGCACCCATATAAAACTCTTTAAGATTTGAGCAGGAATAGAATGCAAAGCTGTCAATTTCTTTAACAGATTCGGGAATAAATATAACAGGCTCCATACTATGGCAATAGCTGAACGCATCAGAGCCGATTTTTTCAAGTCCGTCAGGAAGAGTAACAAGTGAAATATTTTCGCATTTAAAGAATGCCATATCACCAATTTCCTTTAAGGTTTCGGGTAAATCGATTTTTGTTAAGGTTGCGTTTTTATAAAAAGCACAAGAGCCTACTCTCTCAACACCTTTCGGTATAGTGTAGGTTGTGTCAGCTTTCTTTAGAGGATAAGCTACTAATGTCTTCATATCCTTAGTGTAAAGCACACCTTCAGCAGAAGTGTAATATTCATTAGCTTCATCAACCTCTATTGCTTTGAGCTCCTTGCAATAGAAAAATGAAGTTTCATCTATGTATTTAACATCCTTACCGATATGAATAACCTCAACATATTCGTCGGTGTTCATAGTGAAATCACCAACTGCTGAAACAGGCTTTGATTCGTCGGGATTGTTTCCGTCTTCATCACGGACATAATCAATAAACACTTCTTTAGTAGATGTATTACCATTGAAGCCGAACAGCACCCAGCCTTCATTACCGGGAGTATCAGCAATTTCTGTCTGATATTCATATTCAAAAGGTGCTCGTGCCATTGAAAGAAATGAAATGGTAACGGAAGCAGCTATGAATAATACCAGAACAATGATAAATGTAGCTTTTTGCCAGGTTTTCATTATTAATCACTCCTTAACAGATTCCAACGTTGATGTTTCCTGTATACAAATAAAGATTAACATATTTTATTTGAAGTTCCAATATAATAAATCACAGCAACATTTGTGAATTATCACAAACAACAGTTGTCACTTTAATATTTATGAAATTCACAAAAATAATCAAAAACATTCTATTTGTTTTTAAAATACTCACAAAAAGTTTATGTTAATCACTATTTTTACAGATTTTTTATTGTATCTCATACCAAATAATGATACAATTAAATTACGAATTATCACATTGTTCACCGTTATTCTAAACATTGACAGGAGAGTATTTATTTGAATTTGAAAAGATATGAAAATGTTTGCGAATATTATTCTCACATGAACGATAAAAATCCTCTTAATATTACCGCTGTGGGAGAAAGTTTCTGGTGTGACAATTGCTTTTTTGAAAGAAGCTCTTCACAAATTACTGCGATCGAGTTTGTTGTCAGCGGAAACGGTGTTCTCGAAAACAATGGTCAAAAGTATTATCTTGGTCCCAAAGATGTTTTCTTATTAAGAAAGGGCACCAATCACAAGTATTACAATGCCAAAAACAGTACGCTTCATAAATTTTTTATTACTTTATCCGGCGAGTTAGCCGAGATATTGCTTAATCAGTATTTACCTGGTCATGATTATGTCTTTCACAACTGTGAGCTTGAAGAGCTTTTCAGGGAAATATATGAAAAAGCTAAAAAAGTATACGGCGATGATTATTCTCTTTTTGTCGCTGAAATGACACCCGAACTTATAAAGCTCATTATAGCCCTGCGTAATTATGCATCAAGCGAACATAAAGATCTTGCCTATTTAATGAGAGAATATCTTGACTCACAGATAATGCAAAGTTTTTCGCTTAATGATATGTGCAAAAAATTCGGCTACTCAAAAAATCATATAATTAACAAGTTTTCCGAAAAATTTGATATTACGCCTTATCAGTATTACACTACAAAAAAGCTGGAAACCGTTAAAATGTATCTAATAAATACAAACTACTCTTTTTCTGAAATTGCAGAAAAAATGTCTTTTTCTGACCAACAGTATTTTTCTTCATGGTTCAAATCACTTTGCGGAATATCCCCTTCAAAATTCAGAAGCAATTACGGGCAGAACAGTTCATACACTGATTGACTCAGATTCAAAGCTTGCAACTTTTTACGACCACATGTTTTTCCATAATTTTTGAAATTTTTAGCCAAAAATCCCAAAGGTTCCCAACAAAATATAACAGCCAACAAGCAAACAGCACAATATGTAGTGGTTAGCACTCAATGTAAACATATTGCGATATTTGGGAGCAGGATGTCGGAAGTTCGAGCCTCTTCACTCCGACCACGGAAGAATAATCCGAACATTTATCTTGTAGGAGATACGTTTGGGTTATTCTTCTTTTTATGATTAGATACAGGCAGATGGCTTTCATCTGCCTGTTGTTTTTATGCCTTGTTTTTTTGCTTATCTGATTTCCATTCTTCATATGCTTTCAAGCCTTCTTCGGTTTCAAAAAATGCTTGTATATCGGGAAGGAAAAGTCTTGAAAGCGAATCAATAACGCTGTCGGGAACCTTGCATTCTCCCATATCATTTCCCAAAATCTTGTATTTCAGATATATAAGAAATTGAATAAATGCGTTTCTTTTTTCGTATATAAATAAATTCTTGAATAAATTTTTCTTCATAGTAAAAACTCCTTAAATTGCTAAAATGTATGACTGCACTGTTACGTCATTTCTCCAATGAGATAAGTGGAAAATTGATACTGCCATAAGTGCCAGCCTATCGTATTTTGTTGGCAGTCCGTTTGCTTCGGCTAATTCCTTGTTTGCTCCACGAAGATGATAAAAGCCTTGTATTTCGTGGTAGTCAAATCTTTTAGGTTTGCCTGTTTTCTTGTCGATGCAATATCTTTGATGCCGCTTGATTATTTCCTGCGTTAATTGCTCTCTGTAGCCGTCCTCAGAGTTTAATCTGTTCAGGTAGTACTCATAACACCTTTGTGCGTTTTGGGCTCTCAGTGTGTGATAAGATACCTTGTTGGTTAATTCCTCTTTTGTGAAAATCCTTTCATCAGGCTTCTTGTCCATAAAGTAGCTTTTTATCATATCGTAATGTTGAGGTAATATTCTTTGCAGTTGCAGCTTTCCGCCTTTGCCCCTGCCAACACGCACACAAAGGTAGCCTGATTCGTCGGTTACTAAATCTTTTCCTGTCAGCCGTGAAAGCTCTGCTCTGCGTATTCCTACTACGGATTGAAAATCTACACTTCGTTGGTATTTAATGTTATTTGTATCGTTATCACTTCTGTGTGTTTTTTCGTTGTTGGTTCTGCCTCTTTTGTAATGAGCAGTTCTTCTTAAAGCCTTTTTAACCTTATCCATTGATATATCGTGATACACGCACACAGGCGCAAGGTATGTATGAATCGTGCTTGGTGTGTATCCTTTTTCTTTGAGACAATCTGCATATTCCTGTATGTGCTCTCCGCATTCTTCTTTTGTTTTGCAGTTGAAATTTGTTCTGCAATAGTCAATAAACTTCCTGTAATTTTTCATATAAGTATTTCTTGTAACGTCGTTGCCGTATTTTTCAAAGAATTCCTTTGCATTGTCAAATAATGCTCGTGAAACCGTTTTGCCACGGGTTTTGTTTCTTCTTGCCATTTCCGTTATTCCTTTCGTAAGACTATTAAGTAGGAGTGATTTATTTCTCACGGTTCACTCTACCGTGCCGGAGCTTTCGCTCTGTTAAACTGTCGAGTCTCAATTTATTGGTGTAAATCTTAAAAAATACACCGCCGAGAAAAGGCCGTCCGTACAGGTTGACATCCTATACGCTACGAGGAACTATGATGATTTTTGAAATTCTCATACAGGCGGTTTTGAATTTGGTTATATGAGAAAATCAATTTTCATCTCTATTAGATGGTTATTTTCCAAATAATCCTTCGGAAATTGAAAAATAACCTCTAATAGTATCCACCAAGTCGCTATTTGGTGGGTGCAAGTTTCACTTGCAGGTTGCTTCAAGCGTTCCTTAATTTCAGCAACCATTCCCGATTCTTCTTCGGGTATGTTCAGCACTACATCCGCCGAACTTCATAACACCTTCCATCTTTATTATCTGTATAGATTATGACAGAAAGCCAAACACGATAGTGGAAAGGTGAACCGAATCGGAAACAAAGCCTTTTTTACTCGACAATATAATTATCACAGAAATTGATTTAAAAAATGAAAAAACACTCCTTTTAAAAGAGTGCGTAATTGGTGGACTTTTAAGTTGTAAGATGATATACTATGTTTAAAAGATTATTTTGATAACAAAATGAATGGTGATGTGTATTCGTTGTTTTAACAAGTATTCACAGGTGGTTTTATGGAGATAACAGTTTATTGTGAAAAATTAGATAGACGTGTACAGGTATATTATTATCTTGACCCTAATAATACAACCAATATTAAGTTTTCAGGTTGCGATGAGGAGAATGGTAGTTGTAGTATGTGTGCCCAAGAGCATCTTGATGAATTCTTTGAAGTGCTAAAAGATATGGCCGAATCCCCATTTTATAAAGAGGATAATTTATGATAATCCAAGTTGAAAACAAGGAACAACTAAATATTTGTCTTGATATAATCCGTAGCAGTTTTATAACGGTTGCGGAGGAGTTTGGTTTAACCGAAAACAACTGTCCTTCTCATACTGCATTTATGAGCTTTGATAAACTTGAAAAGCAGTTTAATGATGGCAGACCGATGTTTTTGTTTTATCAAGGTGGTATCCCTGTTGGTTATTTTTCTCTTGCGAAGTGCAGTGATGAAGAATGGGAATTGAACAACCTTGCAGTATTACCTGAATATCGTCATTTAGGTATCGGTAAAGCAATGGTTAATTATGCTGTTAAAATGGTTAAAAGCTATGGTGGTAATAAAATATCAATCGGTATAATTGAAGAAAACATAACACTAAAAAATTGGTATTTAAAACTCGGTTTTAACCACATTTCAACACGCAAATTTGAGCATTTACCATTTACAGTTGGATTTATGGAGACAAATATATAGCTGACATTTGGATAATGAAAAAAGGTGATAATATGCAACAATTACATTATGGTATGCCCACATTGATTGAAACAAGCACTCTTGAAGAGTGTGCGAAACTGTGTGCGGAATTAGGTCTTGATTTTATTGAGCTTAATATGAACCTGCCGCAATATCAGCTTGATAAAATTGATGTGGATTGTTTCAAAAGCATTGCTGATAAATATGGCATTTATTATACAATTCACCTTGACGAAAACCTGAATGTATGTGATTTCAATTCTTACGTTGCAGAAGCTTACATAAAAACTGTTGCAGATACCATAGAAATTGCAAAGCAACTCGATATTAAAGTACTTAATATGCATATGGCAAAAGGTGTATATTTCACCTTACCTGACAGAAAAGTTCATCTTTTCTCTGAATACAAAGAGCAGTATCTCAAAAGCATTATTGATTTCAGAGATATGTGCGAGACTGCTATTGGGGATACAGATATAAAAATTTGTATTGAAAACTGTGATGGTTACGAAGATTTCCAAAAAGAAGCTATTGAATTGCTTTTGGAATCTAAGGTTTTTGCTTTAACTTTTGATGTCGGACATAATCACGGTATAGGCGGTACTGATGAAGATTTCATTATGAAACATAAAGACCGCCTGAAGCATATTCATTTGCACGATGTTCAAGGTAGAAAAAATCACCTTGCACTTGGCACAGGTGAAATAAATATTGAAAAATATATTAACTTAGCAAAAGAGCAAAACTGCCGTGTGGTTTTAGAGACAAAGACTATTGACGGCTTGAAACAGTCTGTTGAGTGGTTGAAAGGACATTAAAATGGTGAAAAAATCTACTGAAAAAGATACATCAATTTTAGCAGAACTTGCTATTCAAATGTGGAGTAATCATACATTGGAAGAACTTGAATCTGATTTTGCTGAAACAATTAAAAACGATAATGCAGTATGCTTTATAAAATATGTTGGAGAAACACCTGTAGGATTTGCACAATGTCAGCTTCGCCACGATTATGTTGAGGGTACACACTCATCTACCGTTGGTTATCTTGAAGGAATCTTTGTTGTTCCCAAATATCAGCACAAAGGTTATGCTAAAGAACTGTTGCACGAATGTGAGTTGTGGGCAAAAGAAAAAGGTTGCTTAGAATTCGCAAGCGACTGTGAACTTGGTAACACCAATAGTTTTAATTTTCATATGGCAATGGGTTTTGAAGAAGCAAACCGTGTTATATGTTTCAGAAAAGAGTTGGGGTAATTCAAAATGGTTAGAAAAGCAACTAATAACGATATACCTGCAATAGCAGAATTATATCGTGAGCAATTCAGAGAAATGGCGAAGCTAATACCCGATTTTATAAAAGAGGGCGACCAAAGTATAGAATTTCTTGAAAAAACGATTTCTAATGATGATTCTGATATTCTTGTTTACGAAAACGATGGTATAGTTGTTGGGTTTATTTTGCTTCAGGCAAAGGAAAGACCTGTTTTTGACTTTATGCTTCCGGGTAAGTATTGTTATATAATGGATGTGATTGTAACGGAAGCGCACAGAAATAATGGCTTCGGTACAGCTCTTATGAATTCAGCAAAGAACTGGGCAAAAGAGCAAAACTGCAGTTTTATAAATCTTGATGTACTTGTAAACAATCACGGAGCAATCAAACTTTATGAAAAGCTTGGATTCATCCCAAAAGCACAGGAGATGTATTGTAAATTATAAGAGAAGGTGTTTCTTATGGCAAAAGTGATTTTAATCTGCGGTAAAATCTGTAGCGGAAAAAGCACATATGCAGAGCAATTGCGTATTCAGAATAACGCTGTATTGCTCTCTACAGATGAGATAACTCTTGCTTTGTTCGGTCAGCATTGTGGTGATAAGCACGATGATTATGTAGAAAGAACTCAAAACTACTTATTCAACAAATCATTGGAACTCATAGAGGTCGGAATCAATGTGGTTCTTGATTGGGGCTTCTGGATGAAGGAAGAAAGAGATTACGCTCGTGAGTTCTATAATAGCCGAAACATAGAATGTGAATTTCATTACATCGATATCAGCAATGAAACTTGGCAGACTCGCTTGAAAAAACGAAACAGTGAGGTATTATCCGAAGAAACAAGTGCTTATTATATTGATGATAACCTCGCTGAAAAATTTGCATCAATATTTGAAGTGCCGAGTGAAGATGAAATAGATGTAATAACAAGGGGATAAATTTAGTTTGAAAAGGAATTGATACTATGAAATTAGTTATAATATTCGGTAATCTATCGGTTGGTCAAATATAGTGAATTAATATATTATAGTAGGAAATTAAGAGTTTTAGTTTATAAGATAAAAATTAATGATTTGGATGAATTAAAAACAAGCTCGGAATTAATGTTTCGTTAATTCCAAGCTTGTTAATTTGTATTATAGAATTCTATATTAATAGCTGACCATTTTTATATGCAAAAATATCTCTTATAAGACTAGAAATAATTAATGGATAGAATTGTGCTGTTTCATCTGATATATCCCAAACTTTTCCACCCTCATTTGCGTCAGCTCCGTGGTCAGCCGCGTTTCTTATTTGACTGATATAATTAATCATACCTCTATGTTTTTTGGACAAAACGCTTTGTAGTGCATCAGCTTTTTTTGATATTCCGTTTTTGCCAACTAAAGAGATGCTGTTTTCATCGGCTATTTGTTGTAGAAATGACTCAAAAGCATTACCAGCATATAAAATTATACTTTTCTTATCGGCTGAAAAATTCTGGATTTTACTATATGCATCAGACAAAGGGTTAAATACTTGTTCTGTATCCAAATAATCACAAAGAGTTCCCCCCAACTGATTATATAAAGCATTATCATCATTTGCCTTGAATTTTAAAGCTAATTCCAAAATTTCTATATAAGAAACATCGTCTTGATTTAGTTTATATGTACTTGCTCCATCGTTAATTAGTGCACGAGAATATGTTCCTATATCAATAAAAGTACTTTTAATATCTTTATAGGTGCTAGACATAGAAAACATTGCCTTGATTTGTTTCGATGCAAGTTCTAATGAACCTGTAAACAAATATCTCATCTTAAACTTAATATACGGTTCATATTGTTCAATAACCAGGCGCATTATAGCTGCTTTATGATCATCATTTCTTGATGATACAATTAATCGTGCTAAAAACGAATCGCTTCCATATGTTCCATCAGAGTTAATAACAATTAACCCTAACTGTTGCGCCATAAATAAAGCACTTTCAGTTTGAGCAATTGAAATATCTGCAAAATCACTTATATAATCTTTTGTACAATTTGATGGTTTTGCCAAAATGGCATCAACAACACTAACTATATATTCGGCTGGAGAAAAAACAATATCGTAAGACATCGTAAAACACCGCCTCACTGTTTTAAAGACTCAATTAAAGTTTTTATTTTTTCAGATAAAGTATCAATTTCATTTACACTACAATCAATATTTATATTAATTGTAATGGTTCTATTTGTTTCAGTTCGTGGGATTTGAAGTGTGGCGACTTGAGTAGATGATTGTGAATTACTAGATAAAGCAGTGTTATTTGTGGAAACCAAGACATCAGCGACACTTTCATCTGAATTATCAATTGCAACAATTTTTCCATCTGTTTCCTCAACTAATTTTGCTGTTTTATAAATCTCTACAATTGTACTCGCGCCAGCTCTAGTACTGTTGTTATTACTGCTTCCTGATGAATATAAAATATGATTAATGAAACTTGTTTTTTCCATTCCATTTCTAATTTTAATAGCAGACAACATACGACTCAAAAATTCATCATTTTCTATAATATTTTTCCATATACGTATTACCTGGTCATCCATTTTAAGTGAGTATGCACGACCCAAATCTATGCCTTCTTGTGTAGGGGATTTTTTGTTGCCGTCAGAAATTAAAGCAAGCTGTACTAAAAAACCATTGTTTCTACTTACAATTGTTTTATCCATTCCGGTTGTTTGTGCAATCATATCTAGAGACATTGGTACACCAACTTTTCCAGTTGAATATGCCTTTATTATTTTTACAAATTCATCATAGGAAGAACCAGGAAGTTTATAATTTTCAGCCATAATATGACTCCTTTCGATGTTTTTATACATTATATATTATTTTGAGTGTTGTGTCAATATTCTGTATCAATCTATCAATATGTTTCGATATCGTAATGGTGATACAACTTTTTCATAAAGTAATTGAAAAGTATAACTGATTATGTTACAATACCTTTAAATGATTCTGCAATGTCAGATTCCGAAAGGAGAACAATTGTATGAAAGTTTTTTATGAGGTAATCGCATCTTAAACTGAATATGTGGTGCAAACGATTATCGAGGCATAAGCCTCTATGTTGTTGTGCCGTTTTAAAGTAACCTTTCGTGAATACTATAACTTTCGGTTGTAGCACACTTTAGGGTGTGTTATTTTTATGCCTGAAATCAGCCGTAGGAAGTACCCACCAATGATGGTTGCTTTCTACGGCATTTTTGCGTCCATTTTCAGATATTGTTAACATAAATATTTGGAGGAATAACAGTGAATAAACATATAATAGAAAATTATATTAATTTGAAAGTGTCTGATATAGAACTTCTTGATAAGCATTTTGGTACAGAGCTTTATTTAATCAGCACAGATGTCGGCAAATACATAGTTAAGGTTTTGCCTTTGTATATGGAAAATGTAAAAAACGAAGGTGAACTTGCCGAGTATCTGTATAATCACGGGCTTAAAGTTGCAAGATTCCTGAAAAGTAAAGACGATGCTTATGTGATAAAAACACCTGAATATCAGTTTACCGTTCAGCAGTTTATTGACGGTGAATCGCTATCGGTGAACACTGCTCCTGATTGGTTTATAAGTAAATCAGCAGATTTTCTCGGGCAAACAGCATTATTATTGAAAGATTACGAGGGATTATCATTACGATTTGGCAAAGACTTCTTTTCGACAAAAACAGTTCGCAGGAAATTGTGGCAATACAAAAAAGAACTTGTTATGGCGAAAAAAGCAAAAGATGTGGATATTATACCTGTTTGGGAAGAACAAATCCGTCATCTCAAGAAAATCTCTAAATTCCGTATTGATACCAAAAAGCTGACTTATGCCAATTCGCACGGTGATTATCACATCGGTCAGCCTATCATACAAAACAATGATTTTACCGTTGTTGATTGGAGTTCAGCTTGCAGGCTACCTATTTGTTTGGATGTAATAACCTCTTATGTGTTTTCAAGTCCTACTTGTGCTGAAGGTGTGATTGATGCAGACGGGCTGAAAAAATATATCAGGCAATTCACAGAAAAGTTTCCATTGACGGAGTATGATATAAAAGCAATGCCGTATGTATTGTACTTTTGGCACTGTATGTGTAATTATCGACCTGATGAACTCGGAGATATTCCTGACACTTATAGGCTATTGCTAATCTCATAAATAACTTTTTAAATTGGCTTTATGACAATGTTGAGGAGTTGTCAGAACAACTAACAAGATAAAAAATCGCCAATGGTGTCGGTTTTCCCGGCACCATATTTTTATACTATGGCACTAAAACTTTTATTTTTGTTGCTTTTTTGAACAAATATATCTTATATAATTTGTTCAAAAGGCAGAAACTTTAAAAAATGAAAATTTTTGTGAAGTATTTATCGAAAATCGTCATTTATATATAGAAGCAAATTTTTATATATAAACGAGGATGATTTTTATGGATTTAAAAGAGTGCGATGCGGTAGAAAAGATTGATTCAGAAACTGAAACAAAACTACTTGGTGTTTTAGAGCAACTTCGTTTAGATTTTAAAATTTTTGAGTGTTGCGGTTCGAGGAAAATATGTATCAATATGAATTGTGATGATGGCGATTGTAACAGACCATGTTGCAGTTCTGATATTATTGTCCAGACAAGCAGTAAAGATGATTGCAGGATTCGTCAATGTGATATTATTTACATAGCTATAGAAAACAGAAAATCTGCGGTTTATGTTGATGGTAGAAGGATTGAAACAAATTATTCTTTGGAGCATTGGAAGGAGAGCCTTAATCCTAAGATCTTTGCTCAGCCACATAGCAGTTTCTTGGTAAACCTTTGTTATGTTGAAGGGGTCACAAAAGATTTTGTGAAAATAAACCATAATGGTAACGACTATTCTGTCTATACCTCTTCAAGAAAACTTGCTAGTTTTAAAAAGGCCTTTTTAGAGTATAACAAATAATTTCTTTTCTTTGATTATTGCATTGTAACTTTTGAATAGTATTTATACTGGTTTACTTACCCACCAACTTTAGTATCAGTTGTTTGTTTGCTAAAAAACAACTTACATCTTGATTTATAAAACTTGTGCCTTGAATTTAATTAAAAGGAGGTTTTATTATGAGCAGAAGATTTACTGATACATCCGCGGCAGAAGCAATAATTGAAGCTATAAAAGATGGAGAATATAAAAATACTCTGACTATCATAGGTTTATTAAAGCAGATTATAAATGATTTGCCTGGAATATCCGTAGCCGAAGAAGCTGCAGATCTGTTAGATGATTACACCTAATTAGATTATTATTTAAAAATAAAGAATATAATTAAAACAGTTAAGAAATGAGCAGATGTATTGTTTTTTAACATCGAAGGTTATGAGCGAATTTATTAAAAACAAAATTATAACAAGGATGTGTTAATTATGAGTAACTATGATCTTTGGGTAATTGACAAAGATAATTGTCCTGATGACGATGTAGTTATTATGCAAGGACATTGTACAGGTTGCGAACATTACCACGGCTTTAAAATGGAATTTGGTCAACCATGTGTTATTTGTTCGTATTGCTTTAATAATAACTCAGATAAAGTTGTAAAAATAATCATTTAATTACCAAAATTACTTAATAACCCTATACTTTTATCCCAGACGACGCTTAACAAAAATAAATATTAAAAAAATTTTATTGAAATAATGGCCATATATAATAAAACCACCTGACAGGAAGGGAGTTTCTGTCAGGTGTTAAAGTCCTTATTAGCAACAAACGATATAACTTTGTCCGATAAGAGTTGATGTTTCATAATCGCAACGTGTACAACTTTCATAATCGTAGGTTTTTCTTAAGCACTTAGGTGAGGTTGAGCGGACTTTGTGAGTGATGGTTACCACTGTTGAGCTTTCAAGTTTGTGACCAAAAAGAGTACAGGTAAGTCCATAAGTAGCAATCTCATCCTTTTCTCCTCCACCATTAGAATAAAAAGCGATAATTTTTGCTTCTGTTTCTTTGGAAAGGTTTTCGTTTTCAATATAGATTTCTATATGTTCGTAAGCATCAGCTTCCTTTGCGTTTGCAGGCATAACGAATGCACAAGCAAGCAATGAAATTATAAGAACAAGTGATAAAGTTTTCTTGATGTTCATTTTTTTATCTCCTCTAAATTTTCAATTATTCCGACAAGAATGTCTTTGTTTCTATGGCTTAAAACATATGTATCACCATTGTATTCAAAATTCACTTGATATGAATTAATATCAGTCATTTCATAAATGTAACAATTGAGAGTGTTTATTTCTTGCGTTTCGGTTGAAGCGGCTTTTGTTGCATCGTTTAATGGCTTATCGAGATAAACTTCCATAAATAATCTCGTATCAGTGAATGTAAAGAATATTGCGTTTGCATCCGTATCTTCACAAAACGTTATATTAATAACTTGTATATCGTCGGGTAAAATAGCAGGATATAAAATATCTGCTTTTTCAGTTTTCAAAGCATCTTCAACGGAAGGATAGTTTTTGTTTGTACCATAAACCAAAACAGATACTCCATTAAAATCTTGCTTTTCACCAATTGGTGTAGAATGAACCGAACCAAATTTTTCAGTAAGAAAATCAAACACATCCCAATCATTTGCAACAGAAATGATACCAAACAAAGCCACAAGAATTGCAATACAAGCAGCAACAAGCCATACCATTTTCTTGTTGAAATATTTTTTTGTGGTTTTTACCTCTTCGGGAGAGGCGGTTTTCTCCTCCTCACGGAAGATTTTTCTGACCTGTTCATCAATAAATTCGGAGCTAAGTTTGATATGTTTATCCTGCAAATGAAGAAGGATTTTTATACAATCATCAACAACCGCTGGGTTCATTTCACCTAAGGGTTTTGATATTTCTTCATCTAACAAAAACTCAAAAAAATCAATTAATTTTAGTTTCTCTTGCAAGGTTAATTCCATAAAAAGCTTCTCCTATCCCGAAAAATTTTTCTCCCTTCATCTGTATATGACGGAAAAAGCGAAAAAGTCACAGAAAATTTTAAAATTTTTTAAATTTTCAAAAGAAAAATTTGATAATAATTTGACCCACAAAAGTAAAACAGAAAAATCCGAGTTTTTCAATCTTTTCTCTTAATCTTGCTGTTTTTGAACTTACATTCGAAACCGAAATTCCCATTTCTTCTGCAATTTCGATTTGGGTTTTATTTTCTATAAATTTTTTAACAAAAAGTTCGTATTCATTCTTTGTAAGTACTTTTAAAATTGCTTCGAGTGTCATTTTTGTTTCAGCGTCGCTATAGCTGTAAAATCTTGTTATTGTTGAAAATATCTCATCAGGACTTCTAAAAGAATCTTCAATTGAATTAACCATCTCATCCTTCTTTAAGCCACGAAAATATTCGTAAGCTTTATTTCTTGCAACCGATAATAACCAATGTTCAAGATTATCGTCTTCTAAATGTTTGAGTTTTTTTGAAAAAACAAGAAAAACTTCCTGTGTTATTTCTAACGAATCTTCATAATTGTTTTTTGAAATAGACATACAATAGCGAAAAACATTTTCATAATATTTTTTAGAAATTTCTTCTGCTCTTTCTTTTGCAATCATTTTATAACTCCTTACCATTAATGAAAATAAAGTACAACAACATACTAACACATATTATCTGAATTTGCGACAAAAAATATGAAAAGTTTAAAAAAAGCGAAAAACATGGCAACTTTTCCCATATTAAAACATCTAAATAGAAGTGGTATTAGATTTATAATCAACTTTGCAACCCTTGGTTTGTTTATAATAATCAAGCTGTTCCCCAACGACCACATATTGACCCATAGTGTTTTGTAAACTACTTGGATTTTTCAGTTTTTTACAGCTTTAAAGAGCTTTTTGAGTGGACTAAAAAGCACGGTTTACTGGGGTTTTGGACTATACGGAATATAAAAAAGTGCGTTTGGGAGCAGGATGTCGGGAGTTCGAGCCTCTTCACTCCGACCATAAAAAGGAGCTGTAAAAAAACAGCCTAAAAAATCCGAGATTCACAAAAAGTAGTGGGTCTCGGATTTTTTAGGCTGTTTTTTTACAGCTCCTTTCAGAGTGGATGGGCTAATAAGTATACAGTGAAGAAGATAATAACAGAAGGTGAATACCCAAATATATCATAATTTGAATTTTAAAATATATAAACAAGCAATTCATCTTGTGCGTCTATAATTTAATTGTTCTCTGTGTCAATATTATCAATAGGATAATTATCAAAATAATATCGAAGTTGTTTGTATTCGGAATGTTCTAAAAGATCCAAACTATTTACTGTACTTAACTTTACTAAATCTCTACATTTTTTTAGTCTCTCAAGCATAGGAATAACAATTTTTGCATCGTGATTTATAAAATCATATAGCTCACTTTGTTTTGATGGTATTTTATACCCTTTTTGAGAACTTGCAATTATCACACCTTTATCTCTTAATTTCCCAATTATTTTCATTCTAAAAGCACTATCGGAAATATTATATAATTCTGTATTGGCTAACTGTTTTTTTAATTCCTGAGTATAAATATATCCGCGAGTATCGTTATTCATGAAGCGGAATAATAAATACTGCAAAACAATTACTTGACCTTTTGTTTCAGGATCTTCTTCGTTTTCATAATGTTCAACAAAACGAACTGCTTGGGCAAAGCATAATTTTGCTATATCCTCGTCATAATCCTCAGCTATTGCACTATTCTCTAATACATAATTATCATAAGTTTTTGGATACAATTCGATGCGTATGATTTTAGATTGTAACATTTGTATGTAGTTTGGTGCTGTCATATCTTTCTTATGATTATCATATGCGTATGCTAATGTTCCACTAACTAAATCCGCTAACTGTATTCCAATATTATTTACACTGCTTTGAAAACTAAAGTCAGCATTACCAAAAAAATTGGGCATGTCCTGATGTTTGATTACATATTCACAAAAACTTTTCATATAATCATTATTTCCGATTTCATCAGCAACGACAGTGATTTTTTCAAAAGCTCTCCTTAACTCTTTATGAACAATATTGTTCATAAATTTATAAAAACTTTTTTTGAACTGTAATCCCTGCATACTCATATTGTCAAGACATTTTTTCTTATCAATACATACTGTGAATATGTCAAAAGGTACATCTTGTAAACTTGATATAATTGTGCTACGTCTGCTATGATTGCTTCCTATTTTCTTGGATTTAATTTCTCCGGTTTGAAAATACTTAGCTCGTATATTTTCCATTTTTTCGTTGAATTCATCCAAATTTGATTCCTTAACAATAATCGCTGTAATTATAAAATGAGTGGAAACCGAAGAGTTTTCTATTTCCCAACCGAAAGCCCCATATTCGTCTGTAAAAGCATATACTCGTTCCATTGTACTGGCCTCCGAAGTGTTTAAATTATTTTTATTATATAATGAATGAATAGAAAAGTAAAACAAAAACGCCCTCCTTTTGAAGGATAACTAATAATTATATATTAAACAAATATTTAATTGCAGATTCATATATGCCATAGGCTATGTTATAACCGTTCTCGTGTTTTATTAAAAATTGATCCATTGCAACTCCGGAATTAACCTCTAATACTTTAAATGTATTATCATATTCTTCTATTATATCTATCGTTACAAACCCAGCATTGATTGCACTTCCTACATTAATTGCTATTCTTGATATTTTTTCTGTTATGGAGGTATCTTCAACTAATTCGGGCGTGCTTTTCTGACTGAGATTGTGTTTCCAACCCACTAATACTTCTTCACCTTTTAAAGGAATAAGACTATCGTTAATAAACTTTTTGTCAAAAAAATCATTGTGTTCATATTTTAAATTTACAAGGGTTTCCAATGATGATACACCATCACCTATAACAAAGGGACGGATTTTTTTGTATACTAACAGTATTTTTCCTTCCAAGTAAAATGCTCGATATTCATTTTTTATATTTATGTAGGGAGAAACCGCAGCAGTTTTATATTTACTAAATATTGTAAACAAAGCAAATTCTATTTCATTAACTGTACAACATTTGAAAACATAAGAACCCTCACAAGAATTATCTGGTTTTAATACAATTTGACCATGTTCTTTAAGCATTTCAAAGCAAATTGCAAAATTTGACTTCTTAAACCGATTAAACTCTTCGGAATCATATCTGAATAATTTTTGGTGTTTTACAACAGGGATTCCGTAGTTAAATAAAACATTACTACACAAACTTTTAGAATCCACAATTCTGCCAACAGGAAGTGATGTATGTGGAAAACGACGACTCCATATATATTCTTTTTGTTCATTTTTCATCAAACATAAAAGGTCTGATGTTATTTCTTGAAAATCTATATTAAGATCTCCACATATATCTTTGATTAGTTTTTTATACATTGGGCCATACATATGATAATCTCCTTAATATTATTTCGAAAGAAGTGGAAAAATGTCTTTTTACGCAGATAGAAAAGATGAATTAAACGACGCTATAGGGTTGATTTTTAATCCGAAGCTAAAAATAATAGTTTATAAAACTTGTCCAAGTTACGGAATAACAGCGTTCTTTCATAGGGTTCAGTGGACTCTTAAAAGTACAAACGATATACTGTGCTTTTACTCAGAACTGTCTGAAACCACACGATCACCAATCCATAAAATTATGAAAGATATTTCAATAAAAAAGGGGGAGCTTTATCAATCTCTGCAACTTTATACTGATGAAAACTACGGAGAATATGAAGAATCGTTGTCGAAAAACATAGTTAAAGACTTACCTGCTTTAGGCGAAACTTTATCTTGCATATTTGATGAAAAAAAAGCTATGCCTATATATTCAGGTTTTTATTCTGATATTATCAAAGAAGGCTTTTTCTATATAGTAAATTATCTTTCAACGCAAAAACGGATATATTTTTTTGTGGACAATATTCAATTTATTGATAATGACTCTATTTATGATATGATAGCCTTGTCGAAAATGATTAATATCACATTTGTTTTTTCTGTTCAAGGCGAAATAACCGGAAATGCTGAAAAACTATTACTTGAATTAGGTGCACAAAACAGGATTATAGAGCGTTCTTTCGGTATTCCTAGCACAATATGTATCAAAGAACTTGGAGAAAAATTTTCAAAAAATATTAGTGATTGTTACGCTAAAGAACTTCAAATAAAAACTCAAGGAAACATACGAAAAATAATTTATAATATAAATAACAGTTCATACATTGACTTATCCAAAACAAAGTTTAAGGCGGAAATATCAAGTATACTGCTTATATTAAATGATGAGATTAATGAAACTGAACTATATGAAATTATTACGACATTACCATTTAGCACTCTTATTTCATATAGCGAATATGAAAAAACTTTGGACTTGTTGGAGAATGATGAGTTGTTAACACACACATATTCTGTTAACAAAAGTAAAAAATATAAAATTAGATATACTAAAGAAAATGCCGATTATTGGGAAAATCTTATCAATAATCCTGCTGATTCTCTTGTGTATCATAGTGCAGTATATAATTTTTTGAATAGCAAGCAAAATTTAACTCACGATGAAGTTTTAAAGCTTTTTGAAATATCACAAAAATATAGCTTTTCTCATAAAGATAAATGGACGATAAAAGCCACTGTTAGTTTACTGCACAGAGGATTAACAATATCTGAAACACTCATGCAAGAATTGCAAGATTTAAAAAGCATAGAAGGACAATTTTTATATGCGATTTGTTTGATTAAAAAATTAAAATACAGAGATGCTAAAATCCTTCTATCCAATTTGTCAACCAACTATAATGAGGAAAGAAACATAAAAAAGTTATATGCTTTTACATTAAATAGATGTAGAGAACATTCTGAAGCAGAAAAACTATTGAAAATGTTATTGAAAAGTTGTAAAGATATCGATGAAAAAGCTTTGTTATTATCTTTGTTGGTTATAAACAATATACATTTTGGCAAAGAAAAAAAGGCGAAAGAAGTATTTTTGCAAAACATCAATTGCAGCAAGTTAACAAAAAGCAAGTATTTTGCATACTTTTTAAGAAATTCGGCTACTCTTTTTCCGTATCGAAAGGCACTTCTTTATTGGGAAGCCGCTTTAAATATATTTAAGGAGAATCAAGATTTTTACGGAGAACATACAACCATTTGTAATATGGCAAGGTGTTTTATATTTAATGACCCCCAAAAAGCTAACAAAATGCTACAAGAATCTTATGATTTTTTACTCAAGTATGGTCTAGAGCAAATCCATATAGTTTCAAATAATCTTGGAATTTCTTATCTATATTGCGATGATACATTTTCAGCTGCAAAATATCTGAAATTATCAATTTTTATTGCAAAGAGTATAATGCCTAAAACATATGCAACTATAAACTATTGTGGATTATTAATCTCTCAAGGAAGAAGTGACGAAGCATTTGATGAGATGATGATATTAAAGGATGAAGTTGAAAGCTCTAATCTTAATAGATTGAAAGCAAAATTCTATTTATCATTGTCATCTATTTTTTACATAAAAAAAGATTATGCTAATGCTCTACAATATTTGAACGAAACAGATAAGCTCACAAACAAGTTTGGAGTAATTAGACGCAATTTGAGAAATAAAATAGAAAAACAAACACCATTTGATACAAATGAATGGAAAGAAATTTTTTCTCCTTGTTTTCTCGAATATTGGATAATAGAACCATTAGCACTACTTTCGGAAGACTATTTGTCTTTTTAAACTATTTTCAACGATTTGCCTTACTAGTGATTCTTGTGATATGTTTTTTGAGTTTGCCGAAAGAACAAATGCTGATTGTTTTCCAAGATTACAACAAACATTAAATTCTATAAAATATGGAGTGAAATTATTTGTAACAATAAAGTCAAATCTCACATAATCAATTGGTGAAATGAACTGTAATAAAGTTTGTGCGTTGTCAACCAGTATATTAACAAGCTTCGGTTCATCTTCAATTGTTCGTGTCAGACCCTCTTCTACTTTTCTTTTTTGATAGTATGTTACGACATTGCCTTTTAGGTTTGATTTTTCACATACCGGCGGGAGAAAACAAGGCTTTTGTTCATTGAAAAATACAGGAACACTATATAATATTCCGTCGATAAATTCCTCAATTATTACATCAAGTCCTTTTGATAAAAGCATTCTTGTTCTTTCACACGCTTCATCCCATGTATAACAAATTGACTTTTCGTCTACAAAAAGAGAAGATGCACCAAAACGAGGTTTAACAAAATACGGTGGATTAAAAGGAGATTTTTTTGGAATATCTTTCACTTCACTACAGCAAATCCAATTTGGAGTTTTAATGTTACATAATTTACATAGTGCCTTTGCTAATTGCTTATCTTCTGCGGTTGCTCTAATATTAGGTCTTGCACCTAAATATGGAATTTTAAAGTATTCTAGCAACGAAGAAACAAATATCTCTGAATTGCGATAGGGTGCTCTATTAAGCAGTGAGAAAACATATTCAATCTTATTGTGGTTTTCTAAAATAAAACTTGCTTCTGTAGCGGTTACTAATTTAGGAAACATATCAGATAATATTTGGTAGATATCAAAATGATATTTTGAATACACCGCATTCTCGTCAAGAGCTTCAATGGGTTTGTCTGCATTTATTGCTGGTGCATATTTTGCAATATACGCAACGTTTAGATTCTTATAATTCATATTAATTACCGTCCTTTAAAAGATAATTATTAGTTATCCTTTATTTTCATTGAATTTTAAATCTGTATCAAGTCCTGCTTCAGCTATTAGCCTATCTAAAGTTTTTCTTATCACCTTTATTTCGTAAGGTAATATGTACACAAAATAATCTTTACTACTATTTTTTATTACATTTCGTAAAATTAGACATATAACAAAACCTATTGGTACAACGATAAGAATAATAGTTAAAATGTACGCTAACAAAAAGCCTATATATTGGAATATATTGTTTATATCAGCTAGCTTACTGCTTATATTTGTTGTATAGGAAACAATTAAACTTATAGTAGCTGAAATACAAGCACTTATATATGGAAGTGAAATGTTTTTGAAACCAAGTTCTGAAAATCTCATAATCTTTTCAGCATGCTTTAGTTTCAAAAAAAGCAAATCGAGTTCATCTGCTATAATATCTGCGTAAAAGTTATCAATGTTTTTTCTTGTAAGAACAATTTTTTCTACCGTTGATTTTTCTTTTACTTGTTTTGAGTAAAAGTATTCACTAACAAGAAATCTATGCTTTTTAATGTATTTATTTTTCATTGCTGTGTTTCTCCTACCAGTAATATTTTTTACTACATGATTTTTGTAATGCTCTTGGTGAGCACAAAAACTATTAAGCATTCGTTAAATTTTATTTATACATACTCGACAAGACAAGATTAAACCGTCATAATTACATAAAAAACGGAGGTTTTGTCAGTGAGTTTACAATCTGAAATTAACAACTATGTTGCAGTTTGCGAAAATCTCAAAGGCTTAAGCAAACTGACAATAAAGGCATATAAGATTGATTTAAAACAATATCAAGAATATGCCAATGGTTTGGACTGGCTTTCTAAAGAGTGTATGACCACATACATCGACCATTTATATAAAGCATACAGTCCTAAAAGCGCTAAAAGAAAAATAGCGTGTTTGAAAGCCTTTTATAGATATTTGGAAATGGAGGATATCATAGAATATAATCCATTTCACAAAATAAAAATCAAATATAAAGAACCAATTGTACTACCTAAAACTATTTCTCTAAATGATATAAAAAACATTTTAGTTTTTTCCTATAATCAAAAAGAGGAAAGTAAAACAGTTGTTCAAAGAAAAACAAGATTACGAGATGTACTAATTTTAGAAATGTTATTTTCAACAGGAATGCGTGTATCAGAGATTTCACACTTGTCTGTTAATGATATCAATTTAATAGATGGTACAATTCGTATATTCGGTAAAGGTTCAAAGGAAAGAATAATGTGTCTAACAAATGAATCTGTTCTACAACTTTTAACTGAATATATAAATACTCAAAATAAGGCATCAAGCTATATGTTTACCAACCGTTTAGGAAACAGGTTGTCCGAACAATCAATAAGAAATATGGTAAACAACTATGCCTGCGCAGCCGGTGTAACGCAACACATAACGCCTCACATGTTCCGTCACACCTTTGCTACGGCTCTGCATGATGAGGATGTAGATATTAGGTATATTCAGCAACTGCTTGGCCACAGTTCAATTTCAACAACCCAAATCTATACTCACATCAGTACAAACAAAATACATAAGCTTCTTGAAGAAAAACATCCAAGAAACAAGATAATACTCTAATTACAAACACCTTCTGCACACTTGTTGTGTGGAAGGTTTTTTCTCTATTAAAGGATAATATCTAATTATCCTTTAAATCTCTGGAGGATATATGAAAAGATATTTTAACGATAAATCGCCTAACATTAAATGGACTTTAGGAAAAAATCTTGGCAAAACATTCGAAGATTTTGTATCTGATATAATAAAACTACAATTAAAAGACTTTCACCCAGAAATAACCGTAACACAAACAAATTGTGTTGGCGATGGCGGAAAAGATATTGTTGTTACTTCTAAAATTGACAGTTTCACTGTTCTTGGACAAACATTCACCGCTTCAGGAAAAAAGAGTTTTAATGTTTATTTCGAATGTAAAAGTACAGATGATGATATACTGAGATTTGACAAAATTTCATCAAGTTACTCAAGAGCTCGTTTTCAAGATATCGACTATTATGTGCTAATAACAAATAGTGAAATTTTGCCTCAGGCATGCTGGTATATTTCAGAAGAATTGAAATGTAGCAATATAAAATTTGTATTAATTGATAGCTATCTTTTAGGAAGAGAAATAAAAAAATTAGGGGTAAAATGCACACTTAATAATCCGTATAAAAATATAAATTCCGTAGATTTTTACTATGAATATCAAGTTGAAGCTTTATCTCCTCAACGTAACAATAGATATAATATATACTTGTTTTTAAGAAATTACTCTCCTTATATAAAGCACTGTAATATTAAATTAAAAACGGATATAGATTGGTGTATTAATAATGATTCCATCTCATTTATCATTCCTCCAAGTGGTTATGCTATTAAAAAAATAACAGTTGAACAGAATCGTTTTGACGGAATACCTGAATTACTCTTTAACATTCAAATAAATGGCACAGAAGCTACAGTAATGATAGAAGGAATTCATGGTGTTCAAATATTTGAACCTCCGTTTTTCGGAGATGAAAGAAAAGCCCTTGTTGAAAAACTTAATAATGATTTTAAATCAGCAATTAAACCCAATATTATTTGCCTGTGGGGTGATGCTGGCATAGGTAAAACAAGACTTGTAAAAGAACTATTGACAAAGTTACAGGGGACATATTTTGATTTTTGTGATTGCAAAATACAAAAAGGACATTCTCCAGAAAAAGAAATTAAAAACTTTTTAGAAACGAACAGATATATTGAGAACAAATCGTACGAAAGCTTTTCATCAATGATTTCTAATTGTAAAAATGATTTTGGAAAAACTCCTATTATAGTACTCGATGATTTCCACAATGCAACGAAAGATTTTATTGAGCAAATAAAAGCAATAAAAACTCTTTCTGTAGAAGCTATCTTTATTATTTGTGGAAGAGTAGATTTTAGTGTAGGGGATATAAATTATTTGAATTTTGTCAGTTGGACAAAAAAAGAAATCCCTAGCTATTGTTTTAATATAGAGCCATTAACCGATGATGAAACAAAAAGATTTATAAAAGTCCTTATTAATGGTATTCCTAATTATGCATTAGAAAAATTATTTGATTTGAGTATGAAAAATCCTCTTTTCATTGTTCAATATATTGAGTATTTACTTGATTGTAACTTGGTAAGACTACAAAATCGTAATACTGTTGGTATTGTTGATATTAACCAATTTCATTCTAAAAAATATATTCCTAAAAAGATTACAGAAATATATAAATTGCGAATTAATAATCTGCTTAAACAAGAAGGGGGAGAATCATGTCTTCCTCTTATGTACAAACTAGTACTTTGTAATGGTTCTTTAAGTCTTGATACATTTCACAAATTTTGGGGAGATATGCAAGAAGATAACCTAAACGAATTACTTAAACGCAGACTTCTAAAATTCGGACCGAACGAAAACATAACTTTTTTTCACGAAAGTTTTTATCTGTATTTAAAAAAATGTTTAGAAAGCCAAAAACACACTTGTAAATTAATTGCAACAGATCTTATAGAAAATACTGATTTATCAATTATTCTTAATGACTTGCAAATGGGTAAAGTATTACTCTATGCAAAAAAATATAACGATGCAAAAATTAAGTTTACACCCGTAAAAAATTGGATTTCAAATACAGATAATATATCTAATGTAAATGTTAACATTAATTACTATGAATATTTACCAGACATATTTGAACTTTATATTCGTCCCAAATATGATTTGGAAATAGCAAAACGAGCCCTTTTAATGCGTGTATACATAACATTGCATCACTTTGCTCCGATTAATGCTGTAAATGAATGTGACTATGTTTTAGATAAAATTAAAAAACACAAGTCGCTTAATGACAAGAAATTTCAACTTTCGATAATGGAATTAAAAGCACATGCGTTAATGAATTCGGGGTTATATGCTGATGGAGAAACATTACTGAAAGAAATACAAGCACAATGGCTATGTGACAAGAGTATATTGACTGATGAAACACTTTTTGACTTATATGACAGATTGACGTCAGCATACAGACATTTCAATCTTAAAGAGCTTGCGACCAAATATAACACGCTATCTATTGAATTAGCAAATAGTTTAACTGACACAAAACTACAAATGTTGGCACATAGAACTAAGTTTAAGCTCTATCTGTATATGGATAGAGATATTTGCGAGGAAAGTTTAAAAACATCAATTGCACTAAATAAAATAGTCCCATCAAAAAGAATCAAGACTGATAATGATTTAGATCTTTGTGGTATAAAAATCCTTAGAAATCAACCAAACGAATTTGATGATATCATAAAAGAGATAGGTGCATTACTTGAGTATGCGGAAATCAATAATTTTAGCAGGGCAAAAATTCATGGTTACTTTCTTCTATCAGTTTGTTATTTGTTAAAAGGAACAAAAACATCTATATGTTTAGCAAAAGAGTATGTAGATAAAGCAATAGATCTAAGTACATTTTATGGGATTGTTGGATATCTTTGGAGGCTAAATAATTTAAATGCAATTATTGAAATACGTTTGAGTTATGATGATGAAAAAATATACAAATCATTCTTCACGGTATTCGAAATACTTAAGAATCGTGGTTTGTTATATATCGGTAATCGTGAATTATGTCACGGTAACATCCTAGCATTGAGCAACATAGGATTTTATCTCCAAGAACATAAGTTTGAGTCGGAATTCTATGAAAAAATGTCCTTAGTTTCCTATACTGATAAAAACAGATACTCTCCTACCGAATATGAAAACACTCAAAGCCCTGTTCAACCATTTTTAGTTGAACAATACAATCGAGCAAAAAACAAACTAGTCCTTTTTACGCAATCACAACCTACCAATCTACTCAGAGATATCCAAACAAATTACTTTATCATTCTTTAATCTTTTATAATAACATAGTTTTCTATAACAAGAACATCTATATTAGTTTTCAAAAAAGTATTAAGGGCATCCTGTGGTGTTTCAACAATTGGCTCACCTGCCACATTAAAAGAAGTATTTAACACAACAGAAACGCCAATTAATTTTTTAATTTCAAGTAATAAGTTATGTAAAAACGGATCTTTTTCTTTTGATATAGCTTGAACACGAGCTGTATTATCTACATGGGTAACTGAAGGTAATTTAGTCCTGTATTCGTCTTTGACAATTGGTGCTAGTAACATATACTCAGATGGAGCTTTTAAGTCGAAATATTTAAATTGGTCTTCTTGTGTAACCGTTGGGGCAAAAGGACGAAAC
Organism: Acutalibacteraceae bacterium; assembly: GCA_045595505.1. Taxonomy (GTDB): domain Bacteria; phylum Bacillota; class Clostridia; order Oscillospirales; family Acutalibacteraceae; genus DTU089. Next base: position 19,542 of record JAZOAO010000035.1, on the reverse strand, counting down.
TCTTCACGGTGTTTTACTCGTGAATTCAAAATATCTTTCATGTTCGGATTGGCAGGATTTGCCATAATGCTCCGATGGCACAATGCTCGGGGACCAATCTCTGTCCTGCCTCTATGCATACCAACTATTTTGTTTTCGGCTATATGCTGTGCCACTACCTGTGCGAGTTCTTCGTATGAGTATTTATGGTATGAGATATTTTTTGCAATAATCGCTTTTTCTATTTCATTATCCGAATAACTAAAACCAAGATACGGTAAGTCGATTTTAAACTTGGATTTGTATCCAAACATTTCTTTATATGCAAAGTATGCACTACCTAATGCTTGTCCATCGTCTCCTGCAGCAGGAAGTATAAATACATTTTTAAAGCCACATTCACATATTATTTTATGGTTAGTTAGACAGTTCAAGAAAATTCCTCCAGCAAGGCAGAGATTATCACATTTGAACTTTTTTTGCTGATTTTTCAAGAACGAAATAAGAGCATGTTCGGTAAATTCTTGAAGCGTTGCGGCTATATTATGACGTTCACTTGCAATAAAGTCTTTATGATTTTTTCCGGACATTACTTGTAACGAATAAATATCTTCTAGCATATCTCTATATTTTAAACTGTATTTTAAATCCTCATAATTTAAATTAGAATAATCAAAATACGATTTTCCGTATGAAGCCAAACCCATTGTTTTACCACTTTGACCATACCCAAAACCAATTAAATGCGTTATTTGTTCATACTTTCTAGCTAAGCTAATTTGATGTTCGCGAACGCACTCAGGCATAAATGGATAAATAGTATTTACGGGATATTCCATTTTACGAACAGCAATATCTTGTACACGTGCTGAAAGTTGCTCGATTTTTCCATGAATGCCATAATACAGTGTTTCGGCTTCTTGTTTGTCAAGAACATAGTCACCTCCACCATCTGCAACAAAAATCAAACTTTCATCAAATTGTGATGAAAAATAGACCGAATATGCATGTGCTAAATGATGAGATACAAAAAAGAATGGAATTTCATCACAATTGTAGTGCATAAAGAATTCATCTTTATAGAACTGTTTGGCTTTTTCACTTTCTAGCCCTGCGCTGGAAATACCTACACATGAAATTTGTGAGATATCAATGTTACAATATTTCAATAATGCATCTATTGACTGATATGGTATTTCAGGAGAGGATGAATACTTTATTCTATCTAAACGTTCGTTAGCAATATTAGCAACAACCTTTCCATCAATAATTAAACAAGCTCCTCTGTCATGTTTTACATGGATTCCTAATGCGATTTTCATATTTACCTCCAATTGAAAGATAATTAGATATTATCCTTCATTCATAATTAAACTGTTATTTTATCCTTTGCCAATGAATCATATGGCTGTTCTGTTAGTTCAGATATTAAAAAGTCATCATTAAGCAATTTAAGAAAAGCTTTTTGTGATTTTTTAGAATCCAATATAATTTGTGAATCATCATCTGTGTACTTGAATTTATCACGTAAACCGGGATGTGTTTTTGAAAAATTAATTACTTTATGATTAGGTATGCCGTTTGTGATGATTAAGGATTGTCCAGCAAGTTTGGATAATTTACGGGAGAAAGACATATCTTCAGCAGCTTCACTTAATATATCCACATTTTCAAGTAGGCCTATATTTCGAATGCTTTCAATTGCTTCAGTTGCTTTGTGTCTAACCAAATCTTCAAATCCTAAATAAGATTCAATTGTTTTTACATCGCAAACAAACATAGTTTCGTCAATCATAAACAAATGAATATCGTTATTTAATCTTAAAATCTCCTCGTTTTCTAATTTAGTTAAACGCTCATATCGTTTATACATAAGGAACGAATCTCTCTTTATTAAAGAGAAAGGATAGTGTTTCTTAAAGCAAAGAATTCCTTGATTCATATCACCTATATAAATAAGATATCCCATCAAATCTTTAAAAGAATCAGTTGAAAAATTGAAATTTTGAATATCAGTAATGTTATGTATATCAAAATTTGTGATGAAAGACATAGTATCGGGGTATGAATCATAGTCGTATTCATATACTGCATTCATTCTTTCATCTGCTGTTGATAAATTGATAACGCTTAATTCATCATTATCTATCATCATTTGAATTCGCTGTCTAAACATTTGATTCAGTTCAGTAGTTGTATCACCACCATCAAGGTCAGCTTTTTTTACTACTAAATCCTCATCTGTTTTTAATACAAAAAACAGATTTATTGAGGCTGTTTCGTTTATAACTTCAGATAATCTAGTTTTTAAATCATTTGCATTCATATTATCTTTCCTTTCTTACAAACCATCTATGGGTATCTAGTTCTAACCACTCGATTTTGTCATCTACATTTATATCATCTCGTGTTATAACAAAAATGTTGTCGGTGATTTTTGAATCATCAACAGTTATTGAATATAATTTATAACCTAACAATGAAAGTGTAGGGTTAGCCATATACAAATTCATTTTTGTTACAAAGACACCTAAAATAACAACTAAAATAATAAAAATGATTAAGTATTTTGTTTCCACTAAATTAATGCAAGCAAGTGGAATAATATATGTTGCTAAAAAAGTCATAACCTCAAAATTTTCATTTTTTACAGAGGTAACCTTATAACTAGGATTCAATGCACCTTTAAATTTGTAATTTAAAAACTTAACAAGAATTAATGAAATTAAACCCAAAAACAAAAAAACGATACTTATTATCAGGTGTTTGAAAGTTATATTCTCTATTCCGATAAATTTCATTCCATCAAATAAATTTGCATTTTTTATTGCCATAAGCATAAAAAGGAGCCAAAGAGAGATGAAATAAAAAAGTGTTTTTAAAATATTTTGTTTTTTATCTGTATTCATTTTCTTCTCCATAAAATTAATTTTTCATATATATGACAATTTTCGCGGAATATTTCAAAAAAATTTCAATTTTTCGCATTTTCTACATTTTGCCTAAAGTGATATTGCAAATTTTGTCGAATATTGCCATGTGACAGTTAAACTAAAACTGCTTCGGTATTTTTTGATGTAAAATCAACCGTTGGTTCAGGTTGTGGCACATTATCTAAAAAACTAACAGCATTAAACATATTAACAATCCCGTACTCAACCGGAATATCTGCCTTTTCACAAGAATTATATAGAACCTGCTTTATTTGTTCATTGTTTAAGTTGGGGTGTTGAGTTTTAATCATTGCACAAACCGAGGTTACAAACGGTGCAGCACAGGAAGTCCCTGTAAACTCAACATAATCGCCATCGGCATAAGTGGATGGTAATTTAAGTTTTTCTCCCGGTGCAGCTACTTTTACCCAATCACCAAATGCCGCCTTTTTGTACAATTTCTCTGTTTGATTAATTGCAGTAACAGATATAACACCATCACAAGCGGCAGGATATTGCGGTTGTTCACTCTTAACATTGCCTACAGATGCAATGTGTAAGGGTTTTGCTATCCCACTATTAAATTTTACAAACATACCGTAACTGCTATTTATAAAATCTACGCCATCAAGTTCTGCTTGCATTTCAGCCAAATGTAAAATGGATAATGTTGTTTCACTAGTGCTGAAAATTTTATATGATGCAAACTTCACATTGGGGAGCGTGTTTTCCATCAGAACGCTACAGACCCTTGCACCATGTCCTGTGCTAGAAGTAAAAGGACTTTCAGGATCTTCTGTAAAACTATGAGCAGCTACAAGTCGATGTGCAAAGTCATCATTTCCCATTTCCACACCATCATCAATTATACCTACTACAACATCAGGTAAATCATTAAGACTTTTGTTTTTCAATATGTATTCAAATGCTTCTTGACTTTTAATGCGTTCATATCCCCAAGAGTGCTGAATTTCAGCTATGTGCAGTGAAAGTTTAGATGAATCAGATGGGTGTGTTTTTTCCAATTCAATTAAGATATCAGGAACAACAAGTTTTATGTTGGGGTTTTTATTGTATTTTCGAAAAGCTGAAAAGGCATCAAGGGGAGTAGCATACTGTAATATATGCATATCACCATAACCGAAAATATGATCTACTGCTCCATATTTGTCGAAATCTACATTAGAGTAAACAATTAATCGTTTTGACGTAAAATGCTTTTGTATAGAATCTTGTATATCTGTACCATTATTGAAATTATAATGACTTACAAATTGCAAAACTTCTTTTGAAAAGCCTTTTAAATTAGAAGATTGTAAGCCATTTGAAAAAGTAGTCGTAATTTGTAAAATATTGTTTCCATTTTCGATCATTGAATCATCCGTTTTTTATTAATATACTTATATTTAATTTGGATTTATATATAGGCTCTATCTATATATATCGGTTTTTGTAAAAACTTCACAACTTTTTTCTGTTTTTTGCAAATTCTATATTTTGCACAAAAAAGTTGCATCTAATTATACACAATCACAATATTAAGATTGTACAAAATATATACAATTGTAAAATTGAGTAGAAAAAATATACAATACATTAAACATATGATACATACTGTTAAAATTCTTTTCTATATTAGATACAAAAGTTGATCGTTTTTAACCATAAATCCCAAAAAGCCACACATTTTTTGCATGGCTTAAAATATCAAAAGTCATAAAAATTCATAAAATCTACTTGTAAATATAATTTTATTGTATTTTATCTAATTGTTGATTTAAAAACTTTTCTAATGATTCTTCATTAGGAAAAACAGAAGAATATCTATATACTTTTTTCATTTTCTTTTTAGGTTCTGCTTTATAAAAACCACCCAAACTTTCTTTACCAAAAACAAGAACCATCACAAAATTTAAAAACCTGTTCATACAAATCACCTTTATATATAGTTTTTTCAAACTGTAACTTCTTCCTTATCACTTTTAGCATACAGTTTGTTTAAATAATGTCTGTATTGGGATAATAAAACATATATAATATCAGCATATGCATTAACTATTCCTACATTATACTTCTCTTGTTTTTCAGTAAACGCATCTCTATGTTCAGAATCCACACACAAAAACCCAATTATATGATATGATGTATCCTTCTTTATGTGATAAAGTCGATTAAACTCAATCCTTATTGGAACAACAATTGTTGATTTATAATACCTTTCCCAGTCAGTATTCGTGTTTTTATAAGATGATTCCACACTTTTTAATTTATTATTGTAAGCAAGTAAATCAGGTTGGTAAAAATAATCCTTATGATTATCATTAGAAATAATTTCCTTAAAATCAGTATTATCGTCTAGGAATATTTTTCTATTACAACGCTCATAATTGCCACGATCCGTTACTGAATTATGAGATCTACAGAATGTTATTAACTCAACATTTTCTTGATTTATATCTTCACAACCATTTTGGCTTGAAAAACAGTTTAACTTAATACAGGCAGAAATGGGTCTATCTGTAAAAGATACTAAAGTTTCACACAAATTATCTAAAATACCAGATAACTTTTCCTTATATGTTATGTTTAATAGTGTTTCAGTAAGGTTATCTAATTTTTGGTTATGCATAGCATCAAAGAAAAGATTTCTGGTTTCATGCAAAGCTTTATGAAAGTTAAACGAAGTTTTTTCCATCCTACTATTAGCTAACATTCTATATTTTCTCATTCGTAATAATAGCAAGACACAAAATCCAGCCAAAACTATAACACAACATACCCAAAGGATATTAGGTCGTAGTTTATTTCTTACTGATAGTACAACTGAAACAATCGGTGTTATTACTGTAACTATTCCTGAAATAACAGATATAAGATTAACTACATTAATTGGTATATTCCATATATATTTTTTCATTTTTGACACCCCAGAATCTTTCAACTTTCGACAAATTTCGCAAATAGTTCAAAAAATTTATCCACAACAAAATTATATATGATTTTCTAGTAATTTCTACTTTATAACTAAACTGCATTGTTTTTTATCCCAAACTGCACAAAAACACCGATATTGACCTAAGCCAATATCGGTGTTTAATGTGAATATAAAAAATTTCACTTTGTAAAAAGCAGTGATACTCTAAAGGAATAAAATGTAATTATTGTTTCAATTTTTTGATATATAACATTATATACCCACTAAGAATGATCATTTCTCATCAACAATACTTGGTTCCTTCAAATCCAGCATTACCAGAATGACCAAAAAATTAGGGGACGGTTCTGTGATTGGGTTGTTTTATACTAAAAACCGCCCCCCTGATTTTAAATTTTAAAAGGCTGAAAACTTTGATTTATAAGGGCTTACGGCTCAATCACAGAACCGTCCCCTGATTGGTCCAAATATGCTGAAAAACCTTGATATACAAGGGATTACGGCTCAATCACAGAACCGTCCCCTGATTGGTCCCTGTCTTATCTCCCTGATTGGTTCCCTGTCTTGTCGCTTTATTTGGCTCAATCAATTACCATATAATCCTGAGGGTTAGCAAATTCAAATAACACAACGCCAAAACCATAATTATATCTCAGGAGATAATTATCATTCATATAGAAGTAATCATTATGTGCAAGTTCTTCAATATCTCCTGGTTCTTTACCAAAAACTTCAACTAACTCTTCATAGGTTGTAGTTTTGCGTATTCTTTTAGCCTTATTTATAAAATCATCGTCAGAAACATCAATGAACCCACCACCATTATTTATATAAATACTTAAATCCATACTTTGTTCCCTTTTTTCGAAATTAAACTGTGTAGATTTCATAATTTTGGTCTCGCTCTTGATACTATCTTTACTACAAGCACACAACCCAAAGCACAACATAAATATAACAAAAATTAAAAATATTTTCATATTAATTCTCCTATTTGTATATTAAAAAGTATGCTGGAGGGCTACTATAGTTTGCTCCATAACCATAATTACGTTTCGCTTTTGCAACATCAGTTATATATTTGTTTTTAGCATCCACATTTGTAACTTTAGTCAAACCACGTTTGTGTGACCATCGCCCAAAGGTGTTATAATCTAATCTATACCAATGATAATCCCAAAATGTTTGCCTTTTATAAGCAGCAACAGCAACATCTTTTTCTAAATCGGTAACCACCAAAGCAACATAATATCCATTTTTTTCTTTTCTTTTTTGCTCCCTGGTTTTATTAGTCAATGATACGACTTGCAAACACTTCAATCCCATAACTTTCAAATCGGCAATAAGTGCTTCCCTAATACATATAATAGTGCTATAACTTTTATATTCCAAAAAATGCTTTCCACTAATTTCTCCTGGATCTATCCTTCCGTCCTGCCTTTTTGTTCCCTTATAGTTAACAACTAAATTTAAAGCATACGCATAACAATTTGCTTTTTTCAAATAATTTGAATTCCATTTATTAGGAGAATATGCTGGTTTTTCAAACTTACCAGTTACTTTACCTTTTTTTACATTATAAGTATATATTGTCCCCGTCTCATCAACAAAATTCACCCCATCATTCTCACAATACGCAAATAAATTGTAAGAAAGAAGTGTTCCTGTTGCTCCAAGATAATCGGTACTGTCTGCATTTATAAATCTGCAAATCTGTGGGTCATAATATCTGGACTGGAGATAATACATACCAATATCATAGTCATAGCAATAACCGCGATAGGTAAAAGGACTTACTGTTGCAAGGATTGTTGTTACACTCGGGTCAACACCGAAAGGAACAATAAAATCTACTGCACCCCAGGCATTGTAATTGTAGCGAACAACAATTTCACCGTTTTCATCCACAATACCCGTAATATCACCCTGAGCATTTTTCAGGTAAAGGTAGGTTGCGGTGTCGTTGAGCATAAAGCCTCTGGGTTCGCCCCAAGAATCATAAACAAATCTTGCGGTATTGGAAACACCGTTTGCGGTGTAGGTTAAAAGAATGAGAGTTCCGTCAGAATATACATAGTCATAGGTTGCTTTTACAGAATCGTTTTCTGTAACAACCTTTCTGTATCTCATTCCGTCCACATCATAGCTATAGGAAATCTGTTTATTTCCCTTGCTGTAACCTGCAAGCTCCCTGCCTCGCCAAGAAAGAGTTGCACCAAGGTATGAGGTAGGATTACCAATGCTGTCATAAGCAATTGTTTTGTTATTGTAGCCAGTTAACCTGTCTTCCCAGACTTCTGCACCATAGGTAAAAGTATCTGTTGAAACAAGAGTTTCGCCTGAATATACCTTACGAGTTGAAATATTGCCTTTGGAATCATAGGCATATTCATAAATGGTTGAGCCTGTTATTTCTTTAATTAACTGCCCTGCTTCATCATAAACATACTGACTTGCACCGCTTAAATTAGCTGCACTTGAAACAGTTGAAGCATTTATGATTCTTCCGTTTGAATCGTAAGTGTAGTTATAGTTTACAGTTTTGGTATCTTCGCCTGTAATGGTATTTGTTACGGAAGAAATAAGGTTTGATGTAACATTACCATTGGTAACATAACCATACTGAGAAGAAATTGAAGCAAAGTCCGTTGTGGTTGTGTCTGACGGGTCCTTTGTCATAACCGTAACTGCTTCATTCCTGCCGAACCAATCGGAAAGGGTTTGAGTGCCGATGGTTTTGCCGTAGGTGAAGTTGTTGTTTTCATCCTGACTTATTACTACGGAAACTGCTTCTTTTTCTGTTGTCTTGCCTGTTTCTTCGCTATAATCACTTTCATATATTTTATAGTTATATGCGGTTCCGTTTGCGATTTCCTGAGTGATACTTACAATTTCCGGTATTCCGTTATCGGTATCATCGATATTTTCAGTTTCGCCCTCAGTTATTTCGTCATTCTCTGTTTCGGGTTCAGGAGTTACATCTTTTGTTTCATAGATAACAGAACCTGTCTGACTATTTTTTATAACAACACCATCATCGGTATAATCAATAAAATGACCTGTTCCGTTATCAACAATACTTGTTAAATTACCAAGGTTATCATAAGCATAGGTATAAATGATTGAATCTTCTTCACCATCAACCATTCGGTATTTTTTTACAGTTTCAATATTACCGCTATTTTCATTATAACAATATTCAACAGTAAAGCCTGTTTCAGAGGAGCTGCCGAAAACTATGCTTAAAATTCTTGTTCTGTATTCATTTCTACCATAATTGTAACAAATTAATGCTTCTCCGTCAACAAGAACTTTTTTTAACTGACCCCAACCGTCATATTCATAGGTATATTCAACATTACCCTGATTAACTTTTTCCAACAAGTCGCCGTCATAAACATAGCTTATTGCCATTTTAACAGCCTTGTCAGTAAGTCCGGAAACATTGCTTTGGGCAAGGGTAAGGTAACCCATAGCATTGCTTTGATAGGTTATTTCGTTTCCTGCACCGTCGGTAAATTCGGTTAAGCTACCGTTAACATTATATGCATAACCTGTTGAAATATTGTTTTCATCGGTTTCGGAAATTATATTATTCAAATCATCTGAATATGTAACTGCCGACTGCATATATTTTTCACCGTTAAAGGAGCTTGTTGTTATGGTTTTTCCGTCTTCGCTTTCGGTTTCGATGTCACTACGGCGTTTGCATTGAACACATGTGCAGGCATCTTCATTTGCACAACGGCAAGAACAATCAAACTCTTCGCAATCCTCGCAGGGGCATTCTTCGGGTGGTGTGGTTTCTGTGTTTGTTTCACCTGTATTAGCACCACCTTCGTTATTATCTTCAGAGGGTTCGGGTGTTTCCTCTTCCGTTTCATCCTCTTCAACAAAGCTAAATGCATTATTATCTAAAGTAAACTCAATTCCCGTTGCAAAGCAATCTTCAGGAATATTTTTCACAAGAATTGTAACATCAACAGACTCTGTATCACCTTTAAGGGCGAATGTATCAACTGCATACTGCCACCCTTCGTTATGGGGTTCAAAATCAAGAACAAAGTTGTCTGTTAAAACTTGCTCTGTTGTTGTGGTTTCGTTGGTGGTTTCGTCAGTTGTGGTTACAGTTTTCGTATACGAATATGATACCTTAATTTGAGCAAGACTGTTTGTTAATTGAGTGTTTGTTGTAGCATATTGAGGCATAAAGTTAGGATTGATGTAGTTATCATCAAAGAGACCCTTGAACCAACCTCCAACAGAGTATGTTTCACCCTTTTTGCCGTTTATTTCAACATTCTGGGTAACTGCTGAAACCGAATCACTGAGAGCATATGTTTCATCTGTATTTTGAGTATAGTATGGCAAACCACCATTTAATTTAACTGCTTTAACAACCTTGCCATTAATTAAATCTGTTGCGATTGTTGAATCGCTCCAATATTCATCTGTATTATTAAAGGAGCCATTTTGAACAAGGTTATACCCTGCCGTACCCAAACCGCTTTCAAGCTGAGCACAGTCAACGTAATATGTACCTTTGTTATCTTCAAAACCCATACTTACTTTTATTTCTTCAGGTTCAAAGTTATCTGAGGGTTTGTATGTAACCGAATATCTTTCCCAACCTGTTGTTGAAGAAATTTTTACAGGCTCTGCACTCTGCACATTACCCGAAGCATCAATACCTTGAATTTTCAATTGCATTTCCCCTGCTGTTTCGCTTCTTACAAAAGCTGAGAAAGTATATGCACCGAGAGTTGAAACTTCAACCTCTTGGCTTACAAATTCTGTACATTCACCTGAGCTTGAAATTAAATATACTTTATCACCAAAGTTTTTGGAATCATAACCAACATCCTGTTGCGCAGGTAAATCGGTTGTTTCAAATTCTGCTGACCAATATTTACCGCGTGTTGCTCTCAATGCAGACGCTGTTTCAAAACTACCGTTTTTCAATAGGTTCTGTGAAGTAATTTTCCAATCATAAGAAGAATAAACATTTTCGTCATTTGCAGGGGCATAGTCGGATTTGTAGTAATTCCCTTTATCGTCAAAGGTATAATGAAGCTTACCATCCTTGCCGAATTGGTAGGTCTGAGTTCCATTGAAATCGTCATTCACCTTAACCTGACAGTTGGAAAGTTGAGTTAATTGAATTGTATTGCCGGGGATAGTATCTGCATATTCAGCAATATTTGTGACTTTACCTAATGTATCATATGTATATTGAATATTGTAGTTATCAATATTCTGTACTTTAACTAATTTATTACCCGAATATGTATATGAAACAGTTTTTCCATCTGGATAAGTTACACTTGTAAGGTTGCGATTTGAATCATATCCGTAGGTAACCTTCAAATCCACCTCTGTTGATCCTGCTTTGATTTGTGTTCCGTCCGATGCAAGACAATTGATTTCTGTTAACAAACCAAGCTCTTCGTCATATACAAAATCATATTTCCTGCCTGCTCCATCTGTTATGTGGTCGATTATGAAACCACTATCATCAATGCTTACAATATTTATTGTGTCATAAGTACCATCTGAATTAGGTTCAAATTCACATATTCTGTTTACAAAACCATCTTCACTAAAATATGATACTGTACCACTTGGTGAAGTAAGTTTCATATTTTCAAATGTGACATCACCGATTTCATCAATAAGTTCAAGTGTATAACCACTATCACTTGTTTCATCAGCTTCAAAAGTGGTTACGATTGTTGTAACAGTAGCATCGCCCTCACCTTCAGTAACAGTTTCTTCCTTTTGATTAAAGGTAACAAGAGTTCCTTCGCCTGTAAAAAACTGAAATTCACCTTCCGTAAACATCGTTATGCATTGGAGACATGATGGTAGCCAGTTGTTTCCATAAGGTGAAATTACAGTCTCATCACTACCATCTAATCCATTTACCATCCCTAACATAATGTCAATAAAAGAATTCGCTGATGGATTGTAGTTGAAACCAACGCTTGCGGGTAATCTCAAACCATCCATTGACAAATCTGTACGATTAAGAGAAAGGGCTCTTGTAAATGTATTTACATTTGCTGTACCTGCTCTGCCAATTTCTTGGGTAAGATATTCAAACGAATCGTTAGTTCCTGTTGTATCTACATAATCAATTGTACAGTAAGAATCAAGATATGCTCTTCTTGTAGTTGAGTTATAAGTAGACTCAAGATATCCTCCCATAATCAGCATAGCGATAACATTTTCCTTTTCAGGGACAAGCCCAAAACCGTTGTTATCTATTTCACCTTTTAACCATTGGTTAAAAAGTTCAGTAATATTAAAATATACTGTTTGACCTTCTTCTGTTTCCGTATTTAAAGGGAAACCAGTGAAATAGTCTATAATTTTATCTTCATAAGTAATTACAGGAGTTGAGCCATCTGATGGATATACATCATCATAAGTAATGGTTGTACTATCCCATGTTCCGTTTATGGGTTTTGCAAGAATGTTTCCACCCATAACATTACCACTACCCATAAAGTTTACATCTGTAACCGCTATTTCAGGAGATTTGAATCCTTCGAAAACATCCATGTTAAATTTAACAAGAACATTACCTTTCATAAATTCTCCATCTTCTACTGAGCCTACATCAGCAATAATACCAAATGGAGAATTGACATAATTAGTATTCAAACTATCTAAATTATCAGAAGTATAGTAGATCAGTGTATCCTCAATAATCTCTTCATTTTCACTTGGTAATGCAATAACCGGGTCAATAACAACAGGATATGCTCTGTCATTACTGTTAAGCCATTCTTTTGATGGAGTATATATTAATGTGAGTACTGATTTATCTGCGTTTTCTACAGATACATCAATGTCATAAGAAACTGCGTTGTTTGCATCTGTCATAACAGGTGCAGGAATTGTAAATACAATTTCTTTTTTCTCGTTTTTGAAGCTAAGGTTGTTACTGTCATCAAGTACAGCAGTAAGGTTTCCTTTTTCAATATCAAAAGAATATGTATCTTTAAGACCTGCTTTGTCATTGACTATGATATTTTCTTTAACGAATCCCGATGAAACTACATATTGTACATCTGTGTTTTTATCAACTGATTCATAAGTTATCTCTGATACTGTTTTTGATAGATCTTCTTCAATAACATCTTTTTCATCTGTTTCAGGAGTTGTTACAACTGCAGAGGAACTATCAATATTATTAACTGAAAAGGCTATACTTTCACCGTTATTTGTTACAGTGATTTTTTCATTTTCTGAAATTGTTTCGGGAAATTCTATATCAAAAGAGCCGTCTGTGTTTTTAAGAGTTTCACCTTCTGTTTTGAGGCTATTATCTATCTCTTTCCATTCACCATCTTTTAATGTGTGTATTGGTGTCTGAGAAACAACAGTAGTATATGAACCGTCTGCTCGTTTATATGTTTTTGAATATTCTTCTCGTTTTTCTTCGACCTCACAGACTATTTCTGCCTTTTCACTTTCTGAATCAACTGTTTCTGTCAGTAATTTTTCTTCATATGCTTTTGTTTCAACATATTCGTTATATTCTTCTGCCCAAACTGTTGTAGCACATGAGAAAATACCGACTACTGTCAATACAGTAAGCAAAATAGCCAATATCTTTTTACTTTTTTTCATAATTTACATCCTTCCTTGGTAATTTTTAAATAAAAAAAGAGTTATACTCCCCCCTATCTTAATCTGAATTACATCGTCAAATTCATAATACCTTATTTGTTTTTATTTTGTTATCCTTTTCCCAAACTGCATTCTTTTTTATCCCAAACTGCACAAAAAAACGATATTGACCTAAGCCAATATCGGTGTTAGTAGTTTTGGAAAAGGGAGTAAAAATTTAAAACATCTACAATAATATAATCACTCTAAATTACTTTTAAAACTGAATTTCCACCTTTTTTATAATAGCAAGTTATTTAAAGAACCAATACTAAGGCATTCAATAGTCTTTGAAATATTATCTCATTATATAATCAGGCGAATTCATCCCCATTATCTCGTTCAAAAAAGTAGAATTATTGCAAAATTTAAGTTCGTCAGAATATATTTTAGTGGATTTAGTTGATTCATCACCTTCGAAAATAAATTTAATTTTCTTTATATCTTTAGGCTCTGTAGTATTCATTCCACTCAAAGGCAGGGCTATTATGCGTATGTTATCTTTATTACATAAGAAAAAATCAGGGGACGGTTCTGTGATTGGATTGTTTTATACGGAAAACTCTCCCTGATTTTATATTAAAATATGCTGAAAAACCTTGATATACAAGGGATTACGGCTCAATCACAGAACCGTCCCTGATTGGTTTTAATTATATTCTATTTTGATAGAAGTTGCAAGTCGATTTGTAAAAAAGGGCGATTTTGCGATTTAAACCGCCCTTTACAATCTTGAAAAAACAACGAAAAGCCTTGATGTACAAGGGTTTATGGCTCAATCATAGAACCGTCCCCTGTCTTGTCTTTGTTGCTATATCTTTTTTGTATCAATAATATTTCTTCTTTATGATAATCGTCGACATAAGCATTGCACTTGTCTAAATTTTCCAAAAATACTTTTAGAGTTGTCGGGTTATCGCTAAAATATACTAACATACTAATATGAACAACCTCAATAAAAGAATAACCGCGTTGCATTTTTAAATATTTAGCTAGTTCCAAAGGATTACAATCATTTGATATACCTTCAGCAATAAGGTAACAAGAGAGAAGTGTATTATAAAACCTTTCAACATTAGCATATTGCTCATTATTATATGCCAAATAACTTGACATAGAAGCATCAATGTTCTCTATAGTTAATAATATAGGGTAATATTGCTTGATCATATCAAACTCATTGGTGTGAAGTAGATTAGTACATAAAACAAAAAGATTTTCATTAGTAGGGTTATCTATATATTTATTTTCCGCAATTTGAACTTGAATTTTATCAAGTAAGGTATTATGAATTTTTATTTCACTTTCTGAACGGTTACAATAGATTACATATAAGAACAGAACTAATGAAAGCAAAAAACACACAACACTTAAAAAATTTTTTTTGTTTTTATTAATCTTCAAAAAAATATCCCTCCAACTACTTTTTCGGTGCATTCATAGGCAATATTTTCAGCTGTTTCTATATCCCATGCACCCATTGTATTAACTAATTTTTCTTGTTCATCAAACGTAAGCTCGTTCCACGATAATCCTTGAATATCCCTATCTAATTCAAGAGTCGTTTTACTAATTAAACTAGAATATGATGTTTCGCATAAATTTTGATATGCAACTTCATTAGAAAAAACTTTTTTATTAGGTATAGTAACTTGTGTGCTATTACCAGAATATTTACTACTACCCGCATTAACAACATTAGCTGTGTGTGCTATTTTAGTTGCCGCTGCTGTATCAAACCCATCTTTAGCTGTAGCTAGAGTATTATATAATGACGCACCATTACTTATAGCATCAAGAGTGTTAGTTAACACCCTTACTGTTTTTGATACAGGTTTTAATGAATCAGCAATATCAATACTAGCACAAATTATAGATGAAACTGTTAAAATAAAACCTAATGCCGCCAACATGGTCCACTTACCACTCGGGTCACTAAACATAACCGGATTGTTCATACAATACGCAAACATATTGTACGCAAGTGGATTATCTGCATCTGTCGTTAAATACCCATCCGCATTCAAAAAACTACCAACCTGAGCATTGTAGTATCTGCTCTGAAGATAATATAATTCAGTCTCTACATCATAGTAATATCCACGATAACGAATGGGATTAACAACCAAAAGGTCACGTGAAGTTGTGTTGTTTGTAAGGTCTGCAATTACCTGATTACCTGCTGAATCGTAAGAAATATCTTCAATCTTTATTACATTTCCCCAGGCATCGTATTCATAACGACCCATAATTCTACCGTCGTAGTAATAGAGGGCGACAACGTCACCGCGTTTGTTGGTGGCTACATAGTAGTTTGTTCCGTTGTATTTGATACCTGTTAAATAGCCATAACTGTCATAGTAAAAATGCAATTTTGTAGCAACAGTTGTACCGTCAGCTTTTGTTGTAAGTGTATCTTGATAATGAAGCTGACCGTTAACATAGTAATACTTTGTTTCGGTTGTTTTCGATAAAGCCTTTACGCCGTCAGTTGTGGTGTAATCCTTTTGGATTTTACTTGCCCTTAAACCGTTAGCATCATAAGTATAAGTTATAGCTTTGTCGTCAGTTGTATAACTCGTCAACTGCCTGCCGTTCCATTTAAGCTCTGCACCTAAATATGTTGTCGGATTACCGATTTCGTCGTAAGATATACTTTCACCGATATCTGTTGTTCCGTTGCCATTTTTATCAACTGACACAAGCAGATTATTCCAACCCGATTTACTATCTTTACCATAACCATAAGTAATTGTTTTTGTTGCTGTTGACGGTGTTCCTGTTGTATAAGCATATTCTGTTTTTGCTGATATATTTCCTAACTCGTCATAGCTCCATACCGTTGTTTTGTTACTTGTTTTATTGTTTTCCCTTGTCAACTGTCCTAAATCGTCATAAGAATATGAAACGTAATCGGTTGTTCCTGTGTATGATTTAAAATCTGAGCTTGCGGGGTCAGTTGATTTGCGTACCGCCTTTTTGATTGATGTAATATTCCCTAAAACGTCGTAACCGTAAATATATACATCATTACCTATAAACTCTTTACTGATTTGAGTTGTTCGGTATTTTGTTTCGTCGGTTCCGTTTCTGTCGGAGCTTTTGTAGATGTAGTTGTAGTAAAGCGGTGTATCAAGAGTGAAATCTTATTGTTGTATTAATTATATTCTATTTTGATAGAAGTTGCAAGTCAATTTGTAAAAAAGGGCGATTTTGCGATTTAAACCGCCCTTTACAATCTTGAAAAAACAACGAAAAGCCTTGATGTACAAGGGTTTATGGCTCAATCATAGAACACCGCATGCTCCAAAAAGCACACACAACAAATGAAAACCTGTGGTAGAATATATATGCAGGAGAGGTCGAGGGACGGTTTGTCGATTTAATCACGCCTTTAGAACATGACCGGATTATCTTTGAGTACACAGAACTGCTACAAGATAGCGTACGCTAAACTTCTTTTTTCAGATAATCATTCCTGCAATATATTTTCAGGAGTGTGATTTATGCAACCAATTTTAGAATGTTGTTGCGGAGTTGATGTTCACAGAGATATGATAGAAGCTTGTATCATAAAAGGTATGGACAACCCCATATTTATTCGTAAACGTTTTTCTACTTTTCAAAATGATTTACAAAACTTTGTTAAATGGCTTTTTGAAAATGATTGCTACAACATTGCTATGGAAAGTACCGGTGTTTATTGGCGACCTGTGTATGAAGCTATCGAGGAATACTCACAATATTACGAAAGTATTCTTGTTGCCAATGCTCACAATATGAGAAATATTCCGGGTAGAAAAAGTGATGTTAAAGATGCTGAATGGATTGCTACTCTTTTTCAGCACGGATTACTTGAACCCTCTTTCGTACCTGAAAGAACTATTAGAGATTTAAGAGAATTTTCAAGAACTTACAAAAACAGCGTCAGCGAGAAAGTACGTTGTCTTAACAGATTGGAAAAATTTCTGCAGACACACGGTTTTAAGCTTTCAAGCGTTTTGAGTGACATTAACAGTGTTAGCGGTATTCGCATTTTAACCATTCTTTCCGAAAAAGGTTCTTTAACTGTTTCTGATGTTCAAAATGCAATCAGCAGTAATACCAAAAAGTCTGCATACGAAATTCAACTTGCTGTATGTGGTAGACTTAACCCTAACGAATGTTTTTTGCTTTCAGACTTTCTTGACCAATTAAACCTTATACAATCACACATAGATAAGATTTTATCTAAAATGCAAGAGATTGCTGCTCCATACGCTAACATCTTAGAACAGCTTGATTCCATTCCGGGAATTGATATTACTGCTGCGCTTCTTATTTTAGCAGAAATCGGAGGTAATCCGCAAGACCATTTTAGAACTTCTGCTCATTTGTGCTCTTGGGCAGGGCTTTCTCCTCGTAATGATGAAAGTGCCAACAAGATTAAATCTCGAAAGATTTTACCCGGTAATCCTTACATAAAATCTATTCTTTGTCAGGTTTCTTGGGTTGCGGTAAAGAACCGCAAAAATCCTTTCGGTTGTTGGTTTTGGTCTCATCAGTCTAAATTAGGCAAGAAAAAAGCTATCGTTGCTGTTTCCAGAAAAATTCTTTCTCTTATCTATTTTCTTATCTCTAACAACATTCTTTACGACAACAATATTGCTATGAGTAAGTATCAATCCTGATTCTTCTCTTTCAATATTTTCGCTCATTTTTATATGGGCTTATCTTTTTGTTGTCTTTTTTACTCTCTTCTGTTGAGGTTTTCACGCTAACCGTCCCCTGATTGGTTTGGTTCCTGATTGGTTGCTGATTGGTTGTCTTACACTGATTGGTCTTGGTCTTTTTCTGACGAACTTATGAGTTTCATTGATTTAACAAAACGTGAAGGCTTATAATATTCAACTTCATATCTAGAACCGATAAAATTACCAAAACCTTTATATCCGCATCTTTCTTTCAAGTCACCTAAACAGAGAATCTCTGTAGAGAAAAAAAACAAATCAAGCTTCTTTCCGCTATCAGATATAGTCTTTAAATAGTAGCCTTCTCTGTATGGGTGAGAAAACGCCTTTTCTACAGGTATTCCTCTTACAGTAATTTTATCTTTTACAATTATATTTTCTTCGTTTCCACGATTTAAAATTTTATTATAAATAAATTTATATAACAAAAGAATATGGAGCGCAACAAATGAACCAACCACAAACAAAAAGATTATCATAAAATCATCTACAATATCCTTAAGTTCCCATAATTTGATTAAAATTAATATTGTAAATGGTAGAAAAACCACGCTTAAGCAAGCTGTAATATTATTTTTCCTTTTTTGTTTTTTATCAAATAATTCACTACCGATATCTTCATTGTTAAAACTACACTTAAGACCAGTTTCAACCTTTTTTCTCTTTTTGGATTCTGTTTTAAATAGCGGTTCAATTCTGTATATGCATTTGGAGTTTTTATAATACTCTATAAAATACTTTTTACCAACTTTAACATCATAAATTAAATCCTGATTATAATACCAAAGCTTGATATGTTTGCTTTTTTTAGTTTCGCCGCATATTAATACATGATAAACTCCATTGAATTCATTCTTGCATTTTTTGAAATCTTGCTCAAGCACATACAATGTTTTTTTAGTAACATTCTGTTTTTTATAATCAAACACAGAAAGGAGGTATTTAATCAAGTCGATAATATAAATAATTATCGCTGGAATCAATAGAATGGAGCGTGTTAAATATCTCACCATTATTGAATCTATTCCTTCATCAAATGAAAACACACTATATATAAGCAAAACAATCCCCAAGAATACACATACCCCGTACAAAATAATAAAGGGTCTTTTTTCTTTTAAATAGAATTTGATAGAATACATCATTACACGTATAATTAAAACCATCTCAAAGGAGGTGGTTTTTAATTATGTCTCCTTTCCAAAGAGTATATTGTATTTGCAGGAATAACTACCTGCGATATAATAGAGACAAGCACTGTGGATTTGTACCTATTTTTTTACAGCAT
>JAZOAO010000034.1:0-17783 GCA_045595505.1 Acutalibacteraceae bacterium | reverse complement strand
GCCACTCGACGTACCTTTGTACGCCTTCGGGCAAGGCAAAACAAGTCTGAAGCCTTATTTTGCCTCAGTTTGTTCGTTCTGCATCTTTTTTTCCTATCCCCAACAAGGGGCTGTAAAAAAACGTATCGTTTTTTTACAGCCCCTTGTGTATCTTGACAAATTCCCTATTTTTGATATAATACCAAAAGTAAATTTAATATTTGCCCGCATAGTTCAATGGATAGAATAAATCCCTCCTAAGGATTAGATATAGGTTCGATTCCTATTGCGGGTGCCACGAAAAAAGTCGCATTTGTCTACCAGACAAATGTGACTTTTTTCAATGATATCCGTTCCTGTGGTAACGGGTGAGATATCTTCGATATGATATCGCTCTGCGAGCGATGATATACGCTTCGCGTATAAAAGGAACGGATATTATATCATATTTGTAACACAAATATATCATACGGCTTACCGTATATCATATTGCGATAGCGATATACCATCGCAAATTGTGCTGTTTGTGATGTTATAATTCAAAAAATAAATTAAAGGAGAATTGATATGGGGGTGTTTGATATATTACAAAAAAAGAGAAAAGCAACAGAAATCTGTTCCAACAATTAAAATTGGTTTTTTTGTAACACAATATGGTGCAGGATGTTGGAAAGTTGTAAATATTTTTCCTATCCCCAACAAGGGGCTGTAAAAAAACGTATCGTTTTTTTACAGCCCCTTTAGCTATTTCCGTTTAAATATAATAAACTTACTGAAAAAGTAGTTGAGAATTACAACAATAACCGCAAGGGCGAGCTTTGCGATTATCTGCCCTGTGATTGTGAAGCCGAAAAGGGTTAAGGATTTTTCATTGAATTGGAGAATGTCAACAAAAAGCCACATTCCGCCTTCTTCAACACCGAAGCTGAAAAGCCTTGCACCGACAAATTCTATAAACTCTTTTCCGGCGGTTTTACTGCTCCAGCTTTTTGATTCAAATACAAATAATTTGTTTGTAACAAAAGCGAATATAACGCCCACAACCCAGGCAATTGCATTATTTATAAGGTAAAGCTCTTCGCCAAGTATTTTTGTAAAACCCCAAAAGGTAAAGAGGTTTACAAGAGTTGTGAGAACGCCGAAAATCAAATATAAAAGAAGCTCTTTGTATTTAATTATAAGCTCTTTAATTTTAGTCATCCTTACCCAAATGCTCCTTTAAAATATAAATTGGTCTGTTCTTAACCTGAACATAGATTTTTGAGAGATATTCGCCGAGAATACCGAGGCAGAATAACTGCATACCGCCAAGGAAAAGAACCAACACAACTATTGTTGCATAACCCGGAACATCAATACCGAAAATAAGTTTTTGAAGCACAACAACAATTAAATAGATAATTGATGCAAACGCGGTTACAAGACCAACTCCCGTTGCCAATTTCAACGGGAAGGTAGAGAAAGAAATGATACCGTCGAAGGCATATTTAAAGAGCTTACCGTATGTCCACTTTGTTTCTCCGAACTGTCGTTCTTCAACAGTATAGGGAATATACTTTGTGTTAAATCCCACCCAACTGAAAATACCTTTAGAAAAGCGGTGGTACTCGGTCATTTCTAAAATTGCATTAACCATCTGCCTTTTCATAAGTCTGAAATCCGAAGCACCGTTAACAAAATCCACATCCGTGATTTTATTAATCAATTTATAGAATGAATACTTCATTCCTTTCATTGTTTGGCTTTCCTTACGATTTTCCTGATATGCGGCAACACAGTCAAGACCGTCGTCTTTTTCAATTTCACCGAGCATTTCTAAAACTACCTCGGGGCGTTGCTGTAAATCCGCATCAATTATGCAGACCATATCCCCTTTTGCATTGGAAAGACCTGCATAAATCGCGGCTTCTTTACCGAAATTTCTGCTGAAAGTTAAAACCTGAATATTAGAAGAAGTATTTTCTTTATAAAGCTCTTTGAGTTTTCGGTATGTGCCGTCCTTGCTTCCGTCGTTGACGAAAACGAACTCATAGTCCTCAACGTTGTTTTTGAAAACCTTATTAACTTCATTGAAAAAGCGTTCAACATTTGCTTCCTCGTTATAGCAAGGAACAACAAGTGATAATTTCATAGGTTTACCCTTTCAGCATAATATTCTGTATTTTTTATTGTTGGTAAATTTCAGTTAGTTAAACTTAATTGTGAGAATCTTTTTGCCTGTGATTTCGAACTCTACGAAACCGTCTTCATTCATTGTAAGAGGTTTATCATCAAGCTCTTCAAGAGTAACGAGCTTAACCTCGTTCCACTTTTTGCCTGAGTAGGCAGGTAATTCAAATTCTGCTTTCTGTCTTTCAACGGGTGACTGTGCCTTTTCAATGGGAGCAATACCGCCGTTAAGACGAATAGCATTTTTAACAGCTTTATCTGAGGGATTGAAGAGACGAACAACATAGCCTGTTGCATCCTCACTCTTTTTAACTGCGCTGACATTAAGATTTTCTTCTCTGAGTTCAAGGAAGGAATGAGTAAGCGGATTTTTACCGTGGTCGGTGGGAGCAATCTGACCGGCTGTGAGATAAAGGTTAAATCTTTCGCTCTCCTGCCATACATTACCCTCTTCCCAGTTACCCTTATGAGGCATAAAGGCATAACGGAAGGTGTTTTTGCCGATACACTGCGAACCCTTGTCCCAGTCGCTGTAATTCTGCATATCCTTTGTTACACAGATACGTAAGGGGTATGCACGGATAAGAGAAAGAAGAAGTGTGTTTGTTTCGTCGTCTGCTGCTTCATAAGCCTTAAGACCTGTATTAAGAAGAGCAACACCGTTTTTGCCGTCTGAAAGGCTTACAAAAGAGTTCATAGGATGCTCTGTCATAGGCGGTTCGTCATAAAGTGAATAGTCAGGTGCTTTAATAGGTCTTCTTACAACGTCAAACTGACCCTGTGCATCTGCATATTCAGCCTTGATATTTGTGGGGAATGCAACCTGAAGATAATGGTCTTCACAACGGTTATTGATTGTTGTCTCAATTTCAACAAATCTTGCGCCCTTGCGAAGAGTTACAAGGCTTTCGATATCAACGGGAAGCTTATGCTCACTTCTTGATTTTTCATCAAATGCACGTTTTTCGGGAAGCTCCCAGCGCATTGCGATTTTATAGGTTGTTTCAAATTCACCGTGATGAACAAGAGTAACAGTTGCTTTTTCTCCGAGAGTTGTGAAGGTTTCGTCAATCTCGGGAGCAACGTGCTGCCATGGGTTGCCGATTTCACCGCTGTCCTTGAAATAGCCGAGGTTGTCAAATACTTTACCGCTTTCTTTATCAAGAACGCTGAATGTACCGTTATGGTTAAAGCTGACTTTAAGATATTCATTTTCCATAACATTTGTGGTTTTAACAAGTGTTACGGGAGTTGTTGCACGAACATTATAAAGAGGACTGACCTTAAAGGTTTTATAACCCATTGCAGGAATATCTTTTACCTCTGCTGCAACATAATACTGCTGAGTATGAAGAACGTTTGCAGTATCGTTGGGGTTCTGAATAATCTGTGCATTTTCCTTATTTGTAGAAATAACCTGATATTTAACAATATTGCCTTCTTCATCGGAAATTTCAAAGCTGTCTGCCTTCCATTCTGCAGGAATTTCAAGGCGAAGGTTAACAGTTTCCGTTCTCTTAAAGGGTGCGGGGTTGAATACTACAACTGCCGCATCATCTTTTGAGAATGTGCGAAGGTTAATATCACCTGCAATATCCATAAAAGCACGCTCAAATACGCACATTGAAAGCTCTCTTGCCTGTCTGTAACGGGACATAACATCCTCATATACAACGTCACGTCCGCAAGCACCGATACTGTCGTGACCGTGATTCTGAAGAAGATAGTTATATGAAAGGTCAATAAAATTCTGAGGATAAGGTGCACCTGAAAGAGCTGCAAATACTGCCATAGGCTCGGCATAGTTGATAATTCTTCTTTCGGTGTCAAAGTTTTCCTGCTTGATATATGTTCTTGCAGAAAGAATCCATCCGCAAAGCTCACTTACGCTACCCTTTGTATAAGGATCACGCATTTCGCCTTTAAGAACGGGAGAATCTTCTTTGAAATTATCAATGATGCCCTGCTCCATTTCTTTGAGAGTACTATGGAATACGTCAGCATCCGGAAGAGCATCATTAAGGTCGTTAACAAGCTGAACTTCTCTTTCATCAGGGCAGGAAGAGTCGTGACCGATGGACCAAAAACGGTGATTTGTTGTCCAATCGTTGTCCTGCTCCTTCATAGCCTGCTCTGCTCTCATCTTCACATTTTCTTTATGATACTCATAGAAGGGATGTGTGTACTGATAGTCCAGCTTCCAATCACGGTCAATAAACTTGAACACGCCGTTATTGTCATTCCAGAGCATATCACGGTTGTTTTCATCAGTCTGATTGAAATAAACGGGACGCTGAACAACATACCAGATGTTATAACGGGGTCTTTTTGCAAGACGGGAAGCGTAAATACGGGTTCCGTCGGGGCTTTCCCAGAAAAATTCGGAATTGGGTGCTTTGTATTCATTGATACCACGATAGAATGAAGCAAAATTGATACCAAAGCCTGAATAAATCTGAGGAAGCTGAGAAATCTGTCCCCAACCGAAGGGAGAATAGCCGGTTTTGCTGATACCGCCCATTTCACGACCTATCTTATGACCTAAAAGAAGGTTTCTGATAAGTGCTTCGCTACCAACTGTGAATTCATCAGGAAGACAGAACCAAGGACCAACAGCAATTTTGCCCTCCTGAATGTATTTCATAAGCTTCTCTTTCTTCTCGGGGTATACCTCAAGATAATCCTGAACAGGCATTGTCTGTGAGTCCAAGTGGAAATGCTTATAATCGGGATTTTTATCAAGTATATCAAGAAGCATATCAAGCATATAGCCCAGCATATACTGAGTTCTTCTTGCAGAAAAACGCCATTCTCTGTCCCAATGGGTGTTTGATATAAAATGGCACTGGATTCTGTCTTTATTTTCCATAATTTTCACCTTAACCTTTAATAATCTTCATAATTTCTGCAAAATTATCACAAAAATGAGAGCAAACCGCTTTCGTACCGCTTGACTCGATATTACCGCCTGCAATACCGATTGTGGTATAACCTGCGAGACGAACTGAGCAAGCACCTGCACCGCTGTCCTCAATACCAACAACACGGTTTCTGTCCGCAAATGCTTCACCAAGACCAACAATTGATGTTTCGCTGTAAAGCCAGGGATGAGGCTTGGGAGAAAGCTCACCAAGAGTGCCTACACTACCCTTTCTGAGAGGGAAACCTGCTGAAATTATTGCATCATAGAAATCCTTGGGGTCACCCATACCGAGAGTTTTAAATGCAGAAAGAATTTCGGGCCAGGCTTTTTCATAAAGTCCCGAGGTAACAAGACCGATTTTTATGCCCATACTTTTGAGCTCTAAAAGGAAGTCCTTCACACCCTCTGTTGGAGTAAATGCGCCGTCCTTACCTCTGCCTGCCATAATTTCTTCCATTTCTCTGTGGGTATGCTCGAAATAGAAATTTCTTGCTTTTTCAAGAGATTCACCGGGGCAATATTTATCAATACAATACTGAAGATGCTCTGAAACACTATGACCCGAAACAAAGGGGATGTCCGCCTCTTCAAGCTGGAATTTAGGGTTACCGAGCATACTTGCAGTTGTCATTTCAATAATCCAAATCCAGAAATCCTCACTGCGAACTGTTGTTCCGTCCAAATCCATAAGAACTGCGTTCAAGGGATATTCTGTTTTTACGGGGTAAACGGGATAATAAACAGGGTAAGCAATTGCAGATTTAACACAAGCAAGTGAATGTGTTCCGAATGAAACAAATTCAACCTTCCGGTCGCCTGTTGCAACAACGAATTCAACGCCGTTTTTACCTGCTGCAAATTTCCCGTCCTCGGTTGAGGAAAGAAGGTGGAAACCGCTGTCCGCGCCAACCTCACCCAAGTCAGGTATGTATAAAGTTTTGTCCAACAACATAGAGAAAGTCCTTTCCTATTACATAATTAAAATAATTTTATCACATTATTTTAATTAAGTAAATCACATTTGGCAAAATATTGTAAATCTTTTTTAATTTACACAGATGATTTTGTGTGATATAATTTAATAAATTTTTGTAGGATGTGAAAATATGAAAACTCATTCAGAAAAAGCAGCAGAATTATTCGTAAGTGGTTGCAACTGCTCTCAGGCAGTTTTGGGCGCATTTGCAGAGGATTGCGGAATAGATTTCGAAACTGCTCTCAAGCTCTCCTCCTCTTTCGGCGGAGGTATGGGCAGACTTCGTGAAACCTGCGGTGCAGTTACAGGTATGTTTATGGTAGCAGGACTTCTCAAGGGTTATTCCGACATTGAGGACAAGCAATCAAAGGACAACCATTACAAGCTCGTTCAGGAGCTTGCAAACGAGTTTAAAAATGTTTACGGAACATACAATTGCAACGAGCTTTTAGGAAACATCGGAAAGGGTACTTATGTATCCTCTCCCCGCACTGCTGAATATTATAAAACAAGACCCTGCGTGAATTTTGTAGTCACTGCGGCAGAAATTTTAGACAAATATTTTTTTTGATAAACATTTTTTATGGTAACTATTTACAAAATCTTAATATGGTAGTATAATGAAGCAAAATTTTAATCCAAAAGGGTGATTTTATGGAAAAAGGTCTTAAAAAGCAATACGGACTTTTAATGGCAATTTGTATGGTAGTCGGTACGGTTGTCGGTTCCGGTGTTTTCTTCAAGGCACAGGCAATTCTTCAAAAAACTAACGGTGATATGCCAATGGGCATTCTCGCTTGGATTATCGGTGGCGCCGTTATGATTTTCTGCGTTTTAGCTTTCTGCGTTATGGCACAACGCTACGAGAAGGTTAACGGTCTTGTTGACTATGCAGAAGCAACAATAGGTAGTAAATACGCTTATTTTATGGGATTCTTCTCAACAGTTATTTACACACCTGCAATGACATCCGTTCTTGCTTGGCTTACTGCAAGATACTTCCTCGTTTTCTTAACATCAGTTAACCCCGATTTCCAGCTTAACGGAGACCCCGTAACAGGTTCAGAAACCTTCCTTTTAGCAGGCTTCATTCTTATCTTTGTTTTTGCGGTTAACACACTTTCTTCAAAGCTTGCAGGTAAGCTTCAGATCAGTGCAACATTCATTAAGCTCATTCCTCTTCTTTTGATGGCAATTGTTGGTACAATCTACGGCTTAACCCACAACTTTGCAGGCGAATCCACATCAATCCTTGCCTCTAACTTCAGCACAGGCACAGGTAATTTCTCTCCCCTCTTTGGTGCAGTTGTTGCTACTGCTTTCGCTTATGAGGGTTGGATTCTTGCTACATCCATCAACTCCGAAATCAAAAACTCTAAGAGAAACCTTCCCATCGCTCTTGTTTTAGGCGGTATCATCATTATTGCTATTTACCTTTTCTACTACATAGGCGTTGCAGGCGGTGCTCCCGTTCAAACTCTTATTGATGAAGGTACTGCTCCCGCATTCATTACTGTTTTCGGTAATGTTTTCGGTAACATTCTTAACCTCTTCGTTGCAGTTTCCTGCCTCGGTACTCTTAACGGTCTTCTTATCGGTTGTATCCGTGGTTTCTATTCTCTTGCAGTTCGTGGTATGGGTCCGAAGGTTAACCTTATGAAACAGGTTGATGCAGGTTCGGGTATGCCTTCAAACTCTTGCATTGTCGGTCTTGTAATTGTTGCAGCGTGGCTTGTTTATTTCTACGGTGCAAACCTCACTACACCTTGGTTCGGCAAGTTCAGCTTTGACTCCTCGGAGCTTCCCATCATTACAATCTACGCTCTTTACATTCCTATGTTCATTCAGTTTATGAGAAAAGAAAAAGACCTTTCACCTGTTAAGAGATTTGTTCTTCCTTCTCTTGGTGTTATCGGTTCTGCATTTATGGTATTTGCAGCACTCTATTCACACGGCTATGCTCCCTACATTGCTGCTAAAGAAGCGGGTCAGGGCTTTACATGCCCCGTTCTCTTCTATCTTATTGTATTTGCAGTGATTATGGGTATCGGTATGGCTCTTATGAAACCGAAAAAAGAAAAGAACTAATAATTAAATATTATGACCGCGTTGCTTTTTCTCATAAAAAGTAACGCGGTCATTTTTATTCACCGAAGAAATTTTCTTCTAACATTGCACAAATTGTATGATACACGGGTAAAGTGTATTCTTGGATTTCGTGAGTTACACTTGAAGGAAGAGCTATTGCAGCGTCAGATATGTCTGAAAGTGCTCCGCCTTTTTCACCAACTATGGAAACAATTTTTCCGCCTTTAACCTTTGCAGTTTCAGCGGCGGCAACCACATTTTTAGAATTTCCCGAGGTTGAAAGGCACAAGAGAGTATCAATTTCATTCATCAAGCCGTAAACCTGCTGGGCAAAAACCAATTTGGGTGAGCAATCATTGCAAAAGGCAGTCATCAAAGCGTTTTCGCCTACAAGGGAAATTGCAGGAAGTGCACCTTGAAGTCCATTTGCAATTTTTTTGTCTTTGAATTTTTCTTTTTCAGCCTCCGAAAGCTCACGATTCAACATAAACCCTTTCATAAGCTCTCCCACAATATGCAAGCTGTCCGCGGCACTTCCGCCGTTACCGCAAACCAAAAGCTTGCCTTTATTTATGTATGTTTCTTTAATTATTTCAAATACTGCTTTAACATCTTCTTTCACACAAGAAAGCTGAGGGTATCTTTTAAATAAATCATTGTATATTTTTTCAACATTACTTTTCATTTTTCCACATCCTCAAACAAAACTCCTAAAGAGGCAAAATCACCGATACTGTCCCCTAATTCAGCAGGCAGAATTTTACAAACCTCTGCATTGCAGGTCAGGGCTTCTTTTTTTATAACATCTTTTACTATCGGCAGAAAGAACGCTTCATTTCGCTCATATATACTACCTATAACAACTGCTTCGGGATTAAGAATATCAACAATAACAGAAAGCCCTCTGCCAAGATATTCGGCACATTTTGTATAAACCTCTTTTGCAAATGCATCACCTCGATACATAGCATCTGCCACTATTTTGGCATCAAGCTTTTCTATATCTTCTTCGGTTTTAAAAAGTGAGCTTGTCTTATTCTCTTCAAGATATTTTCGTGCAGTAAGCTGAGCGAGATTTTTAATTCCGCCACCTGAACAAAACCCCTCAAAAGACCCTGCCTTTCCGTAGCCGACAGGACCGCTTTCCGCTAAACGAATATGCCCCACCTCACCTGCTCCGTCGTTCGTACCGCAATAGAGCTTACTGTCAAGAATAAGACCTGCGCCCATACCCGTGCCGAAGGTGAGAAAAACCACATTATTATAACCCCTACCTGCGCCAAATCGCCATTCTGCAACGGCACAGGCATTGGCATCATTATGAAGAACGCAACGGGTTCCGAAATGCTCACTTACAATTTTTACAATGGGAACATTATCCCAATCGGGAAGATTTGGCGGACAATTTATTGTACCCTTTTTACTGTTCAAAGGTCCACCGCAACTGATACCAACCCCGATTAACTCGGTATTTTTAATATTATTCCTTGAAAGTAATTCGTCACTCTTTTGAATTATTTCCTCTAATATCACTTTCCAACCGCGTTTTACATCGGTCGGGAATTTGATTTTGTCTATTATAAAGTTTTCGGTACTATCTTGAAGTTCACCTTTACCCAATATAACGGCGCACTTCGTTCCGCCTATATCAATACCCAAAGAATACATAAGACCACCCTGATTTATTTATGTTTTTACTATATCAAATATTGTGGAAAGTGGCAAGAGAAAGTGAAAAAAATGCAAAATTAAGCTGCCGGTCGCCAGCCACCGGCAGTTAGCAAACGTAGGGTACGGTCAAGACCT
Organism: Acutalibacteraceae bacterium; assembly: GCA_045595505.1. Taxonomy (GTDB): domain Bacteria; phylum Bacillota; class Clostridia; order Oscillospirales; family Acutalibacteraceae; genus DTU089. The sequence continues at coordinate 7,842 of JAZOAO010000034.1, read as the reverse complement.
TTCCTTACGTTTTCTTGCTATGAAACGTTTCTTCGCCTATTCTTCTTATGGTAACATCTGCGGTTATTGTGAGTTTTATCGAGGGGAAGACCTCGTTCCAATTATTTTTTAAATCATAATACAAATCATTTTCTTTCAGTCGCAAGCGTTTTCCATATCTTACAACATCTGCACCGTGTCTGCCTTGAAGCACTATTAAAGTATTTTCAGCCTTCTTGCAAAGGGATTCCCCTACCGCTGTCTGAAAGGTTTCAAGAACTCCTGTATCGGTATTAAAATATTCACTGCCCTGAACGCCCTCAAGGTCGCAGGAAACCTTAACGGTCAATTTATAATGAAGCGTACCGTTTTCTTGGGTTATTTTATACTTGCTTTTTCCCTTATTGATATAAAAAGAAGCTTTTTGACCGTTGGGCAGGTCGGCACTGATTACACCCTCCTCAATTTTATCATTCAAAATTGCAACTCCCTCTGCCGTTTGGGAATCAATATACATTGAAAAGGTTGAGTCAGTGCCGAAAAGAGCGCATCCGTCCAAATCGTAATTTTCGTTTTCCCCGTTTTTCTGAACAGTAACCGCGGGAATACAAATACCCGAGGTTTCGTCCTTTATATAATTTATTGCATCTATTATTCTCACTTTAGGAACAAGGGACTGCTTTGCGCTTTCTTCAAGCATATTTTCAAGAATTTTGCTTTTTATTGAGTCCGTAAGAAGCTTTGCTCTTATAACGCTTTCGCCCGTGGTATTTTTGGCAACGCAGAGAAGCTGGGACGCTCTTGAATCGTAATTTCTTTCAAAAAAATCAAGAACATCTTTTAAATTTCTGTTTGCCGCTTTTTCTCCTAAAATAATTACTCTGTTATGAGCGAACATAGGCTCATTTCCGCTTTTGGTTATAAGCTTTCTTAAAGCCTCACCCACTGTGGAGCCCTCGGCAGAATATATTTTAGTTTTATTGTCACTATTGCCGTTTCCGCTCGGACTTCCGCTTTGCTCGTTATTTAAAATTTCAACTGTAACCTTAAAGCCGTTATCTGTTGTGTCAATTCCTATTCCCTGCATAATCATAAGCTCCGAAAGCTCCGTACCGGGTTTTTCACAAGAGCAACAGGACAATACAATCCCTGAACAAAGAACAATCAAAAGGCACACCTTAAGCAGTTTTTTCATTGCCTTTTCTCCTTTTCACAATATTCGTTAAAAGCAAAATTAAAGGAAGAACAACTATCGGAACAAGGTACACGCCTAAAACAAGAGGAGTATAGGAAATGAATGTAAAATTCATAACATTCCCTGAAATGAAAATGAGCACCGTTGAAATAATTACCCCCACCGAAACACCGGTTATTTTTTCGGAAAATCTCGGAAAAGCAAAGCGAATGCATTTAACTATAGCCATAATATAAAATGTCAGCTTTGTTACAACACAGAGAATCCATATTGCAGTTTCAAGAGCATCAAGCCTTTCAAAAAGTCCGAATTCTGCAAGAGAAACGGCAGAATACGTGGGGAATAGCTGGGTATCAGCAAACGTTCCTAAAGTCCCTATAACAAAAAACAAAATAAAGGAAAAGGAAACTGCACTTAAAACAGACCAGAGTATATAATTCCTTTTCAAATTTCCCTTTATCTGAGGAAAGAAAATGACTATTGCTCCGATTTCCGATGCCTGAATACAAAACATAAGACTATCAGTAATAAACTTTCCTACACCGTTTTCAAACAATGGTGTGAAATTCAAAAAATCCACCTCTTTTGAAAGCGTTAAAGAGGCAAAAAGTGTTGCCGACACTACAACAACGGTAAAAACGGTACTCGCTCTTCCTAATGCCCCCAAACCGGAAAAGGAAAGAGCAACACAAACTACTACAAGACCTATAATGAAATATGTCATTTCCGTTCCGGGGAAAAGCTCCGAGCTTGCAAAAAGGTCAAAACGCCCTGCGGTCATAAGAGCATCAACAAAATAAACTACACTATAAACTATAGCCACAAATTTATAAACCTTACTATTCCTTTGTGAAACTAAATTCTGTTGAAAGGTTTTACTCTTACAAAGAAAATATATGGGTATTGCAATAATTATGCTGAAAACAGCAAAAACAACAGGGCGCAAAAGCGATTCTGCTGTGGCTATAGTAATTTCGGGAGATGAAATATACATAAACATACTCCCCAGCATAGACAAATAAAGCAAGGAAAAAAATTGAGGTGCAGTAACTGTGGATTTAGTCATTTTTTAGCTCCTTTACCGACTTTTTTCTTAAAACCGTTTATATCGAAAACCTTATCGCCTAATTTTTCCATACTTAATCTGAATACAGAATCTCTCCAAAGAGATTTATTGTACGGTGTTGCAGGAGCTAAAAACGGTACACCGTAATCGGTCATTGAAGAAAGGTTTACAAGAAGTGCCGCCGCACCAATCATAATACCGTAAAGACCCGAAACTCCACCCACAAGAATAAAGACAATTCTTAAAATTGCAATAGGCTGATACAAATCCGAAGAAACGAGAGAACAAATTGCAGTAAGTGCAACAATAATGAGCATTGGCGCACCTATAAGACCTGCCGTAACCGCCGCATCACCGATAACCAGAGCTCCCACGATGCTCACAGCGTGGCCTATAGCTTTTGGCATTCTCAGCCCCGCTTCTCTAACGGTTTCATAAACAAAGTGAATAATCAGCGCCTCCACCGTTAAGGTAAACAGGGTGTTACTTTCCATTATGACGATATTATATAACATATCATCCGGAAACATTTCCTGATGGAAAAGACCTATCGCCACAAAAACACCGGGCAAAAACACGCTTATGAGGAAAGCAAGAAGCCGTACACCTCGCATAAAGGTTGCAAAAAAAGGACGGTTAATATAATCATCAAGAGTTTGGAAATTTTCAATAAAAAGCCTCGGAACAACCAAAGCAAAGGGTGTTCCGTCCACAAGAATTCCGATTTTACCTTCACAGACTTTTGCGGCAAGGGTGTCGGGTCGTTGGGTCTGCCCCACCATTGTGAAAAGGCTTTTTCTTTTGGTATCAAAGGTTTTCCGTAAATACCCTGCTGCTAAAATTGTGTCCATATCAACAGAGTCAAGGCGCTTTTTCACCTCTTCGAGAGTGTCGGGATTCACCCTGTCTTTCATATAACAAATCAAAATTCGGGTTTTACTTGTTTTGCCGACTTCCTTCATTTCTATTTTGAAATTCGTTGTACAAAGTCGTTCTCTTATAAGAGTTAAATTGGTTTTTATATTTTCCACAAAGCCTTCTCTTGAACCAAACTCCTGAACCTCGTTATCAGGCTCCTGAAGAGCGCGCTGTGGCGGATTTTGTACGCCGAATACTATACATTCCTTCTGCCCTTCAACAAAAATAAGAAGTGTACCTCTTAAAATCTGCATCATTGCATTATCAAGACTTTTTTCTCTTTTTTGCTCGGTGCCGTAAATAATTCTGTCCTGTATAAAATCAAGTGGATTATCTTCAGGTAAATCACCTTCAAAAGTAAGAATCGGTTTTATGGCATTATCTGCTATTCTTTGAGCGCTGCAAAGACCGTCACAATTGGCAAAAACTACACATTTCCCGTTGCAATACCCTTTTTTTACAACAATATCAAAGCTACCTTTAAAAGCCTCTTTAATTATTCTTCCGTTTTCAACGGCATTCTCTTTTATATCTCCGTAACTTTCCTCTTTAAAATCCGATAAGGGAGAAAGCACCTTTTCTTTATTTTCCATAAAATCACCATTGTTATTTTCCCCTTTTTTTACTGCATATTCCAAAATTTTCGGGAAAAAACAAGAAGGGTGATTTAATGCTTTCAATAATAATCAGAACTTTTATAATATATTGCGCTGTTTCCCTTTGCGTTAGGCTAATGGGTAAAAGGCAGTTGGGAGAATTGCAACCCGGTGAGCTTGTTATAACCATTCTTATGTCCGAAATTGCAGCAATGCCCATAGGAGATAATTCAATTCCTATTATTAACAGTCTGATACCTCTTTTGCTTCTCGTAAGCTTTGAAATAATAAACTCAATTATTGACAGAAAATCCGTAAGATTTCGTCACCTTACAGAAGGGAAGCCCGTAACGATAATAAGGAATGGTGAGCTTTTACAAAATGAGCTTAAGGACCTGCGTTATACAATAAACGACGTTTTATCAGGTTTGAGGCAAAAGGATGTTTTTGATATTGAAGACGTTGAATATGCTGTGGTGGAAACCAATGGTACTCTTTCCGTTCTTTTAAAGCCGGAAAAACGCCCCGCAACATCGAAAACAGTCGGCAAAACAGAAAAAGACAACGGTATGCCCTGCTCGGTTGTTATTGACGGCAAAATAATTGAGAGCTCCTTTAAAGACTGCGGTATTACCGAAAAAGAGGTTTTAGCAAAGCTTCAAAGAGAAACAAACGATATAAAAAATGTTTTGCTTATGACAGTTGATAAATCCAAAAAGTATAATATTATTTTTAAAAAGGAATGTTAAAATGAAAAGGCTTGTTGTTTCCGTTACGATTCTTGTAGTTTCTGTGGGTATAGGAATTTTTTCCTTTATTTTTGTGAAAAACACTTGTAACGAAGCTGTTTTGGGTCTTAATGCAATACTGGAAAATGCTGAAACGCAAAACATAGAAGAGGTTAACCGCTTGGCAGTTCAAACGAACCGAGAATGGAAAGAAAAAAATTTTTTACTGAATATTTTAATCGGCAGGGCTCAAATAAGCACAGTAGATAAAACCTTTGGCAAAATAATCTATTTTGCCGAAAATGCCGAATACGAGTCCGTTATATTAAATGCAGAGGACTGCAAAGAGGAATTGCTGTATATAATAGAGTCAAATGAACCTAAAATAAGTACCGTTTTTTAACAATAAAAATGTAGCCAAAAACTATTGAAAAACCCAAAAAACGTGTATATAATCAAGTTAAAGAAGCATTTTGACTATTCATATAAAAAGGATGTGATTTTATGATGGTTTGGATTTGGGTTGCTCTTATTGCGGTTTTTGTTATTGTTGAAGCCGTAACCGCACAGCTTCTTACAATCTGGTTCGCAATCGGTTCGCTTGCTGCTCTTATTACTACATTTATAACTGACAATATTCTTGTGCAGGTTATTGTGTTTGTAGTTGTATCTGCTATTGCGCTGGCAATTACCCGACCTTTGGTAAAGAAAATGACAAAGGCACAAAAGCAACCTACAAACGCAGATATGTACATAGGCAAGGAAGCCGTTGTTACAGAAGATATTAACAATCTTGAAGCAAAAGGACTTGTTAAGGTGGGCGGTTCTGTATGGACTGCACGCACAGAGGTTGATAACTACACCATCCCTGCGGGTTCACGTGTAACTGTAATAAAAATTGAGGGTGTTAAACTTATTGTTCGCCCCATTTTATAATTAAAGTTTTATAAGGAGGAAAAATTTATGTTCACTACACTTTCAGCGGCAACAACAGTAGGCGTTGTTGCAATTATTGCGGTAATTGCAATTCTTATTTTACTTGTAATTGCCAATATCAAAATTGTTCCCCAATCAAAAGCTTATGTTATTGAGCGATTGGGCGCATATTATGCAACCTGGGACACAGGTCTTCACGTTAAAATCCCTTTCATTGAAAAGGTTGCAAAGGTCGTTTCTCTTAAGGAACAGGTTGTGGACTTCCCTCCCCAGCCCGTTATCACAAAGGATAACGTTACAATGCAGATTGACACTGTTGTTTTCTTCCAGATTACAGACCCCAAGCTTTTCTGCTACGGTGTCGAATACCCCATTTCTGCTATTGAAAACTTAACCGCTACAACACTTCGTAACATCATTGGCGAGCTTGAGCTTGACCATACACTTACATCCCGTGACACAATCAATGCGAAAATCCGTGGTATTCTTGATGAAGCAACTGACCCCTGGGGTATTAAGGTTAACCGCGTTGAGCTTAAAAATATTCTTCCCCCTCGTGAGATTCAGGATGCAATGGAAAAGCAGATGAAGGCAGAACGTGAACGCCGTGAAAGCATTCTTCGTGCAGAGGGTGAAAAAGCAAGTGCAGTTCTTGTTGCTGAAGGTAAAAAAGAAGCACAAATTCTTGAAGCAGAAGCAGATAAGCAAGCGGCAATTCTTCACGCAGAAGCAGTTAAGGAATCGAAAATCCGTGAAGCAGAAGGTGAAGCAGATGCTATCATCGCAATCCAGAAGGCTCAGGCAGAGGGTATCAGAATGATTAACGAGGCTTCTCCCTCTAAAGAATACATTTCTCTTAAAGGTATGGAAGCATTCGAGAAAGCTGCGGACGGTCAGGCAACAAAAATTATTGTTCCCTCAGATTTACAGAACCTTGCAGGTGTAACAGGCAGTGTTAAAGAGTTCTTAAAGGACTGATTATAAAACAAAAAGCATCGCTTCATCTGAGGCGATGTTTTTTTATATTCTCGAAAATTGCATTACCGCTACAAAGTAAAGGGGGAACAGGGCAACCCACCACCATTCCGCCCGAACTATAATTCACAAATAAACACATCACCCGAAATACACTTGATTAAACGTTTTTATTCATCAAAGAATGGTCCCCCTCCCTATTTGCTGAAGCAAACAGGGATGATAGACTTCGCATTACCTTTACCTACCCCGGTGACCGGCAACTTTAATATTGACACTTTTCCAAATTATGTTATTATATCTATATATTAAATTTATTGGAGGCTTTTTCATGACCGGTCTTGCATCAGGCATAGGCGCTATTATTATGGCGTTTATTACAATGATTACATCCTTGTTCGGCATTATGTCAAACAAGCCTGACACAACAGTTACACAGGGTTTTGAACCAAAGGAGGCAACAGAAATGAGAATTATGAGTTTTAACATTCGTTGTGCTAACGTTGGTAGCGACAGTTGGGAAGACAGAATTGACATTGTTTCCCAGACAATGCTCGATAGTGAAGCAGATTCAATCGGTGTTCAGGAAGCAACACCCGAATGGATGGCAACACTTAAAGAAACAGTTGGCGAGAAATATGCTTATGTTGGCGTTGGCAGAGATGACGGTGCAAACAAAGGCGAATACTCAGCAATTTTCTACCGTAAAGATAAGTACGATATTGAAGACAGCGGAACATTCTGGCTTTCTGAAACTCCAGACAAGGTTTCTTTCGGTTGGGATGCAGCTTGCAGACGTGTTTGCACCTGGGCAGTTCTTGTAAATAAAGAAACAGGCGAAAAATATGCTCACCTTAACAGCCACTTTGACCATATCGGTATTGCCGCAAGAAAGAACAGCGTTGATTTGATTGTTAACAAAGCAAAAGAGTTTAACGATATGCCTGTTGTTTTCACCGCAGATATGAACGTTAAAGAAGGCAGTGATAACTATCAACAGTTTGTTGATTCGGGTGTTTTAAGAGACACTAAATATCTCGCCCCCGATACAATGAACTACTGCACATATCACGATACAAAGCCTGAAAGACACGCTGACGATGTTATCGACTATGTTATGATTAACGATAATTTTGAAGCTGTTTCTTATAAGGTTGTTACAGAGGGAATTGACGGTCGTTTCGTTTCTGACCACTACCCTGTTTATGCTGATATTATAATGAAATGATTTTAGATAGGGGATGTAAAAAAAGCGCAGACCGCATAAAACAATATAAATCAAGGGGTTCAATAGGTTAATTTTTCCTATAGAACCCCATAAATTTATCCAAAAATACAAAAAGTTGAAAAAACAATGTTTTATGCTACAAACAAACTTCGCCACTCGACGTACCTTTGTACGCCTTCGGGCAAGGCAAAACAAGTCTGAAGCCTTATTTTGCCTCAGTT
>JAZOAO010000033.1:0-120355 GCA_045595505.1 Acutalibacteraceae bacterium | reverse complement strand
AGGTTTAAAGGCGAGAGAAATGGGTATGGATACTTATTATCATAACCATACAGAAGAATTTACTGACCTCAAAGACGGCAAAAATGCTATGGATATTATTTCCGAAAACGGTTGTAAGCTTGAGGTTGACACATATTGGAGCTTCTGCGCAGGTATTGATAACAGTAAATATCTTCCCGAAAATAAAGATAAAATCGTGCTTGTTCATATTAAAGACGGTGTTGACCATAAGCCCACCGCACTTGGTGAAGGCGAAAACGACCTTCAGAAAGTGGTTGATGGTGTAAAAGCAATCGGTTTAGACTGGGTAGTTCTTGAGAATGATGACCCTGTTCCTACGGGTCTGGAAGATATCACAAGAAGCTATAAATGGTTACAGGAAAATTTCAAATAAGAAAAGGATTTATTAAATTATGAAACTTGGTGTTCTTACTAATCTATTAGGTTCTGTTTCCCTTGAGGAAGCATTGAAATATTTTAAATCTCTCGGTCTTGAAATGGTTGAAATCGGTTGCGGAGGTTTTCCCGGTAAAGACCACGCAGACCCCGATATTCTTCTCAATGATGAAAAAGCATTGGAGGATTTTAAGGCACTTCTCAAAAAATATGATGTTGAAATCAGTGCTTTAAGCTGTCACGGTAACCCGGTGCATCCCAACAAAGAAATTGCAAAATCCTTTGATGAGGATCTGAGAAAAGCAGTTCTTCTTGCGGAAAAATTGGGCGTTCATCAGATTAACACTTTCTCCGGCTGTCCCGGTGATTGCGAAAACTCAAAGTACCCCAACTGGGTAACTTGCCCCTGGCCCAATGATTTCGGAGAAATTCTCGAATATCAGTGGAATGAAGTTCTTATTCCTTATTGGAAAGAATTTGTTAAATTCAGCACTGCTCACGGTGTTGATAAAATTGCTCTTGAGCTTCATCCCGGCTTCTGTGTTTATAATACAGAAAGTCTTTTGAAGCTCCGTAATGCAGTTGGCAAGGAAATCGGTGCAAACCTTGACCTTTCTCACCTTATCTGGCAGGGAATGGACCCCGTTGCAGTTATTCGTGCATTGGGTAAAGAGGGTGCAATTTTCCATTTCCACGCTAAAGATACTAAAATTGATGCAATTAACACTGCAGTAAACGGCGTTCTTGATACAAAATCCTATGCAGATGAAATCAACCGCTCCTGGATTTTCCGTTCGGTTGGCTTTGGTAACGGTGAAAGCTATTGGCGTGATGTTATCAGCAATCTTCGTATGGTTGGCTATGATTATGCAATCTCCATTGAGCACGAGGATTCACTTATGAGTCAGAACGAAGGTCTTGAAAAAGCAGTTGCACTTCTTAAAAATTGCATTATTAAGGAAGGATTAGAGGCTGCTTGGTGGATTTAAAAAATGAGGAGTGAGGAATGAGGAGTGAGGAATGTTGGGGAAGCTTCGCTTCCAAACATTATATTTGATTTGTTTAAACAATATATTTACGCACAATGCAATTTATCTTGGCAATATAAATATTTAGAAAGATAAGTTTTGGTTCGTTTGGTTTTTATAATGCTGACCGCAGGTCCCGACACTCCTAACTCCTAACTACTCACTCCTAACTTATAGTCGGGTTTGCTCGATGTTTAACACTTAATAAAATTTGACTGTTAGGGATGTTATTATGGATAAAATTAATGTTGCCGTAGTTGGTTACGGCGGAATGGGTAATTACCACGCTGAAAAAATAGATAGTTTTGAAAATTTTAATCTTAAAGGTATTTATGATATAAAACCCGAAAGATGCGAATATGCTGAAAGTAAGGGATATTATTCATATCCCTCCTTTGAAGCGGTTTTGGAAGATAAGGAAATTGAACTTATTGTTTGTGCAACCTACAATGATTGTCACAAGGACATAGCGATTAGTGCTATGAGAGCAGGTAAAAATGTTATTTCAGAAAAACCTGTTACTCTTTCATCAGAAGATTTGGAAGAGATAATTGCTGTAGCAAATGAAACAGGCAAGCTATTTACAGTTCATCAGAACAGACGTTGGGACAATGATTATCGTACAATAAAAAATATTTTTGATAAAAATGAACTGGGTTCTGTTTTTTCAATAGAATCTAAGGTTTATGGTTCCCGAGGAATTCCCGGCGGGTGGCGCGGAGAAAAAGAGCATGGTGGCGGAATGGTGCTGGACTGGGGTGTCCATCTTCTTGACCAGATTCTTATGCTGAACGAGGGCAAAAAAATCGAAAGTGTTTATGCGACATTAACCAACATAACAAATGCTGAGGTTGATGACGGTTTCCGTGCGATTATTAAATTTGAGAATGGACCGGAGTGTCTTGTTGAAGTTCTTACCAATAACTTTATTGAAGCTCCTCGTTGGTATATGGCAGGCGAAAACGGAACAGCCATTATCAAAACCTGGGACATTGAGGGCGAAATAGTTAAAATCAAGGATTGGGAAAAAATTGATGCCGTTCCTGTTCAGATGGGCGCAGGTATTACAAAAACAATGGCACCCCGTACCGATGAGACAATTAAAAAATTCCCTCTTGAAGTTATTAAGGTTGAATGGGCTGATTACTACAGCAACATCTATGATGTATTAAGAAACGGTGCAAAACCCTTAATCACTCATAACCAACAAAGAAGACTTATGAAGCTTATGGAAGCGATTTTTGAATCTGCAGAGAAAAATCAAGTCATTTCTTTTGAATAAATTTATATGATTTTCTTAAAATGCTTGCAATTTTTTTCAATAAATGGTAATATATAAAAAACTGTCATTGAAAGGACGGAAGAAATATGAAAAAAAGAGTGTTGGCTACAATGCTTTCAGTATGCCTTCTTTTTAGTGTTTTAGCTTGTGTAGCAAGTGCGGCAACTATTGAAGTAGGCGAAATTGTTACAACTTTAAGAATTTGTCCCGGTAAAGTTATTGATTCTGATGTTATAGCAGAGCCTGAAGTAAAAGGCTATCCCAAGGGCTCGGGTTGGGAAGTTCAGACAGAAGCAGGTCTTTGGGTACCTTATGATGGTTCAGCTATTGAGGAAAACCAAGGAGATTTTAATTTAAGATATTTTACAGTGGACTATTCTGATAATTATGTATATTCAAATGTTTGTGCCGTAAGGGTTGCGCATAATCCTATCGGCGATTATCAGTATAGCGGTACTGACCATTGGAGAGTTTGCGATGATTGTGGTGGTCAGGCTGAAAAGGAAGGACACACACACCTTAATGAAGACGCTACCGCAGCAAACAAGGTTTGTACTGTTTGCGGTCATGTAAGAACATCTCAGTATACAGGTATTCTCTCCTTTATTGAATGGCTTATGGAACTCGTAGTTTCTCTCTTTATGTAAATTTATTAAAAGTGGATGTAAAAAACGATTAGTTTTTTACATCCACTTTTTTATATAAAGGTCTTTTTTCTTGACAAAGAGTTGAGTTTGATTTATATTTAGTTATGAACTAAACATAATATATTAAAGGAGAGTGACAGAGTAATGGATTCAGGCAGTAACGGGCATGGGCGAAGTTGCAGTGATATTAAAACAGCGATAAAACAGCCTGATGAAATTAAAGGCTGTTAACACACCTCAACTGCTTTAGCAGTAATATGAATCGCGGAAAAGAAAGTTCTTTTCGGCTAATGTGTCTTTTTGTCGCTGAGTCATAAGGCTCAGTTTTTTTATTTGCGTTTCACCCTCCATTCTGCAAAAAACAGAAAAAGGAGGAAAAAGAATGACAAAAGAAGTTTTTGAGAGATTGTTGTCAGAAAAACAGTATAAAGCAATAAAAAGTATATTTGATACAATGAATCCCGTTGATACTGCATTACTTCTTCCGGAGTTTGAAGAAAAGCAGATGGTTATGCTTTTCCGTTTGATTCCCAAAGAAAATGCGTCAATGGTGTTTACCTATATGGAGCCCGAACAGGAGCAGGTGCTTGTTGAGGCTTTCACAGACAGCGAATTGAAGCTTATTATGGATGATATGTTCATAGATGATGCTGTTGATGTAATTGAAGAAATGCCTGCAAACGTAGTTGAAAGAATGCTTTCTGTATCGGGGGACAAAAGAACTGCAATAAATACAATTCTTAATTATCCCGAGGACAGTGCCGGCAGTATTATGACACTTGAATATATCAGTTTGCATCCCTCGATGACAATAGGCGATGCGCTGAGAAAAATAAAATCACGCGGAGAATATTCAGAAACAGTAAACATTTGTTATGTTATTGAGAAGCACAGGTTATTGGGTACCGTAACGGCAATGGATTTGTTAACCTGTGACGACGATGAGCTTCTTACAGATGTTATGGAAGAAAACCCAATAACAGTTAAAACATTAAGCGACAAAGAGGAAGTTGCTCAGATGTTTAACAAATATGATGTGGTTTCAATTCCTGTGCTGGATAACGAAAACTGTATGGTGGGTATTGTTACTTTCGATGATGCTATTGACGTTATCCAAGAAGAAGCAGAAGAGGATTTCCAAAAAATGGCGGCTATTGCGCCCAATACAGATACACCATACCTTAAAATTTCTGTGTGGGAGCTTTGGAAGGGCAGAATTCCCTGGCTTATTTTATTGATGCTTTCGGCAACATTTACGGGAATAATCATATCTTCTTTTGAGGATGCACTTTCAAAATTGGTTGTTCTTACGGCTTTTATTCCAATGCTTATGGGTACGGGTGGTAACTCGGGTAGCCAGGCATCCGTTACAATTATACGTGGACTTTCTTTAGGTGAGGTTGATGTTAAAGATATCTTCAAAGTAATGTGGAAAGAATTCAGAGTTTCAATTCTTTGTGGTATATCTCTTGCAATAGCTTGCTTTGTAAAGATAATTCTTATCGATGGTCTTCTTCTTAAAACCCCCGGTGTTAATAACAATGTAGCCCTTGTTGTTGCGCTTACTTTGTGTTTAACAGTTATCTGCGCAAAGTTTATAGGTTGTGTACTTCCCATAATAGCAAAAAAGCTCAAGCTTGACCCGGCTGTTATGGCAAGTCCCTTTATTACTACAATTGTTGATGCAGTTTCGCTCATAGTGTATTTTGGAATAGCAAAAGCAATTTTACCTGAATTGGCGTAATTAAGAATTTAAGAGGTTTATATGAAATTAAAATTCAAAAACGGAAAAATAAGAATAATGCAGGTCAGCGACCCTCAGGATTTACAATTTGTAAGACCTACCATGCTTCGTATGCTTAATAAGGCATACGACACATTGAAGCCTGACCTTATTGTTCTTACGGGAGACAATATTCTCGGTAACCATCTTTGCGATGCCAGAATAGGCTCAAAGAAGGTTATTAAAGATAAAGAGGGCGAGGCCGAGGCAATGAGAATTGCCATTGATAAGCTTGTTGCTCCTATTGAAGAAAGAAAAATTCCTTTCGGAATGATTTACGGTAACCATGATGATATGAACCGCCTTACAAAAGAAGAGCAAGCGGATATGTATAGAAAATACAGATGTTGTCTTGGTCTTGATGATGAAAGCTCACCCGATGTTGCGACATACAATTTGCCTATTTATTCCGAGGATGGAGAAAAGGTTAAGTTTAATCTCTGGATGATGGATTCCGCTTGGAAGGACAAAGAATTAGACAGATGCTTTTCTATCGTTAAGCCTGAAGCAGTTGAGTGGTATAAAAAGAAAAGTTCTGAATTAAAAGAGACAAACGGCGGCGAGCCTGTTCCCTCTTTAATGTTCCAGCATATTCCCTTGATTGAAATTTTTGAGCTTACAGAAGAATGTTCAAAAGATTCAAAAGGTGCAATAAAAACTCCCGACGGTAAATATATTAAACTAAAGGACACTTGCAAAGGTGTTATGGGTGAACACCCTTGTACTGTTGATGAAAAAACAGGTCAGCTTGAGGCGATGAAGGAATGTGGCGATATTAAGGGAATAGTTTTCGGTCACGACCATTGTAACTGCTTTGAAGGTGTTGTTGACGGAATCAATTTTATTCAGACTTCTTGTGCTTCTTTCCGTTGTTACGGTACAAGATGGCGCGGTGTCAGAATTTTTGATATCGATGAAAACGGCAATTATGAAACAAAGTTTTATACATATAAAGAGCTTATGGGTAATGGCATCTTAAATGAAATTGCCTTTATTTGGGATGCGGACGGAATGCTTAAGCAAAAAATTGCACTTATAGCAGGCGGTATTGCAGGAATAGGTGTTATAGTCGGCGGAGCAGTCAAACTGTTAAAATAAGGTGAAAAGTTTTCTTATAAGTTGACATAAAACCCGAAAGTAATGTATAATTAAGTAAGAAAATAAAAAGTGGGGTTTTATAATGAGCGGATGTAATGTTATTGCTCACAGAGGTGCGAATATTGTTGCACCGCAAAATACAATTGAAGCCTTTAAGCTGTCCAAGGAAATCGGTTGTGACGGTTTTGAAACAGATATTCATTTGACTAAGGACGGAATTCCCGTTGTTTGTCATAACTTTACAATTGACGAGACTTCAAACGGCAAGGGTGCAATTAAAGATATGACTCTTGCAGAGCTTCGTGAATATGATTTCGGGAAATATAAAGGCCCTGAATATGAAGGGGTTAAGATACCTACGTTGGATGAATTTTTAGAGCTCAGCAAAACTATGGGCGATAAAATGAAGGTTCTTGATATTGAACTTAAAAGTGAGAATTTCGGTGAAGCGGGAACAGAGCTTGCAGAAAAAACAGTTGATGCAGTTAAAAATCACGGGCTTTTTGATAAGCTTCTCATATCCAGCTTTGACCCGGCAATTCTTGTTGTTTGCAAGAAAATAGATAAAAACTGCAAAACGGGTATCCTTTATGCTCCCGATAAGTTAATCGGTATGAAAATTGCTCCGCGTCCTGTTGCATTCGCAAAGGAAATCGGCGCAGATGCTTTGCATCCCTACTATATGTTGGTAACGCGTCTCTATGTTGAAAGAGCCCATAGAGCAGGGCTCCAGGTCAACCCCTGGACAATAAATAAAGAGAGTGTTGCGAAAAAACTCATAAAATATGGTGTGGACGGACTTATTACAGACGATTCTGCACTTATGAATACTCTTTTAGGGAAATAAATTTTTATATGAATAATATTTTTAAATCCTTACGCACTTGGGTGGAGATAGATCTTGATGCACTCAAGTGCAATTTTGACGCCGTTAGGGAAATGCTTCCCGCAAATACAAAAATTTTAGCTGTGGTTAAAGCGAATGCTTACGGTCACGGTGCTATTGGTGTGTCAAAATTTCTTGAGGACAAGGCGGATTATTTAGCGGTCGCGGCAACTGATGAAGCAATCGAAATCCGCAAAAATGGGGTAAGTTGTCCCATTCTTATTCTGGGTCATATTCCATATGGTGATTATGATAATATTGTAAAATTTAACATTACACCAACAATTTCCGATTTTTATGAGGCGGAGCTTCTTTCAAAGGCCGCAGTTAAGGCAGGTATTATTGTACCTTTGCATATTGCAGTTGATACAGGTATGAATCGAATCGGATTTCCCTTAAATTCGGAAAGCGTTAAAGATATTAAGGCGATTAACGACCTTTCGAATATAAAGATTGAAGGCATTTTCAGTCATTTTGCCGCTGCAGATATGAGCGATAAGACTTATACCCGAAAGCAAATTGAAAAGTTTGATGATTTTGTAAATACGCTTTCCGAAATAGGTGTTGATGCTCCTATAAAGCACCTTTATAATTCTGCCGCAATTGCAGATTTGGAAAAGAAATATGATATGGTTCGCCAGGGAATTATTCTTTACGGATTAAAACCCTCTGATGAGGTTGAGTTCAATAATATAGCTGTTCCGCAACCTGTAATGTCAATGAAAACCCGAGTTGTTCAGGTTAAAACCTTGTCTGCGGGAGAGAGCATAAGCTATGGTTGCACTTATACTACCGAAAAGGAAACAATCGTTGCAACTCTTTGCGCAGGTTATGCGGATGGAGTAACAAGAGTTCTTTCCAATAATGGCGAGGTGCTCATAAGAGGAAAGCGAGCAAAGATTATAGGTAGAGTTTGTATGGACCAGTTTATGGTTGATGTTACAGATATACCGGGTGTTGAAGCAGGAGACACTGCAACAATTTTCGGTACTGACGGAGAAGAAACAATTTCTGTTGATGAAATAGCAAAAAAAGCCAACACAATAAACTACGAAATAATTTGCAATATCAATAGCCGTGTTACAAGAGTTTATATGAAAAACGGCGAAGTTGAAAGTGCATTTGGTTATTTATTGAATGAACAATAAATTTGACCCCATTGGATTTTTGATAAATCCAATGGGGTCAATAATTTGTTTTGAAATTTTACATTTCGCTAAAGCCTAAACCGCCGAAGAAAAGATAAAGTATGTCACTTAACATTTGGAAAATTTGTTTAAGTGCATCACCGAAGTCCATATATGCGCCGTTTTCTTTAATTTCAGGTTCTTTGTCTCTGTTAAGAATCTGGTCGCGAACATCATAGAAATTTTTCTCCGCTGCATTGTAAGCATCAATATCAACATTAGTCTGGTCAAGCTGAGCTTCTGCCTGAGCAATAGCATCTTCGAGAAGTGCTTTTTCTTCTGCAGTAAGGTCGCTTGTGTCATATTCCTTCATTTCTGCAATGTCTTTCATAAGACCCTTTGAGTTTCTACCAACATTGAATTGAGGGAATTTGTCGGGCTTTGAGAAAACGTCAACAAAAGTTTCGTCAACAAGGAGTTCTGTAACCAGCTTCATAATAACATCGTTTGAACCGGTTTTTTCGTGGTCCTGATTATAGAAATAGAAGGTGGTTTCGGGGAGAAGTCCTGTGCAGGCATCAACAATGCCGTTAGGGTCTGAGTGGTCGTGGTTTTCGGGGTCTGTGCAATTGTTGTGAGTTGCAACATAATCAGCGCCAAGCTGAACATCAACGCCATAACTGAATGCACCCATTGATGCTGAATCAAGCTGAATAATACCGTCTGCGTTTACATCGTCGTAGGAATCAACAAGCTGGTAAAGGGGATAGTTGTAGTCAACAATATCGAAAACCTTAACGCCGTCGTCGATTGCTTTGAGAATGTTATCATAACGGTTACACTGTGCACCGTAGAACCAGTCAGTCTGCCTGCGGATTTCTTCAAGACTCTCATCCATAAGATATATTTCGCGACAAGCTTCATAGTTGCCGGAGGGGCAAAGTCCCCACATAAGAGTTGAATATCTCAGATAGTCCATAATAAGAGTATGAACTGCAGTATCAAGAATGCTGTTAACATTTGCATTGGGCATAATGCGGAGAATTACATTAACAAGATAGCTGACCAACTCCTCTTCACCCATGAGAGAGGGGAGCATTGTTGTGTAAAGCTCTTCGCCGTCAAGAAGACCGTATTGATAAATTTCACCGATAAGAATTGAACCGTCAAGTGCGGGAACAACATAGATGATTCTGTTAATATCTTCTGAAACGGAACGACCGTTATCAGCATAAATCTGTAAAAGTGCATTTGCAACAGAACCGCCCTGACTGATGGGGACGATGTTAACCTTGTCTGAACCTGAATCCTCTTTAACGAACTGAATGAAATCATAAAGCTCTTGAGCAGTATCAATCATATTTCCAAATGAAGCGTAGGAAAAGAAATAGAGGTTTTCTTCTCCTGCAGCATCAATATAATTCTGCAAGGGGATCTGGTCAAGGATGTATTCCTGATCGTATTCGCTAAGATCTGCAAAGCTATCATTGTATTTTGTTGCGCGAATATCGTGAACAAATTTGCCGTTTTCATCACAACGGTTCTTTTCAACGAGCACCTCACCTAAAAGGTCTGCAACTGCCTGAGCAGCCTGATTATCTTTATCTTCCTGAGTTGTGAGAAGTTTGGCAATAGGTACAAGTGCATCAGTAAGAGCCATACCTACAATTTCAATAGTTGAATCCATAAAGAAGGGGGCATCGGTGGAAACTACTTTGCCGTCTTCATAGTACTTTGTCTCGCTCTGGAAAATACCGGGGATTACGATAGAGGGTGTATAAGCCTCGTCAACTGCGAAAGCAGTTGCAGAGAAGCAACCCATCAACATAACAACCGAAAGAACCAATGCGATAACTTTCTTTGATGTTTTCATTACTACCATTCCTTTCAAGAATGCAAATCTATACATATACAAGTATACCATAAAAAATTTTTTTGTAAATATTTTCTGTATTTTTATTTATATACTTATGTCACAAATATGAGGAAGGTTTTGTGGTGAAAATGCTTGACAATTTTAATCAAAATATGTATAATAGCTCTTGCTTGTTCAAAGAAGTGCTGATATAGCTCAGGCGGTAGAGTGCATCCTTGGTAAGGATGAGGTCACCGGTTCGAATCCGGTTATCAGCTCCAAAGTCTTGAAAACCCTGCGTTTTCAAGGCTTTTTGTTTTTTCTTAAAATATTTCAGACCGCATCACTGAAATGGGTATTTCAAGAAAGGGAGGAGGTCTATTTAAAAAGGGGGCAATAAAATGAATACTGAATTGAATAATTTTGAATTAACTGAATTTAATGTTATTCAGGCATTTTTATTATATATTTGCCTTTAGTACTCAAGATTATTGTTCAGGTATTAAATGTTTTTGTTAACACACAATGCTCCCGCTATGCTTAATACAAAAAACAGAAACAATTATTAGCAGATTTTAAAAATACTTGACAAAAAATGTCAGCTTTTATATAATTAAACAGTCATTTTGACTAATAAACACATTAAAGGAGGCACAATTGAATGGATTTTAACTTTATTGATTGGATTTCATTCAAAGAGATTTTCCCTTTCGGTACAGGGGATTTGTCACTTGCTGAATTTGCTGCGCAGTACGCTGATGTCCAAACAAACTGGGCATATACTTATGCAGGCATTATTGGCATAATTATCCTTCTAATCAAGAAGAATAGAAAGTTTTATTGGTATGCATTTCTCGCCTTGTATATGATTATGTCAGTTACATCAGTCGGTATGCACACTGCAGATTATGGTGAATTTCTTCCCGGCGTTTTCACCACCAAATTGTTTATGAGTTTCATAGATATGTCACTTACAGAGCTTGTTGCTTGGTGTGGAGTGTGTAGTTTTGCTATGGAATTCTATCAGACACCTGAGACAAAGAAAAAACGGAACGGCTTCTTAATAACTGTTTCTGTAATCGCCGTTATCGTTCTTGGCGTTCTCTCATATGAAGTATTTGTTGCACATAATCGTCCTCTCTATTTCTTTAGTCCGGAAGGCTTCTTCAGCCTCAATGGTCCTGCTATGGACGGAAAATCAAAAGGAATGTCATTTGCAGAACTCGGATGCGTGATCACCGTTCTTCCAATTCTTTATCTTCTTATAGACAATTTCAAAAAAATGAAGGTCAACGAGCGAGCACTTCTTATCCTTGCAGTTGGCACAATGCTTGTTGCAGCAGTTATTACTGCTCTTTGGGGTGACAATGAAATTGCTAACTTTGCACTCGGTAACTTTCAGGGTCATTCAACCTGGCATATGCTTGGGGCACTTGTTGAACTTATCATTGTATTTTGGGTTGACCAAAGAACAGCCAATCAAAAAATTCATGCGCTACAAACTGCTGATAAGGAAGCATAATTTTAAGACACATTTTATTTTGGTTGTTAGAAATCACCACTATCGTAAATGTACGGGAAAAGTAACTTCCGAGAGTTTAATACATAACACTAAAAGTGCAGTAGTCACCCGACTGCTGCACTTTATCTTTGCTAAATAAACGAGTTGGAGTTCAAAGAGTAGCTAAAGTTTAGTTTTAGTTTTGATTTTGAGCAGTTTTCGTGGGGTTAAGGAAAGTGGCATAATTATAATGTTTCCATAGTTAGATAGCAAAAATGGCTATCTTCAGCGGAAATTTTTACCTTTGCATAGTCATTCTACCGTCGGTAGGGTAACTTTTCTTGTGTAGAAATTCATTTTCGAACTCTGGAAAGTGTAAATAGAATAATGAAATATTTTGAAAAAAGCACTTGCTACTGCAAGTGCTTTTTCTGGTGGAGACGGTGGGGATCGAACCCATGACCTCTTGACTGCCAGTCAAACGCTCTCCCGGCTGAGCTACGCCCCCGTATTTTTAGTGATGAGTTAATAGTGAAAAGTGAAGAGGTATAGAAATTTCTGATTCGTAAACTATCACTGTGAAAGTATAGCATTTTGTGTTTGCTTCGTCAATAGAAAATAAGGTAAAAATATTTGCTTTTTTCTTAAAATTTTGTGCGTTTTTCTATTCCATTTTTTACGTGTATATGTTATACTTCAATATGTATAATTAGGTAAGTAGGGCTTTATGCCCTTGTGATACGGAAGGACAGTTTTAATGGCAAAAATTATTTCCATTGTTAATCAAAAAGGTGGTGTTGGCAAAACCACAAGTGCCGTTAATCTTGCGGCGGCATTAGGTGCTCTCGGTAAAAGGGTTTTACTTGTTGATATTGACCCTCAGGGTAATACCACAAGCGGTTACGGTATTTCCCGTAAAAACCTTACGGCAACCTCTTATGAAATTTTAATAGGTTCGGTTCCTGCCACATCAGCGGTTATAAGAACAAAGTTTCAGGGTGTTGATATTATTCCCTCAAACATAAACCTTGCAGGTGCAGAGCTTGAACTTGCAGTTGTCGAAAAGCGCGAGGCGGTCCTCAAGAATACCCTTGCTCCCTTGCAGGCAAATTACGATTTTATTTTCTTTGATTGTCCCCCGTCTTTGGGACTTATAACTCTTAACGCTCTCACAGCATCCGACAGCTTTTTAGTTCCCATTCAATGTGAATATTATGCTCTTGAAGGACTTTCACAGCTTATGGCAACAGTCAGAACAATAAAGCGACTTTATAATCCTCTTATTGAGCTTGAGGGTGTGCTTCTTACTATGTATGACGGACGACTTAATCTTACTCAGCAGGTTGTTGCAGAGGTTAAAAACTTCTTTCCCAAAAAAGTTTATGCTACTGTAATTCCGCGAAATGTAAGGCTTTCGGAAGCTCCCTCATTTGGCGAACCTGTTATTTATTACGACAGAGGTTCAAAAGGCAGTGAAAGCTATATGATGCTTGCAGAAGAATTTTTAAGAAGTCAGATATAAGAATTCATTTATAAGGAGATAAAAAATGGCAGTGAAAAAAACCGGACTCGGCAGGGGCTTCGATGCAATTTTTGCCGATAATTCCGTTGAAGATATTTCTACGGGCAACAGCACGGTTAAGGTTAAATTGCTTGATATTGAACCTAACCGCGATCAGCCCAGAAAACAGTTTGATGAGGATGCGCTTGCAGAGCTCTCCAATAGTATTGCTCAACACGGCGTTTTGCAACCCCTGCTTGTAAGACCTATGTCCGATGGCGGTTATCAGTTGGTTGCAGGTGAAAGGCGTTGGAGAGCATCAAGAATGGCAGGATTAACGGAAGTACCCGTTGTTATTCGCGATTTAACAGATTCACAGGTTGCAGAGTTGGCTCTGGTCGAAAACCTGCAGAGAGAAAACCTTAATCCTCTTGAAGAGGCAAACGGTTACAAAGAGTTAAGTGATAAATTCGGTTATACTCAAGAGAAAATTTCCGAAATTGTCGGCAAATCCCGACCCTCAATTGCAAATGCTTTAAGGCTTCTTAATTTGCCTGAGGATGTTCAGGAAATGGTTTCAAACGGTAGTCTTTCAATGGGACATTCAAGAGCAATTTTATCTCTTGAGGATGATAAAATGAAAACCGACCTTGCAAAGCTCGTTATACAAAATGACCTTTCCGTAAGAGAAACCGAGAGAATTGCAAGAAATATGGTTAAGGAAGTACCTAAGGGCAAAAAGGCTAAAAAGCGTAACCCCTATTATGACGAAGCAGAACTTGCACTTTCCGAGGTTTTAGGAAGAAAAGTAAAAATCACAAAATCCTCCAAAAAGGGTTCGCTTGAAATTGAATTTTTTGACGATGCAGACCTTAAAAAACTTTTGAAAATATTTGATAACGAATAAACGGAAAAATAAGGAAGAAGGAAACGAAATGATTGATATTAAATTTTTAAGAGAAAACCCCGAAATTGTAAAGCAGAATATTAAAAATAAATTTCAGGACCAAAAGCTTAGTCTTGTTGATGAGGTTATCGCCCTTGATGCCGAAAGCAGAAAGGTAAAGGGCGAAGCAGATAATCTCCGCGCTTCAAGAAATAAAAACAGTAAAATGATTGGCGCTCTTATGGCTCAGGGCAAGAGAGATGAAGCTGAGGAAATGAAGAAAAAAGTTTCTGAGGATGCTTCTCGCCTTGCAGAGCTTGAAAAAGCAGAAGAAGAGCTTTCACAGAAGGTTACAGATATTATGATGCTCATTCCCAATATCATTGACCCCTCTGTGCCCATTGGTAAGGATGACAGCGAAAATGTTGAGGTGGAACGTTACGGTGAACCCGTTGTTCCCGATTTTGAAATTCCTTATCACAGAGAAATTATGGAGCGCTTTGAGGGTATTGACCTTGACAGCGCAGGCCGTGTTGCAGGTAACGGCTTTTATTACCTTTGCGGCGATATTGCAAGACTTCATTCTGCGGTTATTTCCTATGCAAGAGATTTTATGATTGACAGAGGCTTTACCTATTATATTCCTCCTTTTATGATAAGAAGCAACGTTGTTACCGGCGTTATGAGTTTTGCAGAAATGGATGCGATGATGTATAAAATCGAGGGTGAAGACCTTTATCTTATCGGTACAAGCGAGCACTCAATGATTGGTAAATTTATTGATACAATTATTCCCGAAGAAAAGCTTCCCCAGACCCTTACAAGCTATTCACCTTGCTTCCGTAAGGAAAAAGGGGCTCACGGCATTGAGGAACGCGGTGTTTACAGAATTCATCAGTTTGAAAAGCAGGAAATGATTGTTGTTTGTAAGCCCGAGGACAGTCCCTATTGGTTCGATCAGCTATGGAAAAACACGGTTGATCTTTTCCGTACACTTGATATCCCCGTAAGAACTCTCGAATGTTGCTCGGGTGACCTTGCAGACCTTAAGGTTAAATCAATTGACGTTGAGGCTTGGAGCCCCCGTCAGCAGAAATATTTCGAAGTTGGCTCTTGCTCAAATCTTTCCGATGCTCAGGCAAGAAGACTTAAAATCCGTGCAGGCGGTAAAGATAAAAAATACTTCCCCCATACTCTTAACAACACAGTTGTTGCTCCTCCCAGAATGCTTATTGCATTCCTTGAAAACAATCTTAATGAAGACGGAAGCGTAAATATTCCCGTAGCATTAAGACCTTATATGGGCGGAAAGGAAAAACTTATACCTACTGTATAAGTGGCGAAGCCACAGCGAGATAAATTCCTGACGGAATTTGCGATATGTGCTGACACACGCGATATGCTTTCAGCGCGATATGTCCCTTTGGGACGAGAAAAGGATATAGATAATGTATAAAGATAGAAAAGAAGACAGTTTCAAGAAAAATAAAAGCGATTTCAGCAAAAGAGATTTCGATGACAGGAATTCTGATTTTAATAAAGAAAATGAGAATAAAGATATAATTTTCGGAAGGAATTCTGTTAGTGAAGCAATTAAAGCAGGTCGTCCTATTGACAGTATTATGGTGGCGAGAGGAGAGCGAACAGGCTCAATTCCGAAAATTCTTTCCGAAGCTAAAACTGCTGATATTCCCGTTAAAGAGGTTGACCGCAAAAAGCTTGACTACCTCTGCGGTCACGGAAATCATCAGGGGATTTTGGCAGTTGGTGCGGTTAAAGCATATTCAACCGTTGACGATATTTTTGCTTTGGCAGAGGAAAAAGGCGAAGCTCCTTTTATAATCGTTTGCGACGAAATTGAAGACCCACATAATTTGGGTGCAATCATAAGAACTGCTGAAGCCGCAGGTGCTCACGGGGTTATTGTTCCTAAAAGAAGAAGCGCACCGCTGAGCTTCGCGGTTTCTAAAACAAGCGCAGGTGCAGTGGAGTTTATGCATGTTGCCAGAGTTACAAACATTCCTCAAGCTCTTGAAGAGTTGAAAAACCGCGGTGTATGGATTTATTGCGCCGATATGGATGGCGAAACTTTTTATACTGCAAATCTTAAAGGTGCCGTTGCACTTGTTATAGGCTCCGAGGGCAAGGGTGTTGGCAGACTTGTAAAAGAAAAATGTGATGTGGTCCTTTCAATGCCTATGAAAGGAAGAATAAACTCCCTTAACGCTTCTGTTGCAGCAGGGATTTTAATGTATGAAATTTCAAAGCAAAGAGATATTTGAACTTTTGTGAGGGTTTAAGATAATGGCTGATGAACGTAAAACACCGAGAAAATGGTCACTTGAAGAGATAGACGAGCTTCTTCAGGACAGTGGTATGCTTCCAAAAGAAGAGTCCCTTGAGGAAAGCCCCCCCGTTAAAAAGGCGGAGGCTATAAATCCCCGTCCTGTCAGAAATGAAAGTATTGACCATCAGATTATTTCAGAAAAAATTGAACGTTCGGAAGGGTCTGGTGAACCCCAGGTTTACGGGGCTTTCGTCAGCGAGAAATACAGAGACCGGTTTTTTAACAGACCTATTCAAAATCTTGAAAAAACCGCAGAACACCAGTTTGTTCCCGAAGAAGAGCAGAAATATGAAAGAAGTGGTTTTGTAAAGCAAAAAAGCAGTTTTGAAAATACTGCAGATCTTTCACCTATTCCCACTCTTGTTCCCGACAGTAAGGTTGCAGAAGATGCTGTAACAGAAAAAACAATTGTTTTCGGTGATACTAACGAGGGAAATATCGACGAAGATAAGTATAAAGAAGCCAAAACTCGTACAATGGGACTTCGTTCTTTAGCGGTTACTGACGGAAATGCTCACGAACAAGAGCTTCCCGATGAATATGAAGATTCTCAGCTTTCTTTTGAGGGCTTCCATACTTCAGAGGTAAATATAGTTGATGAGCGCGAGGTCGAAGAAGAGCTTATAAAAAAAAGAAAAGTAAAAGCAAGCACTTTTACCATAACAAGCGATATTTCAGAAGAGAAAAAAGAAGAAACACCAAAAAAATACGGAACAGACGAATATCGCACGGAAGATGATAAATTCAAGGTTGCTTATTACTTAAAGAAGAATAAAAATTCCGCTTTCCTTGGTACGGTTGCAAGCTATGTTTGTTTTGGCATTTTAGTAGTTCTTTCGATTTTTGCAAAGAACTTTCCCGAAAGTGAAAAAGGTGTTCTTATTGCATCTTTAATAGTATTGACTGTTACCGTTATTGCTAATGCAAATTCACTTTTAGACGGCCTTCGTTCCTTTAAAGGACTTAAATTCGGAAGGAATACAGGTTCGGTTGTTTGTGTCTTTTCGGCATTATTGCAAAATCTTGTTTTCCTTTTTTCTTCTGCAGAGCCTTTTGAAAACGGCCTTGCACTGTTTTCTGCGGCGGCAGTCCTTCCCTTGGCGTTTAACAGAACTGCAGAATATTTTGAATATAGAAGAATAACTGAAAACTTCGAATGTATTGTTAATAACGAGCTTTATTCCATAGGTAAAATCGAGAAAAAGCAAACTGCTTTTGAAATCGGCAGAGGACTTCTTTTAGATGACCCGACCATTCTTGCATCTCAAAAAACAAGTTTCCCGAGAAGATTTATTGAGCTTTCACAAAAGTTTTATCCGTCGGACGACGTCAATAAACGGCTTGTTCCCATTGGCTTCGGGGCTTCTATGCTTGTGGGCGCCGTAACTCTTCTCATTAACAAAGACTATCTCTCAGCGGTTACGGCTTTTACCGCATCTGTGTGCATAAGTGTGCCATATTTTTCATATCTTGTTGATGCTGTTATAATCTCAAAAGCATCTAAAAAGCTTTTGGCAGAGGGCGGTATGCTTGCAGGCTGGGATGCATTCAGGGAGTGCAGTAACGCAAACGCTGTTGCTGTTGACAGTGCTGATATTTTCGATGAAAACGGCGGAAATATTTTCGGAATTCATCAATTTTATGACATTCAGATTGACGAGGCAATTTTATATACAGCCTCACTTCTCATAAAATCGGGTGGGCCTCTCGGAAATCTTTTTAAGAGAATAATTGTAGGTGAAACCTCTCTTTTGCCACCGGTTGATTCCCTTACTTATGAAGATAAATTAGGACTTTCTGCTTGGATTTTTAACAGAAGAATTCTTGTGGGTAACGGTGACCTTTTGAGAAACCATAATGTTACTATTCCCGATATGGCTCTTATAGAGCGTCATTTGTGTGAGGGAAGATATCCTCTTTACCTTGCGATTGACGGTAAAGCGGCGGCAGTTTTCATTGTTTCGTATGATGTTAACAATGAAAACGCAAGACTTCTTAAATCAATTGAAAAAAACAGTATTTCTTTACTTGTCAGTTCGGATGATGCCAATATTACGGATGATATGATTTCGGAAAAGCTCTCTTTACCTCAAAGCGGTGTTAAGGTTCTTTCTGCTGTTTCGGGAGATATTTACAAAAATTACTGCGCAGGTGTTACATCTGCTGCAGATGCACTTTTAATGCACGACGGCAAAACTCATTCCTTCCTTTATGCTATCAATTCTGCGCTTTCTTTGGGCTCTGTTAAGCATATTCTTAATATATTCCAAACTTGCGCTATGGGTGTGGGAATTGCTCTTGTAAGTGCTCTTGCTTTTGTTTCAGGGCTTTCAGCCTTGAACTGTGTTCAGCTTATTGTTGTTCAAGGCTTTTTTGCTGCTTTTACGATTTTTGTTATGACAAGCAGTCATATAGCAACAAACGGAAAATTGAAAAAAAGAAAAGCTAAAAGAAAATCATAAGTCATCGGCATCTTGTACGGGTTTTCCTTCATTTAAAGGGCATCCTGTATAAGAACCGTTAACATCGCTGGGGATTTCATCATTGTTGAATTTTTCAGTGACTTCCAATGCTTTTTTAGTTGGATTTTTATCTTTCATTTAAAACACCTCGCATATATTATGGCGAGTTATTTATAAAATAAACGGAGGCTTTGATTTTTATGGAAAAAGTACGATTAGGTATTATTGGTGTTGGTAATATGGGCTCAAGCCATATTAAAAATGCTATTCAAGGCAAAATGCCTGAAATTGAAATTACTGCAGTTGCAGATATTAAACCCGATAGACTTGAGTGGGCAAAAGAACAACTCCCCCAGGTTAAAACCTTTGATAGTGCATCTGCTCTTATGGATTCAGGAGAGGTTGATGCAGTTCTTGTTGCAACACCTCACTATGACCATCCGCCTCTTGTTACCGAGGCTTTAGAAAAAGGACTCCACGCTATGAGCGAGAAGCCTGCAGGTGTTTATACAAAGCAGGTTCGCGAAATGAATTCAGTTGCAGATAAGAGTGATAAAATATTTGCAATTATGTTTAACCAAAGAACAAATTGCCTTTACAGAAAGGCACACGAAATTGTTCATAGTGGGAAATACGGTGAACTCACTCGTGTAACTTGGATTATTACCGATTGGTACAGAACACAAACCTATTATAATTCAGGTGGATGGCGTGCAACCTGGTCAGGTGAAGGTGGCGGTGTTCTTCTTAATCAGTGCCCCCATCAGCTTGACCTCTGGCAGTGGATTTGCGGTATGCCTGAAAAAATTACCGCTGTTTGTCACGAGGGAAAATGGCATAATATTGAGGTTGAAGACGATGTTATGATTTATGCCGAGTACCCCAATGGTGCAACAGGTACATTTATTACTACCACAGGTGATTACCCAGGAACTAACAGGCTTGAAATTACCCTTGACAGAGCTAAGCTTGTTTGCGAAAACGGAAAACTTATTGTAAATGAGCTCAAAGAAAGCGTTTCGGAATATACAAAAAATGCCGAGGAAGGCTTTGGAAGCATCGAGTATGAAACATACGAAGCAGAGCTTGACGGAAGAAACGAGCAGCATAGCGAGGTTATGAATAAATTTGCAGGTGCAATTCTTCGCGGAGAGCCTCTCACAGCAGCAGGTCAGGAAGGTATTAACGGACTTATGATTTCAAATGCGGCTTTCCTTTCATCCTGGTTGGGAGAAACGGTAACTCTTCCCATTAACGAAGACCTTTTCTATAAAATGCTTAAAGAAAAAATCGACAATTCAACTTTTGTTAAGGAAGTTAAAGAAGTTGTAAACGAGAATATGGACTCTACTTATTAAGATTTAAACCATTTATTAAGGCGGACAATTATGACAAAAAAGATTTTGAAAGTTTTTATTTGCTCAGTTGCGACATTGTGCTTGTTATGCAGCTCTATGACCGTTTTTGCGGAGAACGATGATTTGGATTTTGAATTTAATATTCAGCCCGAGGAGCCTACAACCCAACTGGAAACGGTTCCGACAGAAACTGAAGAGGAGACTCAACAGGTTACTGAAAAGCAAACAACAGAGGAAGAAACTGAAAAAGAGACCGAGAAAACAACTAAAAAGCCTACAAAACCCCATACCACAGAGGAAGAGGATGAACCTGTTTATAACAATGACCCTGTAAATAACGGGAATAACGGTGCTCAGGCAAATGACGAAACCGTAGAGGAAGAGAGTACTGTTGAAGGATCAACCGACGAAACTCTTCCCGATGGAGCTTTTTATGTTTATCTTGAGCGCAACAACGGACAAAGACGTTTAAAAACAATTATGAAAGCCCCCGGTTATGTATCAGAACCGGCAGAACCGGTCAGAGATGGGTATGTGTTTGCCGGCTGGTATTCCGATGCAAACTTTAAAAACCCTTGGAACTTTTTAACTGATAAAGCACAAAAGCAAATGACAATATATGCAAAATGGGTTGCTGACAGTAATACTGTAGAGTTCGATATAATTGTGGAAAAAACTGATGGTGGAACATTGGAGGTTAACCCGCAAAAAGCGAGTGTGGGTGAGCCTGTTGTTATAACGGTTACACCCGATGAGGGAAAAAGACTTGTTCAGGGTAGTATTCTCATAAACGGTGAACCCAGTGATTTTTTGAGCTTTGTTATGCCTAAGGGCAGGGTAACAATCAGTGCAAGTTTTGAGGAAATTCCAGAAAATGATGGTGCAGAAGAAAAATCAAAGCTTCCGCTTTTTATCGGTGCGGTCGTAATTGTTGTGGCTATTATAGCTGTTGCGATTATAATTGCAAAAAGAAGAAATGATTTTAACGCGGATTTAGACCCTGATGAAGAACTGTACATTGACGAAGACGACGAGGATAACTGGATTGACGAATCAATCGTTGTTGAAGACGGCTTCAAGGAGGGTAAAAAGGTAGTTGAAAGCGTAGAACCCGATTACGGTACACCTGATTCAGAGGAAAACAATAAAACCTAAACAACAAAGAAGGTGCTGTAAAAAAACGATACGTTTTTTTACAGCACCTTGTTGAAATTTTATTGGTAATTTATAGCTACCATTAACAGCATAATCAAAGCAGAAAATCCGAATTCTGCTACAAAAAGCTTCCAGGACCATTTAATCCATTTACCATAAGAAACGCCGATAAGACCAATAGCGATGATCATAATACCGCTTGTCGGGTAAAGAAGATTTGTAAAACCATCAGCAAGGCAGAAGGTTGTAACAACACTCTGACGTGTGATTCCCACAAGGTCTGAAAGTGGTGCCACAAGGGGCATTATGAGAAACGCTTTTGCAGTTCCGCTACCGATGAAAAACTCAAGGACGGCAATAACGGCAAAGAGAATGAATATTGCGATATAAGGTGAAACACCGTGCATAGCATTATTCAATTCATAAAGAATTGTGTGCATAATTTTTCCTTCGTTAAGAACATAGGAAATTGCAATAACGAATATAATAAGAGGTATTGCAGGCACAATTGTTTTTGCGCCTTGGAGAAAACTCATACCGAGTTTTTTCCCTCTTAATCCTGTATAATATCCGGCTAAAAGTCCGCCCGTTGTAAAAAGTATTCCCATAGCAGGAAGAGAAAGTCCGCCGCCTAAATCAAAAACAAAGTCGAGAATTATAAAAATTGCATCAATTAAAATGCAGATTATAAATGCTTTTGTCCCTTTGCGAATGTCTGGGTTTTCAAGAACTGCTTCGGCATCCGTCATTGTGAATTTTTCACGCAGAGCCTTGTCGGATTCATAAACAATAGATTTTGTTGGGTCTTTTTCAATTTTCTTTGCGTAAAAATAAAGGAAAAAGAAAAGGAGCAGATATACGCCAACAAAAATTAAAAGACGAAGCCAAAGTCCTGAGAAAACCTCTAAATCCGCAAGCTTCTGAACAGTTACAACATTAAAGGGATTAAAGGTTGCGGCAGTAAATCCCCAGGCAATTGAAACAAGGCTTAATCCTAAACCAACGAGTGAATCCCAACCCATTGCAAGAGAAACTGCAACTGCAATTGGTACAAGTGTTATTGATTCCTCAAGAACACCTGCGGTTGAACTTAAAAGCATACAAACAAAAATAACAATTGCCATTAAAGTGTATTTCTTGTTGCTGAATTTTTTGATGAGAGTTGCCATAATGTATTTTAAAATACCGCATTTATCAAGAATAAGGAATGCACCGCCGATAAGCACAATGATGGCGATTATTGCAACACCTGTTCCTGCATAACTGCTACCCATACAAAGAATGGGGGAAAGAATTATTTTCCAAATGGGCATTTTGTAGTCTTCCAAAACTTCGTAAGTTCCGTCAACGATGGCTTCGTGTCCGTCCTGAGTGATTACCTGATATTCTCCTCGTGGGAGAGTTTGGGTGAGAACACCGATAAAGCATAGTATTAACAAAAGCACCAATGAAATGGTTGCCATTGTTTTTTTGTTCAGACTTAAACCCAAAGAACCGTTCTTATTTGAATTTTCCATTTTACCTGTTCCTTATAAAATAATATCAAACATTATACATAAAAGCTGTTGGAAAAACAATCGGCAAATTATTTGACAAACATAGATAGTATCCTTATAATAATTGTATATTTATTACAAGAAATTCGGGATGATAAGAAAAATGAGAGTACATAAGAAAAAACACGGTGCAGAGCGACTTGAAGCCTGCGGAAATATTGTTATTAAAGATTTAAAAGCAGAGGGCAATACATCACAAGCTCTTTTCGGAAATGATAATCCCATGAGAATTGAAATCGGTTGTGGTAAGGGCGATTTTATAGTAGGCACTGCTGCAAAAGAACCTGACGTGAATTTCCTCGCAGTTGAAAAGGTTTCTGATGTTCTTGTTGTTGCGGCAGAAAAAGTAAAAAATTCAGGTCTTTCAAATGTAAGAGTTTGCTGTGTTGATGCAAAAGAGCTTTCTGAGATTTTTCCCGAAGGAAATATTGACAGAATTTATCTTAATTTCTCTGACCCCTGGCCCAAATCACGCCACGAAAAAAGAAGACTTACATATAGAACATTCCTTGAGATTTATAAGAAAATTCTCAAAAAAGACGGTGCAATTCATTTTAAAACCGATAACCGGGGTCTTTTCGATTTCTCTTTGGAAGAGTTTAAAAACTTCGGTATGAGAATGGAAAAGCTCACCTTCGATTTGCACAATTCCGAATATATGGACGGAAATGTTATGACAGAATACGAGAAAAGATTTTCTTCTATGGGCGTGCCGATAAATAGAGTAGAGTGTTATTTTAATTAAGTTGAAAATTATAATGCGGAATGCGGAGTTCGGAATGCGGAATGTTGGGCAAAGCCGATTTTATAATAAAAAGCCATCGAGAAAAATTAATTCTCGATGACTTTTTATTTTGCATTGTTTTCAATATGTTGCTTAAGTACGATGTTGATATATTGTGAAAGAGAACGATCATCTTCTTCTGCAAGAATTTTTATTTTTTTCAATAAATCCTCATCGATTGTAATACTTATTTTTTCTTTTAAAGGTTTCATAGTTTGTTCACCTCAAAGAAATAGTAGCACACAATACGGAATAATATTGACAAATCATATAAAGTAGCATAAAACACTACTGAGTTATTATTTGTTGAAATATAATTATTATTCTGTAAATTCAAAAAGTTCGTTGGGAGTGCAATTAAAAATCAGACACAGAGTTTCTATGTTTTCATATCTTATAGATTTGGTTTCGTTGTTAATCATTTTGCTGAAATTCTGATAGCTCATTCCTAATTGCTTGTATAACCAGTACTTAGTTTTGTTTTCTTTTTCAAGTAATTCTTTAACTCTTAACTTTAACATAAGATACGACCTCATTAGATATTTTCCTAATCGTATCTTATTTTTTTACTTTACATATAGACTAATACATTATATAATGGAAACATTATATTTGGGGGTGAGAAAATGATTGATATTAATATTGTAAGAGAATTAAATGCGTATAAAAAGATGTATGGTCATATTTTTAATGTGGTAACAAATGCAATTGAGGTATGTCAGGATGCAAAGGTAAAATATATGCTTATAAAAGCTCAGCAATGTGCGGAGGGTATTTATACAGGTGAAAACATTTATCCTCGAAAAATGACTACCGATGAAGAAACAATTGTTTTTCTGCTACACACCATAATCGAACAGGAAAGTAAAAAAACGGCTTCAGAACAAGATGCACAGTTTATAGAAGAGTGTAAGGATTGGATTTTGGATTTGGAAGAAAACAGAATAACACAATTCCTTTTAGATTTTGAAAATGAAATGAAAGAATAGAAGGAACAAAATAAAAAGCAACCACTCTATTGAGTGATTGCTTTGTAGTGTCGGCATCGCCCTATTTTCCCAAGCGGCTTCCCACTAAGTATCTTCGGCGCTGTTGAGCTTAACTACCGTGTTCGGGATGGGAACGGGTGGACCCTCAACGCCATCAACACCGACTGCGAAGAACTGTTTGTCCTTCAAACAACAGTAACCATTATAACAGAATAATTTTAAAAGTCAAGTATTTTTTTAAGATTTTTTAAAAGATTTTTATTTGTGGAAAAAAACAAGCATTGTATATAAATTTTGTGCAACATTTTTAGAGTTTGCTGTTGATTATTCACATAAAATAGTGCATAATTAAAATAACTAACTGTGTGAAAATTTCGGAGGATTAGATATGGGTAAATATGCTATTACATATGATATAGGAACAACGGGTGTAAAAACCTGTATTTTTGAATTGGGAGATACAATTAAATTAGTTTCTGCCGCATCTGAAGGGTACAATCTTTATGTTTTTCCTGACGGTGGTGCGGAGCAAGACCCGCAGGAATGGTGGGATGCGATGTGCTCAACCACTAAAAAAGTTCTTGATAAATGTGATGTTGATGTTAAAGATATTTGCGGTATATCTTTCTGCTCACAGATGCAGGGAATTGTTCTTGTTGATAAGGAGGGTAAGCCCGTTCGCCGTGCTATGAGCTATATGGATCAGAGAGCAAGAAAAGAGCTCAAAGAGGGTATTGCTTACGGACCTCAGATTGCAGGTGCATTTATTCCCAAGCTTCTTAAATCTCTTATGATTACAGGTGCGGTTGCCGCATCCGTTAAAGACCCCGTTTGGAAATACAAATGGGTTGAAAAAAATGAACCCGAAAACTTTAAAAGAGTACATAAATGGCTTGATGTTAAAGAATATTTCATTACAAGAATGACGGGCGAGTTCTGTATGACTCACGACTCTGCCTTTGCAACTCTTCTTTACGATATTAAAAAGCACGAGTTCAGCAAGTCTATGTGCAAGATGCTGGGTGTTAATTTCGACCATCTTCCTCAGATTAAAAAATCTGCAGAAAAGGTTGGCGAGCTTTTAGAACAGCCTGCAAAAGAGCTTGGACTTATGCCCGGTACTGCTGTTTTCGGCGGTGGCGGAGATGCTTCCCTTATCGGCGTTGGTGCAGGTTCAGTAGGTCTCGGTGACACTCATATTTACAGTGGTACATCAGGTTGGGTTTCAACAGTTGTTGACAAGAGCATTGTTGATGCTTCTGCTATGATTGCGGCGGTTGTCGGCGCGGAAGAGGGCAGATACAATTATTTCGGCGAGCTTGAAACTGCAGGTAAATGTCTTGAATGGGTTAAAGACCACCTTGCACTTGACGAAATAGGTATTTATCTTGAAAAGAAAAATATTACCGATGGCTATGAGGCTAAATATACAAGCCTTTATGACTATATGACCGATGCGGTTAAGGATGTTCCTGCAGGATCGGGTGGTGTTCTTTTCACTCCTTGGTTACACGGTAACCGTTGTCCTTTTGAAGACCCAAATGCTCGCGGTATGTTCTTCAATATCAGCCTTGAAACAGGTAAGAGCGAAATGATTAGAGCTGTTCTCGAGGGTGTTTGCTATCATCTTCGTTGGTTCCTTGAAACAGAGGAGAAAAAGGTTAAATCCTCTGAAAAGGTTCGTTTCGTGGGCGGCGGTGCACTTTCTGACCTTACCTGCCAGATTCTTGCAGACTGTTTGGGCAAGGTTGTTGAAACTGTTGATACACCTCAGAATGTGGGTGCAATGGGGGCGGCGGTTCTTATTGCAGTTGGTCTCGGTCAATGCAAATCCATTGAGGATGCAAAGAGCCTTATTCCCGTAAGCAAAACCTTTGAACCGAATATGGAGAATAAGAAGGTATACGACAAGTATTACGAGGTTTACAAAAATCTTTATAAAGCGAATAAAGAGAATTTTGCAAAACTTAATTCATAATCTGAAAATAATTTCTTTTAAAGAATAAAAAATCTTGTTTAGATAGTTGAAAAAATTGTCTTTTTCTGTTAAAATGTTAAAAAATTGTTATTATATACTAATAAGGAGTGAGGTTTAATGAATATAGCTTTGATAGCACATGACTCCAAAAAAGAACTTATGACTCAGTTCTGTATTGCATATTGCGGTATTTTAAGCAAGCATAGCATCTGCGCTACCGGCACAACCGGCAAGCTTGTTGCAGAAGCAACGGGACTTAATATAGAAAAATATCTCAGTGGCTCACAGGGCGGTGCTCAGCAGATAGGTTCAAGAATTGCTTGCGATGAAATTGACCTTTTGCTCTTGTTCCGCGACCCGCTTAACCCGAAGCCGGGTGAGCCCAATGAAGCCAACCTTTTAAGGCTTTGCGATGTTCATAACATTCCAGTTGCAACAAATATTGCAACTGCGGAAGCTCTCATTCACAGTCTTGAAAACGGCGACCTTGACTGGCGTGACATTGTTAATCCGAAAAATTAAGGCGCTTGTGTTCATTTTTTCTTGAACAGACTTGATTTTGTTAGCGTTTTGTTGTATAACTATCGGGTAATTGAAAAAATCAATTACCCGATTTTTTATTTGTAATTTTTCATTTTAAGGAGATTTAAAATGGCTGGAAATATTCAAGCAATTAAAGGCACAAAGGACACTTTGCCGGGAGAAAGCTACAAATCACAATATATTGAGCAGGCGGCTCTTGATACTGCAAAAACATTCGGCTTCCACGAAATGAGAACACCTGTTTTTGAGTATACCGAGCTTTTTGATCGTTCTGTCGGTGAAACAACTGACGTTGTTCAGAAAGAAATGTATACCTTTAACGATAAAGGTGACCGTTCAATTACCTTGCGTCCCGAGGGTACCGCAGGTGCGGTTCGGGCTTTTCTTGAACACGGGCTTTTCAATGAGCCTCTTCCCCAGAAGGTTTGTTATCTCACATCCTGCTACCGTTACGAAAAGCCTCAGGCAGGCAGACTTCGTGAGTTCCATCAGTTTGGTATAGAGTGCTTCGGTGCGGCATCACCCCTTGCAGATGCAGAGGTTATTGCTCTTGCTGACAGCTATTTCACATTTCTGGGTCTTGAAAACTATACTCTTGAGATTAACTCAATAGGTTGTCCGGAATGCAGAAAGAAATATCAGGAAGCTCTCAAAGCATATTTTGAAGAGAAGAAAGGCGACCTTTGCGAAACCTGTCTTTCTCGTCTTGACAGAAACCCTATGAGAATTCTTGACTGCAAGAGCCCTGTTTGTTCGAAAATTGCAGAGGGTGCACCCGTTGTTCTTGACTATATTTGTGACGACTGTCGTGACCATTTTGATAAATTGCAGAAATACCTTGAAGCAATGAATATTGAATATACAATCAATTCTCAAATTGTTCGCGGTCTTGATTACTATACAAGAACTGTTTTCGAATTTGTTTCACAGCACGAAAAAACAAAAGGTCTTGTTCTCTGCGGTGGCGGAAGATATGACGGACTTGTAGAAGAACTTGGCGGTGCATCACTTCCTGCTTGCGGTCTTGCAATCGGTCTTGAAAGGCTTTTAATGGCTATGGAGGAAAGCGGAGTTCAGTTCCCCGAGGCTCCCAAATGTAACCTTTCAATTGTTACCGCAGGGGAAAATGCAGTGCTTAAAGCGGTTGAGCTTTCTGCAGATTTGCGCGCACAAGGCTACAGTGTTAATGTTGATACAGTAGGTCGTTCAATCAAAGCGCAGATGAAATATGCAAATAAAATCGGTTCTGAATTTACCGTTGTTATTGGCGATAACGAACTTGAATCCAATGTTGCTCAGCTTAAATGTATGGAAGACGGCAGTCAGACTGAGGTTTCTCTTACCGAGTTTGATGCAGGCTTTGAAAGAGCGTTTATGAACAGAGCGGTTGCCGTATTTGGCGAAGCGGATTTTTCAACTCTTACACAGGTTGATATCAACAATCTTTTAAAATAAGAATGAAAATAAGGTTTATATATGGAATTAATTGATATTTCGAGAGATTTATTGAAAACCCCTGTATATCCGGGTGATCCTGAGGGTTATGTTGATAATATCAAAAGCATAAGAGCGGGGGAAAATTGCAATCTTAATGCAGTTTATACCTGCCTTCACACCGCAACCCACGTTGATGCACCATTGCATTTCATTGACGGTGCAGGAGCTATGGAAACACTTCCTTTAGATTTATTTATCGGTGAGTGCCTTGTGGTAGAAACTCCTCCCGGACCGATTACAGGCGCATTTGCTGAAGAGCATTTCCCTTGGCGAGATTGTGAAAGACTTTTAATAAAAGGTAACGGACTTTCGCATCTTATGGAAAGCAGTGCATATTATATTGCAGATTCGGGAATAAAGCTTGTGGGAACGGATTCACAGACCATTGGCATAAGCGGTTCAAATCAGACCGTTCACCGTGCTCTTCTTTCGGAGAATATTCCGGTAATTGAGGGGCTTGACCTTTCAAAAGTTGCTCCCGGCAGATATTTTCTTATGGCGCAACCCCTTAAAATTTCAGGGGTTGAAGCGGCACCGCTTAGGGCAGTGCTTGTAAAAGAGCATCTTTTCTGGAGTGGAAGATAAAAATTAAATGCAAAATGCAGAATGCAGAATTTCGGGTCTGCGACGCTATTATAATAATTGGAGTATGCAATGAGATTAGATAAATATTTAAAAGTATCAAGAATCATAAAACGCCGTACTGTTGCAAACGAGGTTTGCGATGCAAAGCACGTTGAGGTTAACGGCAAAATTGCAAGAGCATCTTATGAAGTTAAGGTTGGCGATGTTATTGCAATTCAGATGGGAAGTAACCTTACAAAGTATAAGGTGCTTTCCGTTAACGAATATGCAAAGAAAGACGACGCGGCAAATATGTATGAAGTTGTAATTTAAACACATAACATAAAACGAAAAACTCCTCTGCATAAAGCAGGGGAGCTTTTCTTAGGGGTAAATATGGAAATAAGGAGATAGGAATGAAAACGTGTAACCAACGAAACGAGTTCCTTTCCCGTCCCGTTGATTACACTATACAGTACATTATTAAATTGCGTATGAAAAAGGTGTGAACAATTTTCGATTTTTAATGAACGTTTTGTTAATTAAAGGTCGAATTTTGTTCTTTTTTATTCTTAAAGATATCTGCTGTTAAAGCTCTGCTTTAAATCAATTGAGGTGTCTTGGTGAATTGTGGTGATAGTTACGCCCTGTTGCCATTCTTCTTCGGGGAGAGAAATGCCGTTGTAATTACCGAGACCATAAGCATTGTAGCTACCGAATTGGTTATATACGAGCCATATTCCCTCATACTTTGCTGCCCAGTCGTTAACATGGTCGTGACCTGTGAAAATACCCTGAGCACCGTTTTCCTTCATTGCTTCAAAAAGACCGCTGTTGAAAGGGGATGAACCAACGCTTTCGTGCATTCTGCCGTAAAGAATTTCTGCTTTGCCTGTTGGAACATATTTTCCCTCATTGTTCAATGCGAAAACCTCTTCATATTCTTTAATCGGAATGTGCATATAAAGAAGATTTGGAGCTTTGCCGTATTCATTTTTAAGAGCGGTCATTTCTTCTGTGTACCATTTAATCTGGTCGGGCTTTATGTAGTCGTAGCCGTTTTCCATTTCTTTGGGTACACCGTCTCGGGACATATATTCGGGAATAATATCTCTTCCCGAATCCATAAATACGAGGCTCTGTTTAAGCTCTGTTTCGGAGTTCATAATGTTAATAATAAAATTTCCGTAGCCGAAAAGGGATGGGTCGCCGAATTTTGAAAGACAGTGAGGGTAGTCTGAAAGGCTTTTTAAAATAAGGTATTTGTGAAATTCTTTTTCGTCTCTTGCTTCGTGATTACCGAAGACATAAGCCCAATATACACCTAATTTTTCCATCATCTGACCAAAATGAATTGCCTCAAATTGCTGGTATTTTGACTGAATGCAGTCGCCTGTGAGAATAACCAAATCGGGCTTTTCATCGCGAATCTGGTTGATAAACATCTGCAAGGTTTTGTTGTTAAGTGAGTAATCCTCGTCTGTGTGCATATCGGTGGTGGCAAGAATTTTGAAGTCTCCGTTATCAATAGTGCCGTTATCGTTAAATTTTGCGATAAAGGTTGAGGTTTCGGTCTCCTTTATAATTTTAATCTTACTGCCCACATAGGGTACATCAAGAGCAGATAAAAATCTGTTCTGAGCAAGCCTCCCCTTGCTTAAATCATATATGATTTTTTCTGCGCCAAGGCAGAATTTAATACCGTTTTGCTGAATAAAAGTTCTTACGGGTTTCATAAAACGCCTCTTTTCCTGATTTATGATGTAATCTTATCACAATATGTCTGAGATTTCAATATTTTGGCAAATAATGAGCTTTTGTTAACTA
Source organism: Acutalibacteraceae bacterium (assembly GCA_045595505.1). Taxonomy (GTDB): domain Bacteria; phylum Bacillota; class Clostridia; order Oscillospirales; family Acutalibacteraceae; genus DTU089. Next base: position 89,305 of record JAZOAO010000033.1, on the reverse strand, counting down.
AATATTTCGGAGCTTTTAACGTTTTTTTAAAAGGTCGGATTTTCTGTTTTTTATGTATAAAAACTAACGAAAAACTTTGGCTATTTTTTTATTTTATTTAAAGGCTTATTCGTTGACAGAACAGTGGGTTTTATGGTATATTTATTCTGTAAAATCATATAGTAGGGACAAGTGCGCTCTTTTTGAAAATGACTTTTGTTCCTGCAAATTTACAAAACCATATCGGCTTTTCCGATAAACCGAAAGGAAGAAAAAATAAAATGAAAAGAAGTATTTCTCTGGTGTTATGCCTCGCTATGCTTGTTTCGGTATTTTCTTGTCTCGGCATTGTTGCATCTGCAGAAGGTGTCGCACAGGATTTGTTTACCGTTAGTACAAGCGGCTTTAAAAACAACAAAATTACATACACCATCTATCTTAATAAGGGTGTTAATTTGTCAGGTGCAATTATTTACGCCAAATTTGATTCGGATGTTCTTGCAATTGACACTACAAACACCGGTGCATATATGACAACCGATAGCTATGGCGACGAGTGTCAAAGTATCTCCGGTGAATATGAAGCAGATTTTATGGTAGGGTACGATGATCAGTATTCAATTGCCCATGTTTACGGTCAGGATGTTGACTATAAAGCAGGTTCATCCAACAAGGCATATATGCAGTTTACATTCAAAGCTATTGATGGAAACCGTCCTGAAACAACCGTCAAATTTTATTGCTATGAATTTTACAGCGCAAGTGCTCCCGACAACAATATTCCAAACGGCAGTTCCTCACTTGTTTTTACTGAAACGAGAAAAACCTTGGGCACCACAGTATATAAAGAAATTTTAAGCACAAAAAACGGTGTGTTGCTCTCTTGGGAAAAAACAGTCGGAGCTGATAAATACGAGGTTTTCAGAAAAACGACAGGTTCTTATGAATCACTTTATGTAACTGAAGATGGTTCTGTTACAAGCTACGAAGATACAAAAGTTTCAAATAATGTGCAGTACACTTATATTGTAAGAGCTGTAAATGAAGCAGGCTACGACAATGCACATGCAAGTATTGCCACAAGATACACTGTTGCTCCCACAACACTTAAGGTTACAAATGATGACGGTAAAGTTATAGCAACCTGGTCAAAGGTAACCGGTGCTACAGGCTACAGAGTTTACAGAAGAACAGTCAATGCTGACGGCACAAAGAGCAGTTGGAAATATGTAAGCGGTAAAATTACTGCTTTAACATATTCAGATACAACTGTAAAAACAGGAACAACTTATGAATATGCAGTTCGAGTATATTCGGACGGCGGTAACAGTGATTTGTATTCCGAAAAGAAAATAGTTTATTTGGAAATTCCCGAGTTTTCTGTAGCTGCTACCGTTAAAGGTGTTAAAATTTCTTGGGACAAGGTTAACGGAGCAACAGGCTACAAGATTTACAGAAAAGTTAAGGGTGGCTCTTGGAGTGTAGTTAAAACAGCCTCTTCAACCGCAACCTCCTATACAGACACAGCAGCTCCCAGCGGTAAATATCTCTATTATGCAGTTAAAGCAGTTAACGGCTCATATGTAAGTGATTATGATACTCACGGTTTGAATTATCTTAAAACACCCGTTGCAAGTGTAAAAAATATATCTTCGGGCGTAAAAATTTCCTGGGGCAAAGTCAGCGGTGCAACAAGCTATTATGTTTATCGTAAAGCAGGCTCCGCAAGCTCATGGTCAAAAATTGCAACAACAAAGAGCACAGCCTATACAGATAAAAACGTTAAGAGCGGTACAACATATAAATACTGCGTAAGAGCGGTTAACAGTTCCGTTAAATCTAAATACGGCAGTACATCTTATGAGAAAATAAGATTCCTTTCCGCTCCCAAGCTTGAAAATATCAAGAGTACAAAAAGTGGTATAACAATTTATTGGGATGATGTAAAGGGTGCTTCCGGTTACGTGATTTACAGAAAAGCAGGTTCGGGAAGCTACAAAAAGCTTGCAACAGTTTCCGGTAAGAGTACGGTTAAATATGTTGATAAATCCGCTAAAAAAGGAACAACTTATTCATACAGAGTGTATGCAAAATACAGCTCCTACACCAGTAGTTATAAATCAAGCCTTTCAATAAAAGATAAATATTGATTGGTAAATACCAAAAATTCCTAAGGAGGAATTAGTTTGAAAAGAGTTATATCATTACTTCTTTGCTTGGTAATGTGTGTTTCTGTTTTTTCTGCAACAGCAACACAGGTTTATGCTTTGGGTCAGACCGACAACATTTTCACTGTGGAAAAAACAGAATTCGAAAACGATAAGATAACCTATACAATTTCGCTTGCACCTAATCAGACAAAGCTAATCGGTGCAATCATTAAGGCAGAATTTGACAGTACTGTTTTGGAGGTAGCTTCCGAAAGCGGTGCAATGGGTTCAGTAAATTCATACGGTGAATTTGCAGCCAATGTAACAGGCTATTATGAAAGCGGTATTACCTATGATGACGCTAATGTTTATTCTATAGCCTATATGAATCCTAACGGCTTTAATATTGGTGAAAACGGTAAAGCTTTTATCAAAATTGCATTTAATGCAATCAGCGACGATCGTCCTCTTACAGAGGTTAAATTCTACTGTGACGAATACATTACAGAGGATGAGGATGACACCAACGATATTAAAAAGAGCGACGGCACACAACTTATTTACAGTGATTCCTTCTTTACGCTTAACCCTGCTAAAAATGTAGAGGTTGCTTCCTGTGTTGAAGGACTTAAATTCACATGGACACAGGCAGTTGGTGCGGAGTGGTATAATATTTACAGAAAAACTGCTGCAACAGAATGGGCACTTTATGATACTGCCGATGCAGGAGTTTCAGAATATATTGACACTGAAATCGAGAAAGGTGTTGAATACTTCTATTCAATAGAATCTGCTAACCAACATGGTGTAAGAGAATTTGATGAAAAAGGTCTTGTAGGCTTGAATTTCGGCACTATTACAGAAATCAGTGCAACTATGACAGAGCGTGGTGCATTGGTTTCCTGGGGTGCTCTTAACAATGCGGTCAGCTATACTGTTTACAGAAAAGCTGAAGGCGAAACCGCTTGGAAACAGCTTACAGAAACTTCAGAAACATTTTATGAGGATGAACCCCTTACAAGTGCTATTGAATATTCATACACAGTTAAAGCGCATCACGAAAAGGGTTACACAGCGGAAGCCTCTGTTGATCCTGCAAAGATTACATTTATTGCAAATGCAACCATTGTGGAATACAGACTCAACCACAGTGATATTGAAATTAACTGGTTGGATGTTGATGGTGCGGTTGGCTATGAAATATACAGAAAAGCAACAGGCGAAACAGAATATACCTGCATTGCAACCGTTGAAATACCCGGTTACACGGACACAGATGTTGAGGACAAAAAAGAATATTCTTATCAGGTACGTTCACTTATTGACCTTGAAACCAAAGAAGGTAGTGTTCGCGGTAAAGATAGCTTCGATTTAGTTAAGCTTCCTATTACAACTGAGGTTGTTGCTTCCTTGGGCGGAGATAATGTTACAGTAAGCTGGGAGCCTGCTGAGCTTGCAGAAGAATACGTAATTTTCCGTCAAGATAATCTTAATGGAAGTTGGTTTAAAATCGCAACTGTTGCTGCTTCTCAAACAAAGTATGAGGACAGAGCAGTAAAAAGCGGTAAAACCTATTCATACGCAATAAAATCACAGGCAAACGATATGATAACCAGCCTTTCAGAAGCTTCAAATGCTGTTTATTTCCTTGTTGCTCCTGTGGTTGAGGGCGTTAAAAACGGCTCAGATGGTATAGAGTTTACTTTCAAAGCGGTTGAGGGTGCAAGCGCATATAATATTTACAGAAGACTGGTGAACGGTCAGTTCGGAGAACCCATAGGTGTGTTGTCTGCGGATGATGTGCTTACTTATGTTGATACCACTGCTGTTTCGGGCGAACAATATGTATATGGTGTGCAGTCTGTTTACGGTGCGGTTTTGAGCGGTATCAGCACATCTTCAGTTATTTGTTGCCTTGATGAGCCTAAATTCACTCTTAAAAATACATATAGCGGAATTCAGGTTAACTGGACTGCTGTTCCAAGTGCAGAAAAATATGTTGTTTACTATGGATTGTCAAAAACAGTTTCAGATATGATTGTTGTTGGTGAAACAACTTCAACAAGCTTTGTATATGCAAACGGTGTCAGCGGAAGAAATAACTATTTTGCAATTGAAGCTGTTTGCGGAGAAACTGTAAGTACAAAAAAACAGAGTTATATTTATCATCTTGAAGCACCTGTGAAGAGTTATCTTGACATCGGAACAAAGCAAATTACATTCCGTTGGTCTGAGGTCGGCGGTGTTGACAAATACCTTGTTTATCGTAAGGTTTACGGTGCAAGCAAATGGACCGTAATTGCAACAACAGAGGAAACATCATATAAGGATTATAATGTTACCAGCGGTACAAAATATGTTTATTCGGTTAGGGGTTATGACGGTGAAGAATATACCCCATATAACACAACCGGTTGGACAATAGAATTTCTTTCAACTCCAACCATTAAAAGCGTTGCCAATGCCTACGGCGGACCAAAAATCACTTGGTCAAAGGTGACAGGTGCAGCAACATATCATATTTATCGCAAAACCAAGTCTACAAGCTGGGCTTACATTGCTTCAACAACGTCAACATCATATACAGATAAATCTGCAAAAAGTGATACAAAGTATTACTATGCTGTAAGAGCTGTTGACGGCACAAGCAAATCTTACTATAGCACAGCTCATTTTGACGATGTATGCAAAACAGTAAATTACCTTGCGGCTCCTGTTGTTAAAGTTTCAAACACAACAAGTTCAGTTAAGGTTTCCTGGGGTAAGGTTACAGGTGCCCAGAAATATGTTGTTTACCGTAAAAAAGGCTCTGCAAAGAGTTGGTCTAAGGTGAAAACAACTACCTCAACCTCTTACACAGATAAAGATGTTAAGGGCGGCACAACCTACAAGTATATGGTTAAAGCCTATGACGGAAGCATTGTTTCAAGCTATAATTCCTCCGGCACCTCCATCAAATTCCTTTCTGCTCCAAAGCTTTCAAGCGTAAAAAGCTCAAAAAGCGGTGTTACTTTTAAATGGAATAAGGTATCAGGTGCATCGGGTTACTATGTATATCGTAAAACCGGTTCGGGAGATTACAAAAAAATAGCAACTGTTAAAGGTAATTCAAAGGTTAGCTATCTTGACAAGTCTGCTAAAAAAGGTAAGACCTACACCTATACCGTAAAGGCATATTATAGCTCTTACACAAGTGCTTACAGATCCGGTCTTAAAATAAAAGATAAATATTAAAAACTGCAGTTCCCTCGTGATCGAGGGAACTGTTACATACCGGGAGGTGTGTTTTTGAAAAGAATATTTTCCTTACTACTGTGTTTAGTAATGTGCTTTTCCGTATTCAGCGGTACTGTGGTTGAGGTTGCAGCGTTAGGTGCGGCAGACAAGATGTTTACAGTAAAAAGCTCAATGGTAACTGACGGAAAAATCACATATACGGTGAGCTTAAGCGGTGGAATAGAAGGCTTTGGCGGTGCAGTTATTCTTGTGGAATACGATAATGCAGTGCTCTCTCCTGTTGAATTTCTTCCTGCATATACAAGCTCGGGGGTTCAGCAGTTTAAGGGCGTTTACGTAAACGGTATTTCGGCAGAATATGACAATTTTTATTCAGTTGGGTATACAAATACAACGCCTGAAAAGGTGAGCGCGAATACAGAATTTTTTAAATTGACATTTGAGGTTATCAGTGAAGAAAGACCAACAACAGATGTTAATTTCTATTGTAAAGAGTTTTTCTCTACAACTGATTCAGAACAGTCAATTACAGTAGCAGATGGTTTGCAGACGATTGCGAAGATAGCCAATGTTGTAACTTTGGAAGCACCAAAGCTTGAAAGTGCCACTCTTTTAACCAATGCGATTACTTTCAAGTGGAAGGAAGCAATCGGTGCAACCCGATATGAAATTCGTCGTAAAACTCCTATTGGTACATGGAATGTGATTGCAACAGTTTCTGCTGATAATTTAACATACACTGACGTGAATCTTGAAAGCGGAAATACGTATATTTATAGCGTTAAAGCGCTTAATGATTACGGCTCAAGTATGTTTGACTCCAACGGAGTTTCTTGCCAATATATTTCAAAGCCCTCTGGAATTACTGCTGTTAACGGCGTGGGCGGAATTGATATCAGTTGGGAAGCAACCAACGGTGTGGACAAGTATCAGGTTGTGCGCCGTGAGTTGGGAGAAACTGACTGGACCATAATTTCTGAACGTTCTGCTACTCTCACAACTTTTTATAAAGACACAACGGCAGAAAACGGAAAAACATACGAATATGATGTTAATTCTGTTTTAGGAAGTTTTATAACAGATGCTCTTGAAGAGGGTCAGATAGTTACATACCTGCCGTCACCCGAAGTAAATTCCGTTACCAATATCAGCGAAGGTATTGAGTTGAAATGGGCATCCGTTGAAAATGCCGCATACTATATTGTGTATAGAAAATGTGTCAGTGACGGAGAAGAGTTCAGTGCTTATGCAACAACTGTTACAGGTTATTTTGTAGACACAGAGGTTATAGCGGGTAAAGCATATTCATATAGTGTTCAGGCTATCAGCAATTATGGTAGCGAAAGTGCCTTTACAAAAACAGGCTATACCTTGACAAGAGTTTCTGCAACAACTGTGACGGGGCTTACTGCACAGGCGGATAATATAAAGGTTTACTGGAATGCTGTTGAGGGAATAGATGGTTATTATATTTACCGAAAAGCAGAAGACTCTGATTGGGAAAAAGCAGGTAATGCGCCTAAAACATCAACAACCTTTGAAGATAAAGGTGCAGGTAGCGGAAAAACCTACTATTACTGCGTTGCTCCTTATATCGGAAATTCTGAAAGTGAAAAGGTTTCCTCTGATATTTCCGTTTATTACCTTAAAGCACCCCAAAATGTTACAGCAGTTAACACAAAGGACGCTATTAAAGTAAGCTGGTCCGCATCAGCAGGAACAACTGAATATCGAATTTTCCGTAACCACGGCTCAATAACAGAACTTGTTGCTTTGGTTGATGCAGGAGAAACGGAATATATTGATACAGATGTTGAGGTTGACGAGATTTATTCTTATTACATTCAGGCAGTAAGTTCAAAGGGACAAAGTGAAAATAGTGCCACAACCTCCGAGGTTATGCGAATTGAATGTGTCCAGGGAATAAAAACAGGAATTCTGGCAAACGGCATAAAAATAAGCTGGAAAGAACACCCTTATGCAGAATATTATGTTGTTTGTCGTAGAAATGCAGGCATTTGGACAAGAATTTCCCAAACCTATGATTTGGATTATATTGATGAAACCGTAGTAAGCGGTGAGGTTTATGCTTATTCGGTTATTCCGGTTGTAGCTTCTTTTGAGGGCGGAATCGATGAAAGCCTTGTAAAAGAAACAAAATTTCTCAGCGCGCCTAAAATTACAAAAATAACAAATAATGAAGGTAGTATGACTGTTACCTGGGAGAAGGTTGCAGGAGCGAAAACCTATGAGCTTCAAAGAGCCCGTACTGATTCTGATGGTGACAGAATAACTGCTTACAGTACAGTTGCCACACTTAATGCAGACAAAACAAGCTATGAGGATACAAATGTAGTAGCAGGTCAAGGCTATATTTACAGAATGTATGCAGTTGACGGAAGCAATAAAAGCGTTGTTTCTGCTACATACAAAGCAGTTTTCCTTACTACTCAAAAAATAAAATCTCTTTCCAATGCTTACGGTGGTGTTAAAATTATCTGGTATTCTTCAAAGGGTGCCGAAAAATATAGCATCTACCGTAAAGAAAGCGGTGGGGATTGGGTATTGGTAACAAAGGTTTCTTCCTCTCAAACCTCTTATACCGATAAAGGTGCCAAAAACGGCGTTAGCACTTATTATGCGGTAAGAGCAGAAAACGGTAACAGTATAAGCAGATATAAATCAAAAAGCTTTACTTACTTTGCTTCACCCGTCGTTGAAGTTTCTAACAGTACATCCGCAATAACAGTTACCTGGCCCAAAATTTCCGGTGCAAAAAGCTATTATATTTACCGTAAAGCTCCCGGTGAGAGCTCATGGAAAAAAGTAGCTACTGTTACCAAAAATATTTACAACGATACAAATGTTAAGACAGGAAAGATATATAAATATACTGTTAAGGCGTATAACGGAAAAATCTTTTCCGGCTATAACACAAGCGGTTGGTCCATAAAACGTCTTACTGCACCTGAACTTAAGAGTGCAAAAAACTATACAAGTGGTATAACAATTAAGTGGGGTAAGGTTTCCGGTGCAAGCAGTTATAATGTATATAGAAAAATAAAAGGAACCTCCGGTTGGGTGAAAATAGCTACTACCAAAAGCACATCTTATACCGATAAAAAGGCAGTCAGCGGAAAAATATATATTTATACTGTCAGAGCAGTTTCAGGTAGTTCTGTTTCCACATATATTGCAAAAGGTTTGACGATAGAACGTCTTACAAGACCGTCACTTAAAACCGTAAAAAGCACCAAGAAGGGAGTTAAATTTACTTGGGGTGAGGTTACAGGTGCTTCGGGTTATTATGTTTATCGTAAAACCGGTTCAGGAGACTGGGAGCAAATTGCTAAAGTAAGCGGTAAGTCAACAACCTCTTATCTTGATAAAACTGCTAAAAAAGGCAAAACCTACTATTATTCAGTTCGTGCTTACAGTGGTTCTCATAAGAGTGCTTATAACACTACAGGGCTTAAAATAAAAGATAAATATTAAAAAAGTTGGGCTGTAAAAAACGATTGGTTTTTTACAGCCCCTTTTGTTATAGAAATAAATTTATATTTTTAAAATTCGCCATTTAATTGCTTTTCTGCCATTGCGGCAATTTCTTCTTTGGTTGCAGTTTTCATAAATTCTGCCATTGAAGCTCTTCGTTCCTGAAGGTCAGCATACATTTTTTCACGAACTTCAGCAGAAAGAGGATAGAAAAGCTTTGGAACAATGCCTAAGCTTGAGGTTATAATCGGAATACCTGTACCTAAAGCAAAAATCCACCATTTTGTTTTATCGGTCTGTGTGCCGATTTCCAAGCCTTGAACATAACCGATTTTACCCATAACAAGATTTGTTACGGCACCCATAACAGCTTGTTGGATTTTACTGATAAGGCTTTGAGTAACACCGATCATAGCCTCTGAACGGTAGCCGTTTTTCCATTCACAGTAGTCGAGTGCTTCATTCTGAATTTCTGCAGGAATAACTCGCCTTAATCCGTAAATACACATTTCAAAAATTTCTTCAATTGCCATCATAGGAAGTATAATCGGCTTTTTCATAAAGTTTTTGTTGATAGAGCCAATTCCGAAAACCAACATCCAGAGTATATCGGTCCAGGCATCCTCTAAAATCCACAAAGCTTTTGTTGAAAATCTTCGTCTTAAAGGCTCAACAAAGCTATAGCTTATGAATTTAATCGGAAAAGCAGGTATACCAACAATGGTTTTCCAGGTAATAGAGCCTATAACATCTATGTAGAAGTTTGTTCGGCTTGCACCTATAGAAAAGCCTGAAAGAAGAGAAGAAAGTAATTGAATTCTCATTGGTTTATTGCTGATAACGGCTTTCAGACAATGCTTAACAGAAGGTTGCTTGATAGATTGGGTAACACGCTCACGGGAATTTGTAATAAAGAAAAGAGCAAACGCTGCAGATGCCGCCGCACAAATAATACCAAAGGTTGAGAAAAGCTTTGGCAAGGGAAGATTTAACTTTTTGTTTGCAATCAGGTCGTAAATGAGACCGAATATCTGTTTTGGTAAATCCTCAACCAGGTGGGAGGAAACATTCGCCAATGCAATCAGCCTCGAACGCTCCAACGGTTCAGGAGTTATGGTTGACAGGAAGCCTGTTTTTGCAATAGATGTGAAGGTGCCGGCGGTTTCTGTGATAATACTCATTGCAAAATAGAAAATCCATTTGGGAAGATATGTTGCGGGAGTATTTGGAAAGAGGAAGGGTATCAACCAGTACCACATACCTAAAACAGTGAGGGGAATTTCACCTAAAAGCACATAGGGCTTGAACTTGCCCCAACGGGTTCGGGTTTTATCAACCATAACGCCGATGAAGGTGTCATTGAAAGAGTCCCATATTGTTGCAACAACATTTTGAATTGCAAGATATTTAAAATCAATTTTTACAACATCATAAATATATCGTTCTTTGAAATCATTGATGTTAAGACTTGCTGCAACGTCATTGAGAACATAGGCGAGAGTTTCCTTTTTGCCAACATAACGACGAGGCTCCGGGCTCAACGTGGAAACGGTTTCTCTGTTTCCCATTCATTTATCTCCTTTCGTATTATTGGTTTAAATAGTCCAAAATTGCTTTTATATTATTTTCAGGCACCTCAATAACTTGTTGCGGTAAACGCATATTTTCAAGATAATGAGCATCTGAATCGGAAAGTATTTTTAATTTATTAAGGTAAGGATGCTTTCCCTTTAATTCATCTTCTCTTTCAATATCATAAATTTCAGCACAATTGAATCCGAAATATTCATCAATTATACCTAAGTTTGAAAGAATACTGAAGGATGGACGGTCGATATGAGCAGGGTAGCAGATTCCGTTATATTCTGCTACTTTTTTTACAACCTTTTCTGTGCTTATACCGCTTGCAGTAACGAGTAAGCTTTCTTCCTGACCAATTACATTGTCATTCTCGTCGCAGATTAATTGTTCACCGAAAACTGAGGGCTTGTTTTTTATTGGTGGCATAGTTGATTTAACGTAGTCGGAAAATCTCAACGCATCCTCTAATGTGTAGAAAAGGCAGACTATATGAACCTCTTCTGACGTGCAAAGCTCCATACCGGGAATAAAGGTTATTCCGTTTTCTTCCGCAAGAGATGCAACTGCAGGGCAGTTCAAAGCGGTGTTATGGTCAGTTAACGCGATAGCATCATACCCCATAATTTTTGCGAAATTAACGATATTATTGGGGGTCATATCCTTGTCGCCACAAGGACTTAAACAGGAATGAATGTGAAAATCATAATATATTTTCATAATAATTTTGAAATCTCTACGGCAATTTCATAGGAGTTTTTTCTTGTACCGAGGATTATAACTTCATTTTCTTCAGCACGTTTTATTGCATCCTTATCAGCAGGGGCATCCTCTGTGAGAATGATGCAAGCAACATCTGCAAGCACAGCAACGCCTATTGAGGTTACATTACCCATAACCGTAAGCCAGGCATCGCCCTCTGTTGCACGGGACATAACCCAGCTTAAAAGGTCACCGCAATAGCAACCGGTAACATTTTTTTCGCCTGCAATATTTTCGTTGCATATATATTGTAAATTTAATTTTTCTTGTAATTCTTTAACTGTCATATTATTCGTCCTTTTTCTCTCTGAAGGGTGCAGGAATGAAACGGTCAAGACTATCGTCACTGTCAAGCTCCTGAAGCTCTTCTCTCGCTCTGAAAACGCAGTCGTGTTCTGTTGTGAAACCGCGAACAACATCTTCAGCCAGGGCTCTGCAGCTGGGAGCACCGCAGGTTCCGCAGTCAAGACCGGGGAAAACCTTGAGAAGCTCTTTCATTTTGTTCATTCTTGCCATCGCTTCCGTTACATTGTCTGCAAGCTTCATAACATCATCGCAAGGTTCAACGGGACTTGTGCAAAGAAGCTCTGTAGGAAGAACTCTGTTTGACAGGTGGTTGCAGGAAATGGGACTGTATTTTCTCAGCTTCATAAGTCGGGATTTAGCAATAAAGGGGTTTTCCGATGTAAGACTACCGCCAACACAACCGCCCTGACAAGCATTTAACTCAATAAAGTCAACTGCATCAAGAGTGCCTCTTTCAACCTCTTCGAGAATTTTCATACAGTTTTCAATACCGTCTGCTGCAAGAGCGTTGTCGTGTAATGTTCCTGATGCTTCGCCACCGCTTGTTGCCCAGCCGATACCGATAACACCGCTTTCGTGCAATGCTTTAAGTTCATCGGATTGCTCTGTTTTCTCCATAGCTTTCAAAAGAATGGGGTAAATATCATTAATTGCGATTGCGCCATCAACGTGGGATTTTGGGATGCCTATGGGTTGCTTGATGGCAGTCACCTTTGCAGGACAGGGGGTAATGAAGAATACACCTATTTCTTCGGGCTTTAATCCCGTTTTCTGAACGGCTTTTATTCTTGCAAGGCGACCTGCTTCATCTACCGGTGCAGTCATAGGAATTATATTCTCCACAAGCTCCGGGAAGCATACCCTGATAAGCCTTACCACCGCAGGACAAGCGGAGGATATCAAAGGTCTTATCCGAGTATTTTCCTGCATATAAATTCTTGTTGCTTCGGAAATAAGCTCTGCCGCTTTTGAAACCTCGAAAACGCTGTCAAAGCCTAAAGAGGGGAGAGCATTAAGAATTATATTTATGTCATCTAAATTATTGAACTGACCGTAAAGGGCGGGAGCGGGCAGCGCAACTTTATATTTGTAATCCTCAATTTGTGATAAAACGTCACGGCTTGCATATTTAGCGTGGTGAGGGCATACACGAATACACTCGCCGCAATCAATACAACGCTCTTTTATTATAACTGCTTTGCCGTTTCGAACGCGGATAGCTTCTGTGGGACAACGCTTTATGCAGTTAGTACAGCCTCGGCATTTTTCTTTGTCAAGGCGTACCGAGTGGAAATATGTATCCATAGCAATTCCTTTCAGTCGGATTATTTAACAAATACTTTAAGTTTGATTGTTGTTCCCTTTCCGACCTCTGTTTCTATAATCATTTCATCTGTATATTTCTTTATATTGGGAAGACCCATACCTGCACCGAAGCCTAATTGACGGACATTGTCGGGTGCGGTTGAATAACCTTCTTGCATTGCAAGAGATACATCGGGAATTCCGGGGCCCTGATCAGCAAGAACTATTGAAATACATTCGGGGGATATTTCAACGTCAATAACACCGCCCCCACCGTGTATAACCATATTAATTTCGCCTTCATAAACGGCAATGGCAACATTTCTTATAATTGATGCGGGAAATCCCAATTCCTTGAGATTTTTCTTGATTTTGCTTGATGCTTCACCGGCACAGGTGAAGTCAGTTCCGTTGACATCGTAGTGTAAAGAAAGAAGCTCCATCAGATACCGCTGCCTCCTTTGAGACCGTTTTTATAAAGAAGACCGCAGGCGGTAAACATTTCGAGCTTTGTTCCTAAAAGAACAATGTCACGTTCAACGGCAAGCTCTATCATATCTTCGTCGGGCTCTTTGCCACGAACAAAAACAATGCATTTCATATCCATCATTTCTGCGGTTCTTACAACCTGAGGATTAACAAGGCCCGAAAGAAGAACAGCTTGTTCCTTTACATAGGCGAGAACATCGCTCATCATATCGCTGCCACAAGCGGTGTGAACCTCATTTTCAATAAATTCTTCACCGCAGATAAGCTCAGCATTAAGAATGGATTTGATTTCACTTATTTTCATTATAAGTCCTCCGTATCAAAGGTGTATTTATATACTATTATATTCTAACATACAAATCATTAAAATTATAGATAAAAAATCTAAAAAACTTTTCCCTTCCATTTGTGCAAAACAGAAAAATGTTAAAAAAATATCAAAAAAACGTAAAAAGTCGAAATTTGGTATAGACATTAATGTGAATGTTGTGATATAATTTCAACGTATGTAAAGTGGTAAAATGTGTTTTTGCGTTTACCCGAAACAAACACAATCTGAATGGAGGAAATCTAATGCTCAAGAAAATCAGCACAATACCTTTTAACGGTACACCTGAGCAGAAAGCAAAACTCGATGCAGTAATTGCAGAGTGCAAGGATGACAAAAGTCAGCTTATGCACGTTATGCAGGAGGCACAAGGTATCTACGGCTACCTTCCTCGCGAGGTGCAGGTAATGATTGCAGAGGGTATGGACATTCCCTTGGAGAAAATTTACGGTGTAGCAACCTTCTACGCTCAGTTCTCTCTTTCTCCCAAAGGCGAATATGACATCTCGGTTTGTCTTGGTACTGCTTGCTATGTAAAAGGTGCTCAGCCCATTATTGACAAAATCAGCGAAATTCTCGGAATTGAACCCGGTGAATGTACTCCCGATGGTAAATTCTCTCTTGAAGAGTGCCGTTGTATCGGTGCTTGCGGTCTTGCTCCCGTTTTCACAATCAACGGTGAGGTTTACGGCAAAATCACCGCAGACGATATCCCCGGAATTCTTGCAAAATATATGAACTAAGCGTTATGCGCGAACTATCATTGAATGTTCTCGATATTGCCCAGAATTCCATTGTTGCAGGTGCCTCTCTCACAGAGATACTTGTTAAAGAAAATACTGAAGAGAAAACCCTTCTCATCGGTATTTATGACAACGGCAGGGGAATGACACCCGAGCAGGTCGAAAATGTAAAGGACCCGTTTTTTACAACCCGAACAACAAGAAAGGTTGGTATGGGAATACCGCTCTTTAAATTGGCGGCGGAGCAAACGGGCGGAACTTTCTCAATAACTTCTCAGGTTGGCATTGGAACAAGGGTTGATGCTCTTTTTAAGACAGACAGCATTGACTTTACCCCCTTGGGCGATATGGCATCCACAGTAGCAACTATTGTGTCAATGAACGAGGACAAAGATTTCGTTTATACCCGTAGTATTGACGGTAAAGAGTTTTCGTTTAAATCTGCTGATATAAAATTAATCCTTGACGGAGTTCCTCTTTCAGAGCCTTCGGTTATGAGGTGGATTGAAGATTATATCAGAGAGAATACCTTATCTATCGAAAGGAATGAATGATATGAAATCACTCGAAGAGTTACTTGCTATAAAAGAAAAAGCACAGGCTCAGATGGCAGCTCGTGACGCTGACGGTAACGACGGTATCAGAGTTGTTGTTGGTATGGCAACCTGCGGTATCGCAGCAGGTGCTCGCCCTGTTCTTAAAGCAATTACAGATGAAATTGCAAAAAGAAATGTTAAAAATGTTGCTGTTTCACAGACCGGTTGCATCGGTATGTGTCAGTATGAACCCATTGTCGAGATTTTTGAACCCGGCAAGGAAAAAGTTACTTATGTTCAGATGACTGCAGAAAAGGCAGTTAAGGTTGTTAACGAGCACATCGTTAACGGCAAGCCCGTAGTTGAATATACTGTAGGCGCAGTTACCGAATAAGGAGGAAAGAATAAATGTATCGTTCTCATGTTCTTGTCTGCGGCGGTACCGGATGTACCTCCAGCCACAGCGGTGAGCTTATTGATGCACTTAATGCTAACATTAAGGAAAAAGGACTTGAAGAAGAAATTCAGGTTGTAAGAACCGGTTGCTTCGGTCTTTGCGCATTAGGCCCCATTATGATTGTTTATCCCGAAGGATGCTTCTACAGCGAAGTTAAGGTTGAAGATATTCCCGAAATCGTTGAAGAGCATCTTCTCAAGGGTAGAATTGTTAAAAGACTTCTTTACAGTGAGACAGTAACCGAAGAAGAAGTTAAACCCTTGAATGAAACAAACTTCTATAAAAAACAGCATCGTGTTGCTCTTCGTAACTGCGGTGTTATCGACCCCGAAAATATTGAAGAATATATTGCTTACGACGGCTATCAGGCTCTTGCTAAAGCTCTCACACAGATGACTCCTCAGGAGGTTATCCAGACAGTTATCGATTCAGGTCTTCGCGGCAGAGGTGGCGGTGGATTCCCCACAGGTCGTAAATGGAGCTTTACAGCTGCTAATCAGGCAGACCAGAAATATGTTGTATGTAATGCTGACGAAGGTGACCCCGGTGCATTTATGGACCGTTCAGTTCTTGAGGGTGACCCCCACTGTATCGTTGAGGCAATGGCTCTTTGCGGTTATGCAACAGGCGCAACAGAGGGTTATGTATATGTTCGTGCAGAATACCCCATCGCTGTTCAGCGTTTGCAGAAGGCTATTGACGATGCTCGTGCATACGGTCTTCTCGGTAAAAACATTTTTGGTTCAGGCTTTGACTTTGACCTCTTCATCCGTCTTGGTGCAGGTGCATTCGTTTGCGGTGAAGAAACAGCTCTTATGACATCTATCGAAGGTAACCGCGGTGAGCCCCGTCCCCGTCCTCCCTATCCGGCAGTTAAGGGTCTTTTCGGCAAACCCACAACAGAAAATAACGTTGAGACCTTCGCAAACATTCCTCAGATTATTCTCCACGGTGCTGAATTCTTCAACACAATGGGTACAGAAAAAAGTAAGGGTACAAAGGTATTTGCTCTTGGCGGTAAAATCAACAACACAGGTCTTGTTGAAGTTCCCATGGGTACAACCCTTCGTGAAATCGTTGAAGATATCGGTGGCGGTATCCCCAATGGTAAGAAATTTAAAGCAGCTCAGTCCGGCGGTCCTTCCGGCGGTTGTCTTCCTGCAAGCCTTCTTGACATTGAAATCGACTACGATAACCTTGTTGCAAAAGGTGCAATGATGGGTTCGGGCGGTCTTATCGTTATGGATGAAGACGACTGTATGGTTGATATTGCTAAATTCTTCCTTAAATTTACTGTTGATGAGTCTTGCGGTAAATGTACTCCCTGCCGTGTAGGTACAAGAAGACTTCTTGAAATTCTTGAAAAAATCACAAGCGGTAAAGGTACAATGGAAGACCTTGACAGAATGGAAAAGCTCTGCCACTACATCAAAGAAAACTCTCTTTGCGGTCTTGGTCAGACAGCTCCCAACCCCGTTCTTTCAACATATCAGTTCTTTAAAGATGAATATATTGCTCACGTTGTTGACAAAAAATGTCCTGCAGGTGCTTGTAAAGACCTTGTTACATTCTCTATTGATAAAGATAAATGTATCGGTTGCGGTATCTGTGCAAAGAACTGTCCCGTTGACGCTATCACAAGAAGTGACTACATCGCTCCCGGTCATAAATTGGCATCATTTGAGATTGATGCTGATAAGTGCGTAAAATGTGGCGTATGTATCGGTAACTGTAAATTTAAAGCAGTAAATAAATAAGGAGGAACTAATAATGGAAAATGCAGTAAATATTAAAATTAACGGCTTTGATTATCAGGTTCCTGCCGGTTCTACGATTCTTGAAGCTGCTCATTCAGTAGGTATTGAAATTCCTACTCTTTGCTATCTTAAAGAAATTAACGCTATCGGTGCTTGCCGTATCTGCGTTGTTGAAGTTAAAGGCGCAAGAAGCCTTGTTGCAGCTTGCGTATTCCCCGTTAACGAGGGTATGGAAATTTTCACCAATACTCCCAAGGTTATCGAGGCAAGAAAAACAACTCTCGAGCTTATCCTTTCTACTCACAAGAAAGAATGTCTTTCCTGTGTAAGAAGCGGTAGCTGTGAATTGCAGAAGCTTTGCCACGAATACGGTATTGCTGATGAAAATGCTTACGCAGGCGATTTTGTTAATTACAGCATTGATGCAAGTGCTTCACATATGTATCGCGACAATGAAAAATGTATTCTTTGCCGTCGTTGTGTAGCAGTTTGTGATAAAATCCAGAATGTTTCCGTTATCGGTGCAAATGCCCGTGGCTTTGATACACATATCGGTTCTGCATTCGAATACAATCTCGGTGACGTTGCTTGTATTTCCTGCGGTCAGTGTATTACAGCTTGTCCTACAGGCGCTCTTGCTGAAAGAGACGATACTCAGAAGGTGTTTGATGCTCTTAATGACCCTGCAAAGCACGTTGTTGTTCAGACTGCTCCCGCAGTTCGTGTAGGTCTTGGTGAAGAGTTCGGATACGAAATGGGTTCTGTTGTAACGGGCAAAATGGTTTCCGCTCTCAAAATGCTCGGCTTTGACGGTGTGTTTGATACAAACTTTGCTGCTGACCTTACAATTATGGAAGAAGCAACAGAGTTCCTTGCAAGATTCAAAGAGGGTAAAAATCTTCCTCTTATCACATCCTGCTCACCCGGTTGGGTTAAATATTGCGAGCACTATTATCCCGATTTTATTCCTAACCTTTCTTCCTGTAAATCACCTCAGGGTATGTTCGGTTCTGTAGCAAAAACATTCTATGCAGAAAAAATGGGTATTGACCCCAAGGATATCTTTGTTGTTTCCGTAATGCCCTGTACTGCTAAGAAATTTGAAGCAGAAAGAACTGATTACAGCGCAGTTAAAGGTCTTGCTGATATCGATGCATCCATCACAGTAAGAGAACTTGCAAGAATGATTCGTAAAGCAGGTATCAACTTCAGAGCAATCCCCGATGCAGAATTTGATGCACCCTTCGGACTTGGTTCAGGTGCAGGTACAATCTTCGGCGCAACCGGCGGTGTTATGGAAGCTGCTCTTCGTACAGCTTACGAGGTTGTTACAGGTAAAGAGCTTACAGACCTTGCAACCTTCAAGGCAGTTCGCGGTGTTGAAGGTGTTAAGGAAGCAACTTATGACCTTGACGGTGTAACAGTTAATGTTGCAGTTGCATCAGGCCTTGCAAATGCAAAGAAAGTTCTCGAAATGGTTAAATCCGGCGAAAAGAAATATGATTTCATTGAAATTATGGCTTGTCCCGGTGGTTGTGTAAACGGTGGCGGTCAGCCCATCGTTCCCGCATCAGTTCGTAACTTCGAGGATGTAAGAGCCCTCCGTGCAGCAGGTCTTTACAACGATGATGAAAATCTTCCTGTAAGAAAATCTCACCGGAACCCCGACATTAAAGCAATTTATGACGAGTTCTTCGGTGAACCCGGCAGCCACAAGGCTCACGATATTCTTCATACAGGTTATACAGAGCGTAAAGTATATTAAAAATCGCCATATTTAGCGCATATGTCATTTTTCTGCCCACTCGACGTATCTTCATACGCCTTCGGAGCAGAGAAAATGCCATCTGCATCTAAATCTGTCAATTTTACAAAACCGCGTTTTTGCGCAGAACACCCCCGATCTTTATGGTCGGGGGTTAGTCATTTTATCCTGCTAGGAGTATCTATATACACCTTCGCAGTATAAAAAGCCTTCTGCATCAAAAATCATCGGTTTTAATTTTGGGTTTTGGGGAAAGTATTTTTGTTACAAATGTATATGGATTTATTATCTTGTTTATAGTATAATAAATGTAATAATTTTATCGAAAGGAGTTTTTGTGTGCAGGATATTTTTGAAGAGTATTTAAGAGAAAAAGAGCCTCAAAAAAAAGAAAAGGGCTACGCTTGGCACACTGCAATAGGACTCCAGGCAGTTGATGGTCTTGAAATAAGTGATTACCTTATTGATACTGCAAAGAAAAACATTGAAGGTGATATTACCTTTGAAGAAGCAAATCAGCTTATTCACAGTTACTATAAAGAAAATGTAAAGCATATAGGAAATAACAGAACAGAAGAGGCGGATAAGGTTTCTGTCCGTATTGCTCAAATTCTTTCCGAAAATTCTTTTGTTTTTTCACCGGCTCAATATATTTCAATTCATAAACGATTGTTTGATGGTGTGTATAAGCATGCAGGGAAAATAAGAGATTACAATATTACCAAGGCCGAATGGGTGCTTGATGGTGATACTGTTATGTATGGTGGTGCTTTGGATTTAAGGGCAACTCTTGATTATGATTTTTCTGTTGAAAAGGAATTTTCATATAAAGGACTTTCAATTGATGAAACAATAAAGCATTTAGCAGTATTTATTTCTCGCCTTTGGCAGATACACGCTTTCGGTGAGGGAAATACAAGAACTACAGCGGTATTTTTTATAAAATATCTTAGAACTTTAGGCTTTGATGTTACAAATGATATTTTTGCTGAAAATGCTTGGTATTTCAGAAATTCATTAGTAAGAGCTAATTATACCAATCTTAAAAAAGATGTTCACGAAACAACTGAATTTCTTGAGCTTTTCTTAAGAAATTTGCTTTTAGGCGAAAATAATGAATTAAAAAACAGATATTTGCATATAAAATCCGTTTCAAAGTGCCAAAATGACACCATAGATGGCACCATAAATGTCACCATAGATCAAATTGTTGTTTTTAGGTTGTTAAAAGAGAATTCTAAAATAACACAAAAACAGATTGCGGAAAAAATAAATAAATCTGAACGAACAGTTAAACGAATTGTTGAAGAATTAAGAAAAAACGGTTATATTGTCCGTGAGGGTAGTAGTCGCTCTGGCTATTGGAAAATTTTAAAGGAAATATAAGGAGCTTGTTATGATACTTTCAGATAAAACATTAATGAAAATGCTTGAAGAAAAGAAACTTGTTGTTGAGCCTATTGAAAAAGAGCAGATTCAACCGGTAAGTATTGATATTCGTTTGGGGAATACTTTTAGTATAGTTGAAGATACATCAACAGGTATAATAAACCTTGAGAATGAAATTAAGTATAAAACTATAACAAGTGATACATATATTTTACTTCCCAATCAATTTGTTTTGGCAAAGAGATGATAAAGGATTAAATCCATATAACGGAAAATATCAGGGTCAGCGCGGTGCAACCGGTTCAAAAGTTTTTATGGATAACGAAATAAAATGAATGTAAAAGGTCTGCCTATGTTTTTTGGTGCTTGGATTTTTGCGCCAAAATCGGAAGCGAAACGCCTCCAAAAACGGAACCTTGGAGTTGATATTTTCGGAAGTCAGTGGTATAATAATGAAAAACACTAAAGAAAGAAGTGTGCCGACTGTGAAAAATAAATATCTTCCGAGAATTGCCGACGAAATATTAAACGAACGAATGAAAACTATAGGAGCAATTCTTATTGAAGGACCAAAGTGGTGCGGTAAAACCTGGACCGCGACAAATGTATCAAAAAGTCAGCTCTATATGCAAGATCCTGATAAAAAAGTATCTTATATGAAGGCTGCAGATACAAAGCCGTCGTTGCTTTTGAAAGGGGAAAAGCCGCGACTTCTTGATGAATGGCAAACTGCCCCTGTTTTGTGGGATGCGGTAAGGTTTGCTGTAGATCAAAGCGGTGAATACGGACAATTTATTTTAACAGGCTCAGCCGTTCCGAGTGATAATGTTGTTCAGCATACAGGAACGGGTAGAATAGCAAGGATTATAATGAGACCTATGAGCCTGTATGAATCAAAAGAGTCAAACGGTTCGGTATCGCTCCGAGATTTATTTGACGGAAAAAAAGATATAGATAGTTTTTCAGATTTAAGTATTGAGGATATCGCTTTTTCTATTGTAAGAGGTGGGTGGCCTGCTTCTGTCGGGGAAGATGAAAAAACTGCTTTTCGCCACGCAATAGATTATGTTGAAGCAATAATTAATCAAGATGTATCGGCTGTTGATGGCGTGGAAAAAAGTCCGACTCGTGTCAGAGCATTACTTCGTTCGTTATCAAGAAATGTTTCAACTTTGGCAACAATTAAAACCATTCGTGATGATATAGCAACAGGCGACGATGAAACACTGTCTGAAAAAACAATTTCTCAATATATGAATGCTTTAGATAGAATTTTTGTAACAGAAAATCTTCCGGCGTGGAATCCGGCATTGCGTTCAAAAACTGCCATAAGAACTTCACCAAAACGACAATTTGTTGATCCTTCGGTAGCTGCAGCGACTTTGAGATTAACACCTGAACGTCTACTTGAGGATTTTAATTATTTTGGATTTTTGTTTGAATCGCTATGTGACAGAGATTTGAGAATATATTCTGAATCACTTGATGGAGAACTGTTTCACTACAGAGATAAAAGCGGTTTAGAGGCTGATGCAGTAATTTGTCTGAACGATGGCAGATGGGCGGCAATTGAGGTGAAGCTTGGTTCGAAAGAAATTGAAGAAGCAGCAGAACATTTGATTAAGCTCAAGGATAAAGTGAATACAGAAAAAATGAAAGAACCATCTTTTTTAATGATTCTTACAGGAACAGAAATAGCATATCAGCGTGAAGACGGTGTTTTTGTTGTTCCCATCGGATGCTTAAAAAATTGAGCTTAATGAAAATATCGAAGTTTTTATTATTTAACCTTTTCTTAACTTTTATGTAATTAAGTCGTTCCTTTACTGTGTTTAAATACAGTAAAGGGGCGATTTTTTTGAAAAAGGAAGTTGAAAACAGTACTAAAAAGAAGAAAGGGAACGGAACAAAAATACTTGTTTTGTTATGGGTATTTGTTTTCTTTGCAATAGGCTTTGAATTGTTTTTCAAAAATGAGATTAAATTCATAACATTGGATTATCTTTCAAGGACTTCTACCTGTGAAATAGGAAATGTAGAACCTGCAAAACTTTCAGGCACCAAAACAGTATCTCTTGACGAGTTCTTGGGTTATGAAAATGTAAGTGTTGATGAATCTTTGCTTTTGGTTAATGAAAAATATAAAATAAACGAGAACTATTTACCTCAAACAATTTACCACGAAAAACGTGATGTGGAAATGAATGTGTGTGCAAAGGAAGATTTCGATAATTTAAGCAAAGCTTTATATGATGAAACAGGAGAAACTCTATTTATCTCAAGTGCTTACAGAGATTTTGAGAAGCAAAAAGAGGTTAAGGAAGAAGAGGGCGAAACTGCACAAGAAGCCGGTTGCAGTGAGCATCAGACAGGACTTGCTCTTGATGTTTTTGTTAAGAATTTTGCAGGTGAAAGCTTTATAAAATCACCCTCGGGACAGTTTGTCAATGAAAAATGCGGTGATTATGGTTTTATAATAAGATACCCGATTTTCGGTGAAAGAAAGACAGGGATTTCCTATGAACCCTGGCATTTGAGATACGTTGGATTTCCCCATTCAAAAATTATAAATGAAAGTAAAATTACCCTTGAAGAATACATAGAGTTTTTTGAATTAGGCAAGTTTTATTCCTATGAAAACTATATAATAACAAGGCAGAATACAAAAAATATTTTTGTTCCTAAAAACTTCCGCCGAGCTGTTGTTTCCGAGGATAATACAGGTGCGGTAATAATAACCTTTGAGATAAATGAAAATTGACGAAAACCGTCTTTTGTGGTATATATTTATACAGTATACATCACGAAAGGCGGTGTTGTTTTGGAGAAGCAGGATGCACTTTTAATTGAACCCATTGCGTATATTAAAAATGGTTATAAAGAAAAATTCGGAGTGCCTCGCCAAAGCGGACTTGCACCGTCTGTAAAATCCGTAATCGAATTTTGTGAGGGCTTCCGTGATGAAAACTGCATAAGAGATATTGAGCAATATTCTCACCTTTGGCTTCTTTGGGGATTTTCAAAAAATGAAAACCAATGGTCACCGACAGTAAGACCGCCCCGTTTAGGCGGTAATAAAAGGGTAGGGGTTTTTGCAACCCGTTCACCTTTCCGACCAAATCCAATTGGACTTTCCTGTGTAGTGCTTGAAAAAATTGAAGCCGGCAAGAATGGTAAAATTATAATCGTCAGCGGTGGGGATTTGGCAGACGGAACACCCATTTATGATATAAAACCCTATCTTCCTTATGTTGACAGTATTCCCGAGGCTTTGGGCGGCTTTTCGGAAGACCATAAAAATGATGCTTTTCAAGTTGAGTTTGCGGAAAATATAAAAGAAAAATTAACAGAAACACAAATTCAGAATATAACAGAACTTTTATCACTTGATCCAAGACCATCTTATCAAAATGATGAAGAGAGAATTTACGGTCTTGCTTTTGAGAATTTGCAAATCAAGTTTAAATATAAAGAAGAAAAAATCATAGTTATTGATATTTTAAGAGGTTGAAATGTTTACTGTTAAACCTGATTTTTATGATAGCTTTAAGTGCATAGCAGGAAAATGTACCGATAACTGTTGCATCGGTTGGGAAATTGATGTGGATGATGTAGCTCTCGAAAAGTACAAAAATTTGCAGTCGCCTTTGGGTGATGAAATTTGTTCTTGCATAACAGAATCGGAAGATGGTAGTTTTTGCTTTAAATTATCGGAAAATGAAAAATGTCCTTTTCTTAATGAAAGCAATCTTTGCAAAATTATAATTAACGGCGGTGAAAATCTTTTGTGCGATATTTGCAGAGAGCACCCGAGATTTTATGAATGGTTCGCAGGGGTAACCGAATGCGGTCTTGGCCTTAGCTGTGAAGAGGTATGTAGGCTTTTATTAGAAAATGAAGAGCCTTTTTCGTTGGTTGAAGAAAGTGACGGAGAAGAAATAGTTTTAGAAACTAAGGAAGATATTGCCGAATCTGATTTTTATATTTTCCTTTCTGCTTTTCGTGAGAAATTATTTGAATTTCTTTCCAGAAAAGATATAAATTTTCAAGAAAAACTTGTGAAAGTCCTTTGTGAAACAGAGGATTTCTGTGGAGAGAAGATCAAAATCCGAGATTATAAAAACAGTCTTGAGCTACTTAAAAAAACAGAGCCCATTGACGAAAAGTGGACTCAATTCATAAATGATTTATCGGAAAATTTCGAAACAGTTTTAAATGCAGAAACCGAATTTCAAGAAAAAACAAAAGGCGATATGTTGTATTCTAAAATTCTCGCTTATATTTTGTATCGCCATTTTATTAAAGCGGTTTTTGATAAAAGCATAAAAGAGAGAATTTGCTTTGCGGTTGAAGGTGTAAGATTTATTTACCTTTGCGATATGAAAACATATTTTGAAAAGGGCGAGCTTACATTAAAAGACAGAATAGAAAATCTGAAAAATTGGTCAAAGCAGATTGAATACAGTGAAGAAAATACAGATTTATTGATATACGGAGAAGAATAATGGCAAAGCAGGAAAAAACGAATGTAATGCGTCTTTTGGAGCAAAAGAAAATTCCCTACCAAATGCACGACTATACAAGTAGCGGTGCAATAGCAGGGGAGGATGTGGCAAGGGTTTTAGGGGAAAATCCCGATGAGGTTTTTAAAACTCTTGTAACAGTGGGTAAATCAAAACAAAATTATGTTTTTCTCGTTCCTGTTAATAAAGAGCTTAATCTTAAAAAAGCGGCGAGTGCTGTTGGTGAGAAAAGTATTGAAATGATAAAATCTAAGGATTTATTAGGTCTTACCGGTTATGTTCACGGCGGATGCTCTCCAATAGGAATGAAAAAACAGTTCCCCACAGTTGTTCACAAAACTGCTGAAGCTATGGAAAACATACTTTTCAGCGGTGGTAAAATCGGTATGCAGGTGGAGATAGCCACTAAAGATATTGAAAAAATATTAAAAGTAAAATTTGCGGATATCGTATAAAAGAGGTTTGAGTAAGCTGAATTACTCAAACCTCTTTTTATAATATTTTTTCAATATCTTTTAATCTGTCAACAGTATAATTCGGTTTAATGTTTTCGGGGAGCTCATCACCGTTTTTATTAAACCAGATACAATCGATACCGAAATTAAGACCGCCTGTGATATCTGCGGAAAGACTGTCACCTATAAGAATTACATCTTGTTTTTTAGGGTTATCGAGCTTCTCAAAGCAGTAATCAAAAAATTCTTTAGCAGGCTTTTGAATGCCGATATCTTCCGAAAGGAAAATGTCTTTGAAATATTTTCTGAAATTACCGATTTTAAGTCGGCTTTCCTGAACAAAACGAAAACCGTTTGAAACTATGTAAAGCTCGTATTTGGGGTAAAGGTAATCTAATAACTCGTAAGCGCCTTCTACTGCATACGCCCCTTGCGCAACACCGTTTTCAAATTTTTCTTCAATTATTGTTCCGTCATAATCAATGCCCAATTTGCCGAGAATAATGTTCCAACGGTTTGCACGGAGTTCTGCTTTTGTGATTTCGCCTTTTTCAAGCCTTTTCCATATTTTAACGTTTTCTGTAATGAAAGCTTCAAAAACCTTTTCGGTATATGCAAAACCCAACTCGGCAAAAACGTTCATTATGGAGTGCCTTGCACATTCGTTGAAATCTATAAGGGTGTTGTCTAAATCTAAAAGTACAATTTTTTTATCAATCATTGACTATACCTTTCAAAACAACTGCCAAATTAAGTTGATTCTTAATTTGACAGTTGTTTATGATTTCTTATAATAATCCTAAAAGTTTATCTGCAACGCCGTCCAGCCAATCGCCGTCAAAAAGCTCAACTGCGCCTGCATCAACTGCGGCAGCAAGTTTATTATTAATCGGGATTTGGGCAACTGTATCAACATTATATTCCTTTGCGATTTCTTCAATGTGGCTTTCACCGAATACCTTGTGCTTTTTACCGCAATCGGGGCATTCAAAATATGCCATATTCTCTGCAAAAGCGAGAACGGGAATGTTCATAAGCCCTGCCATTTTAGCAGCCTTTTCAACAATCATTCCAACAAGCTCCTGCGGAGAGGCAACTATAACAATGCCGTCAACGGGAAGACTCTGGAAAACTGTAAGGGGAACATCACCTGTTCCTGGAGGCATATCAACAAACATAAAGTCAACATCGTCCCAGATAACATCTGTCCAGAATTGCTTTACTGCACCTGCAATAACGGGACCGCGCCAAACAACAGGGTCAGTATCGTTTTCTAAAAGAAGGTTAACAGACATAATTTCAATACCTGTTTTTGTTCTGCAAGGGATAATACCGCTTTCGGTTCCCTGGGCCTTTTCTTTAATGCCGAAAGCCTTGGGAATTGAAGGACCTGTAATATCAGCATCAAGAATGGCGGTTTTGAATCCTCTTCTTTGCATTGTTACTGCAAGTAAGGTTGTAACAAGGGATTTACCAACGCCACCCTTACCGCTGACAACACCGATAACTTTTTTGATGTTGGAAAGCTCGTGGGGCTTTTCGAGCAGACTCTGAGGTTCGGTTCTTGAAGAACAATTCTGACCACAGGTGCTGCAATCATGTGTGCATTCGCTCATTTAAAATCATCTCCTAATAATACCTTAATAATATAGCACAAGAGTTTTCAAATATCAACCATAGCAATTAAAAATTATATTAACTATTGACTTTTTTTGCGATTTTTTATATAATGCTATGTGCTACTGTCGAAATGTATGTTTTGCAGTGAAAATATTATAAACAACAGGCTTTATTTATATCACTTCTCATACTTCGTAAAAAATGCCTGAATATACAGATAGGAGAAATAAAAATGAAAAGAACTTATCAGCCCAAGAAAAGACACAGAAAGATGGAACACGGTTTCCGCAAAAGAATGGCAGACAGAAACGGTCGCAAGGTGCTCGCTCGCCGTCGTAAAAAAGGCAGAAAACAGCTCACATACTAATCCTGCCAAATAATTCGGGGGAATAATGTGTCAGATTTCGTCACACTCAACTGTAATTCCGACTTTCGTCGGCTGTATAATAGAGGTAAGGCTGTAACTGATCCTGCGCTGGTTATTTATTATTCAAAGAACCGCGCGGGAATTTGCCGTATTGGTATAACTACAAGTAAAAAAATCGGCAACGCAGTGGAAAGAAACCGTTCAAGAAGGGTTATAAAAGAAGCTTTCAGAAAAGTTTGTCCGGACCTTAACCCCTGTTATGACATAGTTATGGTTGCCCGTTCAAAGACGAAATATTTAAAAAGCACCCGTATTGAAGAGGTTATGAAAAGAATTTTTGAGAATGAGGGGATGTTGAAAAGGTCGGGTGAGGAAGAATGAAAAACTTTCTCGCAAAAACGATCCGCTTTTATCAGCGCCGTATTTCGCCCCTCTTTCCGCCCAAATGCCGTTTTTACCCAACCTGTTCCCAATATGCCCTTGAGGCAATTGAAGTTCACGGAGCTTTTAAAGGATCAATTTTAGCTATCGGCAGGCTTATGCGGTGCAACATTCTTTTTCCCGGCGGGGTGGACCCCGTACCGCCAAAAAAGGAGAAAAAGTAATTTCTTCTTTTGTATACGAAAGAAAGGATTTTTATTCTAATGGAATTTATCAGAAATGTACTTGCCGTACCTTTTGGTTGGTTGCTCAGTGTTTTTTATAATCTTACTGACAGCTATATTTTAGCAATCGTTTTTCTTACTGTTCTTATCAGATGCGCTCTTTTGCCTGCATCTATCAGTCAGCAGAAAAACAATGCAAAGCAGGTGCGCCTTAATACTAAGGTAAATAAAATCAGACAAAAGTATGCAGGTAATCAGCAGAAAATTCAGGAGGAAACCCAGGCTCTCTATCAGCGCGAGGGCTTTGGTGCAGCCAACATGGGTTGCCTTCCTCTTATGATTCAGATGATTGTTATGATTGGTCTTTACGGCGTTATTTACACACCTCTTTCAAGTGTGTTGCGTTTTGGTGACGAGACAATTGAAAAAATCAAGACTGTAGTGGGTATTGTTGCAGAAACAGGAAAAAATTCAAACTCATCCAGAATGGCAGAACTTCAAATTATCAGAGATTTTGAAAATTTTTCCGACAAGCTCGGCGACATTCTTAGTGCAGAACAGCTTGCAGATCTTGCAGCATTTAAAGAGAAATTTACAATTTTCGGACTTGACCTTTCTCTTACACCCAGCATTAAGGAACCGGGTGCGATTTGGATTATTCCCATACTCGCTTTTGCGACTGCTATGGCATCATCTATCTTTATGTATGTCCGTCAGAGAAAGCAGAATCCCGAAATGGCAAAGAATCCCTCAATGGGTTGTATGACCTTTATGTCACCACTTATGTCACTTTGGTTTACATTTATGTTCCCTGCAGGTGTTGGCTTCTATTGGATTATTTCCAATATTTTGTCATTCCTTCAGCAGGTAATCCTGACAAATGTTTACAGTCCTAAAAAGGTTCTTGCGCAACAAATGGTTGATGAAACAGTTGTAAGACGTTCAAAGGAAAACAATACGAAGATGCGTATTGATATCGAAAAGAAATAAGGTGAAAATATGATTAAAGAAGCAATCGGTGTTGCGGCAACAGTTGACGATGCCAGAAAAATGGCTGTGGACAATCTTCACGCTCCTATTGATGCAGATGTTAAGGTTGAAATTCTCACTTTCCCCAAAAAGAAGGTTTTAGGTCTCTTCGGCGGCGCTGATGCCAAAGTAAGAGCATATTATGACGATGGTGTTGAGGAAAAAAAGGAGGCTCCAAAGGCTGATAAAAAACCTGCTCCGCAGAAAAAGGAAGCTCCTGCTAAAAAAGCCCCTGAAAAAAAGCCACAACCCAAAAAGGAAGCAAAAAAAGAAGCTCTTAAAAAGGAAATAGTGAAAAAGGAAGCTGCTCCCGCAGTTGATTTATCTTCCATAGAGCCTAAGGAAAATGAAGCAACAGAATATCTTAAATCAATTCTCGTTGGCATGGGCTTTACTGATGTTGGTGTTACTGCAAGAGAAACAGATGAAGATGTTTACTTTGAAATCACTTGCGATGAAGATTACGGCAACATTATCGGCAGACGCGGAGAAACTCTTGATGCTTTACAGTATCTTACAAGACTTTTTGTTAACCGCGCAAATGATAATAACAAGAGAGTTGCCCTTAATGTGGGCGATTACAGAGCTCGCAGAGAAGAAACTCTCCGCGCCCTTGCAAAAAAACAGGCACAGCGTGTTCTCAAATACGGCAGAAGCTCATCTCTTGAGCCTATGAATCCCTATGAGAGAAGAATTATTCATACCGCTATTCAGGAAATTGAAGGGGTTACCTCTCATTCCGTTGGCGAGGGTGACAGAAGAAGAGTTGTTGTTACTCCCGAGGGAGGCGAGAAGCGCGGTAATTACAGAAATGACCGTCGCGGTGGCAGAGAGAGAAAAGCGCCCTATGTTCCTCAGGTATCTGCTGAAAGAGAGCAGAAGGTTGATGCGGTTTCTTCTTCCCGTTACGGCAAAATTGAGCCTAAGAAGCCTGTAGAAAAAACAGAAGAATAATTTGTTTATTGACTTTTTAACCTAAAAGGGTTATTATTTAGTTACAGATACATTTTAAATCGTAGACGAAGAGAGTAAGGAAGAATTTCCTTTTCAGAGAGTGTGCCGGTTGGTGAAAGGCGCAAAAGGACTCTTCCCGAAAACCACTTCTGAGTGCGGTGCGAAGCGAAAGATAAGCATCGCCGTCTGAGTCCCGTTAAGACTTCTCGAGTGATAGCGTAATTATTTATGCTATAATTTGGGTGGAACCGTGGAGTTTATTGCTTCATCCCATTTTTCTAAAATGGGATGAAGCATATTTTTTATAGATTATGAAAGGATGATATATATGGTTAAAATCCAACTTCGTGATGACGTCAAGGAATTCCAAAACGGCATCACTCCCGCTGATGTTTGCAAAGAAATCAGTATGGGTCTTTACAGAAATCTTTGCGCTTGTCTTATTAACGGACAGAGCGCTGATATTCGCACTCCCATTAATGAGGATTGCGAGCTTGAGCTTTTAACTTTTGATAGCGAAGAGGGTAAGCACGCTTTTTGGCATACTGCTTCCCATATTCTTGCTCAGGCAGTTAAACGCCTTTATCCCGAAGCAAAGCTTGCTATCGGTCCGGCTATTGACAACGGCTTCTATTATGATATTGATAGCGAAATTTCATTCACTCCCGAAATCCTTACAAGGATTGAGGCAGAGATGAAGAAAATCGTTAAAGAGGATTTACCTCTTGAGAAATTTGAGATGGAGCCTCAGGCTGCTATTGAAGAAATGAAAGCAAAAGGCGAAATCTACAAGGTTGAGCTCATCGAAGAGCACGCAGGTAAAAACGAGCCTATCAGCTTCTATAAGCAGGGTGAGTTTGTTGATGTTTGTGCAGGTCCTCACATTCCTTCAACAGGCAGAGTTAAAGCATTCAAGCTTACTGCTTGCACAGGTGCATATTGGAGAGGTGACCAGAATAACAAAATGCTTCAACGCGTTTACGGTACTGCCTTCCCCAAGAATGCAGAGCTTGAAGAGCATCTTCAGAGAGTTGAAGAAGCAAAGAAGCGCGACCATAATAAATTAGGTCGTGAGCTTGAAATCTTCACAACTGTTGACACTATCGGTCAGGGTCTTCCAATCCTTCTTCCTAAGGGTACATTCATTGTGCAGACTCTTCAGAGATTTGTTGAAGATGAGGAAGCAAGAAGAGGTTGGGTTCGCACAAAAACTCCTCTTATGGCAAAGAGCGACCTTTATAAAATTTCAGGTCACTGGGACCACTATAAAGACGGTATGTTTGTTTTGGGTGACGAAGAAAAGGATGATGAAGTATTTGCACTTCGTCCTATGACTTGCCCCTTCCAGTATCAGGCATACCTTAACAGAGCCCGTTCCTACCGTGACCTTCCTATGAGACTTGCCGAAACATCAACTCTTTTCAGAAATGAGTCATCGGGCGAAATGCACGGACTTATTCGTGTTCGTCAGTTCACAATTTCAGAGGGTCACTTAATGTGCCTTCCCGAACAGCTTGCAGACGAATTTAAGCGTTGCCTTGACCTTTGCATATTTATGCTTAAAACTCTTGGTCTTTATGAAGATGTTTCTTACCGTTTCTCACAGTGGGACCCCGAAGATACAGAAAAATATATCGGTACAAAAGAACAGTGGGATGAAGCTCAGGGTATTATGAAAGAAATTCTTGATGATATCGGTCTTTCTTATAAAATTGGTATCGGCGAAGCAGCTTTCTATGGTCCTAAGCTTGATATTCAGATTAAGAATGTATATGGTAAAGAAGATACTCTTATCACAATCCAGATTGACCAGATGCTTGCTGAAAAGTTCGGTATGGAATATGTTGACCGCGACGGCACAAAGAAAAACCCCTACATCATTCACAGAACTTCAATCGGTTGCTATGAGAGAACTCTCGCTCTTCTTATTGAAAAATATGCGGGTGCATTCCCAATGTGGCTTGCTCCCGAGCAGATGAGAATTCTTCCTATTTCCGAAAGACATCACGATGCTTGCTATGAGCTTAAAAATAAACTTGAAGAAAAAGGCTTCCGTGTAACTGTTGACGACAGAGCAGAGAAAACAGGCTACAAGATTCGTGAAGCTCAGCTTCAGAAAATTCCTTATATGCTTGTTCTCGGTGATAAGGAAATTGAAAACGGTGAAGTTGCAGTACGTGGCAGAAAAGCCGGAGATATGGGTACAATGAGCGTTGATGCGTTCGTTGAGATGGCTCAAAAAGAGGTTGACGATAAGGTTATAAACTAATAAAAATTATTCCCCAATTCATTTTATAAAAATGGATTGGGAAATTACATTATGTTGACTTTGAAAATTTAATATGTTACATTTTTTGTGGTGAGGTGAGAACAATGAAACCATTCTATTGCAGCAAAGTTTCAGGTAATAAATGGAAGTTTAATGGAAACGAGCTTGTTGTAAAAAAAGCATCAAAAGGTGCTATAAACAGAGTTGATAAGCTTTGTGACGAAGAAAATGAATATAAACGCAAAATGGTTTACATACCAAGATTTTTTTATAGTGTTCAATTTATTTCGTTGGTTGTAGTATTCTTTGGTGCCTTGTCGTTAGTAATGGGTATGCAAAGTGATATGGTGTCATTAGCTGACTTTGAATGGCGCGTAGTAATTTTGGTTACTGCTTTAAATGGCATTGTTTTGGTGGGTATTTATGGCTATGAAAAAATGCGACAAAATAATTACGAGAAAAGTGATATTTGTGCTGAATATAATGCCAGAATAGATAATATGTTTGATACCATATACTTGGAGATGGGTGTGCCTGTTGATGCACAGGATGTGGACTTTTTCTCATTTAATTATATTTTAAAAGGTGCTGAGGTGGTTCCTGTGAAGACAGGGAAACACGGACAATTATATGATATATGGGAATTAAAGTTTTATAGCGATAAGAAAAAATTATATATGGCATCGGATGAAGCGGTTTATGCAATAGACATTGCAAGTATAAAAGGAATAAAAAAGATAGATAAACCAATAAGTATTTCGGTTGATAAAAGACAGAAGAAAAGAATAGCTAAGTTTGAAAAATATAATGTTAAAGGTAGGTTCGGCTCTTATAAAATTGAATCATATTGCATAATGAGGTTTGAGCATAAGGGTGATTTGTGGGGGTTGTATTTTCCTTGGTATGAATTATCAGTAATTGAAGAATTAACAGGTATTAAAGCATAATAAAAATGGTTGGAGATAATCCGACCATTTTTGAATATTGTTTTTTACTGTGGTGTAAAGTTCGTTACAGTTGAAGCTATGCTTCAATGACGCTCAGGAGTTCGCGTCAAGAACTCTCCACCACCCGCCAAACATTATTGTTAAATTTAAAATTTTGCTCGTTTAATACTGTATCGAAATAGTTAATTTTTTCAAGGTGGTCCCCCTCTCTTCGAAGAGAGGTTCACTATACATCAACTTTATTCGTTTTTCTTTACTCATTGCAAAGCTTCTGGTGGCTGGGGACTGGCGACTGGTGGCTAATTCCGTACTCCGCATTTTCAAATACTTGCCTCATAACCTTCATCAATAATTGCGTTAACAAGCACATCATCTGCAACATCTTTTGAAAGAGTTACTTTTGCAATGTTTTCTTCGTGGCTTGCAGTTGCACTTTCAACTCCGTCGATAGCGGTGAGGGCTTTTACAACGTGAGCTTCGCAACGGGGGCACATCATACCGTCAACTTTAATAATCTTTTCCATAATATCGTTTCCTTTCTCTTTTGCTTCGGGGGTTTCCTCCAAAGCAGTTTTTTTAGTTTCTTCTTTAACATATTTTGATTTGAAAAATCTTAATCTTAAAGCGTTTGTTACCACACACAGAGAGCTCATACTCATTGCTGCAGAACCAATCATAGGAGTTAATCTGAGAGCAAAAGCGGGGTAGAGGACACCTGCCGCAAGGGGAATACCCAATACATTGTAGAAAAATGCCCAGAAAAGATTCATTTTTATATTTCTCATAACGGATTTGCTTAGTTCAACTGCCTTTGCACCGTCTGTAAGCGAGCTTTTAATAAGAACAATATCTGCCGCATCAATGGCAATATCTGTTCCTGCTCCGATAGCAATACCCACATCCGCTCTTATGAGGGCTGGGGCATCATTTATTCCGTCGCCTATAAAGGCAATTTTTTCGCCTTTTTCTTGAAGGGAGCGAATGATTTTTTCTTTGTCCGCAGGGAGGAGCTCTGAATAGATTTCGTCAATTCCTGCTTTTTTGCCTATAAATTCAGCAGAAGATTTGTTATCACCCGTCAGCATAACAATTTTTTTGCCAAGTTTTTTGAAAACTTTAATTGCTTCAATTGAGTCCTCACGAATTGTATCGGAAATAGCAATAATACCCAATATATTATTTCCTTTGCAGAAAATTAAAGGTGTTTTGCCCTGTGAAGAGAATTCATTTATTTTATTTTCGATGTCTGAATAATCAATATTGTTTTCTTTTAAAAATCTGATATTGCCTGAAATGTAGTTTTCGTCGTTTATTACACCGCTTATGCCCTTGCCCTCAAAGGCTTTGAAATCCCTAACTTCCGGTAGTGAAAGGTTCTCGCCTTTTTTCCTGACAGCATTTGCTAAGGGGTGTTCACTGCCTTTTTCAAGGGCGGTGCAAATTGCAAGAAATTTATTTTCCGAAAGACCTTTATCGCAAATAAAAATGTCGCTTACACTCATTTCACCGCTTGTAACTGTGCCTGTTTTGTCGAGAACAATTTTATTAACGTTGCCGAGAGCTTCAAGAGCTTGGGCTGATTTAATTAAAATTCCGTTTTCTGCAGCTTTACCTGTTCCTGCCATAATGGCAACAGGAGTTGCAAGACCTAAAGCACACGGACAGGAAATAACAAGGACCGTAACCGCAAAGGAAAGGGCAGTTTCAAAATTCTTGCCTACCCAAAGCCATACTAAGAATGTAATTGCGGAAATAATCATAACCGTAGGAACGAAGATTCCGCTTACCTTATCTGCAAGTCGGGCAATCGGTGCTTTTGATGACCCTGCCTCGTCAACAAGACGAATTATTTGTGATAGAGTAGTATTTTCTCCGACTCTTGAAGCAGTCATTGCAAATGTGCCGTTTTTGTTAAGAGTTGCGGAAATTACCTCATCACCAACTCTTTTTTCAACAGGCAGGCTTTCGCCGGTAACGGCGGATTGGTCAACGAAACCATTACCGGTTAAAACAACTCCGTCCACTGCAATTATTTCGCCGGGGCGAATTATAAGTGTGTCGCCCTCTTTAATATCTTCTGCATCAATGGTGATTTCGTTGCCGTTTCTTATAACATTTGCTGTTTTCGGAGAAAGCTCAACCAATTTTCCTAAAGCATCACTTGTTTTGCCCTTTGAACGAGCTTCTAAAAATTTACCCACAGTAACAAGGGTGAGAATCATAGCACTTGATTCAAAATAAAGCTCGTGGGAATAATGTTCTAAAACCTCGAGGTTTCCTCTCGGTGCATTATAAGCCATCATAATTACTGCAAAAACTCCGTATAGGAATGAAGCGGAAGAACCGAGCGCAACAAGAGAATCCATATTTGGGGCTCTTTTGATAAGACCTTTAAATCCCGAAATAAAGAATTTTTTGTTTATTATCATTACGGGAATCACAAGAAGCATTTGAATTATTGCGTTCACAAGAGCATTTTCAGTTCCGTGAAGGAAATGGGGGAGAGGAAGTCCCCACATATGTCCCATTGCAATATACATAACGATAATAAGAAAAATAATTGAAGAAATAAGGCGGTTTTTCATAGAAGAAATATTTTCTTTTTCATTTTTCTTTCGTTTCTGCCATTCAGTTTTCAGTTGGCTTTTTTTATTGCTTTCTCCGTAAAGAGATGCGCCGTAACCGATATTATTAACAGCATCTATAAAATCCTGTTCGATTAGTTTGTTTTCGTCAAATGTTACTGTCATTGTGCCCGACAGAAGATTAACATCTGCTTTCTCGGTGCCTTGGAGCTTCGTTACGGCTCTTGTAACATTTGCCTGACAAGCGGCGCAGGTCATACCCGTCACAGTAAATTTGCAGGTTTTCATTATTTCACCTCGATATTCAAAAGTCGTCTTAAATATTATAGTACAAAAAAATATTTAAATCAATTTACAATTGACAAAATATTTAGATGTGTGATACGATTTTTGTATGTTGAAAGAGGCGATTAAATGGAAAAATACATAAATGAAATTCTTGCACCCAAGCTACAGGGTGACGGCGGTTGGGTTGAGTTTGTTTCTCTTGAAAACGGAGAACTGACTTTACGCTTCAGAGGTGAATGCTCAAAATGTCTTATTCTTCACAGGTGCACAGAGTGGATTGAGCAGGAAATAAAGAGAGATTTAAAAAAGAAGGTTAAGGTAATTGCAATACGCAAAAAGCCTTACTTTCAGGATGTGTGAGGTAAGATAATGGCACATATAAAGGTTGAAAGACGTTCAATGCGACCTGAAGAGTGGACAGATTTACGCTTCGGCTGGCTCAAACGCTACATATATAATGAAAAATGGGAAATTGAAAATTTAGAAATACGTGATGCCCGTCAGGTTAAGGAAATGGAGTTCGAATACTATTCGCAGGATTACCGTCCTCTTAAAAAAGGCGATATGTATTTCACTCCCGACGGAACCGCTTTTATAAAAGCGGAGGTTAATATTCCTGATAACTTTAAGGGTAAAGAACTTTGGTTCTCTCTTAAAACTGCGGCGGAAATATGCGTTAAGGTGAATGGAAAATATATTGGCGGTGTTGACCCTAACAGAGAAAGGATGTTACTTTCTCCGTATGTTGATGTGAACGAAACACTTCATTTTGATATGATGGGTTATAACCGCAGTAAGCCCGATGACGAAAGAAATCCCGAAAGTCTTTCTGTCCGTGGTTGCCGTCAGATTTTTGAGGGTGCATATATCTGCACAATAAATGAAGATGTGCAAAGCCTTGTTTATGATTTTGAGCTTCTTCTTGATATTGCGAAAAGTGACCTTTTCAATGTGGATTACAGAGCATTTTTAAACAGAGAGCTTAATAATGCAATGAACTGCATTGATTTTGATAGTGACGAACTTTCGGGCATTAAAGAAGCAAAACAGTATCTTGAAGATGTAGTTTTCAGTAACGATACATATAAAGGCACGGGAGATGTTGCTCTTGTGGCACATTCTCACCTTGATATTGCATATTATTGGCGAAGAATTCACGCAGTGCAGAAAAATCTTCGTACTGTTCTTATTCAGCTTCGTCTTATGGACAGATACCCCGATTTTAAATATGCCCATACTCAACCATATACTTATGAAACTCTCGAAAAATATTACCCCGATGTTTTTGAAGAACTGAAGGTTAAGGTTAAAAACGGACAGTTTGAGCCTGTGGGTGCTATGTATGTTGAACCCGACTGCAATGTTCCCAATGCGGAAAGTCTTATAAGACAGTGCCTTTACGGACAGAAAACCTATGAGAGAATGTTCGGGAAAAGAGTAAATAATGCCTGGCTTCCCGATGTTTTCGGTAATAGCTGGATTTTACCTCAAATCCTTAAAAAAAGCGGTGTTGATTATTTTGTATCCAACAAAATGTCAACGTGGAATGATACAAACAGATTTCCCCATAACAATTTTATCTGGCGAGGTATTGACGGTAGCAATGTTTACGCCTGTGTTCCGCCTACACATTTTATAACTTGGAATATGCCAAGTCAGATTCAGGCTAACTGGGAAGCATATATTGATAAAGACCAAGGCGGTCAGACTCTTAATATGTTCGGCTACGGTGATGGCGGTTCGGGCTGTACGGAAGAAATGATTGAAATGATGAATCGTTTCGAAAAGCTTTCAATTATGCCCAAATGCACCCATACAAGCGGAGCAGAATTTCTTGAAAAAAATCTTAAAGATAATAAAAATCTGCAGGTTTGGGACGGAGAGCTTTATCTTGAAATGCACCGTGGTACATTTACTACTAAAAGCTATATAAAAAGGGCAAACCGCCGTCTTGAAGAGAAATTCAGAACTGCAGAAATGCTTTCCGTAATGCGCGGAGAAGATAACAAAGAAAAAATAACGGAGTTGTATAAAAAATTCCTTATAAATCAGTTCCACGATATTCTTCCCGGTTCCCATATTCATCCCGTTTACATTGATGCAATGACGGATTATGAAGAAATCGAAAGTGCCCTTGATAAAATTATCAGAAAGGGTAGTAAGTATTTTAATACTCTTAACTTTAAACGCAACGCTCTTACATTTATTGAAAATGAAAAGGGTACCGCTACACGTTACGGCAAGAAAGGCAATTGGCTTGTTCCCGATATTCCTGCACTTTCTTCGGCGAATTTGAGAAAGTCTGCTTTTTCGGGTGAATGGTTCAGCGTTGAAAATAATAATATCGAAACGCCTTACTATAAAGCTGAGTTAAATAACGATGGTTCATTCATTTCTCTTTATGATAAAGAACTTTCAAGAGAGTGGGTTAACGGTGATTTTAATAAGCTTAAAATTTACGTTGATTGCCCCGGTAATTATGATGCCTGGGACATTCTTCCCAATTACCGCGAAAAAGAAATTGCGGTTGATGTTGTAAAGCCTGTTTCTCTTATTGAAAGTGACGGAGAATGTGCAACGTTTTCCGTAACTCTCGGAACTGAAAAATCAAACTGGGAAATGAAAATCAGATTTTTCAGACAAAGTCGAGGAATTGAAGTAGAAAACAATGTTAATTGGAAGGAAAAGCACAAGCTGGCAAAAACGGAATTTCAATGCAATATTCTCACAAGAAAAGCTCTTTGCGACACT
This sequence comes from Acutalibacteraceae bacterium, assembly GCA_045595505.1. Classification (GTDB taxonomy): domain Bacteria; phylum Bacillota; class Clostridia; order Oscillospirales; family Acutalibacteraceae; genus DTU089. The sequence continues at coordinate 50,636 of JAZOAO010000033.1, read as the reverse complement.
TCAGCAGGCTTTATAGAAAGAGAAACTCACCGTAACACAACCTGGCAACAGGCAAGATTTGAAACCTGTCACCATAAATGGTGCGATATGTCAGAGTCGGGCGGTGGTATTGCTCTTATTAATGACGGTAAATACGGGGTAGGCTTTCTTGATAACTCTATGAGCCTTTCTCTTCTTCGTGCAACGGAGCGCCCCGATGTTACTTCCGATGTTGGCGAACACAGCTTTTGTTATATGATTGTTCCTCACCAAAATGATGCAGTTACGGCAGAAATAAACAAACTTGCCTTGCAGTATAATTCACCGCTTATAAAAGCAGACTGTCAATGGGCTTTACCTACATTCGAGCCCCTTTATTTACAAGCGGTTAAAAAGAGTGAAGACGGAAAAATGACTGTTATAAGACTTTGCGAGCAGGACGGAAAACGCGGAAAAATAAAACTTCCCGAGATAGTGAAAATGCTCAATATGTTGGAGGATATCGAAGGCGAAACCGATACAATTGAATACAAGCCATTTGAAATTATAACAATAGGTATATAAACAAAAGAACAATCCGAGCATTTTCGGGTTGTTCTTTTTCACATTCTTATTCTCTCGGAATATGATATACCGAGAGGATTGATTATTTTATGAAAGAAGTTGCTTTTTTAATATTGGGCGGAGACAACCGCTCCTTGTATCTTGGAGAATATCTTGAAAACCAGGGTTTTAAGGTTTGTTATTATGCTTTTAATCATACTGAATGCTACAATGATTTAGAAGAGGCAGTTAATGCATCTGATATAATTATTTTGCCGCTACCTTTTACAAAGGATAGACTCACTCTTAATTCACCCTTGTTTGATGAAGTGGTCTTAATTTCAGATATTGTTGCATTGGCATCGTCAAAAAAATTTATTTTAGGTGGGCAGTTACCAAAAAGCTTTTGTGAGGAGCTTGATTCAAGAAATTGCCCCTATTGCGACTATTTTCTTCTTGATGAGCTGGCAATTTATAATGCCGTTCCTACTGCGGAGGGTGTTGTTCAAGTTCTTATAGAACAGTTACCAATTACAATTCACGAGATGAAATGCGCTGTTTTAGGTTACGGAAGAGTGGGGAAAATTCTTGCTGCTACTCTCGCTTCTTTAGGGGCAGAGGTTACGGTTTTTGCAAGGAAACAAAGTGCTTTTGCGGAAATTTATGCTTCGGGAATGAAATATAAGAGTTTTGAAGCTTTATCAACAGAAGACAATAGCTTTGATGCTGTAATAAATACTGTTCCTGCAAAGGTTTTAGGTTCTGCTGAGCTTTCAAGACTGAATTCGGAATGCGTTTTGGTTGAAGTAGCATCCGCCCCCTTCGGAATTGATTTCCAAGTGGCTAAAGAAAGAGCTCTTCAAGTTGTGAAAGCAAGCTCGCTTCCCGGTAAGGTTGCTCCCAAAACAGCAGGGGAAATAATCGGTCGCTCAATTCTTCCTATTATAAGGAGGTATACCTCTTGATAACAATCGGATTTGCCCTTTGTGGCTCTTTTTGTACATTCAAAATGGTTTTTGAAGAAATAAAAAAATTGAAAAAAGTGGGGTATGAAATAGTTCCGATTATGTCGGAAAATTCATATAATCTTGATACCCGCTTCGGTGATGCTGCTCATTGGCGTGAGCAGTTCAGAGAAATAACAGGGAATGCAATAATTCACACTATTCCTCAAGCTGAACCCATTGGTCCTAAAAAGCTTCTTGATGCACTTATTATAGCACCTTGTACGGGGAATACTCTTGCTAAGCTTTCAAGTGGAGTAACAGATACCTGCGTTACTCTTGCGGCAAAGGCTCACCTGAGAAATTCAAGACCGCTTTTGATTGCACCGTCTACCAATGATGCTTTAAGTAATGCAGGTAAGAATATAGGCTCTCTTTTGAATTATAAAAACATATATTTTGTACCCTTTGGTCAAGACAATTGCAAAGGTAAACCAACTTCAATGGTAGCTGATTTTTCTCTTATCGCAGATGCATTGGAAAGTGCATTAAAGGGAGAACAATTGCAACCAATTATAATAGAGCCTAAATGAAAATAAGTGGCTGTAAAAACGATTAGTTTTTACAGCCACTGAGTACATTTTTTTAATCAATATACGGGTTCGTAAAGGTTGCTTGTAAAGCCTAACATATTGAAGATTCTCTCAAAGAAATCGAAAATATTATCGAAATTAAAGAAATCTTCAAAAACTGAAATGTATGTAACGCTTGTGTTTGTGTTAGATGCTTCAAGAGCACTTGCAGAAACTGCCATTACGCTTGCAAGTAAAACGATACAGAGAACAACTGCAATAATTTTTTTCATAATTTATATCTCCTTTTAATCTTTTGATTAGTGCTTGTAAGTGAATAATAACACATTTTTTCTTTTTTTTCAAGATATTACACAATTATTAAGAAAAAAATTGTAGTGTTTTTTGCCAAATAATGAGAAAAACTATTTACAAAAATTATAAAGTATTGTATAATTTAACGTAACAAAAGGGAGTAACTCGTGCTACGGCGCGATATTGGCGACATTCCCGGTAAGCTTTTACCCGCCAATGTCTTAAAGAGTGAGACTTTTACCGTTGTAACGGTAGAGGTCTTTTATTTTTTTGTTGCTCTGATTTTGAAATAAGAAAAGGAAGGGATGCTCTAAATGAAGCATTATCTCGAATCTGCTGAAGCCGTATTTCAGGAAGTAAATTCCAACGAAAACGGTTTATCTTCTGCAGAAGCTGCTGCAAGACTTGAAAAAAATGGTAAAAATAAGCTTGCAGAGGCAAAAAAGGATTCTACTCTCAAAAAATTCTTTGACCAGATGAAGGACCCCATGATTATCATTCTTCTTGTTGCTGCGGTTGTTTCTGCGGTTACAGAAATGATCGAAGCAGGTGGGTTCGTTCCTCCTACAGACTCTATCATCATTCTTGTTGTTGTTCTTATTAACGCTGTTCTCGGTGTTGTTCAAGAAAACAAGGCGGAAAAAGCGGTTGAAGCTTTGCAGAAAATGTCTGCCGCAACAACCAAGACCCTTCGTGACGGTAAGGTTGAAACCGTTAAGAGCGAAGATCTTGTTGTTGGTGATGTTATTCTTCTTGATGCAGGTGATGCTATTCCTGCAGACTGTCGTATTTTTGAATGTGCAAGTATGAAAATTGAGGAAGCGGCTCTTACAGGTGAATCTGTTCCCGTAAATAAGCTCGTTAAAGCTCTCACTCTTTCAAGTGACAAGGGCGATGAAGTTCCTCTCGGTGACCGTAAAAATATGGCGTATATGGGTTCAACTCTCGTATACGGACGCGGTAAAGCTGTTGTTGTTGCAACAGGTATGGATACCGAAATGGGTAAAATTGCAAATGCTATTGCACTTGCTGAAGAGGGCAAAACTCCCCTTGAAATCAAGCTCGAACAGCTTTCAAAAATTCTTACGAAGCTTGTTATCGGTGTTTGTGTTGTTATTTTTGCATATAACCTTATTACACAATACTTTTTGGCTGACGGTGCGCAGTTATTTGACGTAGCACTTCATTCATTTATTACAGCTATCGCTCTTGCAGTTGCCGCTATTCCCGAAGGCCTTGTTGCAGTTATGACAATCGTTCTTTCTATTGGTGTTACCAATATGTCAAAGAAGAATGCTATCATACGTAAAATGAATGCAGTTGAAACTCTCGGCTGTACTCAGATTATCTGCTCCGATAAAACAGGTACTCTTACCCAGAATGTTATGACTGTTGTTGACCACTATGCAGAGGACGAAAATGTTCTTGCAACAGCTATGGCACTTTGCACCAATGCAGAGGTTGAAGAGGACGGCAAAAGCACAGGCGAGCCTGATGAGGTTGCTCTTATAAACTATGCTTCTTCTCTCGGTCTTAAAAAGGCAGACCTTGTTGCCACTTACCCCAGAGCAGGTGAAGTTCCCTTTGACTCAGGCAGAAAAATGATGTCAACCGTTCACAGTGTTGATGGTAAATTTGTTCAGTATACAAAAGGTGCTCCTGACGAAATCCTCAAGAAATGCTCTCACGCTCTTGTTAACGGTCAGGTTGTTCCTATGAGCGATGAAATTCTCTCTAAAGCAGCCGAAGAGAATACAAGAATGGGTAACAAGGCTCTTCGTGTATTTGCAGTTGCTTTCAAGGAATATGCATCAGCTCCCGAGGTTTACGATTCTGCATCTCTTGAATACGATATGATATTTATCGGTCTTACAGGTATGATTGACCCTGTTCGTCCCGAGGTTAAAGATGCTATCGTTGAATGTCGCAGCGCAGGTATCACACCTATTATGATTACGGGTGACCATATCAATACAGCTAAAGCAATTGCAAGAGAGCTTGGTATTCTTTCCGACGATTCTCAAGCTATGATGGGTAGCGATATTGATAAATACTCTGACGAAGAATTTGAAAAAATCGTTGAGAATGTGTTTGTTTATGCCCGTGTTCAGCCCGAACATAAAACAAGAATTGTTAACGCTTGGAGAAACAAAGGCTATGTTACCGCTATGACTGGTGACGGTGTTAACGATGCTCCCTCTATCAAGAGCGCCGATATCGGCGTTGGTATGGGTATCACAGGTACTGACGTTACAAAGAATGTTGCAGATATGGTTCTCACAGACGATAACTTTGCAACAATCGTTTCCGCAGTTGGCGAAGGCAGAAGAATTTACGATAACATTCGTAAAGCTATCCAGTTCCTTCTCGGTTCAAACCTTTCCGAGGTTGTTTCAATTTTCTTTGCAACAATTATGAGCTTCACAATTCTTGAAGCACCCCACCTTCTTTTCATTAACCTTGTAACTGACTGCTTCCCTGCACTCGCTCTCGGTCTTGAAAGACCTGAGCAGAACATTATGAAGAGAAAACCCAGAAGCAAAAACGACGGTATCTTCGCAGGCGGTCTCGGTGTTGACTGTGCATATCAGGGTGTTCTCGTAAGTATTCTTACAGTTATCGCTTTCTATATCGGTGAATATCTCGAGTGTATCGAAACAGGTGCGGTGTTTGCATTCCGCAATATCGCTGACAGTAGCGAAGGTATGACAATGGCATTCTTCACAATGGCAATGTGCGAAATTTTCCATTCGTTCAATATGCGTTCTCAGAGAGGTTCTGCTGTTGCAATGCTCTTCAAGGGTCAGCATAACAAAGCTCTTTACGGTGCAATGGTAGGTTCGTTTGTTCTTACAACTGCAGTTGTTGAGGTTGACTTCCTTTCAAATCTCTTCGGCTTTGCACACCTTGACCTTAAAGCATACGCTATTTCTCTCGGTCTTGCATTCCTCATCATCCCCATTGTTGAGATTGTTAAGCTCTTCCAGAGAAAGTTTGGTAAAGTCAAAGACTAAGTTTTCAAAAAACCGCTTGGAGAACCCCAAAGGAGGTTTTATTATGAACACATTATTTGAAAAGCAAGGCGGAAAATATGAAATGCAGGGCGATTATAGATTACCTTGCGTGGCTCTGTCACAAGACTCAACCGAACATATCAACGGGTAAATACACGGACGGTGTTGACGAAGTTTTGCTAAAAATTATGCGGTCAAAGCTGAAAAAAGTCCGTGTTAAATACGCATAAGACATTAAAAAAGACACAGCCTTCGGAAGAAAATTCCGTTGGTTGTGCCTTTCTTTTTTGCGTTGCTGCTTTGAGCTGTATCATCTTAGCGAGCAGACTGTTTATGGACAGGTTTACCAAAAACAGTAAAACTTGTTAGGGTAACGCCCTAAAACCTATTGAATCGGAATGATTTACTATTTACAGGATACAACCTTTTTAGTTGCATTGATTTTTACATCGCTGTATTCAACTACATCTTTAATTGCAATCTTTTTCATTGCAGATATAAATGCTTCCATAAACGCAAAATCAATTTTATCATCCTTTTCGGGTAATCTGATTTCCTTATGTTTTACAACATTCCATCCGCCCAATTTGTTTTTGTAGGAATAAATTGGCAGATCAGTCACTTTGTTGATACACATAACCATAAACAAATATTGGTTAGGTGTAGGTTTGTTTTCTGCCAATTTCCATTGGATAGCATAAGAGTCCGAAAGAACGGTAAAATCTCTTGACTGATAATAAGCTCTGTAAACATCGCTATTAGAAGGAAGAGAAATCACGTTGCTTATGACAGTTGCTCCTGATTTGGGAGCATAATAATTCAATCCTTGATTTTGGAAGCTTGATGTAAGACAAGGAAGCACATAATCATCAGTCGGCTGCTTTGGTAGTTCCTTCGCCTTGTACGGTAATTTCTTTGTCGTTACCTTTTCAAAAAGATTACCTATAGTATATGTACCCCAATTATCGTCGCCAAGCTCAGCAAATCTCTCAAGAGCGTTAAGCTCTTCTTCCGACAATTCGTAATTGTCGAATCCGCTTACTTTTAAGTAAGCGGATAGCTCAGCTATCCGCTGAGCTTCCAGCTCAGCTATAAAGGATTCCATAAAATCATAATCAATTTCGCCGTCTTTTACAGGTAGCACTAATTTTTGACTTTTAATAACATCAACATTATAGCTTGATGTTCCCCAAGAAAACAATTCAAAAGGTTTCCTCATTGCGACAAGGAAAAACTGAGCATTATTTTTATTGAACTTACTTATTTTAGGCTTCAGTACTTTGATTTTATCACCGGTAAAATACGGTTTTTCTTGGTAAAACATAGTAGCTGTATCCTGCCCAAATGCAATAGTATTGCCCTCGTTTAAATATTGCTCATCTTCATCTATAAAACCTTTTTGACCATTGTTAGAGCTTGTTCTAACTATATAAGGATATTTGCCTTTTTCTTTGATAACAACCTTGTTCGCATCGAATCTTTTGGTGTATGATTCTACCTCAAACAAATCGCCAAGCGTATATTCGCCCCACTTAACCGCTTGTAATTTTTCATTAAGTGAGGCTTCTATTTTCCCAGGCGGTCGTCCTCCATCGGCTGATTTTTTAGGAGTGTTGATACTTCCCAAGCAAGATAATCGCCAATTGTCTTTTTGAAATCGTCTAAATTTGGTTTAGTTTCAATAGGCGCAGTTTGATTCCAGTCATTGCCGTTTTCAGGATCAATATGTCCTTCGTAATATTCTTTTTCAGTAAGAATGCTAAGCTTTGTTTTTCCAAAACGCACTAAATCTACAACTTCCTGATAACGCTCTTTCGCTCTATCAGTGTCAAATAGATTTTTACTTGCTTTTTTGCGGTCAGAACGAGTATAGCCGTCATTTGAAAAATCAATAAATTTAACAATATCATCTTTCTGATGAGCTTCACCTACTCGGAAAACATAAATATTTGTTAAAACACTTGATTTGCCGATAAATAAATCTATTGGCATTTTAATGCTTGCAAGGAGTGTGCTATGCTGCAAAATACTCTTGTTATATTCTGTAGCCTTACCTGATCCAGCAGAATTTTGAATTATAATAGCTGCATAGCCCTTTTCCATCATCGAAAGAGCTTTTTCAACAAATATCATTCCGTTGCCTTCGGCAGAGTACGGGGGATTCAAAACGAAAGCATCTGCGGGGAACTTTTCGTCAGTCTTTCCAAACCCATAATGTCCGTCAAAGTTCAAGGAGTCTTTGTTCAAAATGTTTGAGCTACCGTCACCCATCATAATCATATTAAGAACGGCAAGCATATAAACATTCGAAAGGATTTCCAAACCAAGCAATTGGTTTGCCTTAATTTCAGCCTGTTTGATAGCTAATTTTTCGGGAGATTTAATGGTGTTCTTGGCATCTATCAACATTTCGTTCATAGCTGCAACAAGCAAACCTGCCGAACCCGTTGCAAAGTCCCATACGTAAGAGTCTTTATTAACTCTTGCAAGGCGGCACAAAAGCGTTGCGACGTAAGACGGGGTTAGTACAACATCGTTAAGCTGATCTTGTGTGAAGCCGAGCCAAGAATACATTTCATTGAACAGCTTGCCAGTAAAATCAGTTGTTAAGCCAATTTTATAATAAATACCAAGGTCATCAACGATTTTTATAAATACACGCTTGAGCTGGCTCTCACCATCTTCAACCTTATTTATATTATCAGTAGTAAGCGTATTTTGAAGGGTTCTCACAATCAAATCTTTCTTATCTTTAGGAAGCTTTTTGGCATTAAGGAAAGAGTTGATTTTTCGAATCATAATATCGCCGTCTCTGTCGCCTTCTTCGTCAGAAGATTTCAACTCAGCTTTGGTCAACGGATATACTTTATTGTCAACATCGCCGAGAGTTGCCATAATAGAAGCGGCAACAAGATAAACACGGTCGTTTTCACTAAGTCCTTTTTCGCTCTTGAAAATATCATTATTGAGCTTTACGAGGCTTGCCGTAATTTCTTGTTCTCTACGTTCCTTTAATTTTTCAATTTCTTCATGAGGGAGAGATAATTGCTTTACTTTTTCAATAAACGCAGAAAAATGCTCTTTTTTAAGGAAGGAAAGATCAGTATAATCAGCAACCTTCTGCCCAACACCAAAGTTGCTCTTAGAAACATAATAAACGCCAATTTGATGTATAATCTTTCCGTCTGCTGCCTTATGTCCGGTAACGCCAATAGCAATAACATCTGTATAGCTTGTATAATGCAATACGGCATTTGCGTAATGAACAGCGCCATTTACAGCATAAGAGTTGATGTTAGCAAAGTCGGGCTGATTCTTCGAGGTTTTGTTGGCGACGTTTCCTTCATCATCCAGTTTAACGAGCTTATCTTTATACCCTTTATACTCAATAAGAATGGGATAATCCTTGCCGTCATTAGCTTTCAAAATCAATTTGGCATCGGGACGATTACCGCCTTTGCCGCCATTTTTGGAAAAATAGTCATTAAGAGCCTGATCTATCTCTGTGTTCAAAGACTCCTGCTCCAATTTATAATCTACCTTATATGATTTTAGCCAACCGTTTACCAAATCTGCGATGTTGGGTTCGATTGATTGTATGGTATTTTTAGCCATTATTTCTCCTCCGTTCACACCGATGGCGTGTGTATAATCTGTTATCCAAATTCATGTTTTTTTCATTTTTGGGAAGTTGTTATTTGTTCAATAACCAATCTGCCACGTCAACAACTCTAACACCCTCATATTGATATTCGGGGTTCCTTGTTCGTGCGATTACCATTTTAGGATAGGCATCCTTGATTTTGAGCAGAGGATCAACTTCTCTCTTAAAGGTATCGGGATGGGTAATATTGTCCGAAACCTGAATATAAATTTTCTCATTTCTCTTAAGAGCCACAAAGTCGATCTCTTTTTTATACAGCACACCCACATAAACCTCATAGCCCCGTCTGAGCAATTCCATTGCAACGATATTTTCAATCACTCTGCCGTTATCTAAGTTTTTTGTGCCGAGCTTGGCGTAGCGGAAGGTGTGGTCGCTTAAATAATACTTATCGTTGGAAGCAAGATATTTTTTGCCTTTAATGTCATATCTGCGGAATTTGTAAAAAGCAAAAGCATTGCAAAGATAATTTAGATAATTACCCACCGTCTTATGATTGATTTTATCCTTGTTCGAGGTGAGAGTATCCGTGATGCTTCTTGCCGAGGTTAAGTTGGACACGTTATCCATCAAGAATTGAGAAATACGATTCATCAAAGCAGGATTTTTGATGTTATACTTTTGCCGTATATCTCTTAAAATCAACGTATCAAAGACGGTTTCGATATAATCGTATTTATCCTCTTGCTCTTTATACAGATAAGAGCCGGACATACCGCCTTCAAGCATATAGTTATCAAAAGCGGTATATTGGTCTGTTAGTCCGAAGTAACTCACATATTCAGCAAAGGAGAAGGGGTACACCTTGATTTCAAACGTTCTGCCGGTAAACAATGTTGCCAAGTCCGAGCTGAGCAGAAAGGCATTAGAACCCGTGATATAAATATCGTACATCTCGGTTGCGTGGAGGTTGTTTATACATAGTTCAAAGTTGTCGCACATCTGAATCTCGTCGATCAAAACGAAATTTTCCTTGCCTTCTGCATAGTTGTTTTCGATATATTCATTAAGAGCTTTGTATTCTTTAAGGTTGTCATACTTAGACAGATTAAAGTTGATATGGATAATATTGGCATCAGCAATATTCTTTTGCACGTAGGCTTTAAAAGCCTCCAGCAACTTTGATTTGCCGGAACGGCGCACACCTGTCAGAACTTTAATATCGGGAGTTCCGATAACTCCAATCATTTTATCTAAGTATTGTTTTCTTTCGATCAGTTTCATAGAAAATCACCTCGCAACGTTATTATACCACATTTGTTTCCCAAAATCAATGTATTTTCAATATTGGGAAGTTTGTTTCAAAATAAAAAAAGTGTAACCCCATTTAATGAGGTTACACCACATTTTCAAAAATACTTCCTTATTAGCATTTTGCATTTAACTTTGCCATTTTATAGTCTTGTCGTAAACCATAAATTTACAATTTGCCATTTACAATTTTATATTATAATGCTATACTGAAAAATATAATAAAATCGAAAAATATAGTCTTGTTTTCTAATATTTTTCGGTTAGAGAAAGGACGATAAATTTGGCTGAGATTAAGAACATTGATGCTGTTGCGGCACTTGATGCTATGGATGCTCACGTTGATGATTGGCGCGATGCCACAAAAGGCAAGCAGAGAGGTATTTTCTCTTTTGATGATGTTGCGGCACTTAAAATCAAAAACCTCAAAAAAAGAATTTACACCGACATTGAATCCATTCCTGCTTGGAAAATGAAGGAGTGCATTTATAAAGGTGTTGACGATTATGAATTCCTTTATGATGAATGGAAGGAGCTTAATGTTGGTGACCGCTGGGGTAACAACGGCTGGAGTGCATTCTTTAAGAATTCTTTTGATATGCCCGAAAGATTTAAGGGTAAAAAGGTAACTCTTAATGTTTATTTCGGCGGTGACTCACTTCTCACTCTTAACGGTGTTCCTTATCAGGGTCTTGACCCTTTCAGAAACTCTGTTCTTCTTACAGACTGTGCAAAGGGTGATGAGCATTATGATGTTGACATTGAGTCTTACTATGTATGGCACTCAAATGAATCAACGGTAAAAACACTTTCCTGCTCATTTATCGGCGTTGTTGACCCCGAAATCGAAGAGATTTACTGGGATTTCAAGGCAGTTTTCAATGCTCTCTTTATGCCCGTTCACGATACAGGTCTTCAGGAGCTTATCAGAGCATCTCTTAAGGAAGCATTTACTTACGTGAACTTTGACCTCGAGGGTGAAGAATTTAAAGAGGGGCTTCGTCAGGCACAGAAAGTCCTTAAAGATAAGGTTTATAACAACACCTCTTATAAATCAGAGGGTACGCTTGCTCTTGTGGGTAACTCTCACCTTGATATTGTATTTATGTGGGCATATAAAGAGTACATACGTAAGCTGGGAAGAACTCACGCTACAATGCTTCGCCTTATGGAGCAGTACGATGATTTCATTTTCTCACAGAGTACCGCTCCCACATATATCGAAATGGCAAACAGATATCCTGCACTTTATGAGCAGGTTAAGAAACGTATCGAAGAGGGTAGATGGGAATACATCGGTGCAATGTGGGTTGAGCCCGACTGTAACCTGGTTTCCGGTGAATCCTTTGTTCGTCAGCTTCTTCACGGTATCCGTTTTGCTGAAAAGACCTTCGGTATCACTCCCAAAACCTGTTGGGTTCCCGATGTTTTCGGTAACGGCTATGCAATGCCTCAGATTCTTAAAAAAGCGGGTGTTGAATATTTCGTAACTCATAAAATGGGTATCTGGAATGATACAAACCCCTGGCAGTATAACACATTCTGGTGGGAAGGTCCCGACGGCTCAAAGGTATTCTCCATCGTTCCTCCCACACACTTTATCGGTACTGTTGAAGCAGACTCTCTTAAGGTTAACTGGAAGAAATATACAGATAAAGAAACTATCGGTGAATCTATGTACTGTTACGGCTGGGGTGACGGCGGCGGCGGTGTTGATACCGAAATGCTCGAATATGTAAAGCGTTATAAAAACTTCCCCGGTCTTCCCAAAACTCAGACAAGTAAGATTGAAGATTCTCTTGCAAGAATGAAGGCTAAAGCAACAGAAACTAACATTCCTACATGGAAAGACGAGCTTTATCTTGAAGAGCACCGCGGTGTTCACACAACAAAGGCTCTTCTTAAAAAGCTCAACAGATATTCCGAAAACCTCTATCGTCAGGCAGAAATGTTCGCAAGTATTGCAATGCAGTACGGTTACGAGTATCCTCTTGAAAAGCTTAACGAAGGCTGGCAGAAGATTCTTACTAACCAGTTCCACGACTCTCTTCCCGGTTCTCATATTACAGAAGTTTTCGGTGACCTTTGTGCTATTTATGACGAAATTATTGCTATCGGTGAAAGCGTAAGAACCGAAGCACTCAATGTAATCGCAGGAAATGTAAACGGTGCAGAGAAATACGGCAAACCATTCGCACTTTTCAACTCTCTCGGCACATCTGCAACTCAGAAGGTAGAGCTTCCCTACAAGGATGTTGAAATTTACGATGCAGAGGGTAACAAGCTTGCAACACAAAGCTATACAAAGCTTGACGGAACTAAAGTTCTTGTTTTCGTTGCGAAGGACCTTCCTGCAGTTGGTTACAAGGTATTCTATGCAAAAGACGGTGCTGTTAAGGGTGCAGAGGCACTTTCAGACAACACCGTTGAGAACGCTAACTTCAAAATTGTCCTTGATGACAGCGCAGAGCTTGTTTCTATATTCGACAAGAAAAATAACAGAGAAGTTCTTGACGGTAAAGGTAACGTATTCCGCCTTTATGAAGACCTTCCCGGTAAATATGATGCCTGGGACATTGTTGCTTCTTATGTTGACCGTCAGTTTGATACAGAACCCGGCAAAATAACAGGTGTTTATGCAGGTGATGTATTTACAGTTATTTCTATCGAAAAAGCTATCAACAAGTCTCTTGTTAAGCAGAATATTATTATTTATAATGAGCTTGACAGAATTGACTTTGATACATTCATCAATTGGAACGAGCAGGAAAAACTCCTTAAGGTTGGCTTCGATGTTGATGTTAAGGCTCAGAAATTCACCCGCGATATCGCTTACGCTACAATCGAAAGCTCCAACTATCGTCACAATCCCTATGATAAGGCTAAATTCGAGGTTTCTGCTCATAACTTCATTGATATGAGTGAGGATAACTACGGCGTTTCAATCCTTAACGATTGCAAATACGGTTATGAGGTTGACAAGCAGAGAATGATTATCACTCTTCTCAAAGCTCCTATGAATCCCGACCCTAAATCAGACCGTGGCGACCACTATTTCACATATTCAATTTACCCCCACGCAGGTAACTGGAAGAATGCTGAAACTCTCGTAAGAGGTCTTGAAATGAATAACCCTGCAGTTGCAGTTGAAATCAAAGGCGATGCTAAGGGCGAGGCTGCAAAGAGCTTTATTAAGGTTGACGGTAAAAACGTTACACTTGAAGCAGTTAAGAAATGCGAGGATGAGGATGCTTATATCATCCGTTTTGTAGAAAAAGCAGGTAGCAGAACTAAGGTTTCTGCAGAGCTTTTTGCAGAAATCAAGAGCGTTGCAGAATGCGACCTTCTTGAAAGAAATGATGTAGCAGTTGATATTGCAAACGGCAAAACACTCAATTTCGAAATCAATCCCTTCGAGATTAAGTGCTATAAAGTTAAAATCTAATTTTAAATTTTTGTGAAAATGCTGTCGGCTTGACCGATGGCATTTCTTTTATATAATATTTCCACAAAAATTTAAGACTGATATTAGCAATTGTAATAAATTTACTTTTTATATTGAAATAATAGGAAATTCGTTGTATAATGGTATTCATAAAAATGGGCGGTACTGTTTGCCCGTATTTGTAATTCATTTAATTACGGAGGTAGTTATGAAAAAGACAGCAAAGAGATCTCTCGCCGCTTTACTCGCAGTTATTATGCTTTTCAGCTGCATCGGTTTAAGCGCTTCCGCAGAGAGCACAGGTTTCGAAACACTTCGCGTTAACTGCACAATGTACGGTGATTCTCAGACACAGCGCGGTTTCACTTGGTACACAGAGGAGTATTGCGACACAACAATTCAGATTGTTAAAGCAGCAGATTTCGACGGTACTTTCAATAATGCTAAAACATATACAGGTGATGTGTCTGTTTTCCAGGATTACTACTGCCATAAGGTTGTTGTTACAGGTCTTGAAAAAGGCACAACATATAAATATCGCGTTGGTAGTATGATAGAAAATACTTGGAGCACAACAGGTAAATTCGTTACAGATAACGGCGACAGTAAATTCTCATTTATTGCAATTGCAGACGTTCAGGCAAGTAGCCTTGAGAACTTCGAAAAGGCATCTCTTGTTATGGATGCTGCAATGGAAAATGATAAAAATGCAGAATTCGTTGTTAACCTTGGCGACTTCGTAAACGATTGCACAAATGATGAGTGGAACTGGTACGGTCAGGCATTCAACGATGCTAACACAAACCTTACACTTGTTCCCGTTGCAGGTAACCACGAAGGAAATATCACTAACAAGCTCAATGTTGGTTGGTTCGCAAATATGTTTAACCTTGATGCAGGTGAAGGTGCTGCTAACGGTGTTAACGGTGTTTATTATTCCTACGACTACGGCAACGCTCATTTCTGTATAGCGAACTCAAATGATATGTATCCTATGACAGAAGCACAGAGAAACTGGATTATCAATGACCTTGAAAACTCTGATGCTCAATGGAAATTCCTCCTTCTTCACCGCGCAGTATATTCTGCAGGTAAGAATATCAACAAGCCCGATACTCTTGCAATGAGAGAAACAATTATTGAAATTGTTGACCAGACAGATGTTGACGTTGTTCTTTCCGGTCACGATCATATGTATTTCAGAACAAAACAGGTTAAAGCTGATGCTGTTGTTGAAGATGTTACTTATGTAACAGAAAAATTCAACGGTCAGAGCACAACATTTGCTAAGGACCCGGATGGTGCAGTTTACATTCTCCCCTCAACAGCAGGTACAAAGAGATATTCTGTAAACGAAAATCCCATTGACCCAATTAACGAATGTGCAGATGTTAAGCTCTCCACAAGTGATATGGGCGGCTGCTTCGCTAATATCTATATTAACGGTGGTAAGCTTGTTTACGAGGCTTATGTTGTTGACGATGAAACTCAGAAAGTTACAAAGATAGACGAATATGCAATAAAGAAAACCGTAAAAACGGAAGCTAACGAGGACGAATCAAAGCTTCCCACCGATGCCATCGGTACTATTGACGGTACACTTGCAAATTTCTTCACAGAAATGTTTGGTCTTATCATAACTTATATTAAAATGATTCCTCAGTTAATCGCAGGTTTATTCTGATAAAAAAGCGCAGACCGCATAAAACAATAAGTATAAGGGTTCGAGCAAGTGTTTGTACTTGTTTGAACCCTATTCATTTATCAAAAATACAAAATTGTTTTATGCTACAAACAAACTTCACCACTCGACGTACCTTTGTACGCCTTCGGGCAAGCAAAAACAATACTGAAGCATTGTTTTTGTTCAGTTTGTTCGTTCTGCATCTTTTTTATCCATCACCGTAACAACAAAAGGAGCTGTAAAAAACTAGTTGTTTTTTACAGCTCCTTTTTTATTTATGATTTTAATTAACCAACAAATTCGTGGTAAATTGCATTAAGAGTTTTAATGTAATCTTCTTCACTTATACCAACGATAATGTTAAGCTCGCTTGAGCCTTGGTCAATCATTTTGATGTTAATATCATTTTCTGCAATTGCCTTGAAAAGTCTTCCTGCAGTACCTTTAGAGCCTGCCATACCTCTACCGACAACTGCCACAAGAGCAATACCGCCGTTAACTGTTACAGAATCAGCTTTTGTTCTTCTCATAATATCGTTAACCACATTGTCTTTAACGGGAAGGAAATCGTTATCGTTAACAACAACGGACATTGTGTCAATACCTGAGGGGAGATGCTCGAAGCAAAGGTTGTAGTTTTCAAGAACTTCAAGAACAGTTCTGCCGAAGCCTACCTCGGCATTCATCATATCTTTTTCAATAGCTATAACTGAGAAGCCTTTTTTACCTGCAACACCTGTAATAACTGTATCAACCTTGTTGCTTTCAACGGAAGAAACAATCATTGTACCTGCATCTTCGGGAGCGTTTGTGTTTCTGATATTAATCGGAATACCCATTTCACGAACGGGGAAAATTGCATCCTCGTGCATAACGGTTGCACCCATATATGAAAGCTCACGAAGCTCGCTGTAGGTGATAGTTGAAATAACCTTGGGATTTTCAACACATCTGGGATCTGCCATAAGCATACCTGAAACGTCAGTCCAGTTTTCGTAAATGTCAGCTTTAATAGCTCTTGCTACGATTGAACCTGTAATATCGCTGCCGCCACGGGAAAAGGTTTTAATTGTACCGTTAGGCATTACACCATAGAAACCGGGAATAACAGCGTGTTCGTGATTTGCAAGAATTGCAGAAAGCTCTTCGTTTGTTTTTTCTGTATCAAGAGTTCCGTTTTCTTTGAAGAAAATGCCGTCTTCAGCATCAATAAAGTCATAACCGATGTAGCTTGCAAGCACCATTGAGTTAAGATATTCACCGCGACTTGCAATATAGTCTCGACCTGCGTGGTGAACAATTGCATTTTTGATTCTGTCAAACTCGGGTTGAAGCCAAAGTTTTATTCCCAAATCCTTGATGATACCGTTGTAACGGTCTTCAATAAGTTTGAAAGCAGCATCTATAGGCTGATTTGCTTTAACGAGCTTATAGCAATCATAAAGCATATCTGTTACTTTAATGTCGTCGGAAAATCTTTTGCCGGGAGCAGAAGCGACAACGTATCTTCTTTCAGGCTCTGCTTTGATTATTGCGGCAACTTTTTTGAACTGCTCTGCATCTGCAAGAGAGCTACCGCCGAATTTAAGAACTTTTACCATAATACATTCTCCTAATTAAGATAATATAAACGGGGAATTTCGCTTTTATTTCCAATATATATTATCATTGAGTTTGTCAAATGGCAACAAAAAACTTGCTCTTCAAAAAAAGTTCTATTTATCATATAAAATTTACAAAAGTAAAACCGTTCTCTTGTGCAAAAACACAAGGAAACGGTTGCTTTTATTATAACAAATACTGCCACTCTCTACGGTTATAAAGTATGCGAAATATATGTATTGTTTTATCTTCGTCATTGATTATGTAAAATACAGTATAATTTTTTACAGGAATTTTACGAACTCCTATAGAGCCATATGGCTCTTCACTTACTACTGCATATCTGAAAGGGAGTTGTTTTAAAGATAAAATCTCTGTTTTTATTGAAATGTATAGTTTTTTGGCGATATCGGGTTCGTGAAGAGTATCGCTGATATAACTTAAAATGCCAAGCAAATCCTTTTCAGCAGTTTCTTCAATGAGAATTTTATACTTCGTCAAAGTCGAACTTCCTTTCCATTTGGTCAAAAACATCTTCTGCAGGACGAGCATTACCGTTTTTGACTGCAAACAAGCCTTCATCCAATAGTCTGTGAAGTTCTGCTTTTCCGCAAAGGCGTTCATATTCTGCGTTCGAAAGCACCACCAAATCACCTGTCCCGTTTTTTGTTATGAATACAGGTTCGTTGAATTGATTGCAAAAATCAGAAATTTCATTGTATTTGTTTCTTAAATCAGAGCTTGGTCTGATAGCTGCCATACAACATACCTCCAATAATTATTCTATGCATATTATATCAAAATATTGATATAAAGTCAACAGTGAAAGCTTGAGTTAAATTGATATATATCTGTCAAAATTTTCTTGAAATAATATTGCATAATAAACTCATAATAAAAATGCAAACGCAAGATTAATTGCGAAGGAGTGTAATGAAATGGCTTCAAAAAATGCTATGCCCGCAGAATCTAAGGCAAGTGCAAAGCAGATTCTCAATCAGGTAAAGATGGAGGCTGCTCAGGAAGTTGGCGTTGACCTTAAGCAGGGTTACAACGGCGACCTTACTTCCCGTCAGGCAGGTTCTATCGGTGGACAGATGGTTAAAAAGATGATCAAGGCTTACGAAGAAGGCAACGTTTAATTTGTAAACGGTAATGACTTATAATAAGTCGAGAAAAGGGGAACTCTCTTTTTAGGGGTTTCTCCTTTTTGATTTTTGCTTTTTAATAACAAATTGCTTGTAATTTTATTGTATTTGCTGAGTTGCTGTGGTAAAATTATAATGTTTAATATTACATTTTAAGGGGCGATTTAATGAACAAGACAATGCAAAGAAAATATGCCCGTCTCATTGCAAGAGTGGGTGCAAATATAAAGAAGGGTCAGCCTGTGAGAATTTATGCAGAGGCAGATCAGCACGAATTTGTTACGATTCTTGTAGGGGAGTGCTACAAGGCAGGAGCATCAAGAGTTGAAGTGGATTTCGGTTTTCAAGCTATTACCAAACTCAATTACAAACACCGTTCTCTTAAATCCTTAAGTGAGGTTCCTGTTTGGCAAGAGGAAAGACTTAAACTTATGGTTGAGGAAGTGCCTTGCAGAATTTATATTGAAAGCGAAGACCCCGACGGTCTTAAAGGGGTTAACCGCGAAAAAATGCAGAAATCACAGATGGCCCGTTACAAGGTTACTAAAAAATACAGCGATGCTCTTGAAAATAAAGACCAATGGTGCATTGCGGCGGTTCCTTCTTACGCTTGGGCAAAAAAGGTTTTTCCCAATGAAACCAAAAACAAGGCTTACAATATGCTTTGGGAGGCAATTCTTAAAACAGTTTATGTTACAAAGGAAAATGACCCCGAGGAAGCCTGGAAAAAGCACAATGCAGATTTGAAATCAAGAACTGCATATCTCAATGAAAAGAAATTTGATTACCTTGAATACAAAAGCTCTAACGGAACAGATTTCAAGGCAAGTCTTATCCCCGAAAGTCATTGGTGCGGTGGGGGAGAAAATACTCTTTCCGGTAATTTCTTTAACCCCAATTTACCAACAGAAGAAGTTTTTATTTCACCTAAAAAGGGCTTTGCAGAGGGTAAATTAGTTTCAACAAAGCCTCTTTCATATCAAGGTCAGATTATAAATAATTTCTCAATCACCTTTAAGGACGGTAAAGCAGTTGAATGGGAAGCGGAAGAGGGCAAGGATTTGCTTGATAAAATGCTCTCAATGGATGAGGGTGCAAAATATCTTGGTGAGTTAGCTCTTATTCCCTATAACAGCCCTATTGCTGACACAGGCATTCTTTTCTATAACACTCTTTTTGATGAAAATGCAAGCTGTCACGTAGCTCTCGGCAGAGGCTTCTGCGATACTATTGACGGTTTTGAAGAAAAAAGTCTTGAAGAATGTCAGACTATGGGTGTTAATGACAGTATGATTCACGTTGATTTTATGGTTGGCGCACCTGACCTTCAGATAACAGGCTACAAAGACGGAAAAGCATACAAGATTTTTGAAAACGGCAATTGGGCATTTTAATTGTAGAAAGGAATTGATATACTATGGCAATGGGATATCCAAGAAAATGGAAAACAGACAGATTTAAAAGAGAAGCACCTGCACCGCTTAAATTCGGTGCAGACGGTAAGTTCAGAATTTTACATATTACTGATATTCACGATGTTGAGCCTATAATGGATGATGACGAGGACCGCTCAATCCCTGAGAGAAGAGATAAAGAAACTCTCAATGTTATTGAAAGCCTTGTTGCAAAAACAAATCCCGATTTGGTCGTTTTCGGCGGTGATAATATCAGCGGCTATTGGGAAGAATTTACCTATGACCTTGTTCAGAGCACAATTCAGAAGATTACAAAGCCTATAAGGGACAGAAACATTCCTCTTTGTGTTGTTTTCGGTAATCACGATGGTGAAATAGGTTTTCACACCGAATTCCAGATGATGCAGTATATGGAATATAACAACTGCCGTTCAAATCTTAATGATGCAGATGTTTACGGTTGCGGTAACTGTTGTGTAACAATTAAGAACAGCTCCGGTGAAAAAGATGCTTTTGCAATTTGGCTTATGGACTCAAACGATTATGAAACCAATTCAAAGGGCGAAAACAGCTATGACCACGTTCACGAAGACCAGATTGCCTGGTATGAAAAACGAGCAGCAGAATTAAAGGAAGCTAACGGCGGAGAACCTCTTCCTGCAATTCTTTTCCAGCATATTCCCGTTCAGCAGGAATTGGACGGCTTTAAGGTAGTTACCGAAAATGACGGCTACACATTCGGAAGAAATGGAAATTTCTATGTTTTGGGTCACGAAATTCTTGAGGGCAGAGTAAGGGAAACTCCTTGCCCTCCCAATATGGAAAAAGAATACCGTGAACAGTTTGAATCCTGGAAAAAAACAGGGGATGTTTTCGCTGCCTTCTTCGGCCACGACCACGTTAACGATTTTAAAATGACTGTTGACGGAATTGACCTTTATCAGACTATCGGTGCAGGTTACTTTACCTATGGTATGAAGCACGGCGGAAGACTTATTGTTCTTGACGAAAATAATCCGAGAGAGCTCTATACAGAATCGATCGAAATTCCTCAGATTACGGATTTAGGAAAATATTAATTAAGTGAGTGATATCTTTGGGTGAGAGGTTTGAAAAGGCAATAGGTGTTGAGGGGCGATTTGTTGATACTGTCTTGCCGATGATACAATATTGCTTTGCCAATTGTTATATCATATTCAATGCTTTGGAACTCCTTCGGACTTGATGCTGCGGCTCATCCCACAGTATGCGTAATACAGAGAGAAAAATAATGTTTCCTACTATAAGCTCTATTGCGAAGGCTGGGCAAATTGTTGGGGTCAAAAAGCAACAAAAATGAAAACGGTTGATACAGGCAAATAAGG
Organism: Acutalibacteraceae bacterium; assembly: GCA_045595505.1. Lineage (GTDB taxonomy): Bacteria > Bacillota > Clostridia > Oscillospirales > Acutalibacteraceae > DTU089. The sequence goes on along the minus strand of JAZOAO010000033.1, from coordinate 29,696 downwards.
TGTTTTTTTATGAGTGATAAATACATTTTTAAGGGCAAATGGATTGGTGCGGATATGACGGTGGAAAACCGTCGTGCCCCCATATTTAAAAAGATTTTTTCAATAGAAAAAGATGTAAAAAAGGCAGAAATTCTTATTTGCGGTCTGGGTCTTTTTGAAGTTAAAATCAACGGGAAATTACCTGATGATACCGTTCTTAATCCTGCTCATACTCAATATAACCGTACAGTTTTATACAGAAGCTTTGATATTTCCGATTTGTTGATTTCAGGTGAAAATGAAATAACTGTTGAGTTGGGGCATAGTTTTTTCAATGAAACAACTGATGTATGGAATTGGGACAAAGCCTCATGGCGTTCTTCACCCAAGCTTATAGCAGATTTAAACATCACTTATAAAAACGGAGAAAGTGAAAGCATTTTCACCGATGAAAATTGGTGCTGTACTCTTGACGGTCCTATAACAAAAAACAGCATATATTACGGCGAAGTTCACGATTTAAGAAAGAACAATTTTAAATGGGAAAAGGTAGTTTTGGTTGATGCACCTGAGGGTGAATTGAAGCCACAAGAAATGCCACCCATAAGAAGAATTGGTGAATTTAAGCCGAAAGAAATAGCAGATAAAGGTAATGGCACATATATTATAACTGCTCCCGAAATGATAACAGGCTGGGCAAGGCTTGATTTACAATTACCCTTAAATACTGAAATAAAAGTCGTTTATAGTGAAAAGCTCAAAGATGATGGCTATATACAGAAAATCGGAAAATATGAAGGACACGACGGACCTTGGTGGCCTGATGAGTATATACAGCAGGATACATTCATCGGTAACGGTGAGCTTTGCAAGTTGGAGCCGAAATTCAGCTATAAGGGCTTCCGTTATATTCAGATTGAAAACTGCCCCGCGGAAATCAGAGATGATAATATAACTATTTTCCGTGTTGCTAATGATATGGAAATTATTTCTGATTTTGAGTGTTCAAATGAAAATGTAAATAAGCTTCACCAAATAATGCAGAGAACCCTTTTCAATAATTTTCAGGGTAAGCCCACCGACACGCCCGTTTGGGAGAAAAACGGATGGTTGGGGGATTTCAGTTGCGGTCTTACATCAATAATGTTCAATTTCCAAATGGCAGAGTACCTCAAAAACTTTGTTGGTGTAATGAACGACTGCTTCGAGGCTTACGGAAATGTTCCCGTAATGGTTCCTTCGGCAGAGTGGGGGATTGATAATTCTCCCGTGTGGAACACGGTTTATATATTTTCTTGTGAGGCTCTTCTTGATTATTGCAACGAAAAAAATTATGTAAAATCCATCTATCCAAATCTCAAAAAATTTGCCTTGAATGATATTGAAGCACTAAAAAATCAAGGCTGGGTATGGGGTCACAGAGGCCTTGCAGATTGGCTTTCACCTATGGGTGAAGAGAATGGAGAAATCGACCCCGGCTCTTCCGAGGGCTGTGAAATCTGCGGTACGGCATTTATTTATAAAATGCTTCTGAGCATCACAAAAATTGCAGATATTCTTGGTGAAACGGAAGATATAAAAATTTATAAAAATGCTTGTGAAAATATTTATAAAGCATTTAACGATAAATTCTATAATTCACAAAAACAGATTTACGAAACAACCTTCTGGGAGCAGAAAGGTCTTAGGACAAAATACAGGCAGACCTCAAATCTTTTGCCCTTGGCTTTTGATATGGTGCCCGAGGAAAATAAAAAAGCCGTTTTAGAAAACCTTGTGAATGATATAACAGAAAAAGACTATCATTTTGACACCGGTTGCACAGGGGTTAAATTTGTTCTTCCTGTTTTATATGATAACGGCTATTCTGATGTGGCATATAAGGTGCTCACTCAAAAAACTTATCCAAGCTGGTGCTTTTGGTTGGAAAACGGAGCTGATTCCGCTTGGGAAAGCTGGGAAACCACAACACGCTCCCAAGACCATTATTTTCTTGGTTCTTATGATGAGGTTTTCTTTACCCGTTTTGCAGGAATTAAAGATGTAAGAGATGGGTATAAGAGCTTTACAATTTCACCGCAATTTGATTGTGGTTTAAAATATGTAAAAGCGAGCGTGAAAACTCCTTTTGGTAAACTTGTTTCTAATTGGGAAATAAATGATAACGGAACAATTGCAATTAAAATAATAATACCCGAGGGTGTAAATGCTAAAGTAATTTTATCTTCCGAAGAAAGAATTGAAGAAACTCTTAACGGCGGAGAATATTTTTGGAAAATAGCAAAATAAAAACTCACAAGGAGCTGTAAGAAACAAAAGTTTTTTACAACTCCTTATTTTTTCAGCAGAATTTATCTGTTCTGATCGTTTCTCTGATTTTGTTTGTTATTCTGGTTCTGCTGATTCTGGTTGTTTTTGTTGTTCTGATTGTTTTTGTTGTTCTGGTTCTGCTGATTGTTCTGTTTGTTATCCATTGTATTCACCTCCGCAAGTATAGTTTTACTCATTTGCGGAAAACTATGCATAGATTAAGACAATAATCGTGAGGTAAAAATATGCTATTAGTTCAAAACGGTAATTTATATACAATGGAAGACCAAAAACCCACAAAAGCGGATTTACTTGTAAAAAACGGGAAAATTGCAAAAATTTCCGAAAAAATTAAACCGGAAGATAATATGAAAATTATTGATGCAACAGGCTTGAATGTGTTTCCCGGCTTTATTGATGCTCATAGTCACTTAGGCATTTGCGAGGAAAAAGCAAGTGCTCAGGTAGATGAAAGCAATGAAAACACCAATCCCATAATGTCTGCGGTAAGGGGTCTTGACGGTGTTAATCCTATGGACAGTGCTTTTCATAATGCTCTTGCTTCGGGAATTACGGGAGTTATGGTTGGACCGGGAAGCGCCAATCCCATTGGCGGGCAGTTTGCCTTTATTAAAACATACGGAAGATGCATTGATGATATGGTGGTTCTCGCACCTGCCGCAATAAAAATTGCTTTCGGGGAAAACCCGATGACAAATTACGGACTCAACGGCAACACTCCGTCCTGCAGAATGGGAACGGCTTCACTTATAAGAGAAGAGCTTTTTCGTGCCAAGCAATATTTTGAAAATGCAGATAACCAACAAAAAGATTTTTCCTTGGAGTGCTACAGAGATTTATTTGAAGGAAAAATTCCCCTTAAAGCCCACGTTCACAGAGCGGATGATATATTGACCGCCATAAGAATTGCAAAGGAATTCGGATTGGGACTTACTCTCGACCACTGCACAGAGGGGCATCTTATAGCCGAGAAAATAGCAGAAAGCGGATTTCCTGCAATTGTGGGTCCGTCATTAGCATCAAGAAATAAAAAAGAAGTAAGTCAATCGGATTTTAAAACTGCAGGAATACTCAAAAAAACAGGTGTAACTGTGGCAATAACCACCGACCATCCCGTTTCAAGAATACAGTATCTTCCTTTATGCGCGGCATTGGCAGCAAAAGAGGGGTTAGGGGAATTTGATGCACTGAGAGCTATTACGATAGATGCGGCAAAAATCTGCAGAGTTGATAACAGATTAGGAAGTCTGAGGGTAGGAAAGGATGCGGATTTTGTTGTTTTTGAAGGCAGTCCCTTTGATATATTTTCCCACGTACACGTAACAGTTATTAACGGCAAAATTGTATGGCAATAAATTTGAATTTGTATTTTGAAAATGTATTGAAGATATAATTAAGATGTGATAGAATGACGGATGATATTTAAAAAGGTAACTGGTGGACACCAAAATGAAAAATGCATTATATGTTGATACAATGATAGGTACTGTTGGGGACGGGCAAATTGAAAAATCTCACGGCGGAGGAAAGACCTACCCGGGTGCTTGTGTTCCCGGGGGGATGGTTCAGCTTTCTCCGGATACAGTCAGCGGTGGCGACAACGGTAGCGGTTATAACTATTGCCATAATACCATAGAGGGCTTTAGCTTTAACCATATGAGCGGTATCGGTTGGTACGGGGATTTGGGCAATATTCAGATTATGCCCGTAACGGAAGATACCGACCTTCGAAGCGGAAGCAATGAAGAACAGCCTTTTAATAAAGGCGCAAAGGGTTGGAAATCTGAATTTTCTCACGAAAATGAAAAAAACCGTGCAGGGTATTATTCCGTTCTTTTAGAGAGGTTCAATGTGTTGGCGGAAGCTACTGTTTCTGAACACACAGGAATATTAAGATTTACATATCCCGAAGACGCAGAAAAGAAAGTGATAGTCAACTTTTCCAGAAGAATAGGCGGAAAAACAGATTTTCAGGAAATAGATGTATTAAATGACAGAAAAATTGAAGGGCATATAAAATGCACTCCAAAGGGTGGAGGCTTCGGTCACGGTCACGGTGGAATATTTTATGATTTATATTTTGTTATGGAATTTTCTCATCCGTTTATTAATAAAAGATTTTTCAGTAATGAAGAATTTATTGATGAAAACAAAGGGGAGGATTTAGGTCTTTTCCTTGATTTTAATAGGGATTTTAAAGAGCCTTTAACTGTAAAATGCGCCATTTCTTATGTTGATATTGAGGGTGCGAGAAAAAATTTCTCCGCAGAATGTGAAAATGTTGATTTTGATAATATGTCAGAAAATGCTTTGCAGAAATGGGAAGATGCCTTTTCCTGTATCAAGGTTTCAGGTACTGAAGAAATTGATTTGAAGCTTTTCTATACCTGCCTTTATCACGTGCTTTTAGACCCTCGCACAATGGCAGATGTTGACGGAAGATATACTATTAACTATCAAGTATTTAAAGATTCCGATTATAAGCAAAGAACTGTGTTCAGCGGTTGGGATGTATATAGAAGTGAGTTTCCGCTTTTAAGCATTATTAATCCCGATATGGTGCGTGATGATATTAATTCCCTGCTTAAAATTGCAGAAATTAATAATTCTTCATTTCCTCGATGGGAACTTTTGGGTATAAATGCAGGCTGTATGGTTGGTGACCCGGGACTCATCGTTTTGGCAGATGCTTTTACAAAAGGTATAAAACCTTACAACACAGAAAAAGCCTATGAAATATCAAAAGCATCAAGTGTTTGTGAGGAAGAGCTTAACGGAAAAGAGTTTAAATCCATAAGACCTGCTTGTAAGGCATATCTTGAAGATTGCTATGTCCCCGAAAAATTAAGCGATACTCTTGAATATTTATTGGCGGATTTTACTATGGCTAAGTTTGCCGATGCTCTCGGTAAAACAGAGGATGCTGAGTTTTTTATGAACAGGGCTAATCGTTATAATGAAAATTATAATGAAGCCTTGCAGTTTATGGCACCGAGAAAAGCAGACGGTGAGTTTGTTTTTGAAGAAGACAGATATGATGATGACGGAACTGTTGAAAGCAACATTTTCCAGCAGTCCTGGTTCGTGCCCTATGATGTGGTCGGTTTAAGTAAGCTTTTCGGTGAAGAAAGAACCGTAGAGCTTCTTGAAGAGTTTTTTGAAAGAGCAGATTTAAAAAGCCTTTGGAATGATGACTACAACCATTCAAACGAGCCCTGCCATAATATAACCCACTATTTTAGTATTTTAGGACTTCCCGAAAGAACGCAGTATTGGACAAGAAGAGTTCAGAAGGAAGCGTATCGCACAGGTGCTTACGGCTTCTGCGGTAATGAGGATGTGGGTCAGCTTTCTGCCTGGTATGTGCTTTCTGCGTTGGGGTTTGCTCAGGTTTGCCCTGCAGACCCGAAGTATTATATAAATACACCTCTTTTTAAAGATGCCGAAATCAAACTCAACAAGAATTACCATTCCTGCAAAAATGGGGAAACCTTAAAGATTATATGTAACGAAAACCCATTGGATTTCCCATACATAAAGTCCGTTAAGTTGAACGGTAAAAAGGTTAAAGAAGCATTTTTGACCTATGATGAAATTACATCGGGCGGAGAGCTTGTTTTTGAACTTTCGAAAGAGCCTTATAAAAGTTTTTAATGTGAATATAAAAAACTACTCACAAATCATAATGCTGAGATTTGTGAGTAGTTTTTTAGTTTTCGTATGTATTCTTTCTGCCTGTTACAAGGTGGCAGAAAACTCTGCCTGTTCTGGTCATAATTCTCTGTGGAATACCTTTGATTGTAACGCTTTTTGCAGTTTTATAATCAAACTCTGTTCCGTCTTTTTTTAATTTCTTTAAATCCTTGAAAGAGAACATTTTATACCAACGCTCAACTCGGCTTGTGTATTTTGCTGTGTCTTTTTCGTCCACTTCAAGAATACGGTAGCCGTATTGAGAAGATAATCTGTCGTCATTATAGCGAGTACTTAAAGAGTTGCCGATATCGATTCCGTCTAATTTAACTGCGAAAGCATTGGTGTGGTCGTGACCGCTGAAAATTCCGAGCACATCCCCCTTTTCAACCATTGCTTGAAACTGACCGTAGTTGTGGAAACCGCTGCAAGGAGTTTCATTAATTGTTCCGAAATTTTTAAAATTAGGGTCAAACATATAAAAATCACTTTTATTATACATATGGGGGAAAGAATAAAGTTTTCTTCTGCTCACCTTTTTAAGTGCTCTGTAAACATCTTCAACAATCATATGTTGGAAAGCGAGAGAATATACCTTTTCACCGTTGTTTTCTTTTGTAATTTCATCGCTTTTGTTTTTATACCGGGAAACCTGCTCAGGAAGAACGCAACCGTAGTGACCCTCATCATCATAATCATTTGAGTCGAAAATCCAAAGATTGAATTTGATTTTCTTTCCATCGGAAGAAAATACGGGTACATTGTATGTTGCACAATCGGGCAAATCCTTATACTCACGGCTTATTGAGCAAGTGAAAGAATTATAGTATTCCATAAGCTCTTCACGAGTCATTGCGCCTCTTTCGGAATCGTGGTTTCCGAAGGTGATTGCAACAGGAATGTTCAGCTTTTCAAAAACATTCATAAGTTTATCAATGTGATTTTTGGTTTTGTTGGGATCATCCTCGTTATCCACGTTATCGCCTGTAATAACAGCAATATCGGGGCTTTCTTTTTTGCAGGCTTCATTTATAAGCCAAACGGACATATCAATATTATCATCATCAAGGTGGGTATCCGTAATGTGCATTATTTTAAGTTTCCCGTTTTTGAAATTTAACTGTTCCATTTTACATCTGCTCCAATATATATTGCTTTATATCTTCTAATTTGCTTTTTTGCCATTCTCCGCTTTCGGCTTTTTCTGCAAGAGGGCAAAGAATAAAAAAATCGAGGGTTTCACCCGGCACTCTGCCTGTTCGAAGCTCTTCGGAAAAATGTGCTTTCCATTTTTCTTCTGTTGCGCCCTTAAATTCTTCGGGCTTAAGGTAGGTCATTTGTCTTTTGGTTGCTTCAATATGCATTTTTGCTGAAAGGGGAGAGAGCAAATTATAATCTTCTTCCTGTACATCAACGAAGATTCTCGGGAGTTCGTCTGTAACAACTTTTTCTTCACCGCGAACAATTCGAAGTCCCATAGGCTCATAAGAAAACTCAGTTTCCGTGAAGTTGAGCTTTACAATAATACCAAATTCTGTATTGAACTGTGAACGCTGATAGTCTGTGTCAAAAATGAAGTTGCCCAGAGAATAGAAAATGATTTTATCACCCACAGTTTCATAGTTCATAGGAACGTGTGGGTGATGCCCCACAACAATATCCGCACCCATTTCCAGATATTTGTGATAACGCTTTCTTGTGTAGGGAGATGGGAGAGGAGTGAATTCTTCGCCTGCATGGGCAACAACAATACACCAACGGCATTTTGATTTAATTTCATTTATGGTGTTCTGAATGGCATCAAGGTCGCTCCAGCTGTAGCAACCGGGCTTGTCAACATCTGCTTTTCTGCAAGCACGCTGATAACCAACACCGAAAAGACCGATTCCGCCTGCTTCATCAATGATAACAGGCTTTCTTGCCTCTTCAATATTCATTCCTGCGCCTATTGTCTGCACTCCAAGGTCTTTTGCTATATCAAGAGTGCTCTCAATCCCGTAAGGCCCTGCATCCATAATATGATTATTGCAGATGTTCCATATATCTGCACCCATTTTTTTCAACACCTTTACGGCTTTTGGGTCAATGGTGTGGAGTAACTGCTGAACACCGCTTGAGGTTGTGTTTTGCTCTGCATTTGCTATAGGACCTTCAACGTTAGGAATAACGTGGTCTGCGCTGTGTAGAAAATCAAGAATTTCCTTTGAAAGCAATTCTTCATCATCCCATCTGCCGTAGAAATATCGGTCAAAGCCTATATCACCTGTGAAAACTAAAGAAGTTTTTTCTTTCATAAATTAATCACCAATAAGTAATTTATATAAAGTAGGTTGAACATTGAATTCCTTTATTGCATTGTTCACCTCATTAAGGGCTTTTTCTTTCGCAACTTTTGGGTTAGAGCCTTTAAGCACTGCACGAATGAGAATGTTTTTCGGGGTGTGGTCAAAATCAATGAACTCCAAAAGCTGAGTTTTATAACCGCAGTATTCAAGAAGATTTCCTCTTATACTGTCTGTAAGAAGAGCAGAAAAACGCTCCTGAATTATGCCGTAACGAGTTAAAACCGAAAGATTATCGGTTTTAATCTGGCTGTTCAATTCGTGTTGACAGCAGGGAACGGAGAAAATCATTTTTGCACCCCAGTTAATTGCATTGTAAAGAGCAAAATCCGTTGCGGTGTCACAAGCGTGGAGCGTGATTACCATATCAACATCAAAGGGACATTTGTAGCCGTTAATATCGCCTAATTCAAAGCGGAGATTTTTGTAACCGTATTTTTCTGCTGCCTTGTTACATTTTTCAATAACGTCTTTTTTCAAATCCAAGCCGATTATATTGGTCTCGATTTTCTTGATTTCGGTTAAATAATAATAAACAATAAAGGTTAAGTATGATTTGCCACAACCGAAGTCAATGATGTTCAGCTTTTTTAAATTCTGCTGGCGAACACCGTCATCAATTATTTCAATAAGGCGGTTAATCTGCTTGTATTTGTCATACATTGAATTAACAACCTTACCCTCTTTTGTGAAAATACCCATATCAACAAGAGGCTCAATAACCTGCCCCTCGGGGAGAAGGTATTGCTTTTGGCGGTTATGCTGAACGGGAGCAACAGGTGTTTCTTTACCGGTATTTCTTGTTTTATAAAAAAGCTTACCGTTTTTAGATGTTATATAAAACTCTTTATCATTACTCCAGGCGTTGAACTGCAAAAAATCATTTTCCATAAGCTCCGCTGCACGATTGGAAACCTTATCAAATTGCACATTCTCGTGGAAAACCTGCTTTTCGGTATGCTTTGCAATCTGAAAGAATTTCGGCATTCTGCTTATGGTGATTTTTTTATATTTACCTTGCTTTGAAACGGCTTTACTGATAACCGCTTTTTTTATTTCATTTCGGAATATTTTATTTATTAATTCATTGAGTTCCGACATAAATCGTCCTCCGGACATCAGTTAGTGAAAGAGATTGTTTCTCCTGCAGAAATTTCTGTTTTAAGGCAGTTGTCCTCAATTGTAAAGGCTTTGTCTGCTTTAAGATTTTTTGTTTTATCGTTTAATCTAATTCTTAAAGTAGTGTTGCCTGAAGCAGTAACACTTGCATTTTTGAGAACACCATTGTTCCATTCTATATCGAATGTAAGGTTGCCCCTTGCTTTGATACCCTTTATTGAACCGTTATCCCATTCATCAGGCAAGGCGGGTAAAAGCTCTGAAATTCTGTTATCAGGAGAACCTAAATGGCTTTGAAGAAGCATTTCCGTAATGCCTGCAACACCGCCGAAGTTACCGTCAATCTGGAAGGGGGGATGAATGTCAAAAAGATTGTTTGCGGTGCATTTTTTTAGAAGATATTTAAGATGATTATAGGCGTTATTGCCGTCTTTAAGACGGGTATAGAAGCAAATTGTCCAGGCTCTTGACCAACCGGTTGAGCCACCGCCGTTTTCAATTCTTCTTGCAATTGTTCTTTTTGCCGCTTCGTAGATTTCCGGGTCGCTTTCGTTAATCTGGTCAGCAGGGAAAAGACCGAAAAGGTGGGAAATATGTCTGTGACCGGGCTCAGTTTCCTCATAATCCTTAATCCATTCGCGGATTGTTCCGTAACGCTCGCTTATTTCCATTGGGGGTAATTTCTCTAAAACTGCAAAAAGAGTTTTAGTGAATTCTTTGTCAATACCTAAAACCTTGCAAGCGTGAGCAGTACGGGTAAAAAGAGCATAGATAATCTGATAATCTATTGTTGCACCTTCGGTAAACATACTTTCCTGCTTCTCACCGTTGGTATCTATGTAGTAAAATTCATTTTCGGGAGAGTTTGAGGGAGAGGTGATAAGCTCGCCCTTTTCATTCTCTGTTAAATAATCCTGAACAAATTCACAAGAACCCTTTAAAATCGGGTATATCTCTTCAAGGTATTCTTTATTGCCTGTGTATTCATAATGCTCCCAAAGATTAAGGCAAAGCCAAGGACCTGCCATTGGGAAGAATCCGCAGTCAACGCTGTCGTGAACACCTGTTCTTCCGAAAGCATCGGTAGTGTGGTTGATAACCCAACCTCTTGCACCAAAAAGCTCTTTAGCTGTTTTTGAACCGAAAGCGCTTACCATTTTCATGAAATGAATAAAGGGTGCGGTGGTTTCTGACAGGTTAGCATTTTCTGCGGGCCAATAGTTCATCTGAAGATTTATGTTAGTGTGGAAATCACTTCCCCAAGGGGGATTGAAATCGTGGCACCAGATACCCTGTAAATTGGCGGGAAGTCGGGCATTTTTGCCGGAGCTTTCAATTAAAAGGTATCTGCCGAAATTATAATAAAGAGCGAATAAATCGGGATCGTATTCATCCCATTTCAGCTCTTTAAGTCTTTGGTTTGTGGGAAGAGCACTGAATTCACTTTCGGGAAGAGTGAATTCAACATTAGAGAACCACTCTTTATGAGAAGAAATGTGTTTTTCTTTTATTTCTTCATAATTTGCATTACAAAGAGTTTCAATGGTATTATTTAATTTGCTTTTGAAATCAATGCTTTCATCAATATCAAATTTCTGAACATTGTAGTTGGTTTCAAATGCAGAATAAATAATAAGGTGGGTTGCATCTGTAACAGTTATTGTGCTGTGGTCGGAGGTGAGTTCACCATCGGTTTTGATGCGTAATTTCGCACCGAAGGACATACCTTCACCACCCTCACCATAGTAATGGTGGGAGTTATATGTAACTCTGCCGTTCATAATAATAGTGTCGGGGTTAATTAGTGAGCTGTAAGCATCCTGCTTTCTTTTTATGCTCACGTTACAGGAGAAAGGCTTTCCGTCGGTCTCAACCTTATATACAAAGCCATCAAAATCTTCACTTATAAAGCATTCGCTTTTGTAGTTTGCTTTACTTTTTGTCCAGAAAATTCGGCAAACAGCTTCGCTTAATTCCAATTCCTTGCGATAATTTGAGTAAGGGGATTTGTCAAGAAAATCAACAAATATTTCACCGAAGCTCTCATAAGAACGGACAACCGGAGGGTCAGATAAAAATGTTTCCCTTGCAAGCTGAGCCGCCTCTTTCAGTTTTTCTTCGTGAAGTAAACGGCGGATTTCAGAAAGTGCTTCGGGAGAAGCGTGGTATTTTTCCCGGATTTGTCTGCCACTCCAAAGAGATTCCTCGTTTATTTCAATTTGCTCGCAATCGGGGTTGCCGTATTGCATAGCACCGATTCTGCCGTTACCGAGAGGTAACGCCCACATCCAATCATTTATAAATTCATCATACCAAAGCTTTGTTGACATATTTTCACTACCTAAATTATTTTTCTGTATTTGTTTTGTTATATCACATTGTTTTTGGCTAAAATTGAGGATTTGCCCTCAAATGAAAGAGGTTCTCCCTCAAGGGTGGTAACAATACCCCCTGCCTCTTCAACAAGGAGTTTCCCTGCAGCAAAATCCCAGGGAGAAGTCTGTAATTCAAAATAAAGCTCTGCTCTGCCACAAGCTACCGAACATAAATCCAATGCGGCAGAACCGCTTCTTCTTATATCCAAGGCTTTATAAAAATATTCAGAAAGAATATCAATGGTTTTTTCGAAAAGATTTTTATCATAGGGAGATGAACCGAAAAGAACAAGAGCGTTGCTCAAGGGTTGAGAAGAAACGCTTATTTTCTTACCGTTACAAAAAGCACCCTGACCTTTTATGGCATAAAACATTTCATCAAGATAGGGATTGTAAACAACTCCTGTCACAACATCTTTTCCCTTTAACAAGGCAACTGATATCGCACTTATGTGATAATCTTTAATAAAGTTTGTTGTGCCGTCAATGGGGTCAACAATAAAAGAAAAGCCCTCATCGGTTAATTTGTCACTCGAACCCTCTTCGCCAATGAATTTTGCTTCGGGCAAAATCTTTTTTAAGCCTGCTTCAAGCTGTTTCTGAATGTTTTTATCATACTCAGTAACTAAATCCGCAACGCCGGATTTTATATCAATTGCCATTTTTCCTCTGTCTGCATTAAGAATAACTTGTCCGCATTCCTTGACAAGCAAACAAATTTCATTTACTAAATCTGTCAATTCAATCACCAATATTCTTGATTTAATATAGTGTATTATAACAACTAAACAAATACTTTGCAATAAAATACTTTATTAATCGTGCCAATCGTAAAATTTTCTTGCTTTTTTATATTACTTATGCTACAATTCAAAAGGCTTACACAACCGATTCACTAATCACTTTTACGTCTTAATCTAAAATATGCGGGCGTGGCGGAATTGGCAGACGCGCCAGATTTAGGTAACATACTCTAAGTGCAAGGGCTTGAAAAGCGCCTGAATCAGTGATAAAATAGTGATGAAAATCACGCTAAAAAAGTTAATATGCGGGTGTGGTGGAACTGGCAAACACGATAGATTTAGGTTCTATTGGAGAGATCCTTGCAGGTTCAAGTCCTGTCACCCGTACCAAAAAAGATACCACTACTGATACAAATTGTATCAGTAGTGGTATCTTTTTTACTGCAAAAACACAGTTTGCAATTAATAATGCAAAGATTTTTAAAATTCCACCTTTAAAACTTTTTACACATAATTTGTTATGTGTGCAAAAAACTTAACAAACCACTTAGAGTGTCCATTATGTATCACAATGATAAGAACCCTGTAAATTTATCGAAAAGCCAAGTTTGAAACCTAATGTGTATAAGAGGAAGTTCTACAGATTTTTAGAAAATAGTGTTGCTCAGTTTAATACCAATCGAAAACTGAATGCGTATTAATTATCATGTTTACAAAAACACCACTCGCTATTATTGTTATTTTTTGCAAAACAGAGTTCTTGTTGTTGAATAATTAAACAGTGTATGATATACTAAAGTTACCATTAATCTTTTGGAAATTCTTAGGAAAAATCAATATTTTTTAAGTATTAATAAATGGTGAGTTTATGATTATTTCTGTTGCAGGTAATATTTCTAGTGGAAAAACAACTTTAGCAAAAAAAATTAGTTCTTTATATGATTTTACGTATATTCCTTATAAAAGAAATGAGCTTTTATTTTTAGATGATTTTTTTCAAAACATACCTAAATTCTTTTTTGCGACTCAAACTTCTTTTTTGGTTAATAAGGTTACTGAAATTGATGAAAAACGAGAAAATAACAATATTGTAATTGACAGAAGTTTATATGAAGATGTCCATATTTTCGCACAGTTATGGATGGATAATTACTCTATTGATGAAAAAGAAAAAGCACTTTATAAAGACTTGGCAGATTATTTAATTTCAACCACGCCTCAAACAGATATTTATATTTTTTGCAACTGCGAAAGGGAAACACAATTAGAAAGATTTGACCAAAGAACAAAAAGATCTTTTGAAAACTGCTATCCTAGTAATTATATGAAACAGCTTTGTGACAAATATGAATCAATCGTATTTCCTAACAACGCTGTTGTAGTTGAAGTTGACACGAAAAATCTTGATGTACGTGATGATACCACTGTCATCAATATTATGTCATGCATACTTAATCACATTAACCATAGACAAGCAGAACAACTATCTTTATTTGATTACAATATTGATGTCGATAATGATACAATTGAAACTAATCCGTATATAAAGATAATTCAGACCCCAACTGACATTATTATCCCTGACAATATTTTCAAAATCAAAAAGAAAAAAATATACCTTGCCGCTCCTTTCACTGAATTTGCAACTATTGAACTGTTACAAAACAACGACAACCAATTGACTGTCTCCACAAACGAGAAAAGAGATTATAATATTCTCCCAGATAATTATCAGCAATTATTGAAAAAACTCAAAAGATTGTTGTCTAGTAACGGACAATATGATATTATACTTCCACATAAGGATGAGAACGATTGGGGAAAAAGATATTTATCAAACACGCAAATTGTAGATGCTATGATTAATAATGTTAAAAATAGTGATTTGTTGGTTGCTATTATTTCTACTAGTATAGGTGTTCATATGGAGATTGCTATGATGAGCATTCAAAATAAACCTATGGTTCTGGTAATAATAGATAATCTAACTTCAGGTTTTTATGCAGAGGGATTTAAATTATATGATAACGCAATGGTGTTACATGTAGAATCTATTGATAATGTTTACAAAGTTTTAAATAGCAGTGATGTTAAAGATTTTATAAGGAGGAAACTCAAAGATGAAAAAATGGATAATAAACAACTATGATCACATTTCAAACATCGTATCAGCAATAGCCTCTATATTGTTATCACTATTAGCCAGCTATATTTATGATAGAATTAAAAGCGAGGACACTTCAGGAGTTAATATTTATATAATTATTACTTTGGTTGTTTTCGCATCTGCTATTATTATTTTTTTATCGATGTTATCAAAACATATTAAAAAATTTATTTTCAAAGATGATGATCTCAATAAATATATACAGAAGGCATACTTGGCAATCCAAGACTATTCACTAGAATCACAAAGTTATTTGCAAGAAAATGGCAATAAAGATTTAAATGGTTGGTTCTTCCAAAACATACAATCCGCAGTAAATAAATGTTATGACTTCTTTTATTCATCATTTGGAGGAGACAAAATATTAATCGAGGAAACAAAGTTTGAAGTAACATATATGACTTTATCCTACATCGATTCCAAAATTACTATTCCTTGTTCTTGTAATAAAGAAAAGCGCACTCCAACATCAATGCTAATGAGAGAAAAGAATCCTGATATTTACAAGGACACGGTTACTGCCGAAATATACAAGGAGTACAATGACCACTGCAAGCCTTCATTCAAAATTATTGAAAATACAGTTCAAGAGACATCTACAAAACAAAAATATCATTTTGTTTATGATAATCAAAAAGATCGGATTAAATCTTCGGTTGTATTACCAATTCTTTCCCATAAAAACGAACTACTTGGAACACTAGTTGTTCATTGCAATGTCCCCAACTTTTTTAAAGAAGAACAACGATTATTTTGGTATGAAATTTTACAATTATTTGCTAGTGAAATAGGGAAAAACAAATTGCTTCTAGATGCAATGGTATCAAAAGGGAGTGAGCCATTTTAAATTCAATGAATAAACATATAGAGATTATCGGGTGTTCTGCTAGCGGAAAAACCACTTTATGTAATACACTAGGACAAATCGGATTTAATGCGATATACGAGCCTTATTTACAAAATCCATTTTTGCTAAAACATTTTAATGGTGAGTTGTGTGGTTTTGAGTTGCAGATGTGTTTCTTGCTTCAACATTACAACGCACTTAAAACAAGTAAAAAATATGATAAAAACATTTGTGATTATTCTTTTGCGCTAGATAGAATTTATGCATCATTATTGTTAAACGAGCAAGAAAAACATATTTATGATTGCCTTTACAACTACATTATTGAAGCAACTTACAAACCATATTGTATAATTAAGTTGATTTGTCCAGATGATATTATTATTAAAAGAATGCGAGAACGGAATCGAGACTACGAAAGCGAAATTGACACAAATTTTTTATCAAGATTAAATCAATCAATAAATGCTTTTTCAACTGATAATTATTGTATAGAAATAGATTCTTCAAAAGTTGATATTTCTAATGTAAATGATGTAAAAAAATATTTGTTACCTTATATTTAACTATAATAATTTGTACCAATATTTTAATTAATCATATCGTTTTATTTACTTACATACACTAATGATGTGCAACCATAAACCCTTATCTTATGTGTCCAAAGCCTTATGTATCAAGGCTTTGGACATTTTTTTGTTGGTCAGAAAAAATTTACACAACAGAAAAGCAGGTGCATAACATAAAGTTATGCATCTGCCAATTTTAATATCGTAATAAGCGTTTATTACTGTTTAAACAACACTGTCATCAAGGATTGTTTCTGTTTTTCTGTAGGTAAAGTCAGTTTACCGTTATTTACAAGCTCTTTCAGACAATGCAGGATAAACCAAGCATCACTGTAAAAGATATGCTGTAAGCCGTACATTCTCATTTTCTGTAAATGTTTAGGTGTATTCTGAAGCACAGCATTGATATAAGGTGTTTTGAGTTTTTCAAACTCATCCTTATACTTTTCTTTTATCTTATCACCGATAGATAAAAGTTTCTTTCGTGATTCTTCATCTTTGATGTACACAATCCTCAAAGCTGTCTTGAATAATTCATCAGGTTTACCACTGACAGATATATATCCTTTTTCTGCAAGATAAGCATAATCATCTTCGCTCAGAATTACATCATTAAGATAATTGTTCAGTAGTGTTAAATCACGGGCAACAGATAACTGATAGTTTTCTTCGATGCGATTATTAGACCATTCAGAATCAACAGTCCAAAGAGTTATTTTATCTGTAAGACCGTTCCAAAACGGACCTTTAAATTTTTTCATTTCACCGTTATACATTTGCGGTTTTACATCGGGTGTTGCAACCGTTGCATAACAAATATTTTTACCACCATCGGGTCTTATTGTGTAAATATCTGAAAACGATATGCTTTTATCCAATATGCCTTCACCACTGAAAGCAGTAATGAAAGGTATAAGTGACCACATAAGAAAGTTTTTATCCCTTGTATCGTTATAACCACCTAATGTACATTCATCTAACAAACCTGATTTTGCAAGTTCATCGTATAAATCATTCGCAAAGAGTTTTGCAGCATTCAAATACATTTCATCGTGTAAACGGTTTATTTCTTCTGTTGGCTCTGATAAAAGGATATTGCATAGATACTTATCTTTCTGTTTTAACAGGAAACCGTATTTTTCAAGAAACTCTGCTTCACTTTCAACATATACAGGTGAAACACCTAATTCATCAGCAATTTCATTTATTGATTTCGCTTCGTTTCTTACAGTGTAAACAATATTCTGTGAAATAGCACTACGTAAGAAACTTGATATATAACCCTTTGTTCCGATTTTACCGCTGAAGCTACACATATCAAATCTTTTGGGGTTAAACTTTAATTCGCTTGGTTCTCTCATAATTCCCATACCTCTTTTCAGTTCTTTTTTAGCTTCAAACAAATGCCACTTTACTGTGCCGACAGGAATATTTAATTCTTTAGCTATCTGCTCCTGCTTTTGGTTTTCATAGTAATACATAATTACTATTTGGCGTTGCAACTTTGAAAGGTAGGCAATTTCAGAATACAGCTTTGATATCTCTTCTCGCTCAACAAGTGATGCTTCGGCAGTTGGTGTTTCATCATACAGATAATTCTCAACTTCATTAATAGGCACACCTGTGAAACTGTGGTTATTATCTCGGTAATAATTACTCAGACAGTTATGCGCAATGGTCCATATGAATTTTGAAACATCTTCAATATCATCACGCTTAATTAAAGCAATATAAACCTTTGCCATGATTTCCTGAGATAAATCTTCTGCATCTTCAATGCTACGACACTTTTTCAAAGCGAAACCAAAGACAGACTTTAAATATTCAGTTGTCCGTTTTTCAGCATCTGTTCTGTTCATTTTGACCTCCTTGAAAGCTGCTTTCACTTATATAGACACAGAAAATTATAAAAGGTTGGGAGTTTTTATAATAATTGTAGCATATAAACACTAATTTTTCCAATTCACCATTACCGTGATAAAAACTCTCTTTTCGTGATATTGTAATTATTTTTGTGATATGGCACAATGTATTCAGAAAGAAGCGCTACTTTCAATTATGAAAGAGAGGTTTTTGTTATGAAATTAAATATAGGCGAAACCATAAAAAGGTTAAGGAAAGAAAGAGAAATCACCCAAGAAGAGTTTGCTGAAGTTCTTGGTGTTTCATGTCAATCTGTATCTCGTTGGGAAAATGACAACTGCTACCCTGATATTGAGTTAATACCAACTATTGCCGGGTTTTTTGGGATTTCTACAGACAGACTTATGGGTGTTGATGAAACTGCAGAAAAAGAAGCTGTTAATAAATATCTTGATGAATTCCAACTCGCAATGAGCAAAGGTAACATTGATGAATGTATAACTATTGCTCGTAAAGGTGTTGCAGAATTTCCAAATAACTATGTGCTTTTAGATAAACTTATGTATGCACTCTTTAGTTCAGGTGATGATGACGGTAATATACCTGAATGGAAAGAAAACATGGAAAAGTATGATTCAGAAATCATTGCTCTTGGCGAAAGAATAATGAAATACTGTCCTGATATAAATCTCAAGCTTGAAGCTGCATCACGACTTGCTTTTCACCATATTTTGCACGATAGAAAAGAACTTGGTAAACAAATTTATGAAACCTTTCCGGCAATGGAGTATTGCAAAGAACGGCAGATGTGGTGGGCATTGGAAAAAGATGAAGAACTGCCTTTCTTAAGAAGTGCAATAAAGCAAAGCTATGAATTTTTGAAGTCCTTTATCTGGCTTTTAGCCGATGCAGATGTTGTAGATGTTGAAACCGAGTTCATTGCAATAAATAAGATTTTTGAACTTGAAAAGCTTATCCTTGATGGTAACCGTCCACAAACTGATTGGGGCGATGTATGGCTCAATTTCGACATTGCCAAAAGATATGCACTTATGAGTGATTATGACAACACATTCAAATATTTACAGGTGGCTGTTGATAACGCGAAAGCTTTTGATAATCGTCCAGATGAACAGAAATATAGCGCTGTCTTAGTTGGTGAAATAACAATAAAAAGAACCGACTTTGAAACTTCCGACACACATCCCGTTTGCGAAATTCTTCGTGATAAATGGTTGATTCACGATGAACTTAACTGTGTGCGCGATACAGAAGAATTTAAGGCAATTGTAAAGCAACTTAGTTAAGTAGAATAAAAAAGCAGACTGACGGTATAACCGAACAACTGAAAGAATATAATCAGTTAGAGTTGGTGTGCCGTATGCAAAATATTGATTCAAGAACAATAGAAAAGGGCTGCAAAGATATCATATATATAAGCAACAGGCACGAGAGCAAACCTCTCGTGCCTAATGTTTTGCATTAAAAATTACTTAGTTCGTTTTGATAACGCTGATTAGCAACTTTGACCAAATATTTTACTGATATGGTTTCGTCTTCTTTAAGCGGTTCATCATGTTGAATTATCAAATATGAATCCAGTGCTTTAAAAACGCTAATATACATTCCTTTCCATGAGTAATTACATTTGCCATCGCCTTGTAAATATCCATCAAACTGATTTGAACAATATTCGCTCAAATGAACTTTAGGTTGGTAACTTGTTGAATATCCTAAAATACCATAATCCCAATAAAAATGCGTCGCTCTTATACCGTTCTTTAAAATACAGAACAGCAGAGTTTGAGATAAATCCAATTGATTTATTTGCTTTTCTATTTCGTCTAGTTGTTCTACGTCATAGTGGTTGTATCGTAATACGGCATAAGTTGCGTCATTTAACTTTTCCATACCTAGAAAATGCTCTTTAATAGTGGTATAGTGCTCAGTTGTTTTAATTTTTTCAATTATATCTAACGATAAATACTTTTCAAATATATTTATAGGAATCGGTTCTGTCATTGGATCAAAAGGTATATGAGAATCAACTTCAAAATCAGAAAGAGCCAAAGACAATGGATCTAATGCAATATTCATAATTAACATCATTCCTATGGCATATTTCAAAAAAGAAAGAAAAAGATTTGTTCGTTCGTCTTTATTTCCTTTATTCGGAATGTTGTTGTTAACATAAAAAGTGTCAAAACCTTGTTTGTGGATATATTTGTTTGATTTTTTAAGCAGTTCATTGTACTCTTCAAAGAATTCCGGAATAGCAGTTTTAATTTCATTGTAAGCATCATTTTGTCGGCTAAGCAAATCCTTAACTGCCTTATCGGTAGGAAATCTACCTTTCTCTTTCCATATTTCAAACTTTTCAGCATCAACAGCAGATAGGAGCATATTATTCATGTTTTCTATAGACTGTCGCAAGGAATAGAACGCACAATCAAAGTAGCCGTCTTCGTATAGGAAAAAGGCATGTTTTATCAGCTCTACCGATTCGCTGAAAAACATATTACAGAACATTTCATTGATATTCCCCGTGGTTGGTATCAATGAACGAAGCGTATTCAATAATTCATCATGCTCAGGTAACTGATTTTTCACTAAAAGTTTTCGATCTTGTTCATATAATAATTCTTCCCATTCTTCTCTATTCATAAGCCTCAACTCCGCATAAGTGTGGTATAAATTTGTTTTTATAAAAATCAAATATATGTATAATGCTCTAAATTTTATACATCACTCTGATTTTTATACTCAGTGTTGTATGGATACATTTTAGCATATTTAATATGTTGTTTCAATCAATGTGATATTCATTTTTGTTATTGAAAAGGCATACTGTTTATGTTATATTAAACTTAAATAAATCTGCAAAGCAGATATCGAAAGGAGAACAATTGTATGAAAGTTTTTTATGAGGTAATCGAATCTTAAACTGAATATGTGGTGCAAACGATTATCGGGGCATAGGCCTCTATGTTGTTGTGCCGTTTTAAAGTAACCTTTCGTGAATACTATAACTTTCGGTTGTAGCACACTTTAGGGTGTGTTATTTTTATGCCTAAAACCAGCCGTAGGAAGTACCCACTAATGAGGGTTGCTTTCTACGGCATTTTTGCGCCCATTTTCAGATTTTTGTTAACATAAATATTTGGAGGAATAGCAGTGAATAAACATATAATAGAAAGTAATTTTAATTTAAAAATATCTGATATAGAGCTCCTTGATAAGCATTTTGGCACTGAGCTTTATCTAATTAACACAGATGCAAGCAAATACATAGTTAAAGTTTTGCCGTTGTATATGGAAAATGTAAAAAACGAAGGAGAACTCACCGAACATCTTTATAATCACGGAATTAAAGTTGCAAGATTTCTGAAAAGCAAAAATGATACTTATGTAGTAAAAACATCTGAGTTTCAGTTTACCGTTCAGCAGTTTATTGATGGTGTATCCCTATCTGTGAATACTGCACCTGATTGGTTTATAAGTAAATCAGCAGATTTTCTCGGACAAACCGCATTATTGTTGAAAGATTATGAGGGGTTATCATTACGATTTGGCAAAGACTTCTTTTCAACCAAAACAGTTTACAAGAAATTATTGCAATATAAAAAAGAAATCGCAAAGGCGAAAAAGGCAAGTGAATCGAACATAGTTCCGATTTGGGAAGAACAAATCCGGCATCTCAAA
Source organism: Acutalibacteraceae bacterium (assembly GCA_045595505.1). Classification (GTDB taxonomy): domain Bacteria; phylum Bacillota; class Clostridia; order Oscillospirales; family Acutalibacteraceae; genus DTU089. Next base: position 7,966 of record JAZOAO010000033.1, on the reverse strand, counting down.
AGAATATCAAAATTCCGCATAGATGCCAAAAAACTGACTTATGCAAATTCGCACGGGGATTATCACATAGGTCAGGCAATCATACATAACAATGATTTTACTGTTGTTGATTGGAGTTCAGCGTGTCGGTTGCCGATTTGTTTGGATGTTATAACCTCTTATGTCTTTTCAAGTCCAGCTTGTGTTACAGGTAAAATCGATGCAGACGGGCTGAAAAAATATATTAGGCAATTCACAGAAAAGTTTCCATTGACGGAGTATGATATAAAAGCAATGCCGTATGTATTGTACTTTTGGCACTGTATGTGTAATTATCGTCCTGATGAACTTGCAGATATTCCTGACACTTATAAAGCTATTGCAAAACTCATAAATAATTTTTTGAATTGGCTTTATGACCATGTTGAAGATTTATCGGAAGAACTAATTAAATAAAGCAAGTTGCCCCGTTAGGATTGCAGGTTTCTGCCTTTCTAACGGGGCTTTTTAGTTTTAACTACTGTTTTATATACAATTAAGAAAATGTTCAAACATTTTTTTAATCTGTTCAATCAATTCGTATAGTTCAATCTTGATGTCATTATCGTTTTCTTTAAAAGTATATGAACAAAACACAGGGTTATTGGGGTTGATATTTAAATCAGTTTCAATGTGTGAAAAATCACTGACTGAATGTTTATAAGAATTAGATATTTCATTTAATTTTTCTATAAAGTCATAAAACGAATCAAATTCATCTATAACTTTATATTTAGCCTGTCGTTTAAGATATTTTCCAATGGAATCAATTTCTTTAGTTTTATCGTTAATATTATTAATTCCAACTTTATTAATCCATAAACCATATATCATTTGATCCACTGATTTTCGTGCATGATATATTATATCTTCAACAATAATAAAATCTTTTAATTTTGCTGAATAATATGATTTTTCATCATTAGATAATGATTGGTAACAATTTCGAAAATCAGAATAAGATGCACATAGTAATTCAATATGATTAATTCTGACTGCTATATCATTACACATCATAATGAGCATTAGTTTGTTTTGATTGTAAAGCTTTTGAAAATGCGATTTGTACTCCGTACAAGTTATAAAATCCTTATTGCTTAAGTAATCTTTCTGCATTTAGTTGATACCTTTCTATGTAATAATTATAATATAAGGTTTTTGCTACTGAAATTCAATAAAAATATTGCCCTATGCTCTTTGTTACTGACACTGCATCTGTAATTATCGACCTGATGAATTTGCGGATATTCCTAATATTTATATAGCTATTGCAAAACTCATAAACAACTTTTGGAATTGACTTTATTACAATGTCGAAGAATTGTCGGAAGAACTAATATAATAAAAAATCGTCAAAAAACTGCTGTTCTTCTAGTAAGAGCAGTGATTTTTGATTTATTTACGACTCTTGATTTTAGTATTGTGTACAACTATAATAACTGTATCAGCAACTACTAAAAAACACATATGTATGTTTTAAATACTTATGAAGGGGATTTTTAGATGATAGGTTTAGATGCAAATGCTTTTTATTGGTACTATGGCAGAGATAAACTGAACATGGGCGACAGTGTTCCAAAACTAGATGTTGTTAACTTAAAGAAATTTTTGAACAATTGTGAAGATAAATGCATAACAGCATCAGCATTAATTGAAATATTTGTTCATTTTCGTGACACACCAGATTTTCTTTCTAATATGATTGATTTTATATATAAAAATCACCTAAGAGTTCATAACAATTTACCACAGTATATTTTTAGCGATAATGAACTCACGTTTATCAAAATGGCAAGTTTGAAAGATTTAAATATATATGCATACAAACTATTGGATGAAAAAATTAAAATAGAATCAAATTTTGCCTTTGTTTTCCTTGAAATATTAACTTTATTATATGCTAATTACCATTTTAAAACCAACCCAAAATTAGACAAAAATGTTCAAGATAATTTAATGTTATTAATGGGTAAAGAACTCAATTACATGGAAGATTATTTAGAGCAACTTTCTGAAAGTTTATATTCAGGTTATGCTGATAGAAACAAATCAGAGCAATACCTAAAAAAGAAATACATGGAATTGTTGACTCAAAACTGTGTTATTATTCATATGATAACAGATGCCGTAGAAGGTGTGCTTGATAATAAAGATGACTTGCTCTCTATTATGTGTACTACTGCTCAAAATGTTAAAACCGGTCTTTTTACAAATTCAAATACGATGAAAACAATTAGAGATAATTTAGCAAATGATTCAACTTTTATAACTTATGCAAAAGATGAAATTGTAGATATCTTCATAAACAAAGGCTTCTCATATTATCAATCAAAATATATAAAATATATGCTTTCAGCATGGATCGATAATGCACAACAATTAAGGAAAAACGATATTTTTGATATGTTATGTATGGGGATTATGGATAAAACAAAGTTTAACGAAACCAAACCTCTTTGCATTGACCAAAGCACATATCTTCTAACTTTTGACGATAAAATGAGATCCTTTATAGCAAAGGAAAGGTGCAACAACTCAGTTTTTATCAACAGATTTATGTTACCTGAATTCATTATTTAGGTCTGTAAAGTATATTTCTATAAGGGAGTGAAAAAATGGGAGCCAATGTTGATTTAATGGTAGGAAGATTATCCTTGTTATATTGGAAAAGTTATTTCGACAGATACACGTTAGGTTTATTTTTCACTGACGAGGATTTAGTAGTAACAGAAAATGTTAAATATGATGAGTTAGATAAAGAAGAAACACCGCATACAGAATACAAATATTCAACAACAGTTCAAAAAGCAATTGATAGGTTAAATTCTGCTGGATATACCTTAAACGCAGTAAAAACAGAGTTTGAGCTAAACAAAGAGTATTGTTTAGATTATCATAATCTATTGTACCATCTAGGTGTTGATTTTGAAGATTATGATTCTGTTGCTCAAGAAAGAATTGAAAAATATGTCACATTCCGAAAATGGAAGAATTCCGTAAGAAAATATGCTGTATATGGATTAAACAATTCACTTTTTGATTTCATCATTAAAAACAATGATATTCCTGATGGTATAAAACCTAAAACAGAATGTGATAAAATTGTGTTTCATTCTTTAACCGATTATAATTCAGAAAGCTTTTTTGGGTGTTTATATAGTGCGTTTGACCCCTTGTATACAATTCGACTTATCCTTGAGTGTATTGATAAAAATAAAGAGGTTTGTGTATATTTAAATGAAATATTGGATTGGAGCTATGATTCAATAGATGAGTTGAAGATTGGTGAACCCACCGAAAAAACAATTGTTTTAGTAGAAGGTACAAGCGATAAAGAAATACTTGAATTCTCGCTCAAAAATATATATCCACATCTATATAATCTTTACTATTTTATGGATTTTGAATATGCCAAAGATAAAAGACGACAAGGTGGTATAGATGCAATATCAAACAACCTCAAAACTTTTATAACATCCAAATTAAAAGCAAGATTTATAGCAATTTTTGATAATGATACTATTGGTGTTCACGCTAAGAAAAAGTTGGAATATGATATTATTACATTACCAGAAAATTGCAGAATACTAAATTATCCATCCATAAAATTTGCTAAAAGATATCCAACTATTGCTGTAAACGGAAAAAGAGTTTTCGATGACATAAATGAAAAAGCTTGTTCAATTGAATTATATCTTCCAGATACTTTTCTTAAATCGGAAGATAATGAATTTTTTCCTATAACTTGGGAAAGCCGTGTGCAATGTAAACTAGGCGAAGAACAACTTGTTGGATACCAAGGGAAAATCACAGAAAAAGATTTTATAAAAAAATCATTTGTAAAGTACAAGGCAGATATCAAAAATCAAAAGGAACAATTCAATGTTGACGATTGGGCAAAGATGAAGAAACTTCTTGATACTATAATAACTGCATTTGATTAATATTAGGTGCTTATCTAAGTATAAAATGATAATATAAGACCACAGGAACTGCTTTCGCAGTTCCTGTTTTTTCAATACTGTTTTCAACCAACTACCTCAACCTCATCACCATCGCATTCCCAATCGTCGATATCGTACCACCAGGATTCCTGAAGCTTATCTACCATATTGCCGTTTTCGTCATAGTAGTCTTTGTGGTAAGGGAAGTCGCCATTGAACTTTACGCTTATTTTCAAGCCATCTTCAGTTTCATAAATCGTTATAACATCAACCAACATTCGCAGGTTGGTGTCGGATATTGCACCATCTTCTACGATGCTTTCCAGCATTTCAATACTGCTTTTCATTTCAGATCTTCTCTTTTTTACGGTTTCATCAATATCCTGAAGTTCCTTGAGCCTTACTTCAAGCCTTTCGATATCGCTTTCGCAGCTTGTGAGCATTTCCGTGTAAACATCAGCGTGTTCTCTGTCACGGATTCTTTCCAAGAGTATTGCTTGTTGGTCTTCTTTTCGCAGGCGTAACTGTGCTTGGATTCTTTCAATTTTCTTATTAACCTTTGACTTTGATGCTAACCATTGTCTGAGTTTCACATCACTTTTTTCGAATGATTCCTTGGCATACTTTTTGATTTCCTGAAGCTCATTGTAAACTATTTCGTCAAGCACCTCTTGTCCGATTCGGTGAGAGGTGCAATTTTCTTTGCCATATCTGTGGTAACCGTTGCAGTTATATTCATATCTGACGGGTAAGTCTTTTCGATATCTTTTCTTGCAGACGAAGGTACAACCACAGTCACCACACTTTAATAAACCTGTGTATCTATGAGCAACCTGACCTGCCGAAGCTCTTACGATTCGTTGTTGCTTGTGTTCAAGTAAAAACTGTACCTGTTCCCATATCTCTCTTGATATGATTGCAGGTACAGCATTTTCATGTCTGAAGTGTTCTTCGGCTGGAAGTAACTTTCTGACTTTATTTATTTTACTTGTGTATGATTGGTGGCATACAAGAGTTCCGGAATAGAACTCATTTTCAAGCACTCTTTTTACCGCAGTGTGTTCCCAAAGACCTCTGCTTGTGATTTCGGGTTTATGGTAACCTTGTTTTTTGTTCAGATACTTTTTCTGATAGTAGCTGGGCGATTTTATTTTCTGTTCGTTAAGATATTTTGCTATATTCTTTATTCCATAGCCTTCAAGGTATAGCGAATATATCTTTCTTACGATTTCAGCACACTCTTCAATTATCACAACCTCACCTGTATTTTTATCCTTGTAATAACCGAATGGTGGAATCATAACAATTCCTTGCTTTTGTTTTTGAAGATAACCTGCTCGGATTTTCTTGGAAATATCACGGGCATACATATCATTGAAGATTCCTTTGAAGCCAATCATAAGCTCGTCATCTTCGTTGCTTGTGTCAATGTTTTCTGTTACGGAAAGCACTTTTACATCGTTCTCTCTGAGGAAATCAATGAACAGTGCAGTCTGTGTTCTGTGACGACCTAATCGGGATAAATCCTTTACGATAACCGCATCAATCTTTTTTTCTTCAACTGCTTCGTATATTCTATTTATACCTTCACGATTGAAATGCATACCACTGATATTGTCATCAGCTGATTCACCAACTACTTCATAACCGTTTTTCAAAGCATATTCACGCAGGATATTTTGTTGGTTGGTTAACGAATGCAACTCGATATCTTCGTCACGGGAAAGTCTTGAGTACAACCATACTCTCAACAGTATGTTCATATTTATTCTCCTTTCGTTTTCTTGTCACGGATGGATATGTTATTGTGACACCAACAACATATCACATCCTTTTTCTAATATCCAGACAATTATGCGATAGTCATACTAATATTTTCAGACGCATCCTCGTCCGGTTCTGTAGCGTCTTCGCTGACATAGTCACGTACAACTGACTGAACAAATTTATCAAACTTTTCACTATTGCCATTGTAATTGACTTCTACAATTTTAACTTTGTAGCCATGATTCTTCATACTTTTTCACCACCTTTCTTATAATTCTTCCATAGTCAGACCATCATCGTCATCGGACTGGTCATCGTATGCACTCATAACAGCACCTGCTGCAAGACCTAACAACGCACCGACAGCTTCACCATTCTCTTCAGCCTGAATACGCTTGCGACGTTCTTCCTCATCCTCATCATCAGTTATGAAAACTGAAGAAAGAGAATCACCGAGATTACCGATGCCGCCACCGATGAGCCCACGCATATCGCCAAGTGGATAAGAGATGTTTTTATGTCCAACTGCTTCGTGGCTTTCAGTATTTCTTCCTGAAGATCCGAACCCTTTGCCAATGAATCTCTCGTAATCTTTTCGAGAGTCTTCCCAACCTGTTGTTCGTAATCCTTCATCTGACGAAGGATATTCTCCGCTTGAACCTGTTGGGAATGTAGCACTGTTTTCGCATCTGTCAACGCCTGATTGAATTTCGTCTGTTCCATTTCTGACCAATCTTCCAGCAGTTGATTCATCTCTTCCACCGTAATCAGTTCGGTAAACATCTCCAACACCTTCGGATAAAGCTCTGCGTTGGTCTGCAGGATGTCCAGCATTGTATCCCAATCCTTTTCCTGTATCGGAACCATCACTGGCATTGAACTCTGCATAAGGTTTTGCATATTCTGTGAGTTTCTCTCCACCAAATTTGCTATGGTAGAGTTCTTTTCTTGCGTATAGTTGTTTTCTGAGTTGTAGTTCATATTCAATATTCTCCTTTACATATTTTTGTCGTGAAGCTTAATATCACGACATTTCTTTCCATTTGGACAAGTGAAGGTGATATATTTTCTTTCGCTTGTCCATAACACTTGGTAGCCTTTTTTATTCATTTCTTTTATGAAAGCGTTTCGGCTACCGCTACGCTTCATAGCGTCATTGATGTCTGCCATCAATTTAAATTTCCAACTCTGACCATTATCAGCAGCTCGATACTCTCTTGCTGATAAACTGTCACCCTTGTCTGTGTAAGTTTCCAGAGTTGAGTAGCCATACTTTTTGCAAAGCTCATCATTCAAACCTCGAAGTTTAACCACAGTATTGGGTGGTTGGTTGAGCTTCAATCCCGTTTCAAAGCTAACGGAATTGATAACGAAATGGTTATGAAGATGGTCAGCATCGGAGTGAGTTGTAACTAAAACTTCGTGACCTTGCCACGCTTTTTCAGCAAACTCCAAGCCGATTTTATGAACCTGTTCAGGCGTAATATCTTCGCTGGGAGAGAAGGATTGAACGTACTGATAGAAGTTAGTACCTTTCACTTTGCCGTAACTTTTCTTAGTTACCATAAACTCAGTGAAGGCATTTTCACCATCACAATTCACTCCACCAACAAGTCTTTTTTCACTTAACTTGTCATAGACTTTTTTCTCTTGAGTGCAGTAAGATATTAAGCCTTTCATAGCTGCAATGCTTTGGTTGGTTTCTTTGATGTATTGAAATGTTGCCATCAGTTTTTACCTACCAATTCCAGCATTTGTTCATAAATCTTTCGTTGCATATTGATTACTTCAGTGAAGTTATATGAGCTTAACGCTCCTGAATTTATCTTCATAGCAATCTGATTTATGTTGTTACCGATTCGTTTAAGCTCAACCAACAAGGGTTTGGTGTCTTCGGCAACATTGATTTTGCTCTTGTTAGAAACTGCAATTATGTATTCTGTTAGATTCATATTTGCACGCTTTGCTTTCTTTTCAATGAGCGCTTTTTCCGACTCTGTAAGTCGGACTGTGAGAGTTTTATCTCTCTTTCGGTTTTCTTGCATAATGCACCTCATTTCTTAAGTGGGTTCGGGCTACTGCCCGTAATTTTTGCGGTCGGCGGATAGCCGACTGCTCTGCTTGCCCCAGCTAAAGCAGGGACATTTAACACTTGAATTCACATCATTCCTTTCTTTAAATATTTTTGCATTTCCCGATTCTGTCTTACGAGAGAAAGTTCATAAGCCTTCCTCGTT